>JADKIR010000005.1:0-723629 GCA_016722655.1 Cytophagaceae bacterium
TGTCGTAGCCAATTTCGTTGGCAAGTATTTTTTGTAAATTCTCCTCTGTGAATGGCAATATTATGAACTCCATATTTTTTTTCATATTGGGTTAAGTCAGCTACGGAAATAGTATTGAGTTGTGTGTCTGTAATTTTCATATAGGAAATTTTGTTTCCTGCTTTTTCAATTTGGTTTTGAATGCCTAATTTTTGAAACACTTGCATTGCGTTGTTTGCCAAAATTATTCCTGCTCCAACAGGTTTTATTTCTACCGAACTTTCAAAAATGTTTACATTAAGTCCTTTTTGTTTGAGTGTCAAGGCAGTTGTTAGTCCGCCAATTCCTGCTCCAATTATGTTTACTGTTTCTGCCATTTTTCTGTCGGTTCTTTTGTTATGAGGTGTCTCGGTAAAATTTCTGCTAACGAGCATATTACCGAAACTCATTTTCATAGTTTCGGTAATATCGTTATTAAATATTTATTGATTTTCTAATTAATACTTTAATAATGAGCTTGTTGTGAGTTTCGCTGAGTTTCGGTAATATTTTCATGAGATTTTTTGTGATTTGAATTTTATTTTTTGTTATCAAATATATTATTCAAAGTTCTATGTTCCAAATTTTTTATTTCACTTTTAGTTTATCCAATGGGCTTACGATTTGATCAAAGCCTTTTGTGGTTATATGAGTATAAATTTCTGTCGTTTTTGAACTGCTATGTCCAAGTAACGCCTGAATATATCTAAGATCAGTTCCATTTTCTAGTAGGTGGGTTCCAAAGCTATGCCTAAGTGTATGTACAGTTACTCTCTTAGTGATTTTTGCAGCATCTTTGGCCTTATGAAAAATCAATTGTATGCTTTTATCTGAATATCGACCTCCATTTTGCCCTTCAAACAACCATACTTTGAGGCTTATACTCCAAAAAATACTTTTTTAAGACCCCCATTGTTTTTACCGAAAGGAGTGTATATCTATCTTTCTTTCCCTTGGCCTGTTCTATCCTTATTTGCATTCGTTTGGAGTCAATATCTGAGATTCGCAGATTTATAGCTTCACTTATTCTTAGTCCGGCCGAATAAATCGTCATCAAGAATGGCCTTATGCTTGAGGTTATCTATAGAATTTAGAAGATCGGCCACTTGTTGCTCACTCATTACCTCAGGCAAGGTCTTTTCGGTACGTGGTCTGTCTAAATGATAAAAAGTTCGTTTTCCTCCCAATACTTTTTCGTAGTAAAACTTTATGGCGTTAATGGTAGTGTTTTGCATAGATATCGATATTTTTCGGTCATTTACAAGATATCTTAGATATTCAGTTATTTGTTCCTGAGTTATGTTTTCGAGGCATAGTTCAGAATAAAAGTTTACAAATTCTTCAAAGGCCAATCGGTATGTTTTGTAAGTGCTTTCAGAGTACCTCAGTTCCATTAATTTTTGAAGGTACTCTTCCAGGCATGGTTTGTTTTTGGTATAATGCTCTTTGTGGGTTGTAGTTTATCAGTCGGTTCTATTTTGTAATTAAACTTTTGATTTTGGAATTCTGCTAAGTATTTCAGGTCAGTAATATATTTTCATGGTAAGGAATACTCCAGATTTTGTTTTTTGGGTTGTATTTTAGATAAGGAAATTGCTTGAGCTTTTGAATAACTTCTTTGTGGTAATCTACAGATATTTCTAAACGATTGTTGGCTGTTCTGACAACTAAAAGTTCATTTTTGCCCGATCATAGTGTTTTTGGTTTATGGTTATAGATTCGGTATGAATTTCTTCGATGCTTCCTACTCTTTCACCAAAATAATTCTTGAGATTTTCAAGGTTTTGGCCAAAATTGGGTACCAGCCAGCATTTCTGGTTTTTGTTCCATCTGCTGTATTGAATCGCTCTGATAAACGCAATATCGTTTTCGTTTTTTGGTAAAATAATATGGATGATTTTGGGTAATACCACCAATTTTATTGCTTGTGAATTTACAACTGTGGTATTTAATTGGTTTTCCTGATTTGGTTTTGAATTTTGGTCTCTGCATGTTTTTTGTCATACACGGCATCAGGAAAAATCTCCAGAATCTTATCCAATACTGCTTTTGTAGGGAGCATGCCAGGCTTTGTGGGTTTTACTCCATTTTACATCTATATGCTGTCGGAGTGTGGCGGTCATAGATGGGTCAAAAGCAAACTCCAATTTTATTCGCGATTCGTTTCGGTGTAGTATTCTGGATAGTTTCATGTTTTATTGGTTAGGTTTATCCAGCATCACTACATTTTCACCAATTATCTCTGTCACATAGCGTTTTTCGCCTTGTTTGTCTTCATAGTTTCGGGTTTTATTTTCCCTTCGAGGTAAATCATGCTGCCTTTGTGCAGATATTTTCGGCCAGCTCGGCCAGTCCACGCCATAGCACTATGTTGTGCCACTCGGTTTGGGTATGGCTATGGCCGGTGGGGGTCTTTGTAGGTTTCGTTTGTGGCAAGGCTAAATTTGGCCACCTTTACGTTGTTATCCAGGTTTTGATTTCCGGCTCATCGCCCAGATTACCAACCAATATTACTTTGTTTACACCTTTCATGTAGTATTGTGTTTTTAAATGGAATAGTGAAATTAACACATCTTCCTTAATATTAAAACTTTAGGAATAATTTTAATAAAAATCATCCTCAATTGAATCAGGAGTGGCTATTACGATTTCCGGTTAGTAGAATTAGAAGTTTTGAGGGTGCTGTCAGATGTTTTAAGAGGGTTTATTCATGGTATTAGGGTATATTTTAATGTAAAATGGGGTCGTAGAAAGTTTTAAGGGGTCCTGGAAAGTTTTAAGGGGGTCATAAAAAGTTTTAGGGGGTCGTAAAAAGTTTTAGGGGGGTCTAAAAAGTTTTAGGGGGTCTAAAAAGTTTTTGGGAGGTCATAAAAAGTTTTAGGGGGGGTAAAAAGTTTTAGGGGGTCTAAAAACGTTTTAAGGGGGTCGTAAAAAGTTTTTGGAGGGTATTGGGAGCACAAAATCGTAGGTGGCAGCCAGAAAAGAACGGGGGCATGCTGACCAGTTTTACCTTCTATTTTTTAAAGAAATGAGCTTAAAGAACCCAAAACCAGCATCTAAATCGCCCAAATAGATAGATTTAAATATTTGTTTGTCCCGGCTATAAGAGAAAACCTTTTAAGCCTTTTTCACTTTTCCAATTCATAATGCAGCAGGTGGTGCCGCCAATATAGGCTTTTGTGCTGATTAGCTTTAGTTTTGGCGATGATTAAGCAAATCAAAAATCCGCATGCCTTTATTGATTAATATCGGATTGACGAAAAGGTAAAACTCATCAATATGCCCCCCGGCGATGAGTGAGGACACCATTTGGGCACCTCCATACACCAAAATATCTTTGCCGGCCCGGTTTTTTAGGTTTGTCACAGTGGTGTTCAGGTCTTCGGTGGCCAGACTGACATTTTTTCCAAATGGTTCTTTTAATGTATTGCTGAAAAGGATTTTCCGGAGGTTTACCATTTTTTGTGCAAAAAGCATATATGGGTGTTCCGGACCCATTTCTTCAAAATGGGGAATAAATTTCTCAGCCATTATTCTGCCAATCAGCAGTGTATCTGAGGTATCGGCCAGTTCGTTTACCAATTCAAATGAAGTGGGGTCGGCCCCTCTGACAAACCAATCTTCCTCGCCATTTGGCCCTGCCACAAAGCCATCCAACGAAATATGCATCTGTAATTTTAGCTTTCTCATATTGATTTTATTATCAGGCAAAATTAAAACTGCCTTTCAGCTTTCAGGGTAGGGGATTGCGACAATTTAGAAGGGAAGTATTATTGAAATATATTTTAACAATTCCAAGGTTCTTAAATAGGATAAATGTGAATTATATTGGTAATTGATTTGATGTGAGAAGTATTTGTTAAATAATAACTTTCATCGTACAAAATTTAATCTTTTATGAAAATAAGGCCTAAAATTACTTTTTATTATGGTTTTCCCATTACCATAAATTACCCTATTAATTTTCTTTGCGTCGCCTTTCGGCGGGGACTTACTTTTTGAAAAAAAGTAAGCAAAAAAACATTCATAAAACCGCAGCGGCGGACCGTAATGATCCTCTCTAAAAATTTGATTTTAAATGTCTTATAAGATTTAATATTTACTTGAATCAAATTTTTAGAACGGACTGTTTTATGATTTTAAGGAACATTATTTTTCTTATTTTTTTGAAGGATGTTAAAAAATAGAATTGCCAAATAAAATGATATTAAATAAATCAAATGAAAATTCTTTAGATGTCTGTGGACACCTGGTTACAGCTGGTAGGCAACGTCAGAATAATATTTATACAATTTTAAATTTCAAAGAATTATTTAATTTTATTTACCGTATATCAAACCTTATTGTTAAATATAAGCTTTGAACATATTAAATAAGTGATGAAATTTTAAGAAATCAAATGAACTTATCCCACCGGTTCCCACAGCTCGATTTTGTTGCCATCGGGGTCGAGGATATGGATGAATTTGCCATAATCGAAAGTTTGGATTTCATCGACCAGCTTCACATCATTGGCTTTGAGTTCTTCGACCAGAGCTTCCAGGTTTTCGACGCGATAGTTAATCATGAATTCCCTGGTTGAGGGCTCAAAATACTTGGTGTCGTCGCCAAATGGAGCCCATTGGGTTTCGGCTTTCTTCTTGCCTTCAGCATCTTCATACCATTCAAAGTTTGCTCCATAAGGATTGGTTTGGAGGCCCAGGTTTTTGGCGTACCATTCTGTGATTGCTTTAGGGTCTTTGCTTTTGAAGAAAATACCCCGATTCCGGTTACTTTTTCATGTTAATGGTTGATTTTTGTAAAGAAAGCAAATAATTTTGAAATACAGTATCAAGTTGATCTGTTAAAATATGAAACCATAGCACCTCTAATAATTTGATAAACTACAATTTGTTTGGTCGGATAAATACTTAAATCCAAATAGTTATCCTAACGTCTTTCACTAAAGCGGGGAATCCAGAGCTTTTTATGCATTGGTTTGCTCCACCCTGACAGAATTGCCGCATCCAATACTTCAGGATTGATGTCTTTGAGTTTTTTGAATTTGATACAATACCCTGTCACGGTGGCCTTCCCGATTTCTTTTCCATAAGTCTGGGGTAGGTAATTTTTGTCGGCCAAACCCATGATATAGACAGAGATTCCGCTGGTATTGGCACTGATTCCAATCTGGTAGAACTCTTTGGTCTTACCGTCGGCGTATTTCATGATTTGACTCCCATAGCCCACATTGGGATTGGAAACCACTTTGCCTGACTCGTCTTTCCCATCCAGAAACCATTGCTTGCAGTCCGGCATTATCTCCGATATCCTGTTATGTAATTCCTGCATTTCGACGCTTTTGGCTTCGGGGAGCGATTCAATATAGGCTTTGATCTGTTCGGGTAGGCTCATTCGTAATTATTTTATCTGCAATATTATAGGAGTTTTCGTGATTTTGTCGGAGGAGATAATGACAATTAGTGTGGGGTAAACCTTGAACAGTTAATTCAGGAATGATTTATAAGAAAAATAGCCAAAAGCAGGGGCTTTTGGAGTGTGATTTTGTTTCAATGAAGAATCAATTCAATTGGTTTAGGAATGTTTGAGGTTTAAAATTCCATCGGAGAGGCTTGCAGACGAAAACCCCATAGATAAAAACTATTGGGACGCCGAGTCGGCAGTCAGCGTGGCCCGGATTAGTTCAATCCTACGCGGCATGATTGCCTTCATTCTAAAGGCTTGAACGCATTACGTTGTGATGAAAGAAGCTATAGTTGTTGGGAGGCGTAATTTTTTTATCTTATCCATGTTCCAAAAGATTTTATTTTAGTCCACTTACCACCAATCTTCCTAAAGAATACAATTTTCCAAATCCACAATCTGCACACTGATAATCATATTCTACAGTTGCAAAATCATTATTTCTATTGAATAATGGAATCAAGAATTTATACAATCTAAGTTCATTATTTTTAACAACTGACACATTTTTAATTTTAAAATCATTAGGTATTAATTTTAAATCTAATGTTAAATCCTTGTTGACATCCACTTGTTTTACAATAAATAAAGAATCCTTCTGATTAAATCCCTGAAAATTATCATTAGTTGAATTGTATAATTTAAATGCAAAAGGGACTCCTTTTTCATTTCTTGGTGGAGGAGGAAGAAATCCAAGTTCCTTGTCATATTCAAGTTGATAATTGTAACGATTAACTAAGTTCAAGCAAGTTGGCAAATTGATGTCAAGCGAATCTTGTTTTATAGTTTCTATTATTATTTCAGTAATCTGCTCTCTAGTTGGAATCTGCTGTTTAGTTTCACAGGAATCCAATATTATAATCATTGCAAGTAATCCAATAAATATTATTTTATATTTCATGCATGTACAGTTTTATGATGCCTGCTAACGGTTGGCAGCTATAAGAAGTTGGAGATTTCGAAGCACTAAACTGTCTGCCAGCACTAAACTTGATAGGAAGCACAAAGCTTCTAACCACTGAACCGCCAATTTCTTGTATGTGCTGTTATACGGCGTTTTTCTTGTCATACGGTTGTTTGTCAATTTCAAATTCAGACGTGTATGTTCCCCAGTCCATGAACTTGTAATAAATTGTCATTGCTTCAAAATGACTATTAGCATAAAATTCATGAATTAATTTACTGTCAGGTTTAAATAACTTTCTGCACTCATCACTCTCGTCAATAACACAAAGTTGTCAAGCCTTCCTTGTCTTGCCCCACTTCATGTTTAACATTGTCCGAAGGTAACCAACCTAACTCAAATTCTTTAATGTAGCTTTTCAATTCTTCGGTTCTATTTACTCCGTCCAAGTCGGTGCAAATTATTTTTATGTTGTCAAAGTCTGCCTTATCAGGTAAACAGGTAGCAAAGAAGCATTGCCAAAATGTGTCGGCAAGCGTTTCGTCATTATGCCAAGTGGTCATAACCCCAATTTCGCTATGGTCTTCCATTGTCTCCATAACAACCATTGTTTGGTCAAACTGGTCGTGAAGTTTTTCGCCAAACTTTCCATGTCCTTTAAATTCCAAAATGCCTTTTGCTATGGCTGTCCGCACGAAATTGTCAAATTTGTAGAGGTCGGGTAGATGATTAGCAACAGCAAGACACACCCAATCTCTGTCAGGAAGTTGGTCGGAGAACTTGTCGTAGTTCAACCAATAAATTTGTCTGTCAAAATATTTTCCGATGTTTTGCATGTCGTCTTTTAAAATCCCGAATAACGGTTGGCAGCTACAAGAAGTTGGCGATTTCGAAGCACAAAACTGTCCACCAGCACTGAACTTGAATAGAAGCTCAATGCCAAAAGTGTGTACATCACCCCGCCTGAAGCAAAACCCGTTTTAGCACACGTTTATTTTCATTTGCAATTTTCTTGATCTTTAATTAAAATTATTTTGTCGTACCATATTTTATATTTCTTCGGTGTCAAACTATTAATCAGTTCGATCGCAAGTCCAATGTCCGCTTGGTAATAATTGCTAAGATGGACAGTCTTAGTTTTATTGTCTTTATTTAGTTTAACTGTCACTTGCGAACCGTCCTTTATGCAAGGGTTGGAATAATGTTCATTCAAACTGTCAATATTGATATTTGATAATTTGCTCAAAATCTCACTTGGTTGCAAGGTCGTTTTGAATAGTGTTGAGTCCTTTTCGCCTTCAAGTTCTCCTTTGAAGATAATCTTAAGGTCTTTGTCTGTTAATACATATTGAAGAGCGTAAGCCATTGAATAATCTTCATCGTGAACTGTCAATTCAAAGGGTTTGAGCTTTAAGTTTTTTGTGTCACCAGAAATACATGTCTTATTAGTTATTTCCGATGATTGTCCACACGATGTGAAAGTTAAAATTGTCAATATGGTAAATAGTCTTGTCATTTTAAATGTGTGCTAACGTCCGGGGGGCTTTGTGCAGTGTTGGCAAAGCATTCCGAAAGCTGACTTTTTTACGAATGTAAAAAAGAATTCCGAAAGTTCAAACTAGCACTTCTGCCAGCATTGCACAAAACCCTTTTTATGTGCAGCCAATTTTTATTTTAGGTTAATAAATTTCCTCTTTACGTCCACTTTTTTCTATCAAATATATACCAGCTTTCCTAAGTCCATCATCTGGACTCCAACGATTAACAAACCAATATTTATTACTAAGATGCCCCTCAAGTGTCCATTCTGCACCATCAAAACCATTGTTTTCTAATGTTGAAACAGTTTTCCAGAATTTATTTTTATTAATAATTGTCTCAAATTCATTCCATTCTTTTAATGAAAGTTTGACAGTTCGCTTGAAAATGATTTTTGGATTTGGTTTCTTATATGAAATGGAGTTGTCTAGTTTTACTATTCTATCAATATTTGATGCTTTTAATTGCTCTTCTCTTGTTTTTGGGACTGGTGGAATAAATTTAATTTGAACAGTGCTTGAAAGTTCAGGTTGACTGTCTAGTTCTTTAATTGATAACCAAACATTTTCTCCGTTTTTGTTTAGTGTATATACCATTGGGTTGTGAAACGAACGAAGCCATAAAAATCTGTATATTTCATGTCCTTGAAAATTGTTAAACAAAATTGGTTCATGGGCAAAAAATAGAGATTTTGAAAACCATTCAAGTTTAAAAGAATCAATTTTAATATTTATTATTTGGTTCTCTGTTTTATAGTTGTTGGGAAAAAATAGGTCGCGGAATCTTTTGGTATTCCTCAGAATTTGATATATTTTTATTGTTAGGATAAGTAGAGTTCTCGTTACCTTTATAGCCACAACCAGAAACGAAAAGCGTAATGAAAATAATGAGTCTACTTTTTTGCATTGAATATTTTGGATGAAACATTTTGGTAGCACATAACGTTAAGCATATGTTTTGTTGGGGGACTTTGGAACAATTCATTATCCCACGTTACAAAGCTAATTTAGTGTAATTACTTTAAATTAAGCGATTCAACCGCTTTGCGAAGGCGGGGATTTTCAGCACTAAACTTCATTAGAAGCACAAAGCTTGAATTTAGCACTTCACTGTCATAGAAGCACGAAATCCTCGCTTTTGCAAAACGGCTGTTAGGTGCTGGCAATTTACTCATCGTTCAGTCTTTTAATATTCCCAATAAGTTCTGGTCGTAGTCGCCAAAACAACTTTTTTCCGCTTATCCATATTGAGTCATTGTCACCGATTTTCCAGTCTGCAAAGTCTGCCCAATAAAAAAGTCCGTTTGTTGTTATTAAAGTTGCGTCATAAATAACTGCGTTTGTCGTTTCGTCAAATGGCTTAAAATTGAATTGTTCAATGTCCTCAAATTTCAATTCTAATACTGTTGTCGGCCCAAATTGTCGTTGAAATAATAATGATGCCGTAAGTTTATTGTCAAAGTGCATAGCAAGTTTCTCGTCAATAAATTCTCTTGTCGAGATATAAATGTCACGCAAACAGCTGTCGTGGAAGTAGCCGTAGCTTTCTAAAAGTTTGTCAATGTCTGATTGGTCTTTTATTTCAGTCCACATAATTTTTATTGTCTGTTAAGTGTCCGCTTTGCTTGCAGCTAACGTACCCGGGCTTGGCGAAGGTGGCGATTTTCACCACAAATGTTGATGCGGAGAACCAAACTTTGATTAACCACAAATGTGTCTGCGTAGCACTGAACCGCCACTTTTGCCAAACCCGTGTTGAACTAAACCTTCGGTAGTTTTTGGCATGGTATTGATTGATATACAAGCTTTAAACCAATTAAATTTTGTAATTATGCCACTAAAAAAAAGCCCGAAGAGCTAAGGCAAAATACCCTTATAGCTCAAGCAGACAATGAAATTAAGGGATTCAGAGAGTTGAACCAAAAGTTTGAGAAAAAACTTTCGATACTTGGTCTAAGTCGGAGTACTTATCTCAATTATATCAGGCACTTAGCTAAATTGTCCCTTCATTTTAAATGCTTACCAACCGAACTTGACGAAGACCAACTGACAGACTATCTAAATCTGGTACAACAAGAACATAACACACCCTCTGAAAGCTATTTTAAATTTACAATTTACGGGCTGAGGCTGCTCTTCAAAATTGAAGGCATCAAGCCGATAGACATGGGCTTGCCGAGCATAAAGAAAGACAAGAAGTTGCCTGTAGTGCTGAGCAAAGAAGAAATGTGGAGACTGCTACAAGCACCTGATTTACTGAAACATAAGATACTGATAGGGCTACTTTACGGCTGCGGTTTGCGGTGTTTTGAGTCTCGTAATGTTCGGCTCAGAGACTTAGATTTTGACCGAAAATGCTTCATGTTTACCAAGGCAAAGGAAAGAAAGACAGATATGTGCCATTGAGCGAGCATCTGATCAGAGGCTTGAAGAAATACATCTCAGCTGAAAAACCTGAAGATTGGCTATTTAATGGTCAGCCACTTGAGAATCGAAAAGGGGAGATTTTGACTCCAGATATTCACAAAAAGGGGTTCAATGGGCAGTGGCTCAAGCAGCCAAAAAAAGCAGACATAAGCAAACACGTAAACGTACACACGCTCAGACATACCTATGCTACTCATTTGCTCGAAGATGGTACTGATATCGTAACCCTGAAAGGATTGCTGGGTCACGAAAGCATAGAGACCACAATGATTTATCTGCATGTAGCCCAAAGTGGCAGAGTAAAGCCTTTTAGTCCATTGGACACACTGTTTGCTGCATGTCAACCCAAAAGGTAGAAGCCTGCACTGAGCGAAGTCGAAGTGTAGCTGATGTACTCAATCAACTGGGCGAAAATATTGAGCATATTGGTTTAAATACTTGGCAGTTACGCACCCTATCAGCCATAAAGCGTTGCCGTACAGCAGCCTTGGGTGGTCATATTGATGCTTGTGATAGCTGTGGCAATATCAGCATCAGTTACAACTCGTGTAGGAACCGCCACTGCCCTAAATGCCAAGGTGAAAAGCGAGAAGAATGGATACAGGCAAGAGAAGCCGAGTTATTGCCAGTGCCTTATTTTCATGTTGTTTTCACTTTGCCCAGTGAGCTAAATTCTTTGGTTATGCATGAGCCCAGAGTGTTGTATGACGCCCTTTTTGCGGCAACATGGCAGACAGTGGCAGTTTTTGCGAAGGACGAAAAACATCTTAATGCACAGGCCGGAATGATAGCGGTGTTACACGTGGGGACAGAATCTGAGTCTTCATCCGCACCTGCATTGCATAGTGCCGGGTGGTGGGGTTGATGCCAAAGGACGCTGGCGAAAAGCACGATTGAAAGGTAAATTCCTGTTTCCTGTAAAAGCCATGAGTGTGGTATTCAGGGCAAAATATCTGTCTGAACTCAGACACAGACTAAAAGAAAAAGTACCCCAAACACTGCTTAACGAACTCTATAAAAAATCGTGGGTGGTGTATGCCAAGCGTCCGTTTGGTAGCCCGAAATTGGTAGTGGAATATCTGGGCAGATACACGCACAAGGTGGCAATTAGCAATCACCGCATCAAAAGTGTGGATGGCAAGACTGTTACTTTTACTTATAAAGACTACAAAACTGGTGCTCAGGTAAAGGAAAATGACGCTTAGTCTTGAGGAATTTACCAGAAGATTTAGCCAGCATATCTTGCCCAGAGGCTTTGTACGCATACGTCACTATGGCATATTAAGCAGTACTTGGAAGCGATCCAGACTACCAGAATTGCAGCAAAAACTTGGACAAAAAGCAAACCGAAGCCAAAGGGAAAACTCAAAGAGTAAGACCCTGTAAATGTTGCAAAACGGGTAGTTTGCGAACGATACTGAGCTTTGATCAGCGAGGGCCACCAGAGTTTTATAAGGACCTGTGGTATAAGTTAATCCAACCAGTTCTAGCATGAGCGTGGGTAGGGGAAGGTATGTTCTAGAAGTTAAGAATTAGCTAGAAAAGGTAATAGAAACATCAAATACACACACAAAACTTCAAAAATCAGCGGGAAACTGCTCGAGAAACTCATAAAGCAGCAGACGAAAACCCCATAGGTAAAACTACCGAAGATTAAGTTCAACATTGGCTTTCATTCTGGGCATTGCATGCCGAACGAAGCCTTATTTGTTAGGTGCTGCTATTTCTGTCAGTCGAATGGTGCAAACGCTGTTATTTTCCATTTGTCGTCAATCTTTTTAATTACTAAATGTTGGTCTGCCGAATAAATTAGGTCTGTTGTCTTTACATAACCTTGAACTTTTTTGTCAATGGTATGAATTTTTGTAAAGTCTGCTTTCATAAACTCAGGGTCCATTTCTACTATGTCATAACTTAAGATAGCAAGTTTTGAGGAAGTTGTTTTGGGTTCTTGATAAACTGTCACATTAGGTGAAATACAAACGGCTGTAAAATACCAGTCAAAGTCGTATTTATATTTGCTAAACGCTTTGTTTGATTGGGTGTAAGGAATACAAAAATATTTGTCTTCGTCATTTTCCCAAGTCCCGCCCATACTTAATATTTGGTTGAGAATTGTCCATAACTCTGATTTGTCGGGCTTGTCAAGTTTCCAATTTTTAGAAAACTCATCTATTCCGTAAATACCACCACCGTGACTTACAATAATTGCTGTGTCCAATGATTTAAATAAACCTGAGGTGTCTTTCCGCGAAACAATTTTCTTCAAATTGGTTATAAATACAACCAAGGAAGGGTCGCTTCCGCTTTCGTCAATTGGCAAAATCCTATACTCACTTTGCACTGCTTCAACTGTCTTGCTTTCATTTAAAGGTTCTTTGTCAGCCTTAATTGTGTCCGCCAAATTGATATTGTCGGTTTGTTGCTTGTTGTCAACACAACCTATAAAAGTCAATGCAAATATTATGTATAGAAGTTGTCTCATTGTCGTTGTCTATGGTTGCACCTAACAATTGTATTTACGCAACTCTTCTTCACAATTGCGTCTATTTCCATTTTCCCCGAAATACTTAAAACTTATTAAATTGTTAAATATCAATAACATATCCGTGTATAATCATTTGTTGTCGGTTAATCTTTTTCAATTTGCAGACCGTGTGTCCGTTTCTTTTACGAATTTATTAAATCCCTGAAAACAAACCAAAAAATTCCTCAATAAATCTTCAGTATCAGAAACTTATGGTAAGTTTTATTGCCCCGGTTTTTTTTAAAAAGAATAACGGCACTTTGACATATCCCCAATTAATAAGCTTTTAAAGAGGATTTCAAATCCTAAATAGGAAAAGTAACCTCAGTTTAATGTTCACCAGCAATATTCGCAAACTTATTGTTCCTTAAATAACCTGAACATGTCGAAGAGCCCAACTGTGGTTTCCTTTATGAATCATATTAGGATTCACGCCATTTCTGAATCCCTCTTTGATACCTGCTACATCATGTAATTCAAAGGCAATGATTATTTTTTGTAATGCATCCATTTAAAATAGAGCCAGCATTGAATGGTAGGAATTTATTCTGCCTTTTTCTCGATCTCCGATTGGATTTTCCCCAGGTGCTCTTTGAGCTTTTTAGAGCCGTTGTTTATTATAAAAATCATAAAAACCGAAACCCCGACATAAACCCATCCAAAACCTCTGGTGGCAAGACCATAAAGGATTATCCCGATTAAAATTCCGATCAATATTGCCGTGAACAATTGCTGTTTCTTGATTTTTTTCTGTTCTGTCAAAAGTTCTACCAGGGTCAACTTTGAGTAATCTTTGATATCTGACATGTTATGGTTTGAGGGTTAAAATTCTAAATCCGGAATAAATGTTTACAAATATAAATAAAAGGATGAGAATTCTGAATCAATAGAAAAATTCGGTTTTTGGCTTGTTAGCATTGCTATTTTGTGAAAACCAGAATCTTTAATTTGTTCAAAATTAACCTAAACAAAAGGGTAATTGCTCTAAATTAACATCGAATTCGACGAATTTAACATTGAATTTCACGAATTTGATATCGAAATCGCCGAATTTGATATTGAATTTCACGAATTTGATTTCGAAATCGATGAATTTAACATTGAATTTCACGAATTTGATTTCGAAATCGACGAATTTAACATCGAATTTCACGAATTTGATTTCGAAATCGATGAATTTAACATTGAATTTCACGAATTTGATTTCAAAATTGATGAATCTGACTTCAAATTCCACGTCTTTTAGTTCAATTTTCCCTACGTAGTGTTCATTTTTTACATAATGATTTTTTTAATGGGGGAAAAAGAAAAGATCTTGGATGGTTTTGTGATAAAGTGTACCAGCAAAATGATTGAAGGCTTTGACACAGTTTAGTTTACACTCCCCATATGGATGGATTTAAGTGAATCCCAAAAAATACTTTAAATTTTTATGAAACTACACGCCTTCAGGTTCTTTCCTTTTTCCGGTTTTTGACCAGGCCATAAACCAGACTATTACTGCCACGGCAATCACAATCATCCTTTTTTGAAATTCTCCGTTTACATCGGTCAAAAGGTTAAAACTTAAATGTACAGCAGTAGCAAAAAGCAAAGAATGGGTTTTTTCGGTTATTTTAATAAGACCCCATGAACCCAATACAAGAAATGCAAAATGCCAGAGATGTTGGCTGAAAATCATGTCTGAGGTAATAAAGTTTAAATGCCAAACAAACCATAATACCGCGATAAGTAGAATCCTCGCCAATTCCGGCAATGGAAGCAAGGCGTTTTGCAGATAACCCCTCCAGCCATATTCTTCAAACATAGCATAAATCACATACATGGTTGAATAAATAAGTCCATAATAATGAATGTTTAAGCCTTTTGAATTGCTCACTCCCAGTATGGTCATCATTACAGGGATCACTGCAATTGAAACTAAACTACGTGTTTTATCGGTACCCCAGAAAGTATTTATCCCGGTTTCAACTTTATTATTTAACAAATACCTGATGACCATAAAACCCGTAATGGGACCAATTCCTTTTAAAATGAAGAGATAAATATTCAAGCCCAAAGGCCAGGTAATATTTGTTTCCAGCCCAAATAGATTTAATCGAAAAATAGCAGAAACCCCAACCGCAACCAGATAGAAGACAAGAACCTGTTTCCAGTTTATATTATATTTTTTCATAAGCTATTATTATCCGGCTAGAAATGAGAGGGTTGTAATATTAAATTACTCAAACTTACGAAAAATTATATATTGAAGATATTATCTCAAATATCTTTTTTTGAGTATGGAATTAATTGTAAATACATGTGAGTAGCGACAAAAAAAAATGATTTTACTGAATTCCAACTTTTGCCGGTTTTGATCAAATCATACAGAAATATTTACTTTTCGTTTAGCTTAACATGAAATACAAATTATTTTACCGAATTTTAAGGCAACAATCTTAAGAGGCTATGAAAATTATAATTAAAAACTTTTGGGGTATATTGATTTTGATGATTTCCTGGAACATTTCCAGCGGTCAATCCACCTTAATCACTCCCGGCAATAATCAACCCAGTATTACGGCAGTTTCTACCAACAGTGGAGTACTTGTACCTAAGGTTAGTTTGTCGGCAAATCTGGCTTCGGCGAGTCCGCTTACTGCTCCTGCCGAAGGGACTTTGGTTTACAATAATGGCCCTAACCATGTACATGGTTTTTATTTCTGGACAGGAAGTGCCTGGTCATCTCTTGGAATAGCAATCTCAAGTTTATCTGCCACAGCACCTTTAACTATTGTATCCAATTCTGTTAAAATAAATGCAGGTACTGAGGCTGGGCAATTGTTAACATGGGATGGAAATAATTGGGTGAATACCTCTCCCAAAAGTCCGGCTTCTGTATCAAATATACAACCTTATCTTGCTTTAAATTATTGTATTGCCCTGTCAGGTGTATTTCCTTCAAGAAATGGAATTGATCCCTTTATTGGGGAAATTGGAATATTTGCTTTCAATTTTGCTCCCAGATATTGGGCCTTATGTAACGGGCAATTATTGCCAATTAATACATACCAGGCTTTATTTGCATTGCTTGGTACAACCTATGGAGGAAATGGTCAGACAAACTTTGCTCTTCCCAATCTGCAAAGCCGTGTTCCTATTCACTTTGGTCAGGGTCCTGGATTATCTATTTATGGTCTGGGGCAAACGGGTGGAACTGAAAGCAATTTTGTGAATGATAAATATTGAATAACTTCAATCTGAAAAAAATGAAAATCAATAAATATCTTGCTTTTCTCCTGTTATTTTGGACTGGTATTTTAAATGCCCAATATACTGTAATTACACCCGGAAACAACAAGCCCTCTGTTGAAGCAAAGACAAGCAACGGAGGAATTTTAGTGCCCAAAATCAGCCTCTCCGGCAATCTGGCAGTATCGACTCCGGTAAATGCTCCTCAGGAAGGTATGCTGATTTACAATATTGGAGCTTTGCAAACCAAAGGGTTTTATTACTGGACCGGTGGGGCTTGGTCGTATTTGGGTGTGGTTATTCCTGATCTTGCAGCGAATTTGCCCCTTGTAATTCAATCCAATGCTGTAAAACTTAATGCCGGCACCAGCTATGGACAGCTTATTACCTGGGATAATGTAAATTGGGTCAATACCAATCCAAAACCACCTACAGCACTTGATAATTTGCAGCCTTATCTGGCATTAAATTACTGCATATCATTATTTGGAGTTTTTCCTTCTCAAAATGGCTCTCAACCTTTTATTGGGGATATTGCCATATTTGGATTTAATTTTGAACCCAATGGATGGGCATATTGTAACGGGCAGTTGTTAAATATTTATGAAAATGATGCCCTTTTTGCTTTGATAGGAACTACTTATGGTGGTGATGGACAAAACACTTTTGGATTACCCGATTTAAGGGGCAGGGTACCAATTCATAAAGGGCAGGGTTCTGGTCTTTCATCGTACGTTTTGGGGCAACAAGGAGGTACAGAGACCTCGATTATTTATGATAAATATTAATTTGAGAAAGCCTTCATTTTTTGTCTTTTTCCTTTCATTGGCAAGTATTGCTTTCGGCCAAAATTCAACCCCTAACCAGTGGGCATGGGATCAGGTGGGTGTACAAAGTGATTTTAAGCGGCTTACAGGGAAAAGAGAAATCACAATTGCCATAATTGATGATGCTTTCCTGACCGATAATGCATCTTTGAAAAGCTATTTTAAAACCAACCCTAAAGACCTGCCCGACAATCAGATTGATGATGACCAAAACGGTAAAGTGGATGATTATCTGGGCTGGGATTTTTCAGACAATGACCTCAATGTGAACCCACCTACGGGAGATTTGAGGAAATTTGGTCACGGCACAAAAGTGGCCGGAATAATAATAGAAGGGCTGAATAAGCTATTACTAAACCCTAAAGATGTAATAAGAATTTTACCCTTAAAATCCTCATCTGATACTCGCAATAACAATTACATTACCGATGGCTATGAGGCCATTAAGTACGCCATAGAACAAAAAGCCGATATAATTGTTTGTTGTTGGAGTGGGGGTGTTTTTGATAAAGAAAAAGAGGAAGTACTTAGAGCCGCACAAAAAGCCGGAATTATCATTGTTGCCTCTGCAGGGAATTTTGTTTCAGAAAAAGAGCAGTTTCCCGGGGCTTATTCCTGGGTAATTAATACTTCTGCTCTTAATTCCAAGCTTCAAAAGCAAACTGTTTCCAATTATGGCCGGTTTTTGGATATTTCAGTACCCGGCGATTCCATTGTTACTTTGAGTACAATTCCCAACGCACCCGGTAGCTCCTTATCCGGCACTTCGGCTTCGGCGGCATTTTTAGGTGGCATTGTGGCAGCAGTATATTCTGCATTTCCCAACCTCACTCCACAGGAATGTGACAGGATTTTGAAAAACGTCTGTGATCCATTGGAAACCTACAATCCTCTCTACAAAGGGAAACTGGGAGCAGGGGTATTAAATGTAAAAAAACTCATTGGCAATCTGGAAGCTCAGGAATCTAGCAATGTATTTCATACTCCCAAAGGCTATTTAGGGATTTCAAAAAACAAAAAGATGGTAATTGCTCATGCCAAATACCCTGAATATAAGCTCATCAACAGCCAGCCACAAACTCAGAAAAACATAAATGTTGTAGTAGAGAAGTGGGATAATAACCTTAAATCTGACACCATTTTAGCTTTGTCGCAACTCAATTTACCATTCTTGTTTAAGGCAGATTCTTTTATGGTTTCTACAGATAAAAATCTGAAATCAAAAACCTACTTTTATTTCGAAGCCCAGGCCATTGACTCCAGCTATTTGTATTGTACCGAAACGCTTCATCTGACTGATAAAAGGGGAACAATCGTTGATGGGAGCGGGGAGGAAAACTATGCCAATAACTCCAACTGCAAATGGGAATTAGAAGTGAGTAAAGACAAACGTATAAAGATTACATTTGAAGAAATAGATACTGAGGCCAAAATTGACCAGATTTATATTTTCAGTGACTATGGTACCGAGTCCCCGATTTTGGCCATATTCAGCGGTCAGAACCTTCCACCTCAAATCACCACCTGGACCCATAAAGCACTGATTTGGTTTGTGACCAATGGCTCTGTCAATTACAAAGGCTGGAAACTCAGATATGAAGAGGTGGAATAAATGCTGAGGATTCTTATTGGGAATTAGTTATTTGCTACTTGACTGATCTGAAACAGAATTAAAGCAGATTCACTATCAACTTTGTACAAAGATTTTCCAACTCATCTGCTTTAGAAACTCTTTCTGTTCTGCTTTTTAACCTCGGGCTTTTCTAAAGACTAACATTCAGATTTATTTGTCCGCCTAATCCTACTTTGATAATTCGGATTAGAGGGAAAAAATCGTGCTGGATACTGATTTGGAAGGATTTTTTTATATTCTTTAAGCCTGGAATGTAACACTGATTATTCAGATGTACCACGAATTAACTTTTTTGTCAAAGTAGAGTTTCTGAATGGGACTCTGCGGAATTATTTGTCATTTCCGTGACGTTCAGAGTCCCCAAACGAGAGACTCTGAACGGAAATTAAAAGAAATAACATTCTTTCATTTTCAAACTTACCGGAATTATTATTTTTCAATATTTTATTTTAAAAGTCATAATTTGAAGGCCATCATCATAAACCTCTGTGTTCATTAATTTCAATTTGATTTCTTTTTTTGAATCTCCAAAAAGCCTAACTCCTTTTCCCAAAATTATTGGATTGAGTTTTACTTTCAAAATGTCAATTTTTTCATTTTCAAACAACCACCCTGCCAACATTCCCCCTCCGCAAAGGTAAATATCTGTTTTAGATTCTTTTTTAAGCTTTTCAATAGCATCAACTTCTAATTTTCGAATATGGACATTAGGGGCCTTCTCTTTAAAAAACAAGTTGTCTGAAAAAATAAAATGCTCCATATTGTCATAAGAGGGTTGGCCTTCTTTTATTCCAAATCGGTATCCAAATTCATAGGTTTTTCTACCCATAATAACAGTTTTATATTTTTTCAGATCTTCCAAGTATTTATCTACACCTTTGCTCTGGTATATAAACTGACTAACATCCTCGTTTTTTCCAGTAATAAATCCATCAAGTGAACAAGCAACATAATACACTATATTTTTCATAAAGTAATATTTTGAGTTAATACAATCTCTACATACCATTGAAAATGGCTTGATTGTAATAATAATAAATAAAATAATTTTTTTTTTTCTCCATTCTAAAATTGGAGAAAACTATAAACTTTGCAAGAAATGCAAGAATTATGCTGCAGAATTGATCATTTTTGTAAAATTTTCTAATGCGAAAATAAAGATTATTTTTATCTTTATTTAAATGAATGCTGTTTTTTTATAAATGCCTTTTTGTCCAAGTAGAGTCTTCGATGGAGATTCCGTAAGCTTAATCACTTATTTTCAGAACCTCGGCCTGGAACGCTGCCTGATTAATTGGAATTTTATGACTTTCAGAAACTCCAATAGGAAGACTCTAAACTAAAATAATCTGCAAAAATCAGTGTTGCTTTCAGCTATCGCAGCCGCAAACCGTTAGTTTCACAAGAGTGCCAACACTCATCAAAAAAAAATCACCGCCACTCTCTGATCTCCCATGCATTCGAAAGGGCGATTTTTTTAAGGTGTTTGTCAGGATTGATACAGATGGGCTTACCGATTGCCGACAAAGCGGGCAGGTCATCGATGGAATCGGAATAGAAACAGGCTTCTTCGACCTTAAAATTATTGTTTTTGCAAAAATCCACCATAGGAATCATCTTATATTTCTCAAAACATAAATCCCCGCTGGGATTGCCCGTCAAAATCCCGTTTTCGACCTCCATTCGGCTACAAATGATATGATCCAGATTCAGTTCGGCAGCAAACAACTCACAGAAATAGTTCATCGACGAGGATGCCAGCACCAGATAAGCACCCTTTGAGCGGTGTAGTTCGATTTCCTCACGGGCAATGGGCAGTATAACTCCTTTTAGCTGCGTTTGAAAAATGTCGGTTGCCATGTCCCTTACCATTTTCTCACTCAGGCCATCGAGCCAGGTTGCCAGACGGGTAATGATGGTCAGGGTTTTTACCAGCCGCAGTTTATAGAGTACCCCAAACATATAGCCAATCATCAGTTTCTTCTTTTTGATAATGCCCCTTCGGTAAGCATCTTTGATCAAAAGCGTGCTGCTGTCGGCCGGAATGAGTGTGCGGTCAAGGTCAAAAAAGGCTACGT
Source organism: Cytophagaceae bacterium (assembly GCA_016722655.1). Lineage (NCBI taxonomy): Bacteria > Pseudomonadati > Bacteroidota > Cytophagia > Cytophagales > Cytophagaceae > Cytophagaceae bacterium. The sequence continues at coordinate 20,650 of JADKIR010000005.1, forward strand.
AAGGGTGAGAAGCCATAAAAACTATTGCTGTTTAATTGTTCCGAAATCTAAAAATTTAAACACCTAAACCCAAAAATCTCAATACGATTTTGATTCCAATGCTTAAATGCTTCAAAATAAACTTGTTTCAGAAAAATTTAAGTCGAAAATAGTTCACTATTTTCTTCCCTAAATTTTCCTTCCAACTCGTTGATTTTATTGCATTTAAACCTCTCATCATAAAATCTTTTGTGTTTTTTGGGTTAAATAATGCTTTCCATAGGGATTATAAATGATCTCCAGGGATTTGGGTTTTAACGACACCGACAAATCTTTATCAAAAAACAACTCCCCATCAAGATGGAAAGGCACCTTTTGGTCAAAATGGATATTCAGGCTATCGGTTTTGAAATATTCCACATTCTTGTCGGAAAGGTGTGAGCCCGAAGGCACCTGCATAAACAGCCGAATCCTGCTCAAGAGGCCGATTTTCTTAACCAGACAAACGTCCAGCAGTCCGTCGTCGGAGATGGCCTCGGGGGTGATGAAATATTTGGCTGCAAATCGCCGGCCGTTTGCAATCGTTGACATAAAATACTCTGATTCAGAGTGCTCCCGGCCATTCAGGATTTTGAAAGTATGCTCTTTATAAGTCAATAGCGTCTTGAGGATGTGATAGAGATATTTGTCGCCACCTTTGCGTTTTACGGAGCCGTCTTCGGTATAATTTTGTGCAGCTACGTGGGCATCAAATCCCAGGCCCATGCCATTGAGGAAAGCCTTGCCATTGCAGATACCCGTATCAATCTTTACCGTATTGCCTTCCAGGAAAATGTCCCAGTCTTTATCCTCGAAGCGGTTGGGAAAGCCCAGCAACTGTATGGTGTCGTTGCCGGTACCTGCCGACACAATGCCCATTTTTACGCCGGGTTTGTCTATCAGAAAACTGGCCACCTCATTGATGGTGCCATCGCCTCCGACAGCCACAATGCGGTTAAACTTTTCATTGTAAAACTCCTCGGCCAGCTTTGTGCCGTGGCCTTTGTATTGGGTGAGTCTGACTTCGGCATCCAGGTTTTTGGTTTTGATGACGGCCTTCAGTTTTTCCAGATACTTTTCTGCGAAATAATTTCCCGCGGTAGGGTTGAGGACAAAGCCCCACCTGGCTGCAGTTTCAGGGTTTGAGTTCATAGGGGTTTATAGGTTTGGTTTAATCCCGAAGCGATGCACCGGCGGGTTAGGTCGATGATCTCTTCGTCTGGTTTATTTATTAATGTCTTGTATTTTATCCGTTCATGAATCACGATCTCGGGCTCCGCACCGAAGTCTATGATCCAGGTGGTTTTGGGTTTTAGCTCAAAAAAACCGTTAAGTGTCACCGGTATGATGTCCATTTTGGAAGCCTGCATAACTCTGATAAATCCCTTGTAAAACGGCAACAAAGCACCATCCACCGTGCGTGTGCCTTCGGGAAAGATGGCGATGGATTTGCCTGCTGTCTGTCCGCTCACCTGATTGAGGATATCTTTGGCGTTTCGCAGGCCTGAGGTACGCACGGGTATGAACCCGAGCATTTTGAGGGCACGGCCAAACAGCGGAATCCTGAGCAGATATTCTTTGCCAAACCAGGCGATGTCAGGGAAATACGACATGATAGCCGGAATGTCGAAAATGCTGGTATGGTTGGCGATCAGGATGTATTTGTCGCCTCTGTGAATATGCTCTGCTCCTGTTATTTTGATGTTTTTTCCCAAAATCAGGAAAATGACTTTTGACCAAAGCTTTAGCAGGGCGTTCAGGATGCTTTTTTGATCGAGCGTAATGAGCACAATCGTAATCAACACGACGATGGCCGTAAAGGAATAGATGAAAGTATAGGCAATAATCGAAAGAAATGCATTGATTATTTTCCTGAGCATAAATCTGTAATGACGCAAGGACCTGAGTTCAATTGGTTAGTAATTTGCAAAAATCACAGAATAAATTTGAATAAAGCAAGTTTTTCCTGTTTTTCTCCAATGATTTTCGACAGGTTTTGGGGTGGGAGGGATGAATTGTTTTTAAAAAAGATTCTAAGATTTCGTAATACTAGTTGCTGATAGATATTCTGTTAAAATGTCGAAATGGAAGCTGATGTTAGTCCAATCAACATTCTAAAACTGAAACAGGCAACAATTTATTCATAAAACTAAGCCAAGTGAAAAGATAATACTCAAAATTAAGCTAAGGTAATTGTTCCAAAACATGAAGCATTTTCTGGATTTGACTTTCTCTTTTTTGTTCAAAAAATGGCTTGAAAACATCTAATAATTGACGTTTCAGTGAAATCTTTGCAAGAGAAATAACTTCCTCGTCAATATGTCCTCTGATTACCAATTGTCCAAATGCTACGGCCCAAATGGCATTGTCTTGTATTATCAAAAGATCGGAATCATCAAAATTTTTCTTTAAAAAATCAGAATCGAGGCAATTTAAATCTCGTAATGGGTAAAAATCGGGATTGCTCAAAAACTGACTATTTAAAAAGTCAATAGGTTTAGTTCTTGGGTTATCTTGAAATGCCTCACGCAAAAATGAGAAAGTATCACTTCCTTCATCACTTCCAAAAGGGCTTGTCTCTTCCACACAACTCCAATAGAAATCTTCATTCATCAATTTCTTAGATATTGGACTTACTTTAATATCGTTGTTTTCCTCAAAATCACGAATTAGATTTAAAGTGGATGAATTGTGAATAGGACGATTTGATTCAATAGTCTCAACATAGCCTTTTTTAAGCTTTGATTTTATAAGCTTTTCATATTCCTGAATACATTTTTCCTTAGTTTCAAATGTTTTTTCCTCAACTCTACCAGCAGAATGAATTTTTCCAAAAAATATAGTTAAGTTTAAATCATTACATGCTGCTTCCCAATATTTGTCAGATTTTTCGTCTGTGAACCGAAAGAATTTTTCCATTTTTATGTAAATTTTTATTTTAATATTCTGAATATTTCAGACGGTTTATATTTTTTGGATTATAATTTTTTCCAAAAATACCAATAAAATTCTTACTGGAAATAATGCATTAATTAAAATTATATAACTTAGCTCTTCGACATTTTTTTAATGTCGAAGCTAGATTCAGAGGATTTCCAATCCTCAAAAAGGAAAGGTAATTTCCATCTTTCTTATCCTAAAACCAAAATAAACAGTTTAGGGTGGTATTTTATTCAGTATTCATAAGCCATGTTATTGCATTTTGAGCATAAAGGGATTTGCTCATGAAAATTTTGGGATTTAGGATTTTAATTCTGTTTTATCTAGCTTCGACATGTCCATGTGGAACATGTCGAAGAGTTGAATTTAAGAAAAAGCTTTTAATTGCCTGATAAATATTATTTCCAGGAAGGTCAAAATTAGCCGGGTTTTTGGCAATCTTCGGTATTTCTCCAAAAAACGATGGAAAACAATAGTAATGGGCCTGTTTAATACGGCTTTTGATTGCAATTGGGTTTTGTGTTTTTTGCAATTATTAATGTCAAATGATAGGCGGCTTAAAATATTTTTCTATTTTTTTGTAATAAATACGGTCTGAAACTTACTTTATAGGAAATGCATCAAAAATGAAATCTTCTAAAGATGAATTTCTCGAAATACTTTCCAATTATCAGGGGATATTGCACAAAGTCAATTTTATTTATTTTAAAAATAGAACCGACCGGGAAGATAATCTTCAGGAAATCATCTTTCAGCTTTGGAAGTCATATCCGGGTCTCAAAAACCAAAATAGCATTGGCTCGTGGATTTATGCAGTGTCAATAAACACCTCCATATCAAGACTTAAAAAGGCATCCCGAATCGAATATCGGGAAACCATCCCCGACTTGCCTGAGCAATCTACGGTTATGGACGACATGATGCGGAATGAATCTTTGCAATCGTTGTTAAATGCCATTTATGATCTTGATGAAGTGGACAAATCAATCATGCTGCTGTATCTGGAAGAAAAAAGTTATGACGAAATAGCGGAAATCATCGGCATCACGAGGTCGAATGTCGGGGTCAGAATTAATAGAGTGAAAGAATTATTGAAACAAAACTTAAAGCGGTAAAATCATGGAAAATAATGAATTGCGAAAAATATGGAATACCATCGATACTGAAATCAACCAGAAATCGAAAGTTGAACTGGATGTATTGCTGAATAAAAAATCAAGAGAGACCATGAATAAGTTTTTGATTATCATGAGTATAAGCATATTTGTCTGTATTGGCCTTTTGATATTTTTGGCCGTTACGGCGGTCCATCGCCGCAATGATTTGATATATGTATTGAACAATGCTACCCTGGGTATTGTAACGCTTGTTTCCTTGATATCAGGTTTGTGGTCGTGGTATAAAATCCAAAACAACGCCTTCCATCAACCCTTAAAAAACTGGTTGGAATCAAGAATAAGTCTTTTGTCAAAATGGTTGACCGGCAGATACAGTAAGCTGTATTTGGTCTTAATTTCTTTTCTGTATGTGCTGACGATTCTGTCGATACATGTGTATTTTGAAAATAAACCCTTTGTGGAGGTTTTTAAAACCGAAGAATCATTAATTGGCCTGATGGTAGGAGCACCGTTTGGGCTATTTGCAGCCTATTTGGGTGCCTCCAAAATCAGGAAATATCAGATACACAATCTGGAATATCTCAAAGAATTGTATGCACGTCTTTGTGAGCAGGAGTGAGGATGGGAGCTCTTTGGCATTTTCTCAATGTCAAAGCTGTGTAATGAATGTTGTTGAATTTTAGCAAAAATGGGGTTACTCGCCGTTATTTCGGGAATTAGGATTACAAATCCAGTTTTATCTAGCTACGGGATATCCCAGGGGAATATCCCGTAGTGCTGATGGATACTAGCATCAACTGAGTTTTTTCTCTCAAAGTTCGCACGCTTATGATCCTTTGACCAGCGGAACATTTTGAAGAGCATTACTGGAATGATAAATCAACCTGTATTTTTCAAACCACTAGACAATGCATTTATAATACTTAATAACTTATTTAGCAATTTGTCTTTTTCTAAATTATTTTCATCATCCATACTTCGCCATATTTTTAAATATTTAACATGTAACTTGTGTAAAACAAAAAGTTTTTCATTCCGCCATTTTAAATTATCATACTGCCCCAATCTTCTGTTTGTTGAAGAATCATTAAATAGCTCTTCAATATACTGTAAACCATTTTGGTAATCAGCTAATAACATAGACATAAACAATTTCTTTTCATTCTCATCCTCATCAAGCGAAGCATATAAGTTCATTATTTCTAAGTTAGATAAGATAAGATTGGTCTCTGTTTGAATCATCAAAAACTTAATGAAGTTCCAGCTATTTATTCCTTTTATTAAATTTTCGAATTCATGAGGTTTTTCGATTTTCAATTTTTTCAGGGCTTCACCAAGCCCAAACCATCCTGTTAAAGCAAATCTTGATAAATTCCAACTAAATACCCATGGAATAGCCCTAAGGTCTTTTAGTGTTCTGGTACCTGTTCTCCTGGCTGGCCTTGATCCGATTTTACTCTTTTCCAATACATCTATACATGTCGTTTTGCTGTAAAAGTTTATCAAGCCTGGGGTTTCAATTAGGTTTTTATAATGTTCATATGACTTTTCTGCAATAAACTCCATTGCTTCAATGGGATATTGAGTCTTTTCTATTTTTGTTTGGCTCTCAATTAAATGCCTGGCTATACCCGATGACAATGCACTTAAGTTGTAGGTTGCAGTTTTTGGATTTCCAAATAGTTGTGCAACAGATTCGCCTTGAACAGTAATTTTCAAAGTGCCATTTATAGTGCTTTCAGGCATACTTTCTACAAAACGATGGTATTTTCCACCACCTCTACTAATGGTACCACCTGTGCCATGGAAAAAGTAAATTTCTGTGTTATTATCTTTGCCAACTTTAGTCAAAGCTATTTCGGCCTGGTATAGATTCCACTTACTTGCTATTGTGCCACCATCTTTATTGCTGTCACTGTAACCTAACATAATCTCTTGAGCAAACCCAGTGTATTTTCTACGGGATTGTGTAATTGGATGTTTAAAAAATGCATCTAAAATTTGAGGGCCATGGTGCAGATCCTCAATGGTTTCTAAAAGTGGAACTACTTTAATGCTGGTATTTAATAACTGGGTTTCACGCATAAATAAGTAAACAACCAATAAATCACTAAAATCCCTGGTCATACTAACAATAAAAGAGCCTATACCGTCAACTCCATACTGATTTATATGTTGGCGAATAACTTTATAACAATCTAAAATAGCATCTGCCTCCAACCCATAGGAAATCGTTACATCAGTAATAAGTTCATTTTTTTCTAATATTTGGCTTAGATATTTTATCCGTTTTGTTTCTTCCCATGTTTCAAAATCATAATCTTTCTCACCATTGCATTTTAAAATTTGAGATATTGCTTTATCATGAAAAGCACTATTCTGTCTTATATCTAATTTCGCCAGGTGAAATCCAAAGCTTTTTACTATTCTTTCAACAGGAAATAACAGACTTTCTGCAATGCTATTTAAACCATTTTGTATTAAAACTCCTCTTAATACTTTTAAATCTATTTCTAAAGCTTTACTAGATTTATAGTGTGATTTTGAATCTGTGTAATTTTCCGAAATAGTATTATCTAATTGGCAAATCATTAGATTTACAAATTGCCTCCATGGTTCATAGCGGTTTCGGTTAATGGCCCGTTTGCCTGACTCACCCAAAAGCTTTTCTTTGTTTTCTATTGCCTCTGATAGTTCAAAAGGAATAGGGTTGGTAATAGCAGAGACAGATATTTTTTTTGCCAAATTTTCCAATTCATCTCTTACAAGATTTAACGCAGTTTTTCTGTGAATCAGAAGAGTTTCTTTAGTGATAAGAGCAGAAACAAATGGATGTCCATCTCTGTCGCCACCCACCCAACTTCCAAATTCAATTTTTGGAAATAAATCCGGATTTTTTATTTTAAGTGGGTTAAGACCCAATGCTACCCATGAACTTTTCAATTGGTCGTCGGTATTTTTTAGTACATTGGGAAAGACCTTTTTGAGGTAATGCAATACATTAGCTCTTTCGTCACTTATTTCCGGTTTTTCCATGTAAATCTCTCCGGTTCTCCACCATCTTTCCAATAGATGGAGGATATTCTCCCTGATTACATTTTGCTCAATTTTACTTAATGAGGAATTCTCTTTTTGAACTAATAGTAAAAATAACTCTCGATGAATTTCCAAAACAGTTATTCTTTTAGCCTCAGTGGGATGTGCAGTTAGAACCGGTATAATATGGGTTTTAGAAATTGCATTGAGCATTTCCTCTTCAGATAGGTTTGCTTTTTTCCATATATTTAATGTTTCGGCCCAAGACCCACGAATTGTTACAATTTTTTCCTGGTCTTCGAGTTTTCTTCTGTACTGCATAGCAGCATTTTCTTCGACCAATGTTATGAGTTGAAAATATATACTTAGAGCTTGAATCGTTTTACCGTTGGGTAGTTCTTCAATATCTGTTTTTACATTATTTATTGAATAATTAACTAAATCAATTACTTGATTTTCGTTAATTCTTGAGAGCATTTCTATATAACAATCAATAATAAATCTTCGGTCATCAGAGATCTTCTTAAAATGTGTTTGTTCAATATTCATAATTAAAAAAGTACCTATTTATATTTAGTTTATAGTAAAATCCTATTTATGTAAAAAACTTCAGTAATAATCCGGATTTGAATTCTTAAGTTTAGTTTTTATAAATAGTTCCGATTTAGTGAGATAAATTTTTACATTTATTTTAAATCTATATTTTTTGTAGGACAAAATAAATCGAACCTTGTTAAGCTGCAAAAGGCGATCTTAGATTTAATGGTATTTTAATTCTAAAAATTACCACTCACCATTATTATCCCAATCTGGAAGCTTGATAGATAGGATTTTCAATTCTCAAAAAGGAAACGTAAATCATAATTTCCTTTTCTAATGACATAATAATCAGCTACATGTAGGTCTTTGGTTCTGTTTTTTTAAGCTTTGTTATTGAATTTTATAATAAAATGGGGTTTTCTGGTAGTTTTTTCGGCAATTGGGGTTAATTTTTTCTTAGGTAGCTTTGGGATGTCCCGGCGGAACAGACCGAAGGGCTAAAAATCAAAGAAATAGTATATCGCAAATCTTTCCACTTACCTTAATATTTATTTTGTCAGAGACCTCCATTATTCGATTACGCTGTGCTTCAATGAGATCAATGCTTATTTTTTTAATTCTGGCTTGATTTTGTTTTTTGTTGAGTTCAAAATTCATCTCTAAATCGTCGTTGGCATAGGAATATTTATTTTTTTGACGTAAACCATTCAACTCACAGAAAGCTCTGTATTCTGCCAATTTCGATTTATCCAATGTCACCGTTACCGATTTTATTTTATTGAATTGACGTGGGTATTTTTTCCCATTTGAGAGTTTGGTGTTGAATTCCTCATAGCTCATTTCCTGGCTGAGTTCGTCACCTGCAAATCCCAAATATTGTAAGAATTCTTTTTGGTATTCCAGGATACTGATTTCGTAATTGGTTTTGGTGGATGCCAGATTTAGGGTTTTGTACCAGACGATTTTGGCATCTTCTTCATTTAAATGGGTTGTATTGGTGTCAAAGGCAATTCCTTTATTTTGGACTGTAGTTATCAAATTATTTAGCAATCCCAAACTCCGGGTTTTAAATTCTATGCCAAAATCATGGAGGCGGTTTCCTATTTTATCAATGTTGTTGGGCTTAAAAAACTCCAAATTTGCGGCTTTGCCGATGGCATATTTTCCGGTATATTCTTCTTCAAGCGTTTTAGTGGTGCTTTCCTGACAAAAAAACAGCGTATCACGTACATAAGCATTTGAAAATAGCTGCTCATAAGAGATGGAGTCAATACAAATATAAATGGTGTTGCAATCGGTTTTGGTTTGAGCTAAAGCAAATTGGATGGATATTAGGAAGATAATCAATGATTTCATAGCTATTTGTTTTTATTTCAATTGTAGTTTTTTTCAATTTTAAGCATTAATGCTCTTTGTCAATTTCTCAATGTAAAGACTAAATGATTACGTATTCCAATCCTCAAAAAGTAAAAATAATCTCAATATTTCCCTTACTAATTCCATAATAATTAGCAACATGCAGGTCATTAATTAACAACTAAAGCATGTTATTGAATTTAAAGCAATTATAAGCAAAAATAGATTTTACTCATAATAATTTCATTACTCAGGATTATTAAACCAATTGATTTCAGCCTCTGGATGCCATCGCAAAACATTGCGACGTTTCAAATTTAGTGCTTTTTTCAAAACCAAAGCCCGAAAGAGGTCTTCCGGGCTTGTGGTAAATGTTGTTTCTATCTTTTCAATAATCTGTTGATTTCGGTAAGTTTTTGCTCCAGAGCTTCAATCTGCTTTTGCTGAGATTTGATGGCTTCCAACAAAACTGGAATCAAATCATCATATCGTACACCTTTCATGCCTGAATCCAGCTCTAGCACGGCTTCGGGATATACCTTTTCTACTTCCTGGGCGATAAAGCCCATTCTTTTCTGGTCGGGATTTTCCTTAAACTCATAACTTACACCCTGCATCGCCATGATTTTTTCAATAGGATTGTCAAGCGGAGCAATGTTTTGCTTTAAACGCATATCAGAAGCTGCGGGGTTTGTTTTTTTGATGGTTCCGTCGGTTTCGATGGTAAGAAAGGTAGCGTTGGCGTTGTCGGTGGCCACGCTCCTAAATCTTGCAGAGCCATCCACGTCGAGTAATTGGGTGGGTAGATCGGTGCCCAGGCCTAGTTTTCCGTTTTTATACATCGTGAGGGCATTGGAGCGGGCATTGTTGCCGGTTCCGTTGCCGATGATAAGCAAGGGGTCATTATTATCATGGGCCGTGGCCGAAAGTGCTCCTCCGATCAGGTCGGTAGTCAGGGAATCGTTGTATGTGCCCAGCATTGTTGCACCGAACACGTTGTTGACCAAGCCCAATCCGCCACTCAGGCTATTATTTCCATTGCTTTTATTGACAGTTCCTATTGCTATCCCCTGTGAACCGGCTCCTTTGTTACCGCTTCCCAAAGCAACGTTATAATCTCCGGTTGGCAGATTTGAATATCCTATTGCCAGGGCTCTGATTCCTGCAGATTGATTGTCAAAGCCAATGTTCATTGCTCTTTCAGTTTTGGAGGTATTGGCTTCTCCGAAATTGTACGATGATACACCTGAGTTATTGTTAAAGTATCCAATTGAGAAAGATCGGTCAGCACTTACGTCATTTTCGTAGCCAAAGGCAAACTCTAAGATGTTTTTACCTTTGTTATCCTTTCCAATCAGATAGTTATTGGAAAATTGGGCGTTATTACCCTGACCAATAGCTACTGAATTGGTACCCTGAGCAGAAATGAGGTTGGAGCGACCTAATGCAATAGAAGCAGATCCTGAAGTATTGTTGAGGATTCCGAAACTTAAAGACTGATTCCCGGTGGCATAATTGCTAAATCCACCGGCAAAACTTTGAGCTCCTGAGGCTTCATTTTGCATTCCTACTGCTCCCGATGCCAGACCTGTAACTTTTAAATCTAAACCTATCGCAAAACTGTAATGGCCAATATTGGCATTGTTCCATTGAGTGCCTGATACTGAGCCCACTCTGAATGCACTACGATCGGGAATCCACATGAGTCGTGTTCCTGCTCCTGAATCAGGCAAGACCAATGGCGTGGGGACAGTAAAATTGTAGAGGGAACTCCTTTTGCTATATATGCCCTGGCCGGTACCGGTGGGTTCTAACAAAATACTTTGTGAAAATCCTGAAATACATAGCAGTAAAAATGCCGGTAATAATAGTTTTTGTTTCATTTCTATGAGTTTATGGGTTTACGCATCCTCCGATTTCGGCTTTGAAGACCGTGCCGGTATCCGCTATAAATACATCGTTGTTACCATCGATAGTTATACTTTGTCCTGCTTTTAGTGTAAGCTGACCGGATCCGGTCAATTTATTATTGGCGGTAATAGTCAGGCTGGTTGATTTTGAAACGATACCACTTGTGATATCATCTGAAGGACTGTTCAGTGTAATGATTTGATTACAAGGCACAACGGCACAAGTTTTTAATACCAACGGCTTTGAACTTACTCCTGGTCTGTTTGTACTCTGAGCCAAAATCCTATACCCAGAAATTTGGTCCAGATTGGCGGGAATATTTACCTGCAATAAGCCTCCAAAACTTCCTGAAAGCACAGAAGTGGTCCCGAGAAGAATATTGGTATTGAATAAACCGGCAGAATTACTAAGGAATATATCCACGGTTTCAGAGCTGGAAAATTCAAAATCAGAGATATAATTTATGGTGACCGGAGCATTTATACATAATGAATCAGGGGAGGGTATAACTTCCATGTGTTTTTCATTTACATAAATTTGATGCACCAGGGGCTCACTCCATCGATTCCTTTCGTCTTTTGACCTGATAAATAAATTGTAAAATCCGTCAGGGAGACTGGACACCGTTACATTAATATTCGTATTATTCAAACTGGTGAGTCCGGCGGTTATTGGGATATTCTCCCCATTCCCAAATCCAGGGTCGGTATCGATGAAATATTCCGCTTTTACGATGGCGGGGGTGGCAACAGCAGGTGAATTTTCCAATTGTCGCATGATCACTTCTGACCATTGTCCTTTTTCGTTTTGGGTTCTAACAAAAAGAAAATCGGTGGCTGGGGTCAAACTAGCGGCTGGAATTGTGAAATTCACATTCGTTAGATTTAGCTGACCAGCAGTGATCGGAATGCTTACGCCGTTTCCAAATCCCGGGTCGCTATTGATAAAATATTCCGTTTTAACTATAGCAGGTGCCGCCAATGTTGGTACATTTTCCAATTGTTTCATCAGCACCTCAGACCATTGTCCTTTTTCATTTTTGGTTCTGACAAAAAGGAAATCGGTGCCTGCAGTCAAACTTGCAGAAGGAATCGTAAAACTAACATTGCTCAAATCTACCTGCCCGGCAGTGATTGGGATATTCACGCCATTTCCAAATCCGGGATCAGTATTGATGAAATATTCGGCTTTTACGATAGCAGGAGATACAGCAGGAGGAACATTTTCCAATTGTTTCATCAACACCTCTGACCATTGTCCTTTTTCGTTTTGGGTTCTTACATAAAGGAAATCGGTTCCTGCTGTCAAACTGCCTGATGGAATGGTAAAATTCACATTCGCTAAATCAACAAGACCAGCCGTAACCGGAATATTTACCCCATTGCCAAATCCCGGGTCGGAATTGATAAAATACTCGGCTTTTACAATTGACGAAGAGACAAGAAGGGGTACATTTTCAAGCTGTTTCATCATGACTTCAGACCATTGTCCTTTTTCGTTTTGGGTCCTGACATAAAGGAAATCAGTTCCTGAGGTCAAACTGGCCGATGGAATTGTAAAATTTACATTTGTAAGATTTATTTGACCCCCAGTGACCGGGATGCTAACCCCATTTCCAATTCCCGGATCGGAATTGATAAAATATTCGGCTTTAACAATAGAAGGTGCGTCAACAACTGGCACATTTTCCAATTGTTTCATCATCACTTCAGACCACTGCCCTTTTTCGTTTTTGGTTCTGACAAAAAGAAAATCGGTGCCAGCTGTCAAACTGCCTGACGGAATGGTAAAATTGATATTTGATAAATCTGTGAGACCAGCCGTAATTGGAATATTTACAGCATTCCCAAATCCCGGGTCGGTATTGATAAAATATTCTGCTTTTACAATGGCAGGTACCGGGTTCGAAGTGATATTTTCCAATTGTTTCATCAAAACTTCCGACCATTGACCTTTTTCATTTTTGGTTCTAACAAAAAGGAAATCGGTGCCTGCTGTCAAACTGCCTGATGGAATGGTAAAATTGATATTTGATAATTCAACGAGACCTGCCGTAACCGGAATATTTACACCATTCCCAAATCCCGGGTCGGTATTGATAAAATATTCCGCTTTTACAATAGCAGGTACTGGGTTGGAAGTGACATTTTCCAATTGTTTCATCAAAACGTCCGACCAAAGACCTTTTTCATTTTTGGTCCTAACAAAAAGGAAATCGGTGCCTGGGGTCAAACTGCCAGATGGAATGGTAAAATTGATATTTGATAAATCAACGAGACCGGCCGTGATCGGAATATTTAATCCATTGCCAAATCCCGGGTCTGTATTGATGAAATATTCAGCTTTAACGATTGAAGGTAAGACAACAGGGGGCACATTTTCCAATTGTTTCATCATGACTTCAGACCATTGTCCTTTTTCGTTTTTGGTTCTGACAAAAAGAAAATCGGTACCGGAGGTCAAACTAGCAGCCGGTATGGTAAAACTTACATTGCTCAAGTCCAATTGCCCGGCTGTAATAGGAATATTTACCCCATTCCCAAATCCCGGATCAGTATTGATGAAATATTCAGCTTTCACAATTGCCGGTGTAAGTACAGGCGTTGGAACAATTTTCTTTTGAAAAACAATCCCCCAATTTCCATTATCGAATCTTGCCCTGATATATAAAAACGTAGCTGCGTTAAATCCGGCTTGAGGAATATTGAAACTAAAATTGTTCAACTCTTTTTGCAAACCCGGTGAAAAAGGAAGGTTGATGCCGTTACCTATACCTGGGTCTGAATCAAGAAAATATTCCAGTTTATCAATATTCTGACCAAAGACTAATGAGCCGGGAAGTACCAGAAAGCATAGCCAAAATAATAGCCTTTTCATGCTATTAATTGCGTTTGATGCTTATCGTAATTGGAATATTTCCGCCCGAAGTAGGTCCCTGGGTAAATGCACTAATCATCGGAAAAGGTGGTATTCCTGATAAAACATATGGATCCGGGCCAGCAAATACGCCACAATCTACGCCATTAACGCCTTTGGTTTTAGCAGGAGAAGCAACTGCTAGTTTAAACCTTTCATCCCATAGGTCATCCAAAATTCTAGGTTCGGCTACTTGGAAGATGGTATTGGTTGCTGTAGTAAAGAAATTATTAAAACTAGGCGTACTTGTGCACCCTACACACACATTATTGAATACATTGGATTCGTTAGGAAAACTCAAAGTAGCAGTAGGTCCTTGAAAAATAATATTGTTATAAGTTACAGCCGAATTGGGTGTAATTCCACCAAAAATTATACAATTTTTCACTAAATTATTGGTTGAACCGCCAGTAAAGCTGCCCAAAATAATGCAATTGCTTATTACAGTATTGGAAGCTAAATTGTTAATATCCCCAATTATAAAACACCTTTTTATTAGATTATTGCCTCCACCATAGGTGTTTCGGATAATAGTATTAAACAAACAACCAATAACTGAAATATCAGAAGTAATACCGAAAGTGGTTACACTTGTACCAAAAGTTATGTTACCATAAAGGCCATTATCAGACTGCACAGTAAGGCCATACAAAACAGTTCCTGTGGGATTTGTAGTAGTTGGTGAATTAGTACCAACTATGCTTATTCCGCTTACTTTTGTACTTCTTTTATCAAAAGGAGTTATCGGGTTTTTATCCAAAAAATATCCCGAACCTATTAAAACTATTTTTTTATTGATGTTTATGCCACCATAACTGATATCTGATGGCTCTAAATAAATAGTGTCCACTACTGTACTCGAAGCCGCAAGGTGGGCATCCGAAAAACTACTATAAACCAACCCAGTGGCTATTACACCAGGATTATTGTTTACCCTGCGAATTGTTGCAAATGAGCTAATACAAACCAGCAAAGCGATAAGAGTAAAAAATGTCTTTTTCATGAGTTTAAATATTTGATTGTTAATATTTTAAAAAAAAATGATAGCTTACGAATTAATTATTTGAATGGCCTGAAACAAATCGTTTCTCTTTCTTCTCGATATCACACATTGCATGTCGTTGACCAGAAAGGCGTTGGTTCCATCTACATATTTCAGAAACTGTGTGTTAATCATTGTTGAACGATGAATCCTTACCATATTTTTGAAAGGTAGAAAACGCTCTTCCAGCGTTTGTATGTTGGTGCTAACTATGATTCTACGGCCAGTTTTCAGATACAAATAGGAGTAACTTATGTCTGCTTTGATCATCACAATATCGGTTGGGCTAATCTCCATTCTGGACCCCACATGAACCTCTGTAAAAGGGCACATGGTTTTTGTGAAGTTTTTTTCAAGTTTTTTTCTTATTGTTTTCATGCTTGCGATTGTTTTTATTTTTGTTTTTCAGAATAAAACATCACGCCTCTCAGGGCCATGTCATTTCCAAGCCAGTTGGTGCCGGCTTCAAGATACAGATAATAGTAAAACTCCTTGTTGTCAATTACTTCGGGAGACGCTGGGTCATTATAGCTTTCCAATACGTCGGTTCCTGGTGTGGAGCTAACTGAGACTATAGTAGAGGTACCCGAACCGGTATCTAGCTTTTGTACTTTTTTGAAACGCACCGTCATGGTGCCTCCGGCAGACTGTTTGTAGTGAAACGCCATCTGTTTGATGATGAAGCCATCGGGTAGCTCAACCGGTGCGAACATGTAGGCCTCGGTCAGCTTGGTGCCGTTGGTAAACGACACAAAATTATTTACGATATCCCGCTGAAAATTGGCAGCAGTTATAGCTGAATTAGTTTGAGGCTGAAACCCCATAGCCGATACATTGAAGCTTCCCAAACTGGTAGTAGATGGACATTCTATGAGGTTGCCGCTGTCATCGGTGCATACATCTCTTGTACCGGTTCCTGATAAGTTGGTAGCTCTTAGATTCAGTGCCTGTACCGTGGCAGTAGAGCTTATTCCGCCTCCCACTTTTAATCTATAAACTAAAGATGAATTAGGTGTTACCCCAATATTAACGACACCATTTTTTTGTACTAAAAGTGCATTGGAACGTGAGCCAGCCGATTGCCCGTTGCCAATAGTAAAAAGTGGGTCAGTTGAATTCCATGAAGTAACAGGAGAAACAGGAGGCGAATTAAAAGCTCCAACAACCGTATTGGCAAAACCATTGAGCTCAAGACCCCAACCCATGCCATAATTGTATTGACCGCCTGTTTGATTATTACTCTCACCAATTAAGACGGTGTTGCTTGTGCCATCGGAGATATTATTGTTAAATCCGCCTCTTGTAGAGTTGGTGCCTACTACTTGCCAATTACCTGATGGTGAAACCGGAATGTCTTGCCAGGTGGCATTACCATCCAAATCAGAGGTTAATACCTTTCCGGGTGCTTCGTTGTGGTTTTTGATCCGGAGTTTTGATTTGATAATCATAGAATCTGTCCGTGATTCTACCTGTGCATTAACAATGTAAGTTTGTGTCAGTAAAAATAAAATGAATAATTTTCTCATACCTTATTTTTTAATTGCAACAAAGCTAGGTTTGATTAAAATGGTGTGGTACTACTAATGTTAGTAGGGTTTTATTTAACGGTAAATTCTGACACAGAAACCCACAGTTTTTGGCGGATTTCGCCTGTTTATTTTTCATTTTTAAAATTATCTTTACAGAAAATTTTAAAACTTTAAGAGATGGAATCGTCAAAAATCACAGTAAGCGTAAATATTAATGCCCCTTTGGCTAAGATTTGGGATTATTACAAGAGCCCGGAACATAATATCATCTGGAATACAGGACACCCAAGCTGGCATACACCACATTCTGAAATCGACATGAGGGAAGGAGGGAAATTCCTGCATCGTATGGAAGCCCGTGATGGCAGTGCAGGATTTGATTTTATTGGAACTTTCAACAAAGTCATTGAGCAAGAGTTGGTTTGTTTTGTGATGGAAGATGGGAGAGAAGCCGAGGTTATTTTCAAGCAAGATGGTGATCAGGTTATTCTCACCGAAGTTTTTGATCCTGAAAATATGAACTCCCGTGAACTACAGCAATCAGGCTGGCAAGGTATTCTCGATAATTTCAAAAATTATGTGGAGAATAATTAAATATTGACCTATATCTAGATTTACCGCCCATCAATCAATGGGCGTTTTTTTTGCTTTTGAGGTAGAATTTGCCTAAATTAAACATTCAAAAACAAAATGAATTATGTCAGTCTCAACAAAAAACATCAGGCCATTGGAAATCCTGCAATATGTGGTGTTGATTTCTTTCATTCTTTATTTTGGCCGTAGTCTGTTTATTCCACTGGCATTTGGAATGCTGATAAGCTTTGTTTTGTTTCCAATTTCCAATTGGCTGATTTCCAAAAGATTTCCGGGATTTTTGGCTTATGGTCTGCCAGTAATTTTGATATTTTTATTTTTGGTTTTTGTCTTTTTTTTGATGATCAACCAAATCCTGGAATTTACCAATGAATGGACCAGTCTGAGAGTAAAACTTTTGGAGGCGATTGACAATTTGAGTCTTTTTGTGGCTCAAAACTTTGATTATAGTGCTGATTCACAAAAGATTTTCCTGCAAAATCTTCTGGATCAGTCTGGAGGTAAGGCTCTGGCATTTTTACAAAGTATGGCCTCATCCTTTTCAGAAGGTATTTTTACCCTTATTATGGTGCCGGTATTTGCAACCTTAATATTGGCTTATCATAAATTATTGACACAAACACTCTATACTTTATTTCCTGCTGAAAGGCGTGAAGCGGTAAGGCAAGTGTTGGTAAATACGGTTAAGTCTTATTATGATTTTGTAAAAGGCATGGCTCTGGTGTATCTGGCGGTGGGGATTCTTAATAGTGCTGGTCTGGCTATCATTGGAATTCCTCATCCAATTTTATTTGGTTTTCTGGCTTCTGTCCTCACTTTTATTCCTTATGTGGGTATTATGGTGGCTTCTCTTTTGCCCATCAGCGTAGCCTGGGTTACTTATGATTCTGCCTGGTATGCTATTTATGTGATTATAGTTTTTGCAATAGTACAAGTGTTGGAAGCTTACATTTTGTTTCCATTTATTGTCGGTAACCGACTTAAAATTAATACCTTGAGTATTTTTATTGCCATTGTTTTGGGTGGGATTTTTTGGGGTGCAGCTGGCATGATTTTATTTATACCAATGGTTAGTATCCTGAAATTAATAGCTGATAAAACCGAAAAACTAAAATCGATTTCTATTTTATTGGGCGAAAATTAAATTCTCTCTTTTAAGTATTTTTCAATCAGCAATTGGTGATGCTCCACATGAAAAATGGTGAAGTAAAGTAATTCCCTGAGCGTCAATTTCCCAAGCAATGGGTGAGGGGCAATCAGATAATCCAGGTCATTCTCAGAAAATCCATTTACTTGTTTACCAAGTTTTTTTATTTGCTTTTCCAAAGTCAAAATCAGCTTCTTTTTTGCAGAGAATGGCACTTCTTTGGGAATAAATCTTGAAGTTGCTCTTCCTCCTGCTTCCAGCTTTTGATGGTATTTGGTAAAGACTTCGTCATAAGTACGACTGGGACGGTTTGTAGTGCCAAAAATCATTTTTAGCATAAAATTGGGCAACATAAAACCCTGATTCAAAGGCTTTACACTCTTGATGATATGTTCGAGCTGTTGCCCGGCCGACCATTTGTCCTGAAAAGCATATTCAAATTCTTCCTCAGAAAGTCCATTGATATAGCTAATAAAAGCCTGATGCTTAACTTCGAGGTTCTGAATGATTTCCGTTTTGTTCATGACTTAAATTTTGATTTAATTCAGGTCGGTTTTTGATATTTCCTGCCACATTCCCGGTTCCAATTTATCAAGAAAAACATTACCAATTCTTATTCTTTGCAAAAAAAGAACCTCATAACCCAATTTATAGCACATTCTTCTGATCTGCCGGTTTAGTCCCTGGATCAGAACAATCCTGAATTCCATATCCGAAACCCACATAACTTCACAAGGAAGCGTCATTTTTCCCATTATTTTTATTCCCGAGGACATGTTTTCAATGAACTCCTCAGTGATGGATTTATCGACTCTAACCAGATATTCTTTTTCGGTTTTGTTTTCTTTTCTCAGAATCTTATCATAATACCGGCCGTCGTCCGTCAAAATGAGCAGGCCTTCCGAGGCTTTGTCCAGCCTTCCAACCGGAAATACATCCGGAAAAGGCAATATATTGATCAGATTATCAGGAATTTCCGAATTCAGAGTGGTTTCTACACCGCGAGGTTTGTAGTAAGCCAAATATTTGAAGGTTTTGGCTGCCTGGACTATCTTTCCATCCACCACTATTTCATCTTCCGGCTCCACTTCAGGATTTGAGGAAACCACATTTCCATTGATTTTTACTTTTTTATCCATCAGAAATTGCTGGACCTCCTTGTTGGAAATCCCAAGCCGTTTGACAAGGAAATATTGAAGTTTAGTGCTAAATCCCAATGGAGTTATTTATAAAATAAATTAATGATTCTCGAATAAAATTGAAACTGTAATAAATAAGGTATCAGTTTTGATAATCTTTTCGGTTTCGTGCAAATTAGAAAATTGACCCCAAAATATTGATTTTTTATTATTGTCAAACGGTTAAATATTTTTAAAAGGAAAAATAGGCTATTAATCTACTTAAAAATAGTATTTCGTAAAAAAATAGAAAAACACCCCATTACATTCTTTGTGTCGGCTGCCGCCTGGGCCTTCATTTTTTTTCGAAAAAAAACGAATCGGAGAGGCGTACCTCCAAAAAAAACTGCATCGGAATGCCGCACCACCTGCAAACTCACACACTCAAAATTCTCAAAATCATTTATTTAGAAAATTCAATTTTCTCTTAATGAGAATTTTGATTGTGTTCAGACAGTGCAGGCTGTTATAAGGTTACATTTTTTATTTATTATTCCAGTTTGACAGTAATTTTTTATTTCATGTTTTTGGAAATAAATCTTAATATTTCACTAAAGCGGAAATAAAAAATAGTTTACAAAAATCTTAACCATATTCAATCAACCAAAAAATCAATCATTCATTTTACGAAACAAATGCCCTCCCCATCAATGCCTGAATCATTGTGAATGACACAAAAGCAAAATAAATCAAAGCAAAAATCCATACATAAGTTCGCTTTTTTGATTCTGAAGTTTTGAAAGACGACATAAAGAAGCCAAATATCGGAACGACCTGCAATGCATGCACCCCAAAGAAATGTGCAATCCGCAAATCACCGAATACATTACTCCAGTTTAAAAAAGGCATTCCTTTGGCACCTAATTCAGCACCTACGGTATGCGTATTTACCGCACTCATATATCCACCCCAAAAACTGAAAATGATAAAAATGATCAGGCCTAATTGAATAGAAAGTACTTTATCAGAGCTGATCGAAAAAGACTTTTGTCTGATAAATTTAAGTGTAATCAATAGAGTAGAGACCGTGAGCCAGGCAATCATAATTCCCATCAAAGCGTAAAGGATTCCGCCTAAGATCTCGGTTTGGTTAAAGTGTGACAACTTTCCTCTGAAGGCCTGAATGTTAATGACCGCTTGTTCGAAAATCATGACAATTGTCGCTAAAACAGAGAATCTTCTGACGGCCTTTTTGTCTTCGAAATATTCTAAAATATACGCAAAACTCCAGGCGTAAATCCAGATGCTGAGCGAAAATTTAATGGGTTTTATCATGGAATTGATTCCTAAAACCTCAACGTCGTTAAAGGGTGCATAAATGCCTAATATTAGTGTCAATACCAAAAAGGCTGTGCCGCAATGGGCCAATAATTTATTTCGGTTATATATTTCATTTATAAAATTCATGAGCAAAAAGATTTTGAGTCGGACTAAGTTATTTATAATCCGATTAATTTGAAAAATAAGTTAATTGGCTTTAAAACAGCGATTTGGTCTTAAAGGTTTTTATGATAAGAAATATCAAATACCCCATAGGACCAAACATAAAGGTAAACGGAAGTGGAATTGTATAAAGCCAGCGGGAAATCTGCAATGTCTTACTTTTTCTGACAATATAAGCTCCCACAAACAAGTCGAAAGCAAGATAGTGCAACCATCCTCCAGCCACCGCATCATCGTTTTGAAATAGTGCCTTTACATTGGCAAGCGTGCTGAAACTATCCGCACTGAAATCACCGATGCCTTTCAACATTAAATAGGAGTAAACAACACTCAAAACCACAATCATTCCGCTCAAAATTATGGCCTGGGTATATTTCCAGTTGGGAAGAAATATAAGTAGTATCCAGCCAAAAATTACGAAGGAGTTTCCGAAAGAGAATATTGCTGAAGCGTTCATAATCAATCGATGAGTTTAATCGAGGTTTGTAATCCTGTATTGTGAATGCTGATTTTGCAGTCATTAAAATCAGGAGCGGAAAATCTCGGTTTAAAGTTTTTAGAGAAACCAAAAGGCTCAGTAGGATAGCCAAAGACATTTTTGTCCAGATTGAAATTGCCATTAAGGTCATGGTAAACGGCAATTGCATAATCTCCCTGTGGCAGATCGGTGATGTTAAGCAAAAGTTCCCCAGTTTTGGTGGGTTTGATTTCTTTCGCCAGGCTGATGTCGTTTCCATTAGGGAAATCGCTGCCTTTTTTAAAAAACGCAATCCTGATTGTCCCTTTGGCGTTTTTGATGTTCTGAATTCTCAGCTGAAGCTCAGGTTTATCTGGCATTCCCATGAAACCCAGCGATGTTAAGATAGTAATAATAAGAATTTTCATAATTGTTTTTAATTAATGTTTTTGCAAAAATGAACAGTGTTCATAAAATACACATGTCACATTTGTGACAAAATTTCATTTGGATTTACTGTCAAGCTGTTAAATAGTTTTAAAATGGAAAACAGGCTTTTTCTTTTTATAAAAATGGTATTTTATTAAAATAGAAAAACACTCCAATTTCATTCTTTGTGCCGGCTGCCGCCTGGGCCTTCATTTTTGCCAACCGTGGCACCGCTGGTATGCCAGCCCAGTCGAAAAAAACGAATCGGAGAGGCGTACCTCCAAAAAAAACTGCACGGCAGCGGCCGACCGCCTGCAAACTCACACACTCAAAATTCTCAAAATCATTTATTTATAAAATTCAATTTTCTCTTAATGAGAATTTTGATTGTGTTCAGACAGTGCAGGCTGTTATAAGGTCACATTTTTTTATTTTATCCGTTTGACGGTAATTTTGATTTACTAAGCCTGCTCCTGATTCTGCTCAAAGACTGTCGCTCTACGCCGAGATAGCTGGCCAGGTCGGTGAGCGAAATCCGGTTAAATAACTTTGGATTTTGAGTGATAAAATCAAGATATCTTTCTTCAGCAGTTTTAAACAGAAATCCGTCAATACGGTATTGGAGACCTACAACTGCATACTCAGTTACTAATCTGCCATACCGCTCTATGATTTTGTATTTATTGTAACCATCCTGCATGGATTCATAGGGCAATTCGACCATGATACAGGATTCTATGCATTGAAACTGGAATTTTGAAGGTTTTCTGCTGATATAATTGGGATAATCTGTCACATATTCATTTTCATACGAAAACCAGGCTGTTTTCTCATTTCCTTCCAAATCTTCATAATAAGCCCTCACCAAACCATGCACCAAAAAAGCAAGCGAATGCTGCATTTCACCCGATTTTAGATAAAAATCCTTAGGCTTGAGCCTAACCACCTGAAGGTCTTCTTTGATATAATTGAGGATATCCACCTCAATCTCAGGACAGAGCATTTTGTAATGGTTCAGGTACAAATCTATGGCTTGCTGGTCGGTCATGACAAAAACATTATCTAATTCATAACCCCAATAAAGTCAATTTGTTTGAGATTTTCAAACCAAACCATTATTCAAAGCCATTCTTATGGCCTCGTTGGCAGAGTTAACATGAAGTTTTTTGTAGATATTTTTTAAATGGAAATTTACCGTAGGGAAGCTCACACCCATTTCGGCAGCTATTAACTTATAGCTCAGGCCTTTGACCAATAAATCCAATACTTTTTTCTCGGTGGCGGTAAGTTCTACAAATTCTTTGACTGCGGCATTTTGCATCTGAAACATACCAATTACTTTTCGGGCGATTGCCGGGCTCATCACCGAGCCACCCTGGTAGGTATCAAATATGGCCGAAATGTATTTTTCAGGAGAAGAAGCCTTTAGAATATAACCATTTGCACCGGCACAAAGGGCTGCAAAGATTCTTTCATTTTCTTCAAAAACGGTTTGGATACATATCTGGACTTCGGGATATTTATCTTTTACCAGCTGAGTAGCCTCAATGCCATTGAGGCCCGGCATCTGAATATCCATAAGTATCACATCGGGTTTTTCACGCCGGGTATTTTCCAAAACCGCCCGTGCGTTGGAATGTGAACCCACCAAAAGAATATCAGTTTCGGTTGAAATGGTCTCCTCTAATAGCTCTCTGATTTCTTTTTGGTCTTCGTAAATACTTACTTTGATCATTCCTGGTTTTTAAAAAGACAAAATAAACAGATTTTTTTTATCAATAATACTACTAATATAAGTGGGTTAAATTTTGATTTTTATCGTGGTTCCCATATTGATTGCACTGCTGATTTTATATTCAGCGTTTATTTTTTCGGCCCTCGCCCGCATGTTGATCAGTCCGTTTCCACCCCTCGGATCATCTAAAATAAAGCCTTTTCCATTGTCGCTTAATTCTATAATTTTCCGGTTTCTTTCCTGCCACATTTTAAGCGTAATCCGCTCTGCATCAGAATATTTCGCGGCATTGTTTAGAGCCTCTTTAAACAGATATATCAACTCCCTGCGTTTTTCAAAGTGCAAATTATCCGGATTAAAGTTATCTTCTATTTCTACAAAAAAATCAATGTTCCTGGCTTCACAAATCTCTTTTCCAAAATCCAAAATCCTTTCCAGCCAGTTTTCTTCATTATCGTTTTTAGGATTGAGCTCATATACCGCCAACCGCACTCTGCCCAGAATATCTCTTGCCTTATCGGCAATGGTTTGCAGGCGTTCTTTGATTTCAGCTTCTGAGCCTGTCTTTCTTTTGCTCAACTCACTATACATGGTTAAACTGCTCAATGAAGCCGCCAGGTCATCATGAAGGTTTCCTGAAATCTGATTCCGGAGCCTTTGCTGTCTTTCTCTTTCCAATTGGTTTCGGCGGAACTTATACCCCAAAGCCAATGAAAACAATACGATTTCAAACATTGAGCCTATCATCAACACATATTCCTGATACAAACTGCTTAATACACCCAGATTTTGCAAGGCAATGATTAAAGATGCCGTAGTCAGAAAAAACACGGCAAAAGCATA
This sequence comes from Cytophagaceae bacterium, assembly GCA_016722655.1. NCBI lineage: Bacteria > Pseudomonadati > Bacteroidota > Cytophagia > Cytophagales > Cytophagaceae > Cytophagaceae bacterium. Next base: position 44,882 of record JADKIR010000005.1, read on the forward strand.
AAAGTAAATAATGGCAATTCTACGTTTTATGTAAATTATGCAAACCAAATAATACAAAAACGAAAAAATCATACTCAGAGCAATCGCAAAATAGTTGATCTGATTGGGATGCCAGAAAGGGGTGACTATCAATAAAATAATAGAAAATGTAAGAATAAAATACTTGATGGGTTTCCAGAATTCTATTTCTTTTTCCAGCTCCAGGAATTTTTCGGTAAATAAGGTGATAAAAATATAAGAGACGTACAAAAACATCAGAAAGGCGTATTCATTGAAGGGGTGATTTTGCCAGAAATATTGAAAAGAAAGACCATATATGGAGAATTGGAATAAACCCAAACTCAAAATATAAATCATGTAATAAAGATAGGTGCGATCCCGGATTGTAAAAAACAAAAACAGATTGTAAAAAGAAATAAGGATGATAAAACCGCTGAAAATACCCCAGACCAGTTTCCGGTTGCTGATATGAGCCGTAATTTCACTTTCATTCAGGATTCTTACGGGTATTTTTAAGTCACGGGTGGTAGCCGCTCTTATGTAAACGTCATATTGCTGATTTTCAAGAAGATTAAGCTCAAAAATAGGGTTGGGGTCTTTTATTTTATATCGTTTAAACGGCCACTGGTCACCGGATTTGCCATAAAATACCTCCTGATCTTTTTCAAAAATCCAGACTTCCAGCTCACTTAAGCGGGTGTTTTCTACTTCCAGAAACCAGGTTTGATTGGAATTATTCTTGATTTTAAACTTAACCCATGCCTGTGCATCGGTATAGAGGAAATTGGGAATCGCACCGCTTACTTCTTTCAGTTTTGATTCAAAAGCCGGGTTGTTTATTTCCGGTCTTTTATATTGTCTATCCCCATCCAAAAACGCCTGAAAGTGAATGGGTATCAGCTCTTTGGCATTGTTGGTCAGTTGGTTATATTCAATCTGTGCTTCAGAGATTATATGACCCGGATAGAAATAATTCAGCCCATCTACGCCTCCAAAATACAGCCGGCCATCGTTTGATGCCAACGATGCAAAAGAATTGTATTCATAATCCTGCAATCCGTCGTTGAGGTTGAAGGTCACAAATTTTTCATCTTGTATATTGAGTTTGCAAATGCCCCGGTTGGTACTCAGCCAAAGGTTATTTGGATCTGAAAACTCACCGCAATAGACAAACTCATTGGGCATGCCCTCTTTTTGTCCATATTTTTTGATGATTTTACCCGATTTGTTGAGGTAAAAGAGCCCATTGCTGGTGCCGACCCAAAAGTTTTTTCTGATATCTTGTTTCACAAAAACAGGAATCACATTTTTCAATAAATGAAACGAAGAATTGTTTTTTTGCAGAAATAAACCCTTATCAATCGTAGAAATCAACCTTTCGGCTGGAGAAACAGAATAAGTAAAAATCACCCTGTCTTCTCTGAAACTTTCATCCCAGCTGATCTGGCCGTTTTGGGTATTGTATCTTAATATTCCTTTTTCAGTACTCATTATCAGGGTTTTGTCTGTATAGTCAAGACTTCTGATAAAAGCATCCTCATTGTTTTGGAAGTATTTTTTTATAGGAATGTCCTTTACGGTTTCATTGACTATCTGAGCTAAACCATTGCTCGTGGCCACAAATATCTTTCCATCCTGGGTTTTTAATAAATGGGAAAGGTGGTTGGAGGGAAGTTTAGAATTGGAAGTGATAAAATATTTTTTAAAACTTAGATCGTTCCGGTTGAGAAGCCAGAGCCCGCTGTTTAAGGTCGCCAGCCATAGATTATTTCCATCTTCACATACAGCCCTAATGCTGTTGTTTTTTAGCTCAGAAGGGAAATTGATAGGGAAATCGATCGACTTTTTGGCAAAATTGCCCGGTAAAATATCGATTTTATCAATACCATAGGGATCGCTGTTGGCCCAAACGATGTCATTGTTATCGATGTACAGATGAGAAACCAGATTATCTTTTATGCCAGCTTTAAATTCACTGTTTCTTTTGATATTATCCATTTTTCCGGTTTTGGAATTATAAATTACCAAACCCAGAAACTCGGTTCCCATCCAAAGCTTACCTTTTGAATCAAAATCCAGACTTTGAACCAAACCAAAAATTTGCCCATTGAATTTGTCTATCTTCTTGTATTTAAGTAGTTTAGGGTCAAATATTATTAAGCCTTCTGCAGTTCCCAGATATAACTTTTCATCAAATAGTTTAATCTTAATAATATTCAGATGTTTCCCGAAAACATTGTTTTTATTCTCCGAAAAATAGTTGGTACTTTTTCCGTTTTTGAAATGTACAAGTCCGTGGTTTTCTGCGATCCAGTATTCTGTCGGAGAAATAATTTCTATGGAATTAAAATTGCTGGTGAAGTTGGGTGTATATTTTATTTTTTTGTAAAAACTGGAATATTTTAAATTGTTGACATCCAGACTGATATATCCTTTTCTTGACGACATCAACCACAGTTTCCCAAACTTAAAGGCAATGGGCAGCACTTCTTCTCCCGGGAAAAAATTGGTAAACTGATCTTTTTCAAAATCATACCTGCTCAATCCGTTTTCGTGGCCTACCCATACATCTGCATTGGAATCTTCCAGGATACCTGAGATTTTCAGACCCGAAACACTTCTTTTTTGATCGGGGTCCGGTTTGTAGATACTGATTTTCTTCCCGTCAAAAATATTGAGCCCATCCTGACTACCAAACCACATATAACCGCGGCTGTCTTTCAAAATGGCATAGATAGAACCCTGAGACAGGCCTTCCTTTGTGCCGAAATGGTTCACCCGGTAAGGTGGCAATTGTCCGGAAGTGCTGATTGTAAGGAAAATGAGGATCCCAACTAAAAGTTTATATTTTATTCCAATCAATTTTTTAATAATAGTTTTAAACGAAAAACCCCTCAAGATAGTCACTCCGGGCATATTTTAAGAAATAAAAGGAATGAATTTTATCTTATGACAAAAAAAGCAGACCTTTTGAGCCTGCTTTCTAATATTTTCAAATAAATCTATCTCCTTGAGCGTAACAAGATTCTTAATATATACCAGTACATCAACATAATTGAGGCAAAAAGCTGTAATGCCGCTCCTACATATTGTTCGGTATGATAAACTTCTTTCATATTTTGGGTATTGTATAAAATGCTCCCACCGGCAAGTAAAACCATCGCCAGAGAGAACCAAAGGCCCAATTCGAAGCCAAATAATGCCCCGCAAACAATTAAACCAATTGAAATAAAACCTCCCAATACAAGGATGCTCTTCATAAATGAGAAATCAGTACTACTGGTAAAACCCAAATAGGTGAGTCCGGCAAAGAGAAACAAGGTAAACAGACCCGCCTGAAGCAATACATCGGCTGAATCGGCAAGACCCACCACAATGTACATCATAGGCAGAAATATGAGGGCTTCTATCAAAACATAAAGTCCCAGCCCGGCATACTGAACGTTGCGGCTCTCTGACATTACGAAACCATTGGCCAGCATTGATGCCAACCAGAAAATCCCGATTATGGCCAGCCAGGTAAGTCGGCCGCCTAACATGAACTCAATAACGGCTGGAGGGGTAAAAATCAATAAAATAGTCTCAACTAAGATGAATGCTAAAATTGCCATCGCCACATGGAGATAAGTCTTTTTGTAAAAATTAACTCTCTCAGTATCAGAGGCGTTTGCAACAAGTTGGTAATCAAAATTTTCCATTTTTTTTGTGTTTTAATAAATTAAAAAATAAATAAAATTGCGGTAAAAAGTCTTTTAAGAATATTTCTGATGTCCGACAAATATAAATAAAAAAAATGTTCCTTTAAATCATAAAACAGTCCGTTCTAAAAATTTGATTCATACAAACATTAATCTTAATAAGAATTTGAAAATCAAATTTTTAGAGAGGATCATTGTTTTATGAAGGTTTTTTTGCTTACTTTTTTTCAAAAAAAAGTAAGTCCCAGCCGGAAAGGCGACGCAAAGAAAATTTAAAGAAAGGTACTTTTTGTAATGAAAAAAAACTTTCCTGGCAGTATTTTAAGGCCATAATATTGGATAAATAGAATTTAGTTGGACAATAAATATTATAAAAATATACAAAAATCATACTTGATTTAATTTTGAAGTTAAAAAGTTTTAAGTCAATAGGATTATGAATTTTTTTATTGTCAAATAATATCAATATCTGACACTTTGGCAGAAAAATCATTTATGGAATAATTATTGAAAACCTGATAAGAAATTTTAATCTGTTTTGTATGAAAAAGGCAAAGAAAGAGGAGGAAATTGTGAAAAATGATGAAAATATAGAAGCCACAGAACCTTCTAATGACACTCCGATGTTTGAGGAAATGTTGAGCGAGTCCCAAAAACTGGAATCTGAAATCGCTGAGGCAAAAGATAAGTATATCAGGTTATATTCTGAATTCGACAATTTCAGACGCAGAACTGCAAAAGAAAAAATCGAAACCGTGATGCATGCCACCGAAGGCCTCATGAAAGAGCTGTTGCCTATCATGGATGATTTTGAAAGAGCTCAGAAATCAATGGAGACCACTGAGGATATCAAGGCGATCAAAGAAGGTATTGATTTGATTTTTAATAAATTACAAAAGACCTTACAAGCCAAAGGCCTCAAAGTCATGGAATCAAAAGATCAGACTTTTGATGTGGAACTGCATGAATGTATCACGCAGTTTGCTGCCGGCGATGACAAAAAAGGCCTGGTGATTGATGAAGTAGAAAAAGGTTATTATCTCAACGATAAGGTAATCAGATACGCCAAAGTGGTGGTAGGTAGCTGATTATCCGTTCAAAAATATTAAATAGCTGAAAGCTTATAGCTGACGGCCCAAAGCAAAATATTAATGGCTAAAAAAGATTATTACGAAGTACTGGGAGTGTCAAAGTCGGTTACGGCTGAGGAGCTGAAAAAAGCTTACCGGAAACTTGCCATCAAATATCACCCTGACAAAAACCCCGGTGACAAAGAGGCAGAAGACAAGTTTAAGGAGATAGCCGAGGCCTATGGCGTGCTTTCTGACCCTGACAAAAAGGCAAAGTATGACAGATTCGGACATGAAGGTCTGGGTGGCGGAGGCTTTGGCGGTGCCGGTGGCGTAAACATGGAAGATATTTTTAGCCAGTTTGGTGATATTTTTGGTGATGGCAGCCCATTCGGCAGCTTTTTCGGCGGTGGCCGGAGTAGCGGTGGCTCCAGAAGGGCAGTGAGGAAAGGTTCTGACCTCAGAATCAAACTTAAGCTCAACCTGGAAGAAATTGCCAATGGCGTAGAGAAAAAAATCAAGGTAAAAAGATACGTTTCCTGTAAATCTTGTAGCGGTAACGGCTCCAAACACGGAAACTCACTCCAAACTTGCGGTACTTGTAATGGCTCTGGCCAAATCAGACGGGTACAACAAACCATGTTAGGGCAAATGGTAACCACCAACACCTGTCATGTGTGTAACGGAGAAGGAAAAGTAGTACTCGATCGTTGTGATGTTTGTTTTGGAGAAGGCCGGGTGCTCGAGGAAGACATGATTACCATCAAAATACCTGCCGGTGTTGCCGAAGGAATGCAGCTTTCGATGTCGGGCAAAGGAAACGTGCCTAGTCGTGGTGGTGTGGCCGGTGATTTGTTGATTCAGATTGAAGAAGAGGAGCATCCGCAACTGAAGAGAGACGGCAACAACCTGATTTATGACCTGCCCCTCAACTTTGTAGATGCCGTATTGGGCCGTGAAGTGGAGATTCCGGTGGTGACTGGGAAAGTTAAAATACATATCAAGGCAGGAACGCAGGCAGGAGAGGTTTTGAGGTTAAAAGGCAAAGGCTTAAAAGACCTGAACGGTTACGGCACAGGCGATCAGCTGATATATGTAAACATTTATACGCCCAAAACAGTTAGTACAGAAGAAAAGGCAATATTGGAAAAGCTAAGAGAGTCGCCAAACTTCCAGCCCAAAGCCGGAAGCGACAATAAGAGCATATTCGACAAAATGAAAGACTTCTTTCATTGATACAAACTAAAAACTATATAGAATGGTCTTCTTTGAAAAAGGGAGGCCATTTTTTTGTGGTGCTGTTTAGTTTCTTGTAATTTCCTTTCTTTTAATTATTGATTTTACTAAACCTGGAAGTATCATTGAAATTAATGAATGGTGAGTGGTATTCCCATTCTCCGGTCAAAGACTGGAATTCGCACATTCGAAGGCTGGAACCTTTGCACGGCGGGGCTTTTCTGTGCTTTGGCCTTGTGTGGATGCAAAAGATCTTGTAAATTTTAGTGTTATGTAGAGTTTTTTATTTAATCCTCAAAGGTATTCTTTGGTACTTTTCTATATGATAAATTTCATTTTTATGATTAAAGAAGTCTTTTTCAATTAAGAATCCTTTGGAGTCATACTTGTACGTTTTATAGTTATTTCCAGCACTATGTGTTACATCTGATGTAATCGGGTTGTCGGTGCTTTTAATCTCTTCTTTTATAAGTTTATTTTTATTGTTATAAGTGAAAAATTCTTTCTCATAAAGTCCGTTTCTAAAGCGTTCTATTCTTATTAAATTTCCGCGGGAATCGTAGTAATATTGACCTTTCCAATTAAGGACTTTGTTAATGTAAGTAAATTCCTTATCAACCTTATTTTGCTTGTAAGTATATTCTCTCCAATACCTAATTCTCTCACCATCTTCTGCGTTAAACTCATGGATTAATTCTCTTATAATTTGATTGTGAATGTTGTAAAATTTAGTTTGTTCATATTTAATTGTGTCCAAATTTACAACCGAATCTCGGGTTATATAGTCCGCTATATAATTACCTTCTAAATCATGAATTAGTAAGTTTCTAACAAAACCTGGACAAATTCGTCCCCATTTGGTTTCGATAAGTTGGCCCTTGTTGTAATAGTAAGTCATACAACTTTCATCCTCAATCCGACGAATTAAAATGTCGTTTTTATAGAATTCGGAAGATTCAAATATATTTAAGTCCGATAAAGTTCTTATTTCATAATCATAATCATCGAACATGTAATGTCGATCCGAATTATCTCTACAAGAAATATTGAGGAGGAAAACGAATAGTAAATGATAAGGTTTAAACATTCTCTTTAAATTCTACATAACATTAGTATAGATCCAATTACGTCGCCAATTGCGTCTATATCGCTATTAATTGTAATCGACATTTCTTGTTTAATTACTTTATTTTCAAACATATATCTGTTGGTAATCATTCGTTGTCGGTTAATACATTTCACATTGCAGACCGTGTGGTCTAAAATCATAACGAATGTAAAAAATTGATTTTGAAAGGCAAATAAATAAATGTGATTTTTCTTTTTCGGTTATCAATCAGTGGTTTCCGGGCTTCGTAGCAGGAGTAAAAGGAAATTATCAGTTTAAGGTTTCTCATTGTAGCGTATCAGTGTATTTATATTCCAGTGCATCAAATTACGCAAGAAATGAAGAAATCGTCGATGTTGCCGTTTCTTCAGTGCCAATTATTGATTTTACTAAACCTGGAAGTATCATTGAAATTAATGAATGGTGAATTACTTTCTCTGGTCAAAGACCGGTATTCACACGCACTAAGGCTGGAGCCTTTGCACAGCTGGGTTAAAAAGGTTTACTTAGTTACCTTTTTGTATTATTCGTAAATGTTAACTCATTATTACCCGTTTAGCAGGTTAAAAATAAAATGTCAATACGCTAATAATCCATTAAATAAAATGATGTAGCAATAATTAAAGTAAGATTGCATCTTTACTTGATAAAAAACGCATCAAATGAAACTCCTCAAATTACTTGTATTTGCGTTGAGTATTATTAAGCTAAATGCCCAAATCAACCTTACTGGTACTATAACTTCCGGAGGGGTAAGCCGCACATTTACTTATCATTTACCAGCCAATAATCCTGACTGTGATTTACCTGTTCTGATTGCCTATCATGGCGATGGGGGTACAGGTGCAAGTTTTCAAAATTATGCAGGTTTTGATGCTTTGGCCAATAGTCAGAATTTCATTGTAGTGTATCCTGATGCAACAACCATTTGGGGAACGAAACAATGGAACAAATATGCCGATAATGTGGCGGGTTTTGCCCCATCTGGTGAAACAAATGCTGCTGACGATATTCAGTTTACAAGCGACCTGATAGATTTTTTTGCCAATAGATATGCCATCAACAAAAACCGTGTTTATGCCACCGGGCATTCTGGCGGTGGATTTTTTTGTTATTTCCTGGCTATCGCTCTTGGCAATAAAGTTACAGCCATAGCACCTGTGGCAGCAAGTTTGTGGGGCGAAACTGCTTACCAAAACGCTTATTTTGGAAATACAAGTTCAATTAAAGTACCTATTTTTCATGTGCATGGCACAGCCGATAACACCGTAGCTTTTCCGATTCCAAATTATCCGCCTGCCACACATCCTTCATGGGTGTGGCCTGAGGCAAGTTATGCAAATTTGAATTGCGGCATTTACGATTATACCACCTCTGCTTTCAATACCAATGTTGATTACCTGACTTTTTGCCCAAGCAATAAGAAGGTTGTGTTGGCTGCCATCAAAGGCTGGGGGCATGGCTGGGCAAGCAGCAACAGTGGCGGTTTTGATACACCCGGCGAAATCTGGAATTTTCTCAAAGATTTTAATCTAAGCACGTTTGCTGCAGCTACGCTCACAGCTCCAATGGTATCGCCAACTTCGGCAACTATAAGCCAGGGTCAAAGCCAAAATATTTCGGCAAGTGGTTGTCCTGCCAATGCTACACCCCTTTGGTCAACAGGAGAAAGAGCTATTGCTATTACTGTAACACCCTCCGCAACAACTACTTACACCGTAAAGTGTTTTGATTGTGCAGGAAGTGCAGCAGCAAGTTCGGTGATTACTGTTGGTACTTCGGGAGGTGGAGGTTCACCAAGTATTGATACACATTTCAAGATTGACCAATTTGGCTATCAGACCAATGCACAAAAAATTTGTGTTATCAGTAATCCTGTGATTGGTTATAATGCAATAAATAATGCTTTTACACCTTCCAATACGCTTGAGGTGCGGAAAGTTATTGATGATGCAATGGTCTATTCCGGAACAATTTCGGTTTGGAACAGTGGAGCTACACATGACCAATCGGGAGATAAAATTTGGTGGTTTGATTTTTCGGCATTGGTTACTGATGGCGACTATTATATTTATGACGTTACGCAAAACAAGCGTTCGTTTAGTTTTGAAATTCGGCAAGATGTGTATCGAAATGTGTTAAAACACGCTACTCGTGCATTTTTTTATCAACGCTGCGGAATGCCCAAAGCCATAGCTTATGGTGGACGAAAATGGAATGATGAAGCAGCATGTCATCTTCATGCCAATCAAGATTTAGATTGCCGGTTGGTAAGCGACCCCGGCAATGCTGCTACCTCAAAAAATCTTTCGGGTGGATGGCATGATGCCGGCGATTATAACAAATACACCAATTTTACCTATTCGCCCCTGCACGATTTGCTTTTTGCTTACCAGGAAAAACCCGGTATCTGGACAGATGATTTTGGGATTCCCGAAACAGGTAATGGGATTCCTGATATTTTGGATGAAATAAAATATGAATTAGACTGGCTCCTGAAAATGCAAAATAGCGATGGCTCGGTTTTGAGTAAAGTTAGTGGCACCGGTTTTGATTCGGCATCGCCTCCCAGTGCCGATACTGCCCCGCATCGTTATGGAGCTGCTTCTACTTCTTCCACACTAACGGCGGCTTCGGTTTTTGCCCATGCCGCTATTATTTACAAAGCCATACCTGCTTTGGCTATTTATGGAGCGGGTTTAGAAACAGCTGCGATCAATGCCTACGCATGGGCAAGTGCCAATCCCAATATAGTTTTTACGAATGCGGGTTTTCAGAGTGCCAACCCTGAAGTAAGCAATTATGAGTACCAAACGGCATTAAAGTGCTCGGCAACGGCGTATCTTTTTGCATTGACAGGAAATAGCACTTATAAAACTACTTTTGATGCCAATTATGCCAATATGCACCTTTTGCAGTGGACATTTGCCTATCCTTTTGAAGCCGCTTACCAGGATGCCTTGCTTTATTATGCTTTTACGAGCGGAGCAACGGAAGGCGTTTCGAATGCCATCAAAAACGCTTTTACAAGTTCGATGCAAAACACTAATGAGAATTTACCAAGTTTTACCGGTAATACCGATGCGTACCGGGCCTATTTAAAAACTCAGGATTATCAATGGGGATCAAACACCACCAAGGGCCGAAAAGGCTCGATGTATTATGCCATGCTACAATATGGCTTAAATGCTGCCAACGCTACCAATTATGAAAATGCCTCACGAGGTTTTGTTCATTATTTTCATGGGGTAAATCCTATCGGCAAAGTGTATTTGACAAATATGTACAGCAGTGGAGCCGACTCTTCGGTAAACGAATTTTATCATGGTTGGTTTGGTGATGGCACAGCGTATGATAATGTTTTTACCTCATTGTATGGCCCACCCCCCGGCATTGTCCCCGGAGGAGCAAACCCCAATTATGCACCTGATGCAAGTTATGGTGGCACCATTTCCCCCCACAGAATAATCCTGCTCAAAAATCATATAAAGATTGGAACACCAGTTATCCTCAAAATTCGTGGGAGCTTACCGAAAATGGTATTTACACCCAGGCCAGCTATATTCGTATGTTATCGAAATTTGTAGAAAAAACACCTTGCCCAACCCATTTGACGATAAATGTTCCATCAGTAGCTACCCAAACCGAAAAAGCTACCGAACAAATTAAAGCAAATAATCTTATTAACCCAACTAACACTACATTTCAGGCAGGCAAAAGTATTTTGTTAGAAAATGGCTTTGAAACACTATCCAATACTGTTTTTAAAGCAGAAATTAGTGGGTGTAATTGAGAGGAATGATTGTCTCTTTTTTAAGAAAAGTAACCACTGAGAAAAGTATATTTTTTTGTTGAATTCTCAAAAGTGCATCGTTTAATAAATTGACGGCGGAAAAGGGGGTTTATTTGATTTGGTAAGAGATTTTAAAGTTTTTACCGCAAAAGAAATATTAAAACAATCCAAAATGGCCAATAATTGATTTTACTAAACCTTGAAGTATCATTGAAATTAATGATTGGTGAGTAACATTCTTTTTCTCCTGTCAAAGGCCGGTATTCGCACGTACGAAGGCGGGAACCTTTGGACCGAGGGCTTTCTTCTACTTTGCTAAATGTTATAAGCTGGCCGTTTCTCCACTAATATTTGACCAATTATTTAAAAGCGTTACATATTTTTCTGTTGAGTTTCCAGCTTCATATTCTGCGGTTAAACTTCCAACTTCTAAATCAAAAAAAAGATTTGTGATTACTTCTAACTCTTCTTCTGCTAAATTTACTCTGTAATAACTTGTTGTTTTATCTTCCTTTCTGTTATGTAACTTTGGCTTTTCCACTTCATTATTCTCCAAAATATTTTCAAGCTTGGTAACAATTTCTATTTGTCCAATCTTTGATAATTCGGTAATGGCTTCAGAAATAGAATTGTAATCTATTGTTTTCATGGCTTCTATTTTAACGTGTCGCCGTCGGTTTGATTATAACGTTTTGCCGCTTTGCGAAGGCGGGGATTTTTAGCACTAAACTTCATTAGATGCACAAAGCTTGAATTTAGCACTTCACTGTCATAGAAGCACGAAACCCCCGCTTTTGCAAAACGGCTGTTAGCACCATTTTTTTATTGTTTGTCAGCATTCGTTACAAGTTTACACAATTCGGCATATTCCTTTCCACCGTAATTTTCTGGACTATTCCGTGTAACAAAATGATACTTTCCATTTATCAATACCTCTAAAATCCATTCTTCTCCATCAAGTATCATATTTGGGTCGTGAGTTTCAATATTCCAAAAATTTACACTATCTATTTTCGCCATTATGTTCTCCCAAGTTTCTGATTTTATAATTTTCTGTTCGTGTTTAATTCTCCGTCCAGCGTCATAACCACCAAGTCCTTTTGTTTTACTGTAAGTCAAAGTAATTTGTCCATTACTATTTTCTATTCTGTATGAAAAAGGATTTGACCAAGTTCCTAAATGTGTAAACCTGATTATTTTTTTGTTGTCATTCTGTAATTTGTAAAGTATTGGTTCTTTCATACTTTTTAAATGTTTTGAATACCATTGGTTTACAAATTCATTTAAAGTGTCATTTGGTTCAGGAAAATTACACGGAAATTCCTTTTTCTCAATACAGTCATTTCGTCTTTTTGTAAATTCTGCACTTAACAATGGATAATAATATTCATTTGTTGAGTTCGGCTTATATCGTAAATCAGCATTGAACACAGCACAACTTGTCATTGTAAAAATTAGTCCTATGTTGATTATTAGTTGTCGTTTCATAAAATTGATGCTAACATTAGTATAGATCCAATTCAATAGCCCAATTGCGTCTATATCATTATTAAGGTTAATTGATGTTTTTTGTTTAAATGATTTATATTAAAATACATATCCATATATTAGCATTCGTTGTCGGTTAATACATTTCACATTGCAGACCGTGTGGTCTAAAATCTTTACGAATGTAAAAAATTGATTTTGAAAGGCAATTAAATAAATGAGATTTTTCTTTTTCGGTTATATATCAGTGGTTTCCGGGCTTCCTAGCGGTAGTTTTTATTTCAAAACTATGAATCTGTAAATCACAGGTGGGTTTTGGAATGTTCCAGGGGGGGGCTAAAAAAGTTTTAAGGGGGTCGTAAAAAAGTTTTAAGGGGGTCATAAAAAGTTTTAGGGGGGTCTAAAAAAGTTTTAGGGGGGTCGTAAAAAGTTTTAGGGGGGTCGTAAAAAGTTTTAGGGGGGTCATAAAAAGTTTTAGGGGGGTCGTAAAAAGTTTTTGGAGGGGGTAAAAAAGTTTTAGGGGGGTCATAAAAAGTTTTTGGAGGGGGTAAAAAAGTTTTTGGAGGGGGCTTTTAACTTATTTGAAGCCCCTGGAACCTTTAAATTCACGATTTGATTATTCCCGGAGGGGGTATTTTATTGCCAGGAAGCGAGTTGAATATTGAAAATCTAGCTTAGGAGCAGGGCAGAGGTAATTTTTTTGATAATGTATAGAGCTAAGCAAAGAACCGTTATGCCTTTTTGGAAAGGGTACTTTTTAGCTTAATTTTTTGGGGGAGGGGCAGATCCTTAAAGCATTTTCGTTTTACAAGACAAGAGCGGTATTCTCAAAATGGAAGGCAATGGTCTTCTTTCAGCGGGTCTAAATATTTGTAGCTATTTTCCATGAATAGTATATAACCTTGACAAAAAGTCAGATTCAGAAAACTTTCCTGATTTCCAATCTACATAGAGTTGAATTAAATCTTTACTCGGTTCAAAACCTTCAAACATATTTGTTCCAATCGCATTGGCAGTATTTTCCAGAGATTTCAGGTCTGAAAACTTCACACCCATTATAGTAAGGTTTTTACGATCTATTTCTATGCTTTTATACATTGTCTCAGGTTTAGAAAGTATATACAATAATAAGAAATTTTTATGAAACTTAACCATTTTCGTATTTGAGAGCCTTTTTCTGAGAGTCTTTGTTACAAAATGAAACAGTAAATATGTATCAAATCTTAAAATAAATAAACGTTGTTCAGAGTCACTTTGGAGGCTATTAACAGACTAAGCACTGAATTGGAATTGAAGAATAAAATTCCAAGTTTTCATTTAAGGCTCCATGACCAATCATCTGTCTTGTGTATTGATTTTAATCGTTTATTCCTGATTCATCCATTTTTTAAATTCTTGCATTTTATGTGGGTTTTCAGCAAACCACTTTTCAATTTTATCTTGATCAGAAGATTGAGATATATAATAGCTGAATGCTTCAGAATTATTTGTTTTTACTAAGTCATAAAATAAAGTCACATAAAAATCCCACCAAAAGCCTTTATTTTCATTTTTTAATTCACCTAAAATACTAAAAAACTTATTTGTGGTTTCAACAAATGACTCCATTTCGGTTTTATTATTGTTTTCTTCAGTAAATTGAGAAGCTGCCAATAAACTTACCATCATTTCTGCAGCCCCGAATTCGCTATCATTTGAAGAATTTAAAGGTATGTTTAGGTTAATATTATTCTCATCTTTCTTTTCAACTCCTTGACCCAGTTGATTTTTTAGACTATTGTAGTGAATCTTTGTGCGTTTGGTATTTGGCTCCAACATTAAGAAATAATAGGTTGCCAATAATGATTTAACTCTCTGATCTTTAGCTTTCATAATTATTGCTAATAAAATATGACTGCTTCCGTGAGTTGTTTTTGCAATTATAGCATTAATTGCTGCCTTTTCAGCCTTATCATAATCCTTAATATTATATAAAGTAAAAGCAAGATTATAGTTCAAAAGATTGCTTTCTGGAAATTTTTTCAAACCTTCTTCATATGCTTTAATCGCTTTTTCAGGTTTTCCAAGCATATCAAGGCAGCTTCCTAACACAATATAAGCCTCATGTAGATTATTTGTTTTTTGTTCAATAACTTTCTTACTGTATTTAACCCCATCCTCATATTTTTTAGAAACCATATAGGTATAAGATAATTCATAATTTGCTAAAGTTGAGTTATGATCAATGTCTAAAGCTGCCTTATATTTAGCTATTGCTTCATCATACTTTCCTAAATCGTGCAATTCAGTGCCTTGTACTACTAATTCTTTTACATTACTATCTTGTCCAAAAAGCGGTAGTCCAAAGAATAATCCAAAAGTTAATGTTATTAATAATCTCATATTTGTTTGATTTTTAGTTTAATTGTCAATTATCTAGCATGTGAGAGTGATTTAAAATGCACTAATGGTCATTTTACAAAAATGACATATTTATCTTTTTTAAAACGAAATTGCTTAGCTATTAAAATAGTTTGATATTGTGTCATATTTTTCTCTTTTTACTATTCGTTGTCGGTTAATACTTACCTCCGGAGTAGACCGTGTGTTCCAAATTCACTACGAAAGTAAAAAAATATTTCTTCAAATAAAGAAATGTATCAGCAAAAACTTGAAAAGAAGTTTTAAAAATTTGGATGGCAAAAGCACTGCGAGTGGTTAGACTCCATGCCGGGAATAAATGAGTCAAAAAACAGCCTTTACCACCTTTCCCATGGGAACTTCTTACGCATTTTGCGTTTTGAGGTTTTGGGTACCGTTCCGCTTTCGGTTATTTTCTCACCTTTTTCCTTATCCCACAAAAAATGTATTCTCGGCACAGCCATTATGCTTTTCCCCGAAAATGTACCCGATACCTGGGTAGAATGCCGGTGCTCCATTTTTATATGACAACTTTCCATGGGGCATCTGGGTGCCCAGCAGCCATTAAGACTAAGGGTCAATAAGCTCAATATTAATAATTTAAATATTCTCATAAAGGCACCACAATTCTGATTCCTGCGGTTTTGCTAAAATACAAACCCGAGGTTTCCGGTTGATTAATGTTTTTGTTGGTCATATATCCCAAATGTAGGATGGTGGAATTGGGGTCAAAATCCGGATCAGTGAAGGTTGCCTCTGTTACAGCATATTTTCCCAGTCCCGCACCAATATAGCCATCTAAAAATAAGTGTTTATGGATTTGAAAATGCTTACCAAATTTCAGATTTACCGTCTGCCGGGTTTCCTGAAACTCAATCCCGGTAATGGTTGCGTAGGAGGGAAGGTTCTCACCACCAAATCCCACAAAAGCATTCATGACCCTGTCGTAGGTGCCATTGACGTATTCTATGGCATAATATCTCCCAAAAGGCTTTTTGTCCAGGGCATAAAACGGATACCAATCTGAAAAATACATTTTGATTTCGCCGCGGTATTCTACATTTTGGTTCAAAGGCATGGTCTTTTTGTAATCTTTATTCAGATTGCCTGAGCCTTTTCCTTTGCCATAATCAAACGAAAAACTAAAACGCCCAAAAGGCGGAGCGAGCTCAGCTCCATATTGCAGTGTATTATTTACCCCAAAAAGCGTGGTGGGGTTAAACCGCAGCAATAAAAAAGGCACATGGGTAAACTCCACATTTTTAACCGTTGCCTGTTCATCCAGATCAATCCCTGCATTTTTTTGAGAAAACGCATTCATTCCACACAGTATCAATAATAAAATCAATATTCGCTCTTTCATCCTACCTGATTGATTTTCTTTAAAATACCCTGGTCCGAAAGTTCAAATTGCCATACTGAAGTGGGTGTTCTCACCATAAACTTATTCATTTTGGGGATAATCCTGATATGTTTGGCGTCTGGAATATTACTCTCCGAAGTTTGGGTAAGCGTATGGTCCGGGTTTAATCGGTTCACGGTCAGTTTACCATCTGCGGAAAGAGAAATTAAAAACCTTTGCATCGATTTTATGTCAATCACCTTATCAAAACCCGCTGATTTCCTGAGTTTTATGTCTTTGTTTTTGTCTATAGTAAAAAACTTGATCCCCGGCTCTAAATTGGGCAGACATTCACTGCCACCGCCTGCCACCAATATTACGCTGTCAATGAGGGCAATCTGATCACAAATACTGATTGCGGTGGAGGCATAGTATTTGGTTTTGATATTGTTACCGGGGAAAATCGCCCCTAATCCTTTTGAACTTAAGTAAACCAGCGTGTCGGCATTACCTGCAACTTTTTCAATATCAGCCGAATCCATCTTTAAGGTTTGCATATTCAGATTCGTAATGAACTCATCGGCCAGAAAATTGATGGAGTTTTTGCTCAGAATTATCTTCTGACCATCTTCCGTTTCACTGAAATTCTCAACTTCGGTATTACTTCCCAAAATCCTTAATGAGCCAATCTTTTCAACCTCAGAACAAGCCGTTATGATTAGGATCAAAATCAAAACTCCGAATGTGATTTTTATATTTTTCATCTGTAGCAGCTTAGTTTTGTGGTGATTTTCCTTTTTTCCCATTCCAATATATACCCTGTGGTATCCGTAGGGCACTCAAAGTAAACATTCCGGGCTTCGGGGTAATCCGGAAATTTGAAAACATTTTTCCTGCGGTTTACAAATCCAATATTTCCGGGAGCAAACATCACGCTGTCGGCTTTTTCGGGTTTAAATTGGTCCAGAAATTCAAGTCCTTTCACTTTAAAGGCTATGAGATCATCACCGTTGTTGCAAATGATATGGTCATCTTTAACGGTAAAGTTTCTCAAGGCGGGTACGGTTAGAAAATAAAGAGGCTCAGGATTGGTACTTTCAGGGTTTTTGAAAATATGAATGCCTTCTGCATACTCAGCAATGAATAGAAATTTCTCAGTACGATAGCTGTCACTAATGTTTTTTAGGGGTCGCGATGGTTCGAGCCAAATTTTATCCAGAGCACTCCTTTTTATGGTTTTTTTTATAAAATAACCTTCCGACTGAGCACTGGGATCGCTTTCCCGGAAATCCTCAAATTTTCGGCAGGAACTCAATAACACCATGGCGGAAAGTGCCAATATTGTTTTTAACATTCAAAAAACGATTTTTATTTATTTTTACAATAAACGTTCCAATTCGGGATTTCTTATTTCCCAAAAAAAATCCCACCCGGTAAAGGGCAGGATTAGAACTATAATTGTAAATATTTTTATTTGTTTCCGTAGGCATAATAATATTTCATTGCCTTATCCATTTGTGCTGTAAGATTCGCAATTCTGGATTCATCAGTAGGGTGAGTCGAAAGCAATTTCGGAGGTTTTTGAGAGGTTTCGGCTGCTTTCGCCATTCTTTGCCAGAAAGCCACAGCTTCCTGAGGATTATAACCTGCCATTGACATAAAAATCAATCCAATTTTATCTGCTTCTGCCTCTTGTTTACGACTGTTGGGCAATACTCCACCCAGCGTAGTTCCAATTCCCAATACTTGCCCTGCGGCTTCCATTACCCGTTGGTCGCCTGTGGCTACTCCTGCAGCTACAGCTCCTAATTGAGTGATTCCCTGTGCCATCATTGCACGACTCATACGCTCGCGTCCATGCTCGGCTATGGCGTGTGCCACCTCATGACCCATTACCACCGCAATACCCGCTTCCGACTGACAAATAGGCAATATTCCCGTATAAAAAACCACTTTTCCACCGGGCATACACCAGGCATTTAACTCTTTACTCTCTACAGTTCTGAATTCCCACTGGTATCCGTCTAATAAGGAACCCAGATTTTGTTGAATCAGATAATTCTCCGCTGCTTTTTTTATTCTTTCACCTACTCTGGCAACCATCTGGGCATCGGCTTTTGATGCCGGCACTTGTTTTACGGTATCCAGAAATCCCTTGTATTGCTGAAAACTCAGACTCATCATTTGTTCACCCGATACCAGCCCAACAAACTGCTTTCTGTTGGTCAAAGGCACTCTCTGACATGCCCATACAAACACAGCCATTAGAGAAACCGTCAGTAAAATCTTATAATTTTTATTCATTTTGTTGTTAATTATGGTAATTACGTGCCTGATATTTTTAGTTTTTTAATCAATTACCCGTTTTTTTGATTAAAACGCTAAATTAATTGAATCATTTATTCTGTAAGACTTATTTTTGTAAAAAAGTAATCTTAAAATATGAAAATTCTTGCGGTTGGACGCAATTACGTGGCTCATATTGCCGAACTCAACAACGAAAAACCCGATCAGCCGGTAATATTTTCGAAGCCTGAAACGGCCATTTTGCGTAACAATGAGCCTTTCTATTATCCTGATTTTACGCAAGATATTCATCATGAAGTGGAGATTTTGCTCAAGATATCTAAAATGGGAAAAAATATCGAAGAAAAATTTGCTCATAAATATTATGAGGAAATCGGTCTGGGTATTGATTTCACGGCCCGCGATATTCAGACCCAACTCAAAAATAAAGGCCTGCCCTGGGACCTGGCCAAAGGTTTCAATGGCTCAGCACCCATTTCGGAGTTTATTCCAAAGGCAGGTTATGATATGCAAAATCTCAATTTTTCGCTCGATGTAAACGGTGAAAGACGTCAGACAGGAAATACTTCGCTCATGCTATATTCGTTTGATTATCTGATTGCTTTTATTTCCAGATACTTTACATTGAAAACCGGAGATATCATTTACACCGGTACGCCTGCGGGTGTTGGTCCGGTAAAAATAGGCGATAAGCTGACCGGAAAAATTGAAGAAAAAGTGATGTTTGATTTTGAAGTGAAATAAATGATTCTAAAAAAATATTTTAAAACTGCTTTCCTGATTATTGGTTTAAAAACCGCAATTGCACAAAGTCCATTTCCCAAAGGATATTTCATTATGCCCATAGCTCCCGGTCAGGCGACTTCGCTTTCAGGTTGTTTTGGCGATATCCGTATCAATCATTTCCATGCCGGTTTAGATATCCGCACGGGTGGGGTAGAAGGTAAAAATGTTTACGCTGCCGCCGGTGGTTATGTATCAAGAATAAAAATCCAGAATGGAGGCTATGGAAACGCCATCTATATTACGCATCCCAATGGTTACACGACGGTTTATGCTCATTTGAAAGTTCTGAACGATACACTTCAAAAATATCTGGTAGCACAGCAATATTTACAAAAAACCTGGGAGATCGACCTTTCGCTGAATCCGGAGCAGTTTAAAGTCAAACAAGGTGACCTGATGGCACTTTCCGGCAATACGGGTGGCTCGGCTGGACCACACCTGCATTTCGAAATCAGAGACGAAAAAGAAAACGTTTTGGATCCCTCTCAGTTTGGATTTTCAGACCTGAAAGATGTCGCAGCTCCGGTAATTGAAATGATATCTTTGAAAACCATGTCTAAAGATGCCCGCATAAACGGGAAGTTTGGATTGTTTAATTTTCCGGTCATCAAAAACAAAAAGGGTGAGTATGTGTTGGCTCAAAAAATATATGCAAAAGGACTCATTGGTCTGGAAGTGCTGACCTATGACCGCAGCGGTAATTCACCGTTTCGTCAAGGGGTAAACCGGATTATTCTTCAGGTTAACGCAGAAAAAACATTCGACTTTAAACTGGACAAAATGGCTTTCCATAACAGGCTTTCCATGAACACCCACGTAAACTATGAAAAGCTAATCAACAAAGGCCAAAAGATTCATAGGTGCTATGTGCTTGATGGAAATGATTTCGATTTTTATAGTACAGGAAATGAAAAAGGGAAATTTTCGATAAAAAACGATACCAATGCGGTTAAATTGGAGGTTTTTGATTCTTTCATGAATTCTGCCCGTTTGGAATTTAAAATTCTGAACGAAAGCCTTGATAAAAGTGTCAGCCCGGCCATCAAAAAGTCACCGCCGACAGTAGGAATTTCGGACAATTTTCTATTCCTAAACTATCAGGGCAGTGACAGTATTCCTGAGAAGATTACTGTAAAAGCAAATGGAAAATTCGATACTACTTATTTTGAAAAATCAATTCAAAACAACTGGTTAAAAGTATTTGATTTGAGCGAAAATTTTATTGAAGAACTCCGGGTAGGAAACAAGAAAATGGATGTTCCGGTTAATTATTTCATAAGGAAATCAGAGCCAAATTTTAAATCAGAAAAATTCGATATTGATTTTCAGAAATCTGTATTTTTTGATGCTCCGGTAAATATGCAGGAAAAGGAGAATAAATTAATTCTGCACGAAGATATTATCCCGCTGAAAAGTCAGGCCACGGTAACCTGGAAGTATTTCAATGCACCTAACTATATTGATAAATTCGGCATTTATCTTCAGGACCGAAAACCAAAGTTTATTGGAGGAGAATGGGCAAAAAACGAAATCAAATTTAATATCAAAGAATTTGGAACCTATCAATTGATGTACGATGGCGTGCCACCCCTGATTACCCCACGAACTCTTGATTCCAATTCCTTGAAATACAGGATTTCAGACGAGCTTTCTGGAATAAAAACTATCAACTGCACCGTAAACGACGAATGGGTGCTGATGAATTATGAGTTTAAATCGGGTTTAATATGGTCAGAAAAAGCAGACAAATCAAAACCTTTTTCGGGTAAAGTTGTTTTATCTATAACAGACAACGCCGGCAATATTGCCAGGCACGAAACCGAAATTATCAACAAAAACAATGAGACCGGAAATTAATTCACAAGCCCCTGATTTTGAAGCTTTAAATCAGGATGGAAAAGCAGTAAAACTCAGCGATTTCAGAGGGAAAAAAGTAGTTTTATATTTTTATCCCAAAGACAATACTCCCACCTGTACTACCCAGGCGTGTAATCTGAGAGACAATTATGAGCAGCTTTTAAAAAATGGATATGTCGTATTAGGTGTGAGCGTGGATAATGTAAAATCGCATGCAAAATTTAAAGCTAAGTTTGAGCTACCTTTTGACTTAATTGCCGACCCTGATCATGCCATCGTTGATAAATACGGCGTTTGGGGCGAAAAAATGATGTACGGCAAAAAGTACATGGGTACTTTCAGGACCACTTTTGTGATTGATGAAAAAGGAATCATAACCGAAATCATCGATAAAGTGGAATCAAAAGCCCACACTTCTCAAATTATTGCCTGATTTTTTTTCGATACAAAAACTAAAAAGATATTTGATTCGTTTTATCTCTACATTTGTAAAAATTTCAAATTTCAATTGAAAAAACGTATTCTTAAATTTTTGACTGTATTCATGACACTGATTACTCTGCTGAGTAGTCATGGCTATGCTTATTTTAAGCATACCTGTCTGATTACCAAAAAGGAAACGGTTTCAATAAAACTTCATACCTGCTATGGAGATTACAAGCCTGAGCGTGACAACGGTACGAAAATCAAAAGGTCTTCCTGTTGTAAAATTGAGCATCTGGTCAATAAGGTGGATACCGGTGGGAAATTTGATTCTAATCTGCATTTTGATGTTTTCTGTTACCATACCAAACCCTCAGTTTTTGATTTTAAACAAGCTGAATCCAATTTAACCGAATGTTCAGGATATCATTTTTATTCTGATTCCTCTCCTCCTGTCACAAAGTTGTTTATTCTGAATAATTCATTTTTAATTTAAGAAATACATATAAGTACTTTTAATTAAGTGTTTTATGTTTTTTTGAATTTATGAAAAATGAAAAATATTCTGTTTCTATTAATTATATTTAGTTCCAGTGCCTTCGCACAGTCAATCAAAGGGAATATTAAAGATTCTCAAAATCAGGTTTTGCCCGGTGTAATCGTTAGTATTATTGGTGAAAAAGGCAATGTGGTGTTTTCAGACGAAAAAGGTGATTTTTCAATTAAACCCGCAACTCATAATCCCAAACTGGTTTTTACATTATTAGGTTTTAATTCTGATACCATTTCAATCCAAAACGACCAATTTCTGACTATTGTCCTGAAAGAATCTAACGCCACCCTTGACGCTTTGGTGGTAAATGGCAATGCCACAGTAATAGATCGTTTGTCGGCTATTCAAACCGAAACCCTCACCAGCAAGGCACTCACCAAGGCCGCTTGTTGCAATCTGAGCGAAAGTTTTGAAACCAATGCCTCAGTAAGTGTAAGTTATGCCGACGCAGTTACCGGTGCCAAGCAGATACAAATGCTGGGATTGAGCGGGGCTTATATTCAAACCAATCTCGAAAATATACCTAATCTTCGGGGTTTGGCTGCCACTTTTGGTCTCAATTACATTCCCGGTACCTGGATACAGTCTATTGATATTGGAAAAGGTGTGGGTTCTGTGGTTAATGGCTACGAAAACATGGCGGGCGTGATTAATGTGGAAATTAAAAAGCCTGAAAATTCGGAAAGATTCCTTCTAAACGCTTATCTCAACCATTGGGGAAGGGCTGAAATGAACCTCAATGTTTCCAGAAAACTAAATCCGAAATGGTCTATGGGTATTCTGAGTCATGGATCGGCACTTCCCACCGAATTTGACCGAAATAATGACGGTTTTCGTGATTTACCAAGATATCAACAGATCAATCTCATTAACCGGTGGAAATATCAGTCAGATAAATATATGGCTCAGTTTGGTGCAAAATATCTGGCAGAAAACCGTTCCGGTGGGCAAATGGGCTTTGTCTCGGCAAAAGAAAGTCCATTGATTTATGGGTTTTCCAATCAGACCCAACGTTTTGAAGTTTTTTCTAAAACGGCAAGGCTTTTCCAGGAAAAACCATTTCGGGGTCTGGGTTTGATTCTCAATTACTCGGCACATTTTTCTGATTCCTATTTCGGACAAAAGCCCTATTTCGCCAACCAAAACAGTTTTTATCTTAATCTGATTTATCAGGATAAAATTGTGGATACCCGCCATACTTACAAAACCGGAATCAGTTATCTGAATGATAATTATGATGAAAAATTAGGTGGTCTTACAAGGATCAGAAATGAATCAGTGCCGGGAATATTTTATGAATACACCTACAATCATTTGGACCGCACCGTTTTATTGTTAGGTGCCAGATTGGACCATCATAATCTTTTTGGGACTAAGTTTACACCCAGATTACATTTCAAGCAAGATATTGGGCAAAATGACACCTGGAGGCTGAGTGCGGGCACCGGCTTCAGAGTTGCCAATCCACTGGCTGAATACTTCGGTAATCTGGTAAGTAGCAGGTCGGTAGTGTTTTTAGAAGAACTTTTGCCGGAAGAATCAATAAATATCGGTACTTCTTACATTAAGGAGATTGGAAGACTCTCATTTATGGCGGAATACTATTTTACAAAATTTAAGAACCAAATGGTGGCAGATGCTGAGCATACCCAGTATCTGTATTTTTATAATCTTGAAGGAAAATCCTATACCCAAAGTGGCCTTTTTGAGATTAACTATGGACCGCGAAAAAATTGGGAGCTTAAACTTGCCTATAAATTTGTGGAAAGCAAGCAGACATTAGGCAAACCCAATCAGGAAAAGATACTTTTTGACAAAATGTTTTTGCCTAAAAACCGGGTTTTAATCAACGTAGCCTATGCATTGCCTTATGACAAATGGAAATATGACTTTACCTTACAATGGAACGGTAAGAGGAGAATCCCTAATTCAGGGAACAATTTTGATCTGCTCAATTACCGGACCATGCCCGTAGTTTATTCGGCTTCTTTTGTAAATCTCAATGCTCAAATCAACAGAAATTTTCCAAAAGTTGAAATCTATCTGGGCGGAGAGAATCTTACAAATTTTAAGCAAAAAGATCCGATTGTTTCGGCTGACCAGCCATTTTCTAATAACTTTGATGCGGGTTTGGCCTGGGGGCCTGTGGTGGGGGCTACCATTTATACCGGTTTTCGTTATAAAGTTCCTTAATTTTTAATCCGTATTTTTCTTAAAATGGTAATTGTAAATTTCTGAATATCAAATAAATAAATTTTAAAAATAATGAAAAAGATTCTTGGTGTTTTGTCTATAGTATTGTTTATATCCTTTTCGGGTTTTGCCCAAAAATCTGCCACCATAGAAGAGGTAACCTTTAAGACTTCTGCCAAATGTGGAATGTGCAAAGAACGTATCGAGCATGATTTGAGTCTGACAAAAGGCGTAGAAAAGGCAGTTTTAAATCTGGATGATAAAACTGTTCAAATTTCTTATAACGCCAAAAAAACTAATCCTGAGAAATTGAAAGTAAAAATCTCGAAAATTGGCTATGATGCCGACGAAGTGATTGCAGATCAGAAATCTCATGATAAATTACCTGCATGTTGCCAAAAAACTGCTGATGCTCATCAATAAAAAAGGTCAATTGAAATCTAAAAATTATGAAAGTAGAATTAAACAGAGTTGATGATGCCTTTCATTTTCAGGCGAAAGGTGCATCTGAAATTGTCGTAAATATTGATGCGGCAGAAGCCATCGGCGGAAAAAACCAGGGAGCAAGACCAATGGAACTATTGCTCATGGGTCTGGGTGGATGTACTTCCATCGATGTGATTTTGATTTTGAAAAAACAAAGGCAAGCATTGGAAGACATTAAACTCGTCATTGAGGGGGATCGTGAAAAAATTGAGGGAACCGAAATGAGCCCATTCCGGAAAATCAATATTCATTTTATTCTGAAGGGAAATCTGGATGCAAAAAAAGTAGAAAAAGCGATTGAATTGTCGATGGAAAAATACTGTTCGGCAACCGCTCAATTATCATGTTCTGCCCAAATAACCCACACTTATGAGCTAGTCTGAGAGGTTTGGCACGAAGATTGATTTTTTAATTTTATTAATCACAAAATAAATAAGATTATGAAATCAAAAATCGCTCTCCTAACATTAATTATCGCCCTTGGATTCAGTTCATTTGCTGCCGATTCTCCCATTGCCTTCGGCAAAAAGAGAGGTAAAAAAGCAAAAACTGAAAAATGTTGCTCAGAAGCTTCAAAATCGCATTGTAAAACAGAGGCTGAAAAAGGAAAAACAGCTTGCTGTGTCAAGAAATAAGTTATAAGATTAAATTTTTCAAAAGGCTTCCATTTTTTTGGAAGCCTTTTTTTTGTTATTTTTACGAAAAAAAACATCCGATAAGTGAAGCAATATCAAGATCTTTTAAAACATATTTTGGACGAGGGTACTCAGAAAACCGACCGCACAGGTACAGGTACAATCAGTGTTTTTGGATATCAGATGAGGTTTGATCTTAATGAAGGATTTCCATTGGTAACCACCAAAAAAGTACACATGAAAAGCATTATTCATGAACTTTTATGGTTTATCAAAGGTGAAACCAATATTGCGTATCTTAAAGAAAATGGAGTCAGTATCTGGAACGAATGGGCAGATGAAGAGGGAAATCTGGGTCCGGTTTATGGTAAGCAATGGCGTTCATGGTCAGGCAATAATGGAGAAGTAGATCAGCTCAAAGAAGTTTTGTCTCAATTAAAAAACAATCCCGATTCCCGCAGAATCATCGTTTCGGCCTGGAACGTAGGAGAGCTTTCTCAAATGGCTTTGATGCCTTGTCACGCATTTTTTCAGTTTTATGTGGCTGATAATAAGCTTTCCTGTCAGTTGTACCAACGCAGTGCAGATGTATTTTTAGGTGTTCCTTTCAATATTGCTTCTTATGCCCTTTTGACCATGATGATCGCTCAGGAATGTAACCTGGAATTAGGCGATTTTGTCTGGACCGGTGGCGATACACATATTTACTCCAACCATCTGGAGCAGGTCAATACCCAATTGAGCCGTGAACCAAGACCTTTACCCAAATTGAAAATAAATCCTGAGGTAAAGTCAGTTTTTGATTTCAAATTCGAAGATTTTGAATTGGTCGATTACAACCCATATCCCGGCATAAAAGCTCCTGTGGCTATTTGATGAGCCAAATTCATTTTGCAATTCTTTCAATCCAACTTTCATCATGACAATCCTCAAGGAGCTTAGTAACTGATTTTCTGAATTTTGGATGAAAATAATCGGGTGATATTTCACAAACAGGCTCAAGTACAAACCGCCTTTTTTGGATGTAAGGATGTGGAATGCTTAAATTTTCTGAGGAAATAGAAACTTCATTAAAAAACAGAATATCGATATCAATAATTCTGCTCTCCCATTTCTTAGATCTGATTCTTCCCATTTTTTCCTCAATAGCCAGAATCATATTTAATACTTTGAAAGGCCAAAAATTAGTTTCAATTTCTATGGCCATATTATAGTAATTGTCCTGATTTTCAACTCCCCAAGCCTGGGTTTCGTAAACAGAGGATTTTTTCTTTATGGTCCCAATTTCGGATTCAATCAGATTAATAGCTTCCTGAAGATTGGAATTTTTATCGCCCAGATTGGTGCCCAGACCCAAAATCAACCGATTCATATCTTTATAGCACTCGGTTGTTTAAAGCTTTCCATCACCTGAGAAAGTTCAAATAGAAAGGTTTTATCGGTTTCAAGGGCATTTCCCACAATGATTACATCAGCACCGGCTTGCAGGGCATTATAGGCTTTTTCTGCGGTATTGATTCCGCCTCCCACTATCAATGGCACCGATGTATTTCGATGAACGGCTTCGATTACTTTTTTGTCAACCGGATTTTTGGCTCCTGAGCCTGCATCAAGATACAATAATCTTAAACCCAACATTTCACCGGCCATTGCAGTAGCAGCAGCCACATCAGGTTTATCATTTGGTAGGGGAGTGGTATTGCTAATATAAGAAACAGTCGTCGCTTTTCCGCCATCAACAAGCATGTAACCGGTAGGAAGTATTTCGAGTTGGCTGCGTTTCAAGGCTGGTGCCGAAATTACATGTTGGCCAATCAGGAATTCAGGATTTCGTCCGGAAATCAAAGATAAAAATAAAATAGCATCGGCTTGATTATCAATGTGAAGGCTGTTTCCGGGAAATAAAATAATAGGGATATTAGTTTCTTTTTTCAGGAAATGAATGCTTTGACCTAAAAAATCACTTGAAATCAAACTTCCACCTACCAAAATGAAGTCAATGGGATGCTGATTTATGAGCCCCACCCAGTTTTTTAGAATATCATAATCAAGTTTATCGGGGTCGAGCAGCACCCCAAGAGATTTTTTCTTACTTTCTTTATTCTCAATTATTTTCTTCAGTACCATCCGAATCCTTATTCAATTGCTCTAATAATTCCATTATTTTGTTTTTGGCCAAAGTAAGCAATACCGAAGTAACCATTCCGCTCATGGCCGTACTGATAAATGATGGAGAATCTTTTTGCCGGGCTTTATCTTCATTATTTTCTTCATCGTCGTCATCCATGAAAATTTTAGAAAAAGCATAAGCAGCGACCACAATTCCGCCGATTATCAACAAATTCTTACTTTTATCTTTGTAATCACCCAACTGATTTTTAATAGCCAAAGTGGCACTTTCAAGGGTATCTTCCAATTGTGATTTTTTTCGGTCTCTTTCGTCCATCTAAAAATATTCTTTTGCTTTGCGAAGTTAATGTAATTGTTTTAAAAAAGAGAAGAATGTATTTTTTTGTGCAATTTTAAATATGAATTGTATATTTCTTAGGTGTGAAAAAGAATTTTTCTTAATCTTTTCTGAATAATAAACCCTGAGAATCAAATGCCCATAGTCCGGTTTTTAGATTGAAATCAATGATGGTTTTCAAATGATTTTCATCAGCAACTACCAACTTTTGAATTTTCGCAATACTACAGGGTAGTATTTTTTCGATTTGAGAAATAATTAATTTCGAATCATTATTCAAAATTCCTTTTTTCTTTTTTTCGATGCATACATCACAAATTCCGCAATTTTTGTCTGAAGTTTCATCAAAATAATCCTGAATGAAGAGCATCCGGCATTTTGATTTTTGCAATGTATAGTTCTTGATTGCCCTCAAAGCCCGCTTTTCATTAATCTTTCTTTCTTCCAGCTCCCTATGGTTTATACTTAGTCTGTCAGGATCCTGAATTTCAGTCAAAAAGCCTAATTGTGACGCATTTTTTTGTGGAATATAATCGACCAATTCCAACTGCTGCATTTTCTCAAGAATTTTCACCACTTCCTCTACCGGAGAGAGATAAGCCTGACTAATTTCTTTTTCCGAAATATTGATATATGAGGTGAATATCTCACCACCATAAATCCTTAAAAGTGTTTTGATAAATAAGTCGCTCTTTGGGCTGTTGTTTTGGAAGTTGAATATTTGCCCTGAAGATGCCGTAAATTTCAATTTGGGAGGATTATGATAGGCATCACTCAGATAAATCAGCCCCTGACTTTCCAGTAATTTCAACGCGTAATGCGTCTGATAAACATTTAAACCAAATGTGGATGCGAAACTATGTAAATCAAAATCGAAGCTTTTTTGAGGGTTACTTTCAAATGCTTGCTGATAATAATTGATTAATGACTGATAAATTTTAGATAAAAAACTGTCATCAGGATATTTATTGTCAAGGTTATGTTCCAGATTTTCGATATCAGAATGATTAAAAAGGGAAACTGCGTAGGCTTTTTTCTCGTCTCTTCCTGCCCGGCCGGACTCCTGATAATAAGCTTCCAGGTTTTCGCACAAATCAACATGAACCACTAGTCTTACGTCAGCTTTGTCAATTCCCATCCCGAATGCATTGGTCGAGACCACCACCCGGGTTTTATTGTTAATCCAGTCATCCTGTTTTTTATTTCTCTCTTTGAGGCTTAATCCTGCGTGATAGAAATCAGCAGATATCTTGTGCTTTTTCAAAAAACGGGCAAATTCCACGGTTCGGTTTCTGGTTTTGGCATAGACTATCGCTGTTCCCTCAATGGAATTGATGATTTGTAAAAGTTTTTCTTCTTTTAGCTCTGTTTCAATCGAACTGTAGGATAGGTTCTCTCTGGCAAAACTTTTCAGAAAAACCTGAGTCTTTTTCAATTCCAGTTTATCTATAATATCTTTTCTGACTTTGAGTGTTGCGGTGGCCGTAAGGGCAATGGTTGGAACATGTGGAATGAGTTTTCTGAACTCGGATATTTTGAGATATGCCGGCCTGAAATCGTAACCCCATTTTGAGATACAATGAGCTTCATCTATTGCTAATAAACTTATAGGTAAGTATTTAACCCTGTTAATGAATGCATCGGCTTTAAGCCTTTCGGGAGAAACATAAAGGAACTTCAGGTTTCCATTGGTGGCATTTTCCAAAATCTCGTTGATTTCTCCCGACCTTTGACCCGAATAAATAGCTGCAGCTGAAATATTTCTTGCATTTAATTGAAAAACCTGATCTTTCATCAAGGCAATTAATGGGGAAATAACCAGACAAAGCCCATCAAAAAACATGCCCGGCACCTGAAAACAGATTGATTTTCCACCACCGGTAGGCAAGAGAGCCAGGGTATCTTTTTTATTTATAATACTTTCAATAATTTCCTCTTGCAAAGGCCTGAATCGGTCATATCCCCAATATTTTTTTAAAATATCTAATGCTGCAAGCATACTTTTTTATGAAAATTTACGTACTTGAGTGTAAAACTATCGAATATTTTTTCTGGATAGAAAACATTAGGTGTTTTAATGATTTATCTTTACCAAAAATCGCAAACCCGTAATTTTTGTTTATGAAAAGAATTTTTACTCTACTCATGTTCATGTGCTTTTTTTTGGTGACAAAAGCACAAATCAAATATGATTTTAAGGTAGAAAAAAGAAAGGCTCCTGATGTGGTTTGTCCGGCCAGATTTGTGGATAGTCCCTCTTTTCGGGATATGCCCGCTTATGTAAAAGATCGAATCAATAATCCTAAAGCAAGAATTGCGGCTAATCCTCAGGGGGCGACTTTTGATGTTACTTATGTTGGTTTTCCGGAAGAAGCCAAAGCGGCATTTCAGCGGGCGGTAGATATTTGGGCAAATATGTTACGTTCAACGGTCAATATTAAAGTTACCGCTTATTGGGAGTCTTTGGATAATGGTGTTTTAGGCTCAGCAAATACTACAAATTATTATCGCAATTTTTCCGGGGCAAGAGAGGTAAATACCTATTATCCTATTGCTTTGGCTGAAAAACTCGCCGGCAAAGAAGTAAATTCTATCAATGAAGATGATATTTTTTGTCGGTTTAATTCAGATATGCCCTGGTATTTCGGTACCAGTAGCAGTGTACCCTCCAATACATTTGATTTTACCTCTATAGTTTTGCACGAACTTGGTCATGGACTGGGTTTTGTATCCTCTATGCGGGTTTCGGGTACTCAAGGTTCATATGGTTTTGGTGGTTCTTTTTATTCGATTTTTGATAAATTTATAATTAAGCAAACCGATTCTAAGTATTTGGTTGATACACTTAATTATAAAAACCCTTCCGCTACCCTCAAAACTGCTTTGACAAGTAAAGATTTAAATTTTGTCGGACCTAATACTGCCTATGAGCCGGTGGATTCCCGCATCAAGCTTTATGCACCTTCTACATGGGAAAGCGGCTCGAGTATTTCCCATCTGGATGATGTAAAATATGGAAAAGGCGGGCCAAATTCATTGATGACACCAACTGCTAGTTACAGAGAAAAAAACCTTGATCCCGGTCCGCATACAATGGCGATTTTTGCGGAAATGGGCTGGAAAAGTACTTCAATTTCACATGAACCATTAAAAAATATTCTTGCTGCCCGTAAAGTGAGATTTGAGGCAAAAATACTCTCAGATACAAGTTTGGTTAGCAATTCAGCAAAAATTTCGTATATATTAAATGATGCAGCTGCCTCAACTGCGGTAGTATTGCCTTTACAAAAAGGTTCAAATGGTTTATATTTCGCAGATATTGATTTACCGGCAAATTCAAAGAAAATTGAATATTATTTTAGTGTAATTGACAATTTTAAAGATACAGTCACTGCACCGGCAAGCGGTGGATTTGGCAATCAAAATTATATTTATAGTTTTGAAATTGGCCAAAAAGATCAATTTGGCCCGGTAATCGAGCACTACCAGCCGGAAATCCTGATTTCTGATTCTCCAGTAAGCTTGGTGGCAAATGTTGAAGACGATTACCAGGAAGGTATTGATACTGTGTATGTAGAATATTCAGTAAATGGTATTAGTCAGTCTCCAATTGGTTTGAAAAAATATCGCCCGGGTATTGATAACCCCGATTTTTCTCAGGGTTCAGCTGATATTTTTGCTTATTTTCAGGAAAATGGTATCAAAAATCTTAAAGATGGGGATTTGGTAAAATACAGGATTATTGCTCAGGATAAATCCAAAAATAAAACCATTCTTCCTACGTATTATGGCGGAGAAAATGTTGAAGATACGCCTCAGGCTACATTTTATGAGTTTTTAATAACAGACCTAAAAGGAAATCCCGTAAAGGAATATTCCACTGATTTCGAAACTGATAACGGAGATTTTGCAAAACTTGGATTTTCAATAACGCAGCCTTCAGGTTTTACCAGTAATGGTTTACATAGTAGTCATCCCTATAAAAATGGAATCGGGCTATTGGATCCTGCCACCGATTTTCCATATATGTCTTTTGAAAGAAATGAAATCGCCATGCTAAAAGTGCCCATTGAGTTGAAATCTACTGGTGCCACGGTTACTTTTGATGAGGTGGTTTTGGTTGAACCTGGTGAGGCGGGATCTGTTTATGGAGAAAATGGTTTCTTTGATTTCGTGGTTGTGGAAGGTTCACTAGATGGTGTTTTCTGGTTTCCTCTGGAAGATGGTTATGACAGCCGCAAATATGCGACAATGGAAAAACTATATAATTCGAAGAAGAATAGTGGGACACAATCAAATTCAACCGCTACAGGAACCTTAACTTACCAAAAAAGCCGGACAATAGAAATTTATGGAGATGAATTGACCAGTGATTTTGCCGGTGAAACCATGCTTTTGCGTTTTAGGTTATATGCCGATCAATGGACCAATGGTTGGGGTTGGTCTATAGATAATTTGTATGTGCAGAAAGCCGCTCCCAAAGTATTATCTAATGATCCCAACCAGATTCTTGGCTTAAAAATGGGGCCTAATCCCAGTCAGAGTCATTTTAAAGTTGAATATCAGGCAGAAACTGAAAATCAGGTAAAAATTGAGATTTTTGATATGAAAGGCAGAACTTATTATACTGACGAGATTCCAACTGATGCCAAAAACCTGAATCATGATATTAATATTTCAAACCTAAAGCCAGGCACCTATTTATTGAAACTGACTGAAAATGAACGGAAAATCATAAAAAGATTTGTAAAATTATAAAATAGAAATCCTCCGAAACCGGGGGATTTTTTTTGCAAGGCTATTGACTTAATTTATTAATTTTGGGAATGGTTTTTGTATTCTGATTACACTTATTGCTATCAGTTTTTCGTTTCTTTTTTTATACATTCATAGTTAAATGAAAAAAGTCTTTTTTTTATTATTTATCAGTTTTCATGTATTTGCTCAGGATATTTTATTTCTGAATGTTGACAGCACTGATATTTTCGTTATTAAATCCTCTGAAAATATTGAACTCAAAAAGATGTTGGAAAATCCTGAAAATTTGACATTTATGATCGATTTTTCGGAGAAATATCATCAGGACTTTAATAGTGCGATGATTAATTCCAAACTATTAAGTACCAACATTGATGAACTCGAAATGGAATTGTTTGATAAAAAACAAAGCCAAATGAAGTTTCTAAATGATTCCAAGGACAAAATCAATCCGGACTTATATACTTTGATTAGCAATGAAATAAAATTTAATTACTGGTATCAAATATTTGCTTTTCCAATTATTAGAGGCAATGCGGACCAAGGTTTTAAAAAGGTTGTTTCCTTACCAACAGTAATTTCAGAGGGATTAAACGAAAATATGATCAATGATGATAATTTGCTCAAAATCAGCTCTTTCAGGTCCTTGTTGTATTATTATTTAACTTACCAAAACTCTTCAAAACGAAAATTTGAAAAATATTCTGACAACCTTCAGGCTACTCATGATAAATCAGATTACGCTTTAAATCATTTTAAAGGAGAGGTATTGGATTATCTGCTTGCCGATTTATTAAATCACCATAAGGCACTTCTTACCCAAAATTTGACCAAAAATATTCTCGGCCAGATCAAAGATAAACAATACAAAAAATATTTGGAAGGTGGTTTTTTAGAGACAGTTGTAAAAAATGAAGAGATTTCCAACAAAATCAAAGCCGAAGAAGCCGCTAATTCTATTAAAAATGATTGGCAGGATATGTTAACCGTGGAAGGTAAGCCTTTTGATATGTCAAAGTACCTGGGCAAGGTGGTTTATATAGATTTTTGGGCCAGTTGGTGCGGGCCTTGTCGTAAAGAAATGCCGTTTTCAAAAGAAATGCATGAAAGTCTGACCCCGGCTCAAAAAGAGAAAATTGTGTTTTTGTATATTTCTATTGATGAAAAAGAAGAAGCATGGCGAACAGGGATGGAAAAACTGGGTCTTAATATATTTCAAAATGCATTTGCCACAGGAGCCTGGGCCGCAAAAGTAGTGCAAAAATTTAAAATCACCGGAATCCCCAGATACATGATCATGGACAAATCAGGCAAAGTAATAAAAATGGATGCCAGCCGGCCTAGCAACCCTGATACGCTAAAGGAACTCATTTTGCTGGCAAACTGATATTTCGATTTCTAAAAAATTACATTGAAAATCTTGATTTTTGTGATAATTTTGAATTTAAATAAATGAATCGAAGTTTTATTTAAAAGTACAATTAGTATGTTTAAATATTTGTTCCTGATATTATTGCTTTTGATTTTTGTGGCTCCACTCCGCAGATTTTTATTTTGGCTTATTGTTGGACGTCAAATCGTGAATGAGCAGAAAAAATATCAAAAATCACAAAATCCCCCTCAAAGACCTGAAGGTGAAATCAAGGTGGACTATATACCCAAAAAGACAATAATTCACCTTCTTCAAGTGGTCAATATGTTGACTATGAAGAAGTCAAGTAGTTTTTTATGAGAAACAAACAATTTAATATCCCAATTTCAATTGATTTTGCGGTTCTGACATTACGGGTGATACCTTCACTATTTATGCTTATGCACGGCTATGGCAAACTAATGAAACTAATTGCCGGAGACTGGTCGTTTGCCGATCCTCTGGGTATAGGAGAGGGTTTATCGTTGATTATCACAATTTTTGCTGAATTGGTTCTGTCAATATTTGTGATTCTTGGTTTTATGACCCGGCCTGCACTTGTAGTTTTGATGGCTGTGATGACCGTTGCGGCTTTTATTGTTCACCATTCAGATCCATGGGACGTAAAAGAGCACGCTATACTGTTTTTAAGTATTTATACCGCAATATTTATTACCGGCCCAGGCAGGATTTCAATGGATAACCGGATTTTTGGTTAATCAAAAACGCATTTTTCTATTATTTTAGGAAAATGTTCGTATTCAAGCTGATGGACTTTTTCAGCTACTGTATCAGCAGTATCGGTCTCGTTTACAGTGCATTTGGCCTGAAAAATCACCTTTCCTTCATCGTATTTTTCGTTAACATAATGTATGGTTATACCTGATTCTTTCTCTTTCTGAGTTACTACCGCCTCATGTACGTGATGCCCCCACATGCCTTTACCGCCAAATTTTGGTAATAATGCCGGATGAATATTAATTATTTTTTCAGGAAAAGATTCAATCAAATTTTTAGGAATTAACCATAAAAAACCTGCTAAAATAACCCAATCAATACCTTGATTTTTAAGAAGTTCTACAATTTTATCAGATTTTGAAAATGTGTTTCGGTTGAAAATTACCACCGGAATGTTCATTCGGTTGGCTCTTTCAATCACTCCTGCTTGTGGATTATTTGTCAGAATTAATGAAATTTCAATTTCCTTATTCTCAATGAAATAATTAAATATGTTTTCTGCATTTGAACCTGAACCGGAAGCAAATATTGCTAGTTTTTTCATTAAATTTTAAAATGTATAAGTTTTTTAGATTTCTGTAAATCCAGGTTATTTAGTTTTTAGAATAAAGCAATGCTTCCCATCCCTATGAGCATTATGATTTTGCACCAGCGACTTAAAAAAGCAAAATGTTTTTTCCTGTCTGCGTTTACCAGTTTATAAATCAGGTATATAATGAATAACCCGATAATAGAAAAAACAGTAAATATTTTGAGATTTCCTATTTCAAATGTCAATAATATCACAAATACAACAAACACAAAAAGTAAAAAATAGATCAGGTATTTGGTCTTCCTTATGCCATAGACAATTGGTAATGTCTTGGCTCCATGTGTTTTATCCCCTCTGATGTCTTCAATATCCTTGATGATTTCCCTGATAAGATTAATAAAAAACGCAAACAGGGCATAGATATAAACCAGTTTGTTTTCAGGTTCAAAATATACTGCGATTTGTGCAATCGAAAGAGAGGTTAGAAGTGCTACAATGAGGTTTCCAATAAATGTTTTTTTCTTTAAAATCGATGCATAGAGCCATAATGTTGTAATCGAAAAAACATTGATAGCCAGGGTTTTCCATCCCAGAAAAAATGCCAATATCAAAGCTACACCACTAAGAATTTGATGAAAAAGTAAGGCCGTTCTCCTTTTAATGGTATTGCCTACAATCACTTCATCAGGTTTATTGATTCGATCAATTTTTACATCAAAATAGTCATTAATAATATATCCACTGCCAGCCACCAAAAGTGTAGAAACCACCATTATTAGAAACAAATAGTCTTTGTAGAAAGGTATTTCCTGATTTTTAATTAAAAAAATTCTTACCAATAGTTGCGTCACAGCAATTATCAGAAGGTTGGGATATCTTATGAGGCGGGCGAAGTTCTTGATATTAGGGTAAATGTTTTTCCAAATTTATTAATAAAACCCTGAAATCAGAAACTGAGTTCTGTTTTTCAGAACCAAAGTGCTAAAATTTAATTTAAATTTACATTAATCATAAATTGATCGGAATAGAGGTTTTGCTGGAATCATTTTATATTAAAATTATGTTATATACTCAGATTTATATTGTCACCTCAAAAATAATTAATGAAAATAGGAATAGTTTGCTATCCAACCTTTGGTGGTAGCGGAGTAGTAGCCACCGAGCTTGGAAAAGCTCTGGCTCAAAGAGGAAATGAAGTACACTTTATTACATATTCGCAGCCCATCAGACTTGATTTTTTTAATGAAAATATTTTTTATCACGAAGTAAATATTTCCAACTATCCACTTTTCGAATATCCTCCTTATGAGTCAGCTTTGGCCGGCAAAATGGTGGATGTAGTAAAATATGCCAAATTAGATATACTTCATGTGCATTATGCCATACCCCACGCTACTTCTGCGTTTTTAGCAAAACAAATTTTAAAGCTTGAGGGAATAAATATACCGGTGATAACCACTTTACATGGAACCGATATCTCGATTGTGGGCCGTGATCCGGCTTTGAGTCCAATAGTAACTTTTGGAATCAATAATTCTGATGGCGTTACTGCTGTTTCTGAAGATTTGAAAAAGGATACTTTTAAGTCTTTCAAAATCACAAATGAAATAGAGGTTATCTACAATTTTGTGGATTTAACCAGGTTTTATAAGCAGAAAAAGGATCATTTCAAGAGTTTGATTTGCCCTAATAATGAAAAATTGCTTGTACACGCCTCCAACTTCAGAAAAGTAAAACGTGTGGAGGATATTATCAGAGCATTTGCAAAAATCAGACTGGAAGTGCCGAGTAAACTTTTGATGGTGGGCGACGGTGAAGAAAGACAGAAGATGGAGGAACTTTGCCGAAAACTCGATTTATGTGAGGATGTAAGGTTTATTGGTAAATTGGATGCTATAGAGGAAGTATTGTCGGTTGCAGATTTGTTTTTGATGCCTTCCGAAAAAGAAAGTTTTGGTTTGGCAGCCCTTGAAGCCATGGCCTGTGAAGTACCTGTGATATCCTCAAACATTGGAGGTCTTGCTGAATTAAATATCCACGGGGAAACCGGTTTCCTGAGTAATGTAGGCGATATTGATGATATGGTAAAAAATGCTATTTTTGTATTGAAAGATGAAAACTTACCAATATTTAAGAAAAATGCACTTCAGAGAGCCAAGCTATTTGACCTGAATCTGATTGTGCCTAAATATGAGAGTTTTTACAAAACAATAATGAAAAAAATGGCTAAATGAGAGAGCTTTCCTATCTCAATAAGTATTTCATAAAATATAAATATCTACTTTTTTTAGGGGTAAGTTTTACGCTGATTTCCAATCTTTTTGCCATTATTCCTGCTCAGGTGGTGCGGCATGCATTGGAGATGGTCAAGAATAACATTGACCAGTACCGTTTGTTTTCAGGCTCTGTGTTGCAGAAATCAATTTATGAAATTATTACTCTAAGTATTGCCGTATTTGGTGCCATAATTTTGCTCATGGCTATATTAAAAGGAGTGTTTCTGTTTGCTGTTCGTCAGACCATCATTGTTATGTCAAGGTATATTGAGTATGATCTCAAAAACGAGATTTATTCTCATTATCAGACTCTTCCTTTAGCTTTTTATAAAAAAAATTCCACCGGCGACCTGATGGCTCGAATCTCGGAAGATGTTGGAAAAGTAAGAATGTATTTGGGGCCATCGCTTATGTACCTGATCAATATGGTAATTCTGGTCTTTCTGGTAATCTCCTATATGTTTTCTGTAAATGTGCGGCTCACCTGGTATGTTTTGATTCCAATGCCCGTGCTTTCTATCAGTATTTTCTTTGTTAGTAGTGTCATAAATAAGAAATCGGAACTTATTCAGAAATCATTATCTAATTTGTCAACTTTTGTGCAGGAGTCTTTTTCAGGAATAAGGGTTATCAAGTCTTTTGCAAAAGAGGACGTATTCTTCCGTTCATTTGAAAAAGAAAGTAAAAACTATCAACACCAAACTATGGGCTTGACCAGAGTAGATTCTTTGTTTTCGCCTTCAATCATGTTTTTGATAGGGTTTAGCACTGTAATCTGTATCTACATTGGCGGTCAGGAAATTATTGCCGGTCGTTTGTCTGCCGGTAATATCGCCGAATTTATCATGTATGTTTTTATGCTAACATGGCCTTTAACGGCTTTGGGCTGGACATCGGGTCAAATTCAAAGGGCAGAAGCATCGCAGAAAAGAATCAATGAATTTTTGAAAACTAAAAATACGATTCTTTCGGATAAAAATATTAAAAATGACCTTCAAGGTAATATCAGGTTTGAACAGGTTAGTTTTTTGTATCCTGATACCGGTATTCAGGCCCTGAAAAATATCAGTTTTGAAATTGAAAAAGGGAATTCTCTGGCCATAATTGGCACTACCGGCTCAGGTAAAAGTACTTTGGCTTCGCTGATGTTAAGAATGTATGACGTTAGCTCAGGTAAAATACTAATTGATGATATTCCGGTTCAGGACTATGAAGTAGCACATTATCGACAACAAATGGGCTATGTACCTCAGGAGGTTTTTCTTTTCTCCGATACTATAAAGGGGAATATTAAGTTTGGGAAAAATTCCGCCTCACATGAAGATGTACTTCAAGCGGCCCGTGATGCCGAGATTTTTGACAATATTATGGGTTTTGATAAAGGATTTGAAACCATAGTAGGAGAGAGGGGAATTACGCTTTCCGGAGGTCAAAAACAAAGGACTTCTATCGCGAGAGCTTTGATCAAGGATCCAAAGATTTTGATTTTGGACGATTGTCTGTCTGCTGTTGATACACATACCGAAAATCATATTTTAGAAAACCTGAAAAGATTAATGAAAGGTAAAACCACCATCATTATTTCTCACAGGGTTTCGAATGCCCGTTTAGCCGACCAAATCATTGTTCTGGATCAGGGAGAAATAATTGAAAAAGGAAGCCATGATCAGTTGCTGGAATATGGAGGTGCCTATAAAGAGCTGTATGACAGACAGATATTAAAAGAAGAAGTCTATTGATGAAAGAAGTTTTAGATAAAATTGAGGCGGTCATTTTTGACATGGATGGACTTTTGGTGGATTCAGAACCACTATGGCACATCGCCGAAAAAGAAGTATTTGCGGAAGTTGGTCTTATCTTAACTACTGAAGATTGCCTAAAGACTACCGGTGTGCCTACCAGCGGAGTGTTTGATTATTGGTATAAAAAACGCCCCTGGCTGGGTAAAACCAAGGAAGAGCTTGAAGAACTGTTATTTGAGAAAATCAAAGTATTGATAAAAGAAAGAGCCGAACCTATGCCCGGTGTCAATGAAATCATAGATTTTTTTATTTCCAAAGGTTTAAAAATAGGTGTAGCCTCAGCTTCCCCTATGTTTTTGATTGAAATAGTCCTTGAAAAATTACAACTTAATTCCAAATTTGATTTTTATCATTCTGCTCTTCTGGAAAAACGAAACAAACCTAATCCTGATGTTTACTGGACAGTTGCAAATAAGCTTGGTAAGCCAATTGAAAAGTGCCTTATCCTCGAAGATTCTATCAATGGCGTAAAAGGAGCTGTCGCTTCTGGTGCTATAACCATTGCGGTGCCTGAAGCACATTTTTTTGAACGGGAGGAATATTCCATCGCTTTTCACAAAGTTTCCGGATTACCATCGCTTCTGGAATGGATAAATACATAAAATTCTGATAATACTCATACACTACACTTACCAAACGTCATTTCATTACGTGTATTTTTTACACAAATTCGCACCATGAAGCACCCAAGGCGGATTTTGGTCCACAAAACCTGATAATAGTATCAAAAAGTGTGTCATTCGTGCAAAAAAGGGTGTGTTATTATTAAATCTTATGAAAAATTACGTGTCAGCAGAAGAAGCCGTCAAACTTATTAAGTCGGGAGATAGTGTATTTGTACATACAGCTGGAGCCACTCCTACGGTGTTGACCAAAGCCATGGCTCAAAGACATGAGGAACTCAAAAATGTCAAAGTTTACCATTTGCATACAGAGGGTGAAGCCGCCTATGCATCTGAAGAAATGAGCAAGAGTTTTCATGTCAATTCATTTTTCCTGGGTGCTAACCTCAGAAAACCTACAAATGAGGGATACGCCGATTTTATACCTGCGTTTTTGAGCGAAGTTCCCATCTTGATGAGAAGAGGTATCATCCCTATTGATGTGGCTCTGATTCAGGTTTCGCCTCCTGACAAACATGGTTTTTGCTCTTTGGGAATCTCTATTGATGCTACCAAAGCTGCCACAGATGTTGCAAAAACAGTAATAGCACAAGTAAACCCTAAAATGCCCAGGACGCATGGGGATGGTCTATTGCACATCAGCAAATTTGCAGCAATGGTTTATCACGATGCAGAATTGCCATTAATGCCGCCGCATCCATTGACCCCTGAAGAAACTAAAATAGGGGAGCACATTGCCGGAATGATTTGTGACCGTGCTACTTTGCAATTGGGTATCGGTGCCATTCCTGATGCCGTTTTGTCTCTGTTGGGAAATCATAAAGACCTGGGAATCCATACAGAAATGTTTTCTGATGGTATCATTCCTTTGGTTGAGGGTGGTGTAATTACTAATAAGTATAAAACCCGCCACAAAGACGTGATTGTTTCAGGATTTATGCTGGGTTCAAGGAAATTGTATGATTTTGTGGATGATAACCCCGGAATCAGGATGCTGGACATTGAATACGTGAACGACACGACAGTAATCAGAAGATTGCCAAATATGGTCAGTATAAACAGTGCGATTGAAGTTGATATAACCGGACAGGTTTGTGCCGACTCTATCGGAACCAGGATGTTCTCAGGTATTGGTGGTCAAATGGACTTTATCAGAGGAGCTTCATTATCTCCTGGTGGTAAGCCAATAATTGCCTTAACTTCGACAACCAATAAAGGAGAATCAAAAATAGCCTCAATGTTGAAACCAGGTGCTGGTGTAGTAACAACCCGGGCACACGTTCATTACATTGTAACTGAATACGGTGTTGCCGATTTATATGGTAAAAACCTGAGAGAAAGGGCAAAAGCCATGATTGCAATTGCTCATCCTGATCACAGAGAGCATTTGGAAAAAGAAGCATTTGACAGATTTAAGATTTTTTGATAAAATCAGTAAAGCCTGAGAGATATTTAGGGGAAAAATAAATTAAGTTTGGGGAAAATTTCAACCAATGGAGTATTTTGCCGAACAAGATTTTGATAAGAATTCATTTTTAAAAGAGAAAATAATTAAAGCCGAATATGAGGCTTGTACTTTTAAAAATTGTGATTTTTCCCGCAAACATCTCTCAGGTTTTATTTTTAGTGACTGCCGGTTTATTGATTGCAATTTGTCACTCGTTTCTTTTAAATCCGCTGCCCTGAAAGAAGTAGAATTTATTGATTGCAAAATTTCGGGTGTTGATTTTTCTCTGGTAAATCCATTTTTATTAGAGGTGAAATTCATTGGTTCTATTGTCGAGAACTGTATATTTCAGGATTTAAATCTGAAAAAAACAAATTTTCTAAATTGTTCCATGAAAGGAGCTGATTTTTCCAACACAAAACTTCAGGAATCAAAATTTCTTGATTGTGATTTATTAGATGCTACTTTTGACAATTCTGATTTACAAAAAGCCGACTTCAGAACAAGTAAAAATTTCAGAATAAATCCATCAAAAAATCAGCTTTCGGGTGCGAAGTTTTCACGACATAATATCGATGGCTTGCTACTTGATTTTAAAATAAATATCGAATAGGATTATTTAGGCAACATTTTTTAGGTCTGGTGCGTATTGGTTAATAAAGTTT
Organism: Cytophagaceae bacterium; assembly: GCA_016722655.1. Classification (NCBI taxonomy): domain Bacteria; kingdom Pseudomonadati; phylum Bacteroidota; class Cytophagia; order Cytophagales; family Cytophagaceae; species Cytophagaceae bacterium. The sequence goes on from JADKIR010000005.1 coordinate 86,976, forward strand.
TCATACTGTTTTTATTAACGCATTTTACCAATATTTGATAATGTCCAAAATTAAAGCCTTGTTAACCTCTTTATTACTAGCCGAATTATTTTTTTCCTGCAAAAAAAGCACTGATATAGTTCCGGATGACTCTTCAGATACCCAGGATGAAGTCAATGCCCTCGAAAACATGGAGCTTGCTTCAGATTACACATGGAACACCACTGACGAGAAAGTTATCACTCTTAATGGCACAACTGGAACAGTGAATGGTACAGGTGCTACTATCTCAAATGGAATATTAAATATTTCATCGGCAGGTACTTATAAGATTTCAGGTACTTTGACAAACGGACAAATCGTTGTGAGCACCGATGACAAAAATTTGGTGAGGGTTATTTTTAATGGTGTAAATATAACTTCCTCAAAAAGTTCTCCTTTATTTCTTGATAATGCCGAAAAAGTGATTGTCGTACTTGCGGAAGGTTCCAACAACGTCCTGACGGATGCTTCGACTTATACTGATGTTTCGGAAGGACAGAATGCAGCATTTTTTAGCCAAACCTACACGGCCATAATGGGAGCAGGGAATCTTACAGTTAATGGAAAATTTGCTGATGGAATAGCCAGCAAAGATGGATTGGTAATAAAAAATGGGAATATCACAGTAAATTCGGTTGATGATGGAATCAGAGGTAAAGATTTTTTGGTAATCAGAGGTGGTACTTTTAATGTGAATTCCGGTGGTGATGGCCTGAAGTCAGACAACGAAACTGATGCCGATTTTGGTTATATAGGAATTGAAGACGGTACATTTAAAATCACCTCAGGAGGTGATGGAATAAGTGCTCAAACAAATGTTAACATTACCGGAGGAGATTTTAATATTACGAGCGGTGGTGGAAGTAGCAAAACTGTGGCAGAAACCCTATCAGCAAAAGGTATAAAAGGGTTAACTTCAGTAGCCTTAAACGGTAATTTTACCATTAATTCTGCTGATGATGGTATTCACTCCAATACTAAAGTTTCGGTTTTTGATGGCATATATGAAGTTTCATCTGCTGATAATGGCATTCATGCCGACAATGAGGTTGTGATAAAAATAGGAACTATTAATATCACTAAAGCATATGAAGGAATCGAAGCAAAATTTATTACCATTGATGATGGCAATTTAAGTATAGTTTCAAGCAACGACTGTCTCAATGCCACCGCCGGAAACAGAACTGAACAAAATGATGGAGCAATATTAACCATAAATGGAGGATACATTGCCCTTAACGGTTCGGCTGGTGATCCTTTGGATAGCAATGGCAGCATGGTACAATCAGGGGGCACTGTGATAGCACACGGTCCGAATTCCAGCCCTGAAGTACCGATTGATTATAATGGTACTTTTAATATCTCAGGTGGAATTTTGCTGGCTTCTGCTCCCGGAACCCAAATGTTTCAGGCACCGAGTACTTCGTCAAAACAAAATTCTTTGAAATTGACGTTTAAATCTCAAAATGCTGCCGAAACCCTGTTTCATGTCAAAGATGATAAAGGAAACACTCTCATAACATTTAAGCCCGTCAGAAAATACATCGGAATTGTGTTTTCATCAGCTGAACTTGTAAAAGGAACCACTTATACCATCAGTACCGGAGGAACTTCAACAGGAACATTGAATGGAGGCCTTTATTCGGGCGGTGTTTATAGTGGTGGAACCGAAAAGGGTACTTTTACGATTACTTCAGCGGTAACCAGCGTTAGTATTTGATTTTTAGAATGTTAATTTTAATAATACAATAAAAGCCTGAGAGTTTCTCCCAGGCTTTTTTACGATTTTTACAAAAAAATAAGATTTTATTAAATCACCACATTGACGATTCTCTTAGGCACCACGATGATTTTCTTTAAAGGTTTGCCTTCCATCCACTTGATTACCTGCTCGTTGGAAAGGACAGCCTTTTCGATATCTTCTTTGCTCATATCAGCCGGGAAATTAAGATTGACTCTCACTTTTCCGTTTACTTGCACAGGATATTCAAAGCTATCTTCTACCAAAAATTCAGGATTCCATTGAGGGAATTGCTGCAATGTGATGCTTTCAGTGTTTCCGGTCAGGCTCCAGAGCTCTTCTGCAATATGCGGAGCATATGATGAAATAATGACCAATAAGTCGCTCAAAATGGCCTTTTTATGGCATTTCAAATCTGTCAATTCATTTACACAAATCATGAAAGTACTGACCGAAGTGTTGAAAGAGAAGTTTTCTACATCTTCTTCTACCTTTTTGATGGTTTTGTGTAACGATTTTAATTCCTCTTTAGTCGGTTCAGCATCTGAAACTAAATATTTGCCATTTTGGTCAAAAAATAACCTCCAGAATTTCCTTAAAAAGCGGTTGGTACCTTCAATCCCCCTTGTATCCCATGGTTTTGACTCGGTCAATGGACCCAAAAACATTTCATACAACCTCAAAGTATCCGCACCATATCTTTCTACCAAATCATCTGGATTAACAACATTGTATTTTGATTTGGACATTTTTTCAACTTCCGAGCCACAAACATATTTTCCATCTTCAAGAATAAATTGAGGATCATCGCCAATATCATTTCTGGTGTTTTTGAATTTTTCCAAATCCAAAACATCATTATCTACGATATTTACATCTACATGAAGTTTTACGGTTTCGTATTGATCTTTTAAGCCAAACGAAACAAAAGTAGGCTTTTCTGCATCTTTCAATCGATACACAAAATTGCTTCTTCCCTGAATCATCCCCTGATTAATCAGTTTTTTGGCAAATTCTTCTTCCTGCACATGACCCAGATCTTTCAAAACTTTATTCCAGAACCGGCTGTACAAAAGGTGTCCTGTTGCATGCTCAGTACCACCCAGATACAAATCAATATCTTTCCAATAGTCAATGGCTTCTTTTGAAGCAAAGGCATCAGAATTATTTGCATCCATATATCTGAACCAATACCAGCTACTTCCCGCCCAGCCGGGCATAGTGCTCATTTCCAGTGGATAAACCTCTGAAGAACCTTCTGGTGAATAAGTCCAGTTTTTAGCTCGTCCCAAAGGTGGCTCGCCGGTTTCGGTCGGTTGGTATTTGTCAATTTCAGGCAAAATCAATGGCAAATCCTTTTTATCTACCAAATGTGGAATATCTCTGCCTTCAGCATTTTTCTTGAAATAAACCGGGACGGGCTCACCCCAGTATCTTTGTCTGGCAAAAACCGCATCTCTCAGACGGAAATTAACTTTGCCTTTTCCGATACCGTTTGCTTCCAGATATTCAATCAATTTGGCGGTACCTTCTTTATAGCCCAGACCATTGATCATTCCCGAATTGATATATTTCCCCTCTTTGGTAGGATCAGCCTGAGTTTCTAAGTTTTGTTGGGCATCAAGTATTTGCGGTTTACCAAGACCAAAATGTTCAGCAAAATTCCAGTCACGTTGGTCACCTGAAGGCACGGCCATCACTGCACCGGTTCCGTATCCCGCCAACACGTAATCTGCAATCCAAATCGGCACTCTTTCACCATTGAACGGATTGATACAATACGAACCTGTAAATGCCCCGGAAACCGTTTTTACATCGGCTACACGATCCAATTCTGAGCGTTTTTGGGTTTCGGTGATGTAATTTTCGATATCAGATACCTGACTTTCGGTGGTCAATTCGGCAACCCATTCATGCTCAGGAGCCAAAACCAGGAATGTCACGCCATAAATGGTGTCAATTCTCGTGGTAAAGACCTCAATTTTTTTGTCAGAATTCTCAACGGCAAATTTCACTGAAGCACCATTAGAGCGGCCAATCCAGTTGCGTTGCTGGTCTTTCAATGATTCTGACCAATCTATGGTTTCGAGTCCGTTTATCAATCTGTCGGCATAGGCGGTGATACGCATCATCCACTGACTCATTTTTTTCTGAATCACCGGATAACCCCCACGCTCCGAAACGCCATCTTTTACTTCATCATTGGATAATACCATACCCAACTCGGGGCAGAAATTCACCACAGACTCGGCTAAATATGTCAGACGATAATCCAAAGAAACTTCATATTGTTTTTCGGCAGACCAGCTATTCCATTCTTCAGCCGTAAATGTGGGTAAATCTTCTTCGCAGGCAGCTTTGGCGGCTTTTGAACCCCCTTTTGAGAATAAGTCAAAAAGTGTTTCTATTTTCTCTGCCTTGTCGGTTTCTTTATTGTACCAGGCATTGAAAAGCTCCATAAATATCCATTGGGTCCATTTGTAGTAGGAGGGATCCGAAGTTCTTACTTCTCGTGACCAGTCATAGCAAAAACCAATGTTTTTGAGCTGTTTGATATAGGTCTCAATGTTCTTTTCGGTCGTAATGGCAGGATGTTGCCCGGTCTGAATGGCGTATTGCTCAGCAGGCAAACCAAATGAGTCAAATCCCATCGGATGCAATACATTGAAGCCCTTAAGTTTTTTGTATCTGGAATATATATCAGAAGCGATGTATCCGAGAGGGTGACCAACGTGCAATCCAGCACCTGAAGGGTAAGGAAACATGTCTAACACATAACATTTTGGTTTTGCGGTGTCGATTTCAACTTTATTGGTCTGATTTTCTTCCCAATATTGCTGCCATTTTTTTTCTATTTCCCGGTGTCTGTACTCTGCCATTCTTGCGTTTTATCTAAAAATTTCCGCAAAAATAGCGATTTTTGATGGAAAAATGTTACTTTGGTTAAATGTAATTCGAGCTCTTTATTTCAGATTATTTTGGTTGTGTTCTTTAAGATTATTGAAGTAAATTTATTTAAAATCAGATAATATGGTAAATTTTGTAATTTTGTAAAAAAGAAAAAAATGAGTAATAATTTAAAAACACCTTTGAACCAAGCTCAGATGATGGTATTGCAGGTAGTAAATGAGCAATACAATGAAACTGATTTAGCTGAATTGAGACAGTTGTTAATAGATTTTAATCATAAAAAAATGCAAAAAAACCTTGATAAAACTGTTGAAGAAAAAGCTTATACTTTTCAAGATTTCGAAAAAATTTTGAAAGGACACGCAAGAAATTCACGCTAAAATGCTCAGAATTGTATTAGATACCAACGTTTTAGTTGCAAGTATTTCTCAGAAATCTCCTTTTTATTGGGTTTGGGAAGCATTTGTCCATGGAAAATACCAACTTTGTATTACTACCGAAATTTTAGATGAATATGCTGAAATAATTGAGCGTTATTTTTCAGTTTTGGATGCAGAAAACACGCTTAATCAAATAATGCTTAGTCAAAATATTATTCAAATTGTCAGGTATTATGAATGGAACGCAATAACTAAAGATCCTGACGATAATAAATTTTTTGATTGTGCTGTTGCAGCAAATGCCCATTTTATCGTTTCTGAAGACAAGCATTTTAATGTTTTGACTAAAATTTCATTTCCAAAAGTAAATAGAATAAAAACAGAAGATTTTAAAAAATTGATTGAAATTGAATAGACTTGGTTTTGTGAAAAAAACCAGGATAATTTTATAGTTTCAATTTTTTGATTTTTTTTAAATAGCTTTTAGTTGATTTTCAAAATTGTTTTAAAAACTACTTCTTTTTCAACTCTTCCTCCAGTTTCCTGATCTTAAATTTTTGTAGTTCAATGATTTCCAAAAGTTGTTCTACGTTTTTGTCAAGTCCATAAACTTCTTCCGGTTCATTCAAAATATTTGGTTCTGAAGTATTTAGCATTTGACCACGGCCAGTGATAAGCCAAATCGGGTTAAGGTCGGGGAATAATTTGCAGATTTTGGCTATTTTATCACTACCAATTTCTTTGCTGTATTTGATGGCACGGGAAATGGTACCATTGCCTATTTCCAGAATAGTTTCAAACTTCCTTATGCTAAAATTTTATAAACTATGAATTCTTTTAATCTTTCGAGCATGAAATAATGAAAAAAATCTACAAAATGTTATTTTTGTAGAATAAAGTCTATATATTTATCAGATATTAACTACTTACTACTACAATGAAACAAAAGTACAATACTTCCACAAAAAGAAACTTAAGATTTGAGGAAAAATTCACGAGAGGAGATTTGATGAAAATAAAAATAATGAGTGGCAAAAGCTACGACACAGTGAGGAAAACTCTAATTTATCAAACGCTTCATAACCAGGAAGTCATAGAAGCTGCTAAAACGATAATTGAATTCAATAAAAAAATATTTACAAAATAATGCTACTAGATTTAAACACATTCAGACAGTTTTGGTTTGGAACGAACTCTTCAAGTAATAAAGACGAAATTGAACAATTAAAAGAACAATTGTACAACTACAAAAGGCTATTTGAAGCTTCGGAAAATGAAAGGGAATTGTTGATGAAAAAATTAATTGACCTCGAAAAAAACAAAAACACCTCCAATTATTGAATTGAAGGTGTTTTTTAGAAATTATAACTATTTCGCTTCTTCTTTATCTTCCACAAATTGGACACTAAAAGCCGCAAGCAAGAAACATATACCTCCAAAGATTAATGAATATATAGCGTGGTCATTAAACAGATATTTTACAAAAAGCCCTCCCACCAATGCATTCAGGATTTGGGGAATGGTGATGAAAAGGTTAAAAATACCCATGTAAACCCCAATTTTTTGTACTGGTAATGCACCACCCAAAATGGCATATGGCATAGCCAAAATACTTCCCCATGCCATGCCGACACCTACCATTGACACAATCAAAAACTCAGGATTTGGAGCAAAATATATAGAAATCAAACCGATAGCTCCGGCAACCAATGAAAATGCATGAGTTTTTTTACGGCCAATTTTCGCAGCAAGCTTAGGCAAAATGAAAGCATAGATAGCAGAAACTCCATTATAAACCCCAAAAATTATTCCTACCCAGTCACCGGCTTTGTTAAACATCACGGAGGAATGGTCGTCGGTTGGTAGCCCATAAATATGCTGTGCAACCGCAGAAGTGGTATAAACCCACATACTAAACAAGCCAAACCAGGAGAAAAACTGAACAAGGCCCAATTGTTTCATTGTTTTAGGCATGGCGATAATATCTGCTAAAATATTAGATTTCGGAGCCGAAGATTCATGTTCATCGCCATATGCTTTCAACTCTTCAGGTGAATATTCAGAAGTAGTAGAAATGGTCCAGATAATACTACCCAATAACACCACACCACCGATAATAAACGACCAGATTACATTTTGAGGCACTTGTCCGGCGGCAGTTTCCTGATTCATACCCAGCCAATTGGTCAATGCATAAGGAAGCCATGAGCCGACTACAGCACCAATTCCTATCAGGACTGTTTGAATAGAATATCCTCTGGTTCTTTGCTCTGAATTTAGTTTATCCGCCACCAAAGCTCTGAAGGGTTCCATGGCTACATTAAATGAGGCATCCATTATCATCAAAAAACCTGCTCCAAACCATAGAGCGGGCAAATATTTCGTAAAACTTCCGGCATTGGGCATCATAAACAAGCCTATTGCGGCCAATACCGCTCCAACCAGAAAGAATGGGCGTCTTCTGCCAAGTTTAGTCCAGGTGCCATCGCTCCATTTTCCTATGATGGGTTGCACAATCATACCTGTAAGGGGTGCCACGATCCAAAACCAGGAAAGCTCGTGCACATCGGCCCCAAAATTCATTAAAATACGGCTTGCATTACCATTTTGTAGTGCAAAACCCATCTGAATTCCGAGGAATCCCAGACTCATATTCCAGATTGAAGAAGTTGAAAGAGCCGGTTTGTTATTTTTTTTTGAAGAATTAATCTGTCCTCCTGATGCCATTGTATTTAAGGTTTAAGTATTATTTAAGTTCGAATATTTTAAATGAATTAGGGGCTACCGAAATAGATTCCAATTTTACATCCTCTGAATTAATTTTAATCCGATGTTTTTCCTTCCCTTCAAATTTTTGGGTGGCCTTGATTACCTTTTTTCCCGGAAAACTTACTGTCAACAAATCAACCGGAAGTCTTATCTCAGAATTTAAAGTATTGTTTTTGTCAAAATTATAAACAAAAAGTAGCATTTGACCCTGAATAAATCTCAGATAAGCATAGGTTTTATTTGGGTTATATTCCTGATTATTGTTTAAGTATTGTAAATCATGGAATTCACCATAGGCGATGGCTACATTGGATAATGAAAAATAAAGGGTTTTTTTATAAAAATCACGAATAGCCTTTTGTTCAGGTTTTAAGTTTTTAATCTCAAATTTACCATCTGAAATCCAGTCTTGTAGCTCAGGCAAACCCCAGAAATCAAAAATGGTGGTTCGGCCGTCATTTCCCTGAAAACCTTCGGCTTTGTCGGGTTTTACACCTAATTCTTGCCCAAAATATACCATCACCGGACCGGTATGTAGCGTAGCTGACAGCATCCAGGCAGCAAAGGCAGACTCTGGATTTTTTCCAAAAAAGTCGGAAGCAATCCGGTGCTCATCATGATTTTCAAGAAAACGCAACATGTGATTGGCAAAGTCGCCCGATTCTTTTTGCCATACATTCGTGATATCCATGGCATTTCCATGACCTTCAATCAACCTTCTCAAAGCATCATAGAGACCTACTTTGTCATATAGATAGTCAAATTTTCCATTAAAAATATAATTGGCGTACTCTCCGGGATTATAGATTTCTGCAATGAAAATCGTATTTGGGTATTTTGCTTTAATTTTTGGAATGACCCAGCCCCAAAATTCCACAGGCACCATTTCGGCCATATCACATCTGAAGCCATCCACGCCTTTTTTACTCCAATATTCCAGAATTTCATACATTTTATTCCAGGTATCAGGAATCGGGTTAAAATGCCTGCTACGATTATCAAGGTAATCAACACCATAATTGAGTTTTATGGTTTCAAACCAGTCATTGATATTGGGTTGAGCTGAGAAAACATCATTTCCGGTGGCTTTTGCAGGGTTTTCGGTGTAATTTTCAGAAAACTCAACAGGAGGTTTTATGTCTGAAGGTAGCTGAAGGGCATCTTTCAGATAATAAAAATTATTCTGATTCGAAAAACTACCAGATTTTTCATCTTTTTCGCCAAAATCCTGAATTCCTTCCGGCTTTACATCTGATTTGTATTGACGAGCTACATGGTTAGGAACAAAATCAATAAGCACCTGAAGTCCAAGGTCATGGGTTCTTTTTACCAAAGCCTCAAATTCTTTCATTCTTTCATTGACATTGCTCGCAAGATAAGGATTCACATCATAATAATCTTTGATGGCGTAAGGCGAGCCCGCTATTCCCTTTACAACTTGAGGGTGATCGGCTTTAATTCCAAATTCACTAAAGTCAGTCATGGTCGCGTGTTCTATCACACCGGTGTACCAAATGTGGCTGGCTCCCAACTCCCGTAAAGACTTCAGAGCATTTTCGTTAATATCAGAAAATTTGGTCGTACCATTTTGCTGAAGTGTGCCATTAAAATTATTCGATACGTTTTGATTAGCAAATAATCGTGTAAAGATCTGATAAACAACAATTTTGTCCTGCCTCTGTGCCACTGCCAAGTTCATAATAAGGGTAATAAAAAGAAACGTAGTTATTTTAAATTTCATATGGTGTAAAGTATTCTGTTCAAAGGTAAAAATGTTTTTTCTATGAAAAAAAACTCTAAATGCTTTATTTTGTAAAAAATACTTTAACAAAAATGATAAAAAGAAAACTTGCCGGGATTATTCCCGCTATTCTTCTATTTGTATGCCCGTTTTTAGGGTTTTCCCAAGATTTTAAAGTGGAAAAAATTAACCCTACCAATTGGTATGTTGGGATGAAAAATCCTAGTCTTCAAATTCTTTTTTATGGAAAAGATATCTCAAAATCAGTTGTAAGCTTAAAACCTTATCCGGGGGTAAAACTTAAGAAGGTTAACAAAGTGGAGAATTCAAACTACCTTTTTGTGGATTTGGAAATTTCTAAAACTACAAAAGCCGGAAATCTGAAATTTATGTTTGGAAAAACTGAAATAAGTTATCAGCTTTTAAATCGTAACGCCAAACCTCAACCTTTAGCTCAAAATGACTTTATTTATCTTTTGATGCCTGATAGGTTTTCCAATGCTGACGAATCAAACGATAAATTCTCTGATATGGCCGACCCCAATCATGACCGTAAAAATCCTTTTTATCGCCATGGGGGTGATCTGCAAGGTGTTACAAATCATTTGGATTATCTGAAAGATTTGGGTATCACGGCGATTTGGATGACTCCGGTGATCGAAAACAACCAATATTTGACCGATGAGGGTGGGGTCATGAGAAGTGCATATCATGGTTATGGATTTACCGACCATTATAATATTGATAAAAGGTTGGGCGGAAATGAAGCTTATAAAACTTTAGTCAATGAAGCCCATAAAAAAGGATTGAAAATAGTACACGATGCAGTTTATAATCATGTGGGTATCAATCATTGGATATTGAAAGATCTTCCTATGAAAGACTGGCTCAATCAATGGGATAAATACACCAATACTACTTATAAAGACCAGCCTACGTACGATGTTCATGCAGCCGAAATCGATAAAAAAGAGATGTTAAATGGATGGTTTACTTCATTTTTACCCGATCTAAATCAGAAAAATCCTTACGTTTCCAATTTCCTGATTCAACATGCCCTTTGGATTGTTGAATATTTTGGTATAGATGGCTGGCGAATTGATACTTATATGTACAATGACCAGGATTTTATGAATAAATGCAATAAAGCACTTAATGATGAAAATCCGCAAATGCATATTTTCGGTGAATCGGCTGTAAATAACCCAATTGCTCAGGCATATTATACAAAAAACAATCTGGTAGTTCCGATGAAGTCTAATCTGCCGGGAACGTTGGATTTTGTAGTGGAAGAGGCGATTTTCGAAGCTTTGAATCATGATTTTGGATGGAATGAAGGAGTAAGTAGGTTATATTCAGTGCTGGCACAGGATTTGGTTTATCAAAAACCTGAAAAAAATGTATTGTTTCTTGAAAATCATGACCATCACCGATTCTTTTCTGTCATCGGTGAAGACTATGAAAAGTATAAAATGGGTATTACCTGGCTATTAACGCTTCGTGGAATTCCGCAGTTTTATTACGGAACTGAGATTTTAATGAAAAATTTCAAGAATCCTTCGGATGCAGAGGTAAGACGTGACTTCCCTGGTGGGTGGAAAGGAGATTCTTTGAATAAATTTGAGGCGAAGGATAGAACTGCCGCAGAGAATCAGGCGTTTGACTTTGTGAAAAAATTGGCCAATTATCGTAAAAACTCTGAGGCAATTGCCAAAGGAAAATATACACAGTTTGTGCCAAGAGATGGAGTTTTTGTTTATTTCAGACATACTGAAAAGCAGGTTTTAATGGTTATTTCTAACACATCAAAGGAAAAGAAAACAATTGAAACTGACCGTTTTGCTGAAGTAATCAAAAACAAAAAAGCTGGAAATGACATTATTTCCGGAAAAGAATTTAATGATATTTCTAAAATAGAAATAGAAGCCAACCAAGTGTTGGTTTTGGAATTAAAGTAAATGTCACACTGAGCTTGTCGAAGTGAAATTAAGCAAATTATAAAACTTCGGGATGATCAATTTGATAAAATATTAAAAACATTTACCAAAGAAAAATGAAAATAAAAGCATTCCTGTTTGATCTGGATGGAGTGATAGTGGATACTGCTGTTTTCCATTACCAGGCCTGGAAAAAAATGGCAAATAGTCTTGGGTTTGACATTGATGAGGAATTCAATGAAACTTTGAAGGGAATCAGCCGAATGGATTCCTTAAACGCAATATTAAAACATGGGAATCTGGAGATTTCAGAAGAACAGAAACTGGAATTAGCCGCCAGAAAAAATGCAGACTACCTTGAACTGGTCAATACCATGACTCCGGCAAATATCTTACCGGGAGTTTCAAGCTTTCTTGCCGAAGCCAGAGAGATGGGTGTAAAAATCGCATTAGGATCTGCCTCAAAAAATTCAAATCTTATTCTGGAAAAAATCGGAGTAAAACCACTTTTTGATGCGATAATCGATGGCAACCAGGTTTCAAAGAGCAAACCTGATCCCGAAGTTTTCGTAAAAGGAGCTCAATCTTTAGGTTTTGAGAACGAAAGTTGTATTGTTTTTGAAGATGCCTTCGCAGGAGTTGAAGCAGCCAAAGCCGCAAATATGAAAGCTGTTGGAATCGGTAGTCCGAAAGTTTTATTTAATGCAGACATCGTTATAAGCAGTTTTGAAGGACATTCCGTGTCCGAATTTTTAAATTTGTAAATTCATTTATATAAATATTATTCCAATGAAAAACTATATTAAGCATGATGAATGGAAGATAATCGAGGAAGGATTTCATGCTGAATACAATGAAGTAACCGAAAGTCTCATGAGCCTTGGGAACGGTCGTATGGGCCAGAGGGGAAATTTTGAAGAGACATTTTCAGGTCATTCTTTACAGGGAAATTATGTTGCGGGAGTATGGTTTCCCGACAAAACACGGGTTGGCTGGTGGAAAAACGGGTATCCTGATTATTTCGCCAAAGTAATCAATGCGGCCAACTGGGTGGGTATTGAAGTGAAAATTGGTGAAATTGTAGTTGATCTGGCAAAATCCAAAATAGAACATTTCTATCGGGAATTGGACATGAAAACAGGGGTTTTAAGCCGTGATACTACCATTGAAACCGAGGATGGGAAAAGGATTAGGATTCAGTCTTCAAGGTTTTGTTCAATGGCTAACGATGAAGCCGGTGTAATTAAATATCAGGTTACTCCATTGAATTTTTCAGGAGAAATTACCTTCAAACCATTTATTGATGGTGATATTTCAAACAAAGATTCAAATCATGGAGAGAAGTTTTGGGAGGAAATCGACAAAGAGACCCATTTTGCAGAGGCATATCTTACCCTTCAAACCAAAAAATCACCCTGGGCTTCTGTTCCGCAGTTTCAGGTGTGCACCGGCATGAAATTTTCTGTTTTAAAAGATGATAAAGAAATAACATTCAGTTCTTTACCTATAAAGCTAGAAAAATATGTAGCTTGTGAAACGAAAATTTCCGCCACAGAAGGGGAGACAATTACCATTTTTAAATATGCGGTTAATCTGTCCTCTGAAAACCACCAGGTAGAGAAACTTGCGGTGAATTCAAAAACCTATCTTGAAAAAATTACGAAAATAGGATATGAAGATTTACTGGCTGCACATGTTGCATCGTGGGAAGAAAAATGGAACCGCAATGACATCATAATAAAAGGTGATGTTTCGGCTCAGCAAGGTATTCGTTTCAACATTTTCCATTTGCAACAAACCTATACCGGACAAGACGCCAGATTAAACATTGGTCCCAAAGGATTTACAGGAGAAAAATATGGCGGAGTGACTTATTGGGATACCGAGGCTTATTGTATTCCATTTTACTTGTCCGCAGCTGATTCATCGGTGGCTCGTAATCTTTTGGTTTATAGATATAATCATTTGCAAAAAGCCATTGAGAATGCCCAAAAGTTGGGTTTCAAAGATGGAGCCGCTCTGTATCCGATGGTAACTATGAACGGAGAGGAGTGTCACAATGAATGGGAGATTACTTTCGAAGAAATCCATAGAAATGGGGCCATTGCCTATGCCATTTATGACTATATTAATTATACAGGTGATGAGAAATATCTGAACGAATATGGACTGGAGGTACTAATTGGCATTTCTAGATTCTGGTCGCAACGTATCACCTGGTCAGAAAATCTGAAAAAATATGTGATGCTGGGTGTTACCGGACCCAATGAATATGAAAACAACGTAAACAACAACTGGTACACCAATTACCTGGCGGTTTGGACTTTGAAATACACGCTGGAATCTTTGCAAAAAGTAAAAGCAGAACTTACTGACTTTGACAGGATTGCAAACAAAATATCTTTTTCAGAAGAAACAGAAACCTCAAGGTGGTCGCATATTATCGAAAATATGCATTTTCCGTATGATGAATCTAAAGAAGTCTATTTACAACAGGATGGATTTTTGGATAAAGAGTTATTGACAGTAGATCAAATCACTGAACACCGGCCAATCAACCAAAAATGGTCCTGGGACCGTATTTTGAGGTCGTGTTTCATCAAGCAGGCTGACGTTTTGCAAGGTTTATATTTCTTTGAAGACGATTTTGATCTGGATACACATCGTCGAAATTTTGATTTCTATGAGCCTATGACCGTGCATGAATCATCCCTTTCGCCTTGTGTACATACCATTTTGGCCACAAAACTCGACAAAATGGACAAAGCCAATGAAATGTACCTGAGAACTTCCAGATTAGATATTGACGATTATAATAATGATACCGAAGACGGCCTTCATATCACTTCTATGGCAGGAACATGGATGTCGGTAGTGAAAGGTTTTGGCGGAATGAGAGTAAAAAATGGTGAAATTTTCCTTGATCCAAAATTGCCACAACAATGGGAAGGTCTCTCATTCAGAGTTGGAATTCAGAAAAATTTACTCGAAATCAAAATAAGCCAGTCTGAAATCGAAATTGTTAATCTCACCGGGCCTGATTTCTTATTGAATCTAAAAGGAGAGGAAGTAGTTTCTATTTCGGGCAATACACTTAAAAAACCTCTTTGATTTTAATAATTGAAGTGCTTTTGGTTGCTGATCAATGTTTCGGCGGTCCAAAGCACTTCTTTTTCAAAGTTTTGCGTTCTTTTATCACAATTTTTCACCCTGCAATAATGACAGCAATCAGGTAAACAGGGATCAGAATGAATAAAAAGTTCAACATCATTTACTGTATTTTTTCGCAAAATTTTCTCAAAACCACTCACTTCTTCATGGGCATCTTGCAGGGATAAATAATATGGAAGCGTCAAATGACAATCTATATGTAAGTCAGCTCCATATTTTTTCACCCTAAAATTGTGAATATCAATCCATTCATCCTTTCTGTTTTTCTTTAGGATTTCGATTATTTTTTTCAAAACATCATAGTCAGTTTCATCCATTAATCCCGAAACAGATTTTCTGAAAATCATCACACCATT
Source organism: Cytophagaceae bacterium (assembly GCA_016722655.1). NCBI lineage: Bacteria > Pseudomonadati > Bacteroidota > Cytophagia > Cytophagales > Cytophagaceae > Cytophagaceae bacterium. Next base: position 102,002 of record JADKIR010000005.1, read on the forward strand.
GTAGATAATATAGAAAGCCATGATGATAGCCAGTATTGGGTCAATAATTTTATAGCCGGTAAATTTCACTGCAAAAAGTCCAATTAATAACACTATGCTACTTACTGTATCGACCAGAAGATGGTGGCCATCAGCTTCTAAAACAATACTATGGAGCTTTTTGCCGTAGTTTATAAGTAAATATCCAACTATTCCATTGATTATAATCACAAAAAAAGTAATTCCCAAACCTGAACTGAGGTTATCAATCCCCACATTGCCTAGTCTAAGGGCATTTATTGCCGGCACCAAAGTCAAAACTCCGGCCATAATTATCAGAAAACCTTCAAGTCCCGATGAAAAAAATTCCACTTTCCCATGCCCGTAAGGGTGATTTTCATCACGGGGAAGTTCACTTAGGTGCAATGAGTATAATGCAAATGAGGCGGCGACAATATTTACAATTGATTCAGCAGCATCGGTAAGAATGGCGTTGGATTTGGTTATTAAATATGCCGAAAACTTCATCGCCATCACAATAAAAGAAACTGTGAGCGAAATAATGATGGCGTTTTTTTTATTCGAAAAAAGTCTTTCGAGCATTTGGATTGAAAAATTTTCCGAAACTACTGCTTTTGACTTAATTTTGAACCATGGAAAGCCAAAAAAACACGTGGAAAAAACTCTCAACTCAAGTGGTCTATGAAAATCCATGGATAGAAGTTGAGCATCATGAAGTACTAAATCCCTCCGGAGGTAACGGAATTTACGGGCAAGTAAATTTTAAAAATATTGCTATCGGAATCATTCCTGTTGATAATGAACTAAATACCTGGTTGGTTGGGCAATTTAGATTTCCTATAGAGGAATATTCTTGGGAAATACCGGAGGGTGGTTGTCCTTTGGGGGAAGACATTCTGGAGGCTGCAAAACGTGAACTGAAAGAAGAAACCGGTTTTTCGGCCGAAAAATATACTATGATTGCCAAAATACATACCTCCAATTCGGTTTGCAGAGAGGTTGGCTATATATTTTTGGCTGAAAATCTTACACAAGGCGATTCCGAGCCTGAAGAGACCGAAGATTTACAAATCAAAAAGATATCCTTAAAAGAGGCTTTTGACCTGGTTATGAATAATCAAATAACCGACTCGCTTTCGGTGGCCGGAATCATGAAAGTGGCAATCTTAAAAGGTCTGGTTTAAATATCCCATTCCGAAATTTTTTCAAGAGCTTTGTAGTCTGTTAAATCATATTTGCAGGGAACAATACTCACGTAATTGTTCTCAATTGCCCAGATATCATTGTCCCGGGCTTCAGATTCCCGATTTACATAGTAACCACCCATCCAATAATAAGGGCGTCCATGAGGGTCTTTTCGGGCATCAAATTCCTCATGCCAGTAGCCATTGGTCTGGCGACAAAATTTGATTCCTTTTATATTTTCATCCTGTTTTTTTGGAATATTTACATTCAAAGCCGTGCCTTCGGGCATTCCATTTTCCAGAACATAGGCGGCAATTTTAGTTAAGAAAGGTCTTGTATGCTCAAAATCAGCATCATAATGGAAATCATCTAATGAAAACCCAATAGAAGGAATTCCTTCAATAGCACCTTCTATGGCTGCCGACATGGTACCGGAGTAAATGACAGAAATCGAAGAATTGGATCCATGGTTGATTCCACTTACCACCAAATCAATTTTTCGGCCATTTAAAAATTCATGTTTAGCAAGTTTTACACAGTCTGCGGGTGTTCCTGAGCATTCAAATGAAGCAATTTCGCCAAAAATGGGCGACTTTTTAATATGTAAAGTGGTATCGACCGTGATGGCATGCCCCATACCGGAATTCGGACTATCGGGTGCAAGAACAAAAACTTCGCCTAGTTTTGACATTTCTTCAATCAGCACTTTTATACCTTTTGAGGTAATTCCATCATCGTTTGTAACCAAAATAAGTGGTTTCTTCATTTTCCTATTTTCTCTGAATATTTCTCCAAATTTACTAATCATTGTTCATTTCCTTCGGAAAATTTTCAGCGATTACTTATTTTTACGAATTAATTTTATCGAGAGAATCTTTTACAATGCACATTGCAATCACAGGAAATATAGGGGCAGGTAAAACCACACTTGCCGAAATGCTGGCAAAACATTACGGTTGGGAGGTATTTTATGAGGCCGTAGATGGAAACCCATATCTGGCTCCTTTTTATGGCGATATGAAAAAATGGTCCTTCCATTTGCAGGTTTATTTTTTAAATAGTCGCTTCGAACAGGTTCTTAAAATTATTAACCAGGATGAAAGGACTATAATTCAAGACCGTACAATTTATGAAGATGCTTACATTTTTGCCCAAAATCTTTATGACAACGGGAGCATGAATGAGACTGATTTTCAGACTTATAGAGGACTTTTCAATACTATCATGAAGGCAATCTCTCCACCGGACCTTATGATTTATCTAAAAGCTGACATTCCCAAGCTTTTGAGTCAGATTAAAAAGAGGAATCGTGATTACGAACAAAACATGGATCCTGAATATCTGAAAAGTCTGAACGCTTTATATGAGAATTTTAAACACCAGTATGACCATGGGAAATTTATTGAAATTGATGTAAATCACATGGATTTTGTTGACAAGCCTGAAGATTTTAAATTAATCACCGATAAGCTTGAAAAAACTATAAATATTGGTACCCAGCTTAAGATTTAACTTTATTTAAAATATCTTCTAAATGATATTCCAATCTAAATTCTTATTTTTGGCAAAAAATTAACATTTCGCTCCTAATTTTTATTTTAATAAACTGAATATAATCATTTTATGAATTTCAAAAATCTAAACAATATTGGTGGCTGGCTTGTATTTGCAGTTTCGCTGGTCACTTATACACTTACGGTTGAGCCTACTGCCAGTTTCTGGGACTGCGGTGAATTTATCGCGTGTTCTTACAAATTGCAGGTGCCTCACCCAGCAGGTGCACCATTTTTCCTTCTTTTAGGCCGCATTGCTTCAATGTTTGCCGGAGCTGATGTCACCAAAGTTGCTTTTATGGTTAACATGGTTTCAGTTTTGGCCAGTGCATTTACTATTTTGTTTATGTTTTGGACCATCACTTTATTAGGCAGGAAGATTGTTGGACAAACTGCCGAAACCATCAATTCTGAAAACTCAATCAAAGTATTGGGTGCGGCATTAGTGGGTTCTTTGGTTTACACTTTTTCTGAATCTTTTTGGTTTTCAGCTGTCGAAGCCGAAGTTTATGGCTTATCATCATTTTTTACTGCAATTGTAGTTTGGGCCGCTTTTCGCTGGGAATTAATCGAAGACCCTGCCAAACAAAACAAATGGTTGGTTTTTGTAGCTTATCTGGTTGGTTTATCTATTGGTGTTCACTTACTTAATCTTGTGACACTTCCGGCATTGGCTATTCTTTATTATTTCAAAAAGACTAAGAAAATTGAGATCAAAGGAGCATTTATGGCTTTTTTGGGTGGCTTGATAATTCTAGCTGTAATTATGGTCGGGCTTATTACCGGCCTTCCTACATTGAGTTTTTCATTTGATAAAATCTTCGTAAATACCTTCGGACTTCCTTTTGCTTCGGGTATGATCTTTTTTATCCTGTTATTGATCGGAGGTTTGGCTTATGGAATTTATTATAGTCAAAAACATGGAAAAGCAACGCTTAACACGATACTTCTGGCATTTTCATTCGTTTTGATAGGTTATTCAACATATACGATTGCTTTGATCAGATCAAATTATAATCCACCTATCAACGAGAACAATCCAAGCGATGTATTAAACTTTACATACTATCTCAAAAGAGAGCAATATGGTTCCAGACCATTGTTGTATGGACCGATTTATACCGCTCAACTCCAGGCTATTGAAAGAGGAGAGGCCAATTACAAAGTTGGTAAAGATAAATATGAAGCCTATGACTACTCGCCCGAATATGTGTGGGATCCAAATGGAAAAATGTTGTTACCGAGAGTTTGGTCTCAGGATCCAAATCATGTAAGTCTCTACAGAAGTAAGCTCAATTTGTCTGAAGGACAGCGTCCAAGTTTGTTCAAAATTTGGAATTTATGTTTACCCATCAGTTTGGGCACATGTATTGGCGATATTTTATCTGGAATTTCTGGGGTCGTGCCTCTGATATCTCAGATGCTGCAGCTACAAACATTTTCGAGAGCAATAAGGATTTACCTTCATTATATGCTCAGAATAAAGGCAGAACAAACTATTTTGGGCTTCCACTAATCCTGGGGATCCTTGGATTTTTGTATATGTATTTCAAAAGAGATAAGGATGCAATTGTAATGTTTCTTCTATTTTTCTTTACGGGTCTTGGATTGGTAGTTTATCTTAATTCACCACCGGTTGAGCCTCGTGAGCGTGATTATATATATGTTGGTTCATTCTATTTCTTTGCCATTTGGATTGGAATAGGTGTAATGGCCATAGCTGATTATGTTTTGAAATTTATCAAAAATGGTGTGGCAAAAGCCGGGGTTGCAACTGCAATAGCCTTGTTTGTGCCTGTTTTAATGGCTAAACAAGCCTGGGCTGGTCATGATCGCTCAGATAGATATCATCAGGTTGATTTTGCAAGAAACCTGTTGAATAGTTGTGAAAAAAACGCCGTATTATTTACTGGGGGTGACAACGATACTTTCCCGCTCTGGTACGTACAGGAAGTGGAAGGAGTTAGAACCGACGTAAGAGTTTGTAATCTGAGCCTTTTGGGTACCGACTGGTATATTGAGCAAATGAAACGTAAAACTTACGAATCAGAAGCATTACCGATATCTTTGGAAACGGACAATTACTATAAAGGTATCAATGACCAGATACCATTTGTAGAAAACTCAAATCCACAGATTCAAGCCGGTATTAATCTGAAAGAGTTTTTGAAATTAGTTAAAGCCAACGATCCTGCAATTCAGATGCAGGTAAGTTCCGGTGATTTGATTAACGTTTTACCTTCTCCTAATTTCTATCTTGATATGAATGCAGAAGAGGTAGCTCGAATGAGTTTCGTGCCTGAAAATTACAAATCTTTGGTTCGTGACCGAATGGAGTGGAATTTTGGTAAAAGAGACATCCTTAAAAATGACCTCGTTGTTTTGGATATTATCGCTCAGAACAATTGGAAGCGTCCGATTTATTTTTCAGGGACGCTTGCCCCAAATTCTTATTTGAATCTCAAAGAATTCTGCCAATTGGAAGGTTACGCCTATCGATTGATGCCTTTCAAGGTTAATGGTGCAAAAGATGGATTTGTCAATCCTCAGGTAATGGAGAAAAACATCAACCGTATGCAGTGGAGAAATCTTAATAATGACAAAGTGTATTATGATTCGGAAACTTACCTGAAAGTGCCAATTGTAACTGCCCGTTTTGCATTTTTAAGATTGGTAGATCAATTGGTGAGAGAAGGTAAAAAAGCGGAAGCCGAAAAATATCTCGACAAATCTTTGGAAATAATGCCTGATAAAACCATTCCATACGACCAATTGGTGGGTAATTATCCAATATTCTATTATGAAATAGGAAAAGTGGAAAAAGCTCGTAAAATAGCTGACATTATGGTTAACCGTGCCGATGAGGAGCTCAAATATTTTATTGAGAAGAATCGTTCCTCAAATGACCGTCAATGGGGTAATGGAAATATTCAGCAGATTATTCAAAGTGATATGCGTACCATTCAAATGCTCTATAGTGCTGCAGAACAGTATGATAAGCCTCAGGCAGAAAAGTATAAAAAGATTTATGAGTCACATTTAGTCAAGATTCAATAGACTTTTTTAAATCAAATATTAGCCCCGAAGAACTATTCTCCGGGGCTTTTTGTTATTTTTGCAATCATGTTGCAAAAAGCTTACATACTTCTAAAATTTATTTTAGTTTTTACTTTATTTTATCAAGACATTTCGGCTCAAAAACTTGATTGTGAATGTTTTGTGGTTGGGAAAATTAAGGACGCCCAAACCGGTGAACCTGTTAGTGGTGCTTTGGTTGAAATTAAAAGTTTAAGAAAAGCAGTATTTGCCGACAACCTGGGTGAATACCGGATCGATAATATCTGCGAAGGACGTTATTTAATTTCAGTAAAAATTTTGGGTTTTGAAGAAAAGACCCAATGGGTTGACCTGAAACACGAATTTCACTGGGAAGTAGCCCTTGAGGAATCTGAAATCCATCTCGATCAAGTGAATATTGTTGCCCGGAAAGTTGAAACAATCAATTCAAATCTTAAGAGCATTTCGGAAGAAATTATCAAACAAAAATCGGGGAATCTACTTGGAGAAATATTGAAAGAATTGCCTGGCGTAAATACCATGAGTACGGGCAGTAATATTGTAAAACCAGTGATTCATGGACTACATTCTAATCGAATAATGACCATAAATAATGGAATAAAACATGAAGGCCAGCAATGGGGTAATGAACATGCACCCGAAATAGATCCATTTTTAGCCAAAAAAATAACAGTGATTAAAGGTGCTTCGAGTGTTAGATATGGACCCGAAGCAATAGGAGGAGTAATATTGGTAGAACCTGCTGAAATGGTTCACCGGGAAAAACTTTTAACTGAAATTAACCAGTTTTCAATGTCAAATGGTTGGCAGAATGGTATATCACTGATAACCGAAGGAAGTTTACACAAAATAAAAGATTTAAACTGGAGAGTTCAGGTTTCTACAAAAAAAGGTGGAAATATTTCAACTCCTCAGTACTCTTTGGCAAATACCGGGTCACAGGAATTTAACTTTTCGCTGGCAGGAAAATATTCTTTTAGAAAAATTGATAATGAACTGTTTTTCAGTCAGTTTAATACTAAAATCGCTATTTTTTCAGGAGCACACATTGGAAATCTTACTGACCTTTCTTCTGCAATAAACCGGGCAAGGCCTTTGGAGATTTATACACCGGAAACATTTACCTATAAACTTGATCGCCCTTTTCAGGATATTCAGCACAATTTGTTAAAAATCAAATCTGCAATAAGCCTGAAAAATAACCAAAACGTTTCATTTACATTTGGAAATCAATATAATTTCAGATCAGAAGTTGATGCCCTTAGGGGTGATAAATCTACTGCTCAGATATTTAAAATTACGACTCAATCTTTAGAAACAATTTTTCAACATAAACCAATATTTAAAAAACTAAATGGGAATCTGGGCTTAAATACGTCAATTCAAAAGAATATCACCACCGGAACTCTTAAAAATCCGCTCAAGTCCAATGTCCTCATTCCTAATTTTTTATCTAAAAACATTGGACTTTTTTTGACAGAAAGATTTGTGAAATCTCGATTTGAATGGGAGGGAGGAATTAGATTGGATACCCGGATAATGGACGTTTTTTATTTAAAAAGAGGCGAAAATGAGATTACTGCAGAGAATTTTTTTAATTATAGATTTTCTGCTTCTTCAAGTATGAATAAAATTATTAGCCCGAACTTTAAATTTGGATACAATATTGGAACTGCCTGGAAACCCCCGGTTGTCAGTGAACTGTTCTCAGATGGTGTGCATCATGGGGCGGCTTCTTACGAAGTGGGCGACAGAAATCTCACATCTGAAAAGTCAGTTGATAACGCCCTTACAATTGAATTTGAAGCCGGTTATTATCATTTTGAATCACAGTTTTATGTCAATTTTATACAAGATTACATATTTATGGCTCCAACCGGAAACGGAGTGTTGACAATCAGAGGTGCTTTTCCGGAATTTAAATATACTCAGACCGATGCTCTGTTTAAAGGTTTTGATTTAAGTAACAGACTAAATTTTACAAAAAATATAGTTTTCGAAAACCATTTGTCATTTCTAAGGGCCGATGATTTGGAAAGAAGGCAACCTTTGATATTTATTCCAGCCAATCGTTCTGTAAGTAGTATTTCAATTGAGCTACCTCTTAAACTGTTAGAAAAAATCAAAATCAGCCATCAGTTTGTGGCAAAACAAAAACGAGTACCTACGAAATCTGTTTTTGAAAATGAGGAAAATTCTGAATTTCAATTAATTGGCGGTGATTATTCAGCCAGCCCACCTTCTTACAATCTGATAGATCTTTACCTTTCCAAGTCTTATTTATTTAAAAATAAATCGAAAATCAACTGTGGACTGGAAATAAAAAATCTTACCAATACCGTTTACAGAGATTATTTAAACCGGTTTAGATATTTCACTTCTGATCAGGGAATTAATTTTATTTTAAGAATGAACTTGACATTTTGAATTAATTTTATACATTTGCAACATTGTTGCATATAATTAATATTTAAATGAAAAAGAGTTTATTATTATTAGGAATTTTCTCGGGATTGTTTTTTTCCTGTAAAGATGAGGTTGAACTGGAAAATGAAAATGAATTGATTACCACGATAAAACTGGAATTTGTCAATGGTACAGATACAAAAACATTTCAGTTTAAAGACCCTGATGGTGATGGTGGACAAGCTCCGGTTATTAATGACATTGCCTTGAAAGCCAACACGGAATATCAGCTTTCTGTATCTTTTCTTGACGAAAGCAAAAATCCGGTGGAAGACTTGACCGAGGAAGTTGCGGCAGAGAGTGACGAGCATTTAGTTGTTTTTACTCCAAATCCTTCTTCTCTTGGTACTTATACATATTCTGATAAAGATGTAAATGGTTTCCCAATAGGATTAAGTGGAAAATTTAAAACCAATCAGGCAGGAACAGGTACACTAAAAGTACAACTAAGGCATCAGCCCCCAATTAACAATAAATCCGTAAAAAACGGAACTGTTACCCCTGGAAGTGATGATGCAAATGTTGACTTTAAAGTAACAGTTAATTAATATTTGATTTTTAAAAAACTTTTAAATTTTCACAGAAAAGGCATAATTAGCTTATTTTTGTGAAAATTTTTTTTATGCGGTTTTTAGTTCGCAATTTTATAAAGTATAGGGATATGTTTGCTGTGGTAATGTTTATTACCGGGCTTCCCCTAATCTATTATTTACGAGATGGAGTTGGACTTGCTCAAAATAGTTCGGCATTTACCGCCGCTATGGCTATTGGTCCATTTGGAATAACTTTACTTTTTAAAAATTTCAAGCGATTTGAAGTACCAAATAAAGTTGCATTTAGTTTGGTACTTGTTTTCATTATTGTCTGTTTCCTTTATTTTATACTTCGAGACAGATATTCACCTGTTAATGGAAATTTCGAGTTAATAACATTTGCAGTAATAGGGCTAGTTTTGATTTCGTCGCTTTTCATGACCAAAGAATCGATAAATAATGGTTTTCTACCACTTGCTATTATTTTATCACTAATTGGTGCCGCCCTTTTGATTTATGCCGTTTCGAATGACCCATTATTTGTCATAGGTAAACGTGCATCAATTAGATTTGGAGACAACGATGATCAAGGTAATCCTCATGTATATGGTAAAGGTGCTTTTTTCGGTATAATTTTGATTTTTTTAGCAATTAAGTATCTGAAAAAAATTAGTATTAGGATTTTACCCTTAATAGCATTTTTTGTTTTTTTCCTAATGGTCCTATTAATGACTCAAACTATGGGGCCAATTATATCGACAATTATATTTTTTGGATTATTTTTTACATTTAATTTCACAATCAAAAAAGTTTCAAAATTAGTAGTCTCATTATTGTTAAAATGGTATGTGGCCTTAGTAATTATAATTTTTATAGGATTTGGTATTAAAACATACAGCCAAAACCAAGATATTTTCAAATTGGTTGTTAATCAAATAGAAAACAGATTTGAAAAAATATTTATAAGTTTAACTACCAATGACAAAAAGACTCATATTAAATCACACAAAGTTGATGCCTCTGCAAGTGGAAGAATGATTTTAATAAGTCAAGTATTTGATACAATCGAGGAAAACTTCAATGAGGGTAAGTTGAGATATATATTTTTTGGAAATGGCTATAAACACACCTACGTAGATGTTCCACATCTTGAAGTCTTTGACTCATTCGGGTTATTCGTTTTTCTATTTTACACTCTGCTATATTTTTATATGATAAAAATTTCAATAGCAGAAATGAGAAATCCGCAATCAATTGCCTCCGAATTTATCGCTTATGGATTTATTTATTATATGGTACTTAACTTTACCGGAGGGCTAATAATTGAATATTCAAGAATTAGCTATTATCTTCTGGTTGTCAGGTTTGTATATCCTGGAGCAAATCAATTTGTAAAGGCGAAAATTCAGGAATTAAGTCAAAATTCCTGAAGATCTTCAGGAATTTTCATTAGTTCATTTTAAGTTTTTTGCTTGGCCAATGACTATGCAGTAAATACTTTTTTAAAACCATCCATCATATTGGAAGCAACTTTTTCTGGAGAAAAATTTTGTATTATTTGTTTAGATTTTAATCCAAATTGCCCAATAATCTCAGGTTTTACCACGAATTCATTCATTTTTGAAGCCATTTCTTTTACGTCAAAGGGATCAAATGTATAGCCATTTTCATTTTCGATCACTAAGTCCGCTGCAGAGCCACACCTCTCAGAGACTAAAACAGGCATTCCGCAAGCCATGGCTTCATTTACTACAAGTCCCCATGGTTCTGAAAAGCTTGGTAAGATAAATACGTCAGCCAAAGCCATAAATTCCGGTATTTCAAACCACTGTTTTCCATCAATAAAACAGACACCCTCCAATTGGTTATCTGAAATGTATTTCTTTAATTTGTCTTCCTCTGATCCGTTTCCTAGGATTAACAGACCCCAATCGTGAGAATTAATTTCATTGTATGCTGCCAGAAGATTATCGATGTTTTTAAATTTGATTAAGCGGCCAACAAAAATAAAGTTAAATTTTCTGAGACCCAATTCCTTCTTTTTTTCTTGACAGTATTTTTTTGCCTCTTTAAAAATGGACTCAAGTTTCTGGTTATCAACTGAATTGTTTTTTAGTAAAACTTTTTCCGGGTTCACACCAAGTTTAAACATGTATTCTGCCGATTTACTTCCATAGCAAAAAAGACCGTCTCCTAATTTAACTACCAGGCTTTTGATTTTTTCTTTCCATCCTATGTTAGGGTTGTCACTTTCTGTGGAATCAACCGAAATAATAACTTTAATACCCACGATTTTACAATAGAGCAGAACCAAATTCATGGCAGGTTCGTAATATCCTGAAATGTTGACTACATCGGGTTTAAACATCCTAACCCAGTAAAGCATGGCTTTAAAACGTCTGAAATTGGATATATTTTCGTAATATTCATCGTAAAGTAACTTATAATTGTATTGATGAATACTTTCGTCGGCTTTACCTAATTTGGCCCTTGTAAGCTCATTACTGGAAGTTTGCAAAACCAATAATTCGTCGTTATTTTCATTCACAATAGTCTGTAACTCGCTGTAAATCTTAGCTTTATAGTGAGCCCAAAGCCATTGATGAATTATTAATATTTTCATTCTTAAATTTTAAGTCTTGGAATCTCAAAATTAGTGAAATATCCAAAAGCTAACTTATAATTTGAGATTAAAATATTTTGTTTAACCAATAAAGTAAATACATTTTAAGAAAGACACTTTTTCTGAAAAAGTTTGAAATCAATGGCAATTGAAGCTATTTAGATTTTTATGAAATTTATTACTAAAGTTTTTTCAAAAAAATAGTAATAGAACCTTAAAATATTAGCCCATTCTTTGTTTTTCAATTATTTATATCTAATTTTGCACTCCAAATTTTTTATAATAACTAAAATATATTGTAATGTACGCAATCGTTGAGATAGCAGGCCAGCAATTTAAAGTTGAAAAGGGTCGTTACATTTATACCCACCGTTTGGCGGGTGAAACGAACGCTGAGCTTGTTTTTGACAAGGTACTCCTTGTTGATAATGACGGTGCGGTATCTGTGGGTACCCCAACCGTAAGTGGTGCTTCTGTGAAAGGCACAATTCTTGAACATCTTAAAGGCGAGAAAGTTATCGTTTTTAAGAAAAAAAGACGTAAAAGTTACCAAAAGCAAAATGGACATCGTCAGTTTCTGACTAAAGTTCAGATTGACGAGATTGTAGCTGCTTAATTTTTTCAGAATCTTAAAAATTATTTAAAGAAATGGCACATAAGAAAGGAGTCGGTAGTTCGAAAAACGGTCGCGAGTCGGAAAGTAAGAGGTTAGGTGTGAAATTGTATGGTGGTCAAGTGGCCATTTCAGGCAATATTTTGGTGCGTCAGCGTGGCACTAAACACAATCCTGGTCAAAACGTAGGTCTTGGTCGTGATCATACTTTGTTCGCTTTGAAAGACGGTATCGTTACCTTCAAGAAAGGTCGCAACGGGAAATCTTTCGTACATATTTTGCCTCAGGTTACTGAAGCTTAATTTTCCTAAGATTATTTTTGAAAAGGAGGCTTTTGTCTCCTTTTTTTTGTTTAAAAAAACTTAAAAGCAAAAACTATTGTTGAATTTGCAAAAGGAAATAAGATGCTTAAAAGAAATACGATGATTTATACTGAGTTGAGTCCAAATCCCAACTCCATGAAGTTTGTACTCAATTATGAAATTGTTCCAGAGGGACTTTCATTTGACTATCCTGATATGAAATCAGCATTGGAGGAATCTAAAGCTTCGCCGCTTGCCGCTGATTTTTTCCAGTTTCCTTTTGTACAAAGGGTTTTTATAAGCTCCAACTTCATTACTTTAACCAAAGACACTGAAACCGAATGGGACGAAGTGGTATTTGACCTGAAAAAGTTTCTAAAAATATATTTTGACGAAAATCAGCCTGTTTTTGCTCAGAAAACTATTGACTCCAACACACTTATAGTCAATGCGAGTGATGGTCCTGTAATTGCCAAAATTAAGGCTACACTAGATCAATATGTAAGACCGGCTGTTGAATCAGACGGAGGTGCTATAAACTTCTCCTCTTTTGATGAAGAGTCAGGACTGGTAAAGGTATTTCTTCAGGGCTCTTGTAGTGGTTGTCCTTCGGCCACAATTACTTTAAAATCAGGTATTGAAAGGCTTTTAACTTCTATGATTCCAGAAGTAAAACTGGTGGAAGCGGAAGGAATCTAAACCAGGTTTTTCAAAGTGGTTTTCATGGCATCTATTTGCCTTTTCTTTTGAAGAATCACAGGTGCGGCAACTCTTTCTTTGCAATCAAAAATTGAACATTTTTCGCAAGTCTGATTTACTTTCACTTTTTGAATCGCCGGGTCATCGATAAATTTGATAATATTTCTTAAATCGTCATCGATTTCAAAACCAATACTGACACTCACATTAGTATTTTCGATGATATTTAATGGTCGTGCAATGGAAATAATAAAATATTGGTTTCCGGCATCTGCATAATCCGAAATCTGGGTCTGGACCAAAGTTGTAGGCTTACTATTCTTTTTGTTTTGAAGAGTACTCAATTCATCCAGAATTTTCAACGATACCCACCTTCTGCAATAGTTTTCACTACGATTTTCTTGGGGGTCATGAAGCTTTGATAAATGCAACTCTTTGGTCAAAACATAATTTTTGGTATTGGCAGGAGCTTCAAATCTTAGGAAAAATAGTTTGTCAAATTTGAAATTTTGAGGCAAAAGACTGAAAATCCTGTGAATTAGCGTTTCAGGCGTAGTCTGATATTTTTGAATTAAATTTTTAATCTGTTTTTCGGAAAAAATACTCTCTTCAAAAATTGCTTGTAGATCGTTGACCAATGGAGCTTTTTTTAACAAAATGGCACCGGCAAAATAAGAAGCCTGGAAATTGTTAAAAACTTCTTCAAATGAATGAACTTCAACCCAGGAAGAGGTCATTGGACGGTCTTTGAGATTCATAAATAGAAATCCCAATTCACGTGCAAGAGTAAAAGCCCGTTGGTCTGAACTTATTCTTTTGTTTAACAATAGTTTTTTTGACTTAGGAACAAATACTGACCGAATCGAAGCTAGAGAGGGATATTGTGTTTCGTCAAAAAACTCTATTCTAATATTATAATGCTCTAATAAATAATTACTTAAATAAAATTCATCAATTTGAGAATTGCCTGAAAGCTTGTTTTCTGCAATGAATTTTTCAGCAATTTCTTCTAAATCAGGAAAATAGTTGTTGTGCATTTCGAGATATGAACGAAGAACCGCAAAATAAAACTGTTCCACACTCATGGAATAACTCCTTCCAATTTTGATAACGGTGTTTATAAAAGCACTCAATTTTGTAGGTGCATCCGCAAGCATTTCCAGCAGATTTGCCGGGTCAATTCCAAAAAAATCAAAGGGTATTTCAGTAAGAAAATTAGAATTCAACAAAGTAGAAATTGGATCCAGCTTTTTGCTCAGCTTCAAAGACACCAGATTGTCGTATTCTACCTGCAGGGCATCGGAAAGGGCGTAAATCTTATCGGCTTTGGGATATTTTTTTCCTTTTTCGATTTCATTAATGTACGACATCGAAAGCCCTGAAATATTAGAAAGCTCCTGTAAAGACAATCCTTTTTCTTGCCTGAGTTGTTTTAATTTCAGGCCAAAAATAAGTTTAATGTGATCTGTGCTTAGACTCATAATTCAGGGCAAATCAGGTTATGGATTTAAAGGTAGAAAAAAGCAATATAAAACCCAATTAAGAGGATTAAAATGTATGGTAAGCGTAATTTATTATGAAGAAATCAATATTAATTTGTACTTTCCGAAAATTCCATATTAAGCTCAGTGCCTACACCACTTAAAAAGTTTCCGGTTGAGGCTTGTAATGTAAGTTTTCCTTTTTGTAATAATACGATTTTAAATTTACCCTGAAAACCTACAATATTGATATCCAATACTTTTTCATTATCTACCAAACTCCAAGTACCACGGTTTATTATGGTTTTCGAAACTTTTTCTATAGCTCTGGTTTCCTGGTTATCTCGGAATTCAAAAAGCATTTGGTAAAGTACAATTGCAGAAGCATTAAGACTGCCATCACTAATTGTTTTACCGGAAACGTCTGTGTATCGGTCTAATTTCCAGGCATTTCTGCTTAAAAGTTCTGAAGTCGTAAGATTATCTTCAGGTTTAACTTTATCCTTATTACACGACACAAAAACCAAAAGAAGGCTTAAAACAATAAACAGATTTCTCATATTTCACGTATTTTTGCAAATATCAATTGCCCGATGACAGGTACAAAGTTAAGCAACATTTTCTTTAAAAAGGGAGTTTTAGGCTCTGTACTGTTAATTCTAACGGTAAATTTTTACGTTTATTCTCAAAGTTGTGCCCAGGAATTAGATTTTGATTTTAAACCCTCATTAGTTGGGGTCAACTGGGGACAATTCCCAGAATTCACTTTGCCTTTTAAAGTGGTTTACAGTGGAGCCGGTTGGAATGAAAACTACGGGTTGCAGGTGAAAAGGGGCTTTTCTCATTTTTCAAATCCAACTAATTTCTCCCGGATACCCTCCGGAAATCGGGCTCTGATGTTTTACAATCTTTCTGAAGCTTCTCCTTTACCTCCATGGCATTTGGAGAAAAATCCTTGGGGCAACGACCTCCCATCTTTACAAAGATATTGGGATAGCAGAATTGCTGATTTTAAGAAATTAACAAGTGGAAGTGATTTTGTGGATACTGATCTGGTGATATTTGATATTGAAAGGCAAATTAAAGCCGATGATTCCATTCTTGTTTTAAAAAAATCTCCTTTTACGCCTGCAGAAATTAAAAGCTTGAGTAACGAACAGTTTATTTTGGCATATAAAAAAGAATTACAAAAATTATACAGTTCGTCATACGATTATTTCAAAACCAATGCTCATCCTACCGCAAGCTTATTTAGTAGCTATACAGATAGCCCAATTTTGAATACTTTTACGAATATTCAGGGCCGAACATGGGAGCAATGGAAAACTCAGAAATCAGCAATAAATTATATATGCCTGGATTTTGATAAACAAATCGTAGGAGGTAGCTTTTACAATCATCAGTCTTTTTTGACGCCCTCTGCTTATTTTTATTACGATTATCCACATCCTTTTGCTGCTGAATATTTGTCATATTTATTGTTTCAGATAGAAGCCAATCGGGCATGGTCAGATAAAGAACAGATGCTTTTTGTGTGGCAGAGGTATAGTTTTAATCCAGATTATGTGAAAAAAAACATTAAACCATGGATGGCAGAAGCGATGGCAATATTTCCATTTATGGCAGGGGCAAAAGGTATTTTTTTCTGGGAAGACCCTTCTGATTTGAATGAAAAATCAAACTTTTCTAATTATGAGTATTTTACAAAAGGCTTATACCGGCTATCAAAATTTAAGGAGGTTTTTGATGGTGATTATAAAATTATTGAGGAGTATTCGGCACGAGATTATAATGAAAACAAAAAACCGGTTTGGAGAGGTATTCAAAATGGAAATCAACTACTGGTAGCGGCACAAAATCCTTATGCAAAATCAGAAAATGAATCGGTAGAGTTTACCATAAAAAATGGAAATTGGTCAAAAAATATTACATTGAAAGGCTATGAAATATTCCTATGTAAGTATGACTTATCACTTCCAACTGCTACTACAAAAGATTCTCATGATATTTTAATTTTTCCTAATCCTGCTAGTAATGAATTGAAAATCAAAGGTTTGTGTAAGATAGGAGCAGGCGGATCTATTAAAATAACAGATTCTAAAGGCAATACTATCATTTCAAAAGAACTGAGAATAAATGAGGATGGTTATGTTCATATTACAGGTCTTTCAGGATTGGTACCCGGAAATTATCAGGTTTTGATTTCTTCAGGAACCCTAATCCAAAGCCGGAAATTATTAATCAATGAATAAACTAGCCCAAGAAACCAGCCCATATTTACTTCAGCACAAAGACAACCCGGTAGATTGGTTTCCTTGGGGCGATGAGGCCTTAAATAAAGCCCAAACTGAGGATAAACCTATCATTTTAAGCATCGGATACAGCAGTTGTCACTGGTGCCACGTGATGGAACATGAGTGTTTTGAAGATTTTGAAGTGGCCGAGATCATGAATCATTATTTTGTTTGTATCAAACTTGATCGTGAAGAAAGACCCGATATTGATGCCATTTATATGGATGCCTTGCAAAACATGGGGTTGAGAGGTGGCTGGCCATTAAATGTTTTCCTGATGCCAGATACCAAACCTTTTTATGGGGGTACCTACTTTCCAAAAAAAAATTGGATCAACCTGTTGCTAAGTGTGGTTAACTCTTTTAAAACACAAAGAGAAAAGTTGCAGGAATCTGCTGATGGATTTGCCAGATCGTTGAATATTAAAGATTCAGAAAAGTATTTTTTTGGACAAGAAATACAGGAAATTGCCTTTTCAGGGGATGAAATAAATCAAATATTAAATAAGATTCAGGAATCTTATGATACCATTGATGGTGGGATGAAACGTTCTCCAAAATTTCCAATGCCTACAATCTGGAAAATGTTATTGGATGCAATAGCATACTTTCCGAATGAAAAACACATAAATCAATTAAAATTAACCATTGAGAGAATAATACTCGGAGGAATTTTTGACCATATTTCGGGTGGGTGGTGTCGGTACTCAACCGATGATAAATGGAAAATCCCTCACTTTGAAAAAATGCTCTATGACAACGGTCAACTGCTTTCACTAACCGCCCGGGCCAATTTATATTTTAAAGAGAATATAGGATTTAAACAGTTGACTGATTGGGCTTTAAGTTCTACGGTGGCCTGGCTAGAGCACGAAATGTCATCAGCTGTCGGTGGCTTTTTTGCGGCCCTTGATGCTGATTCTGAGGGAGAAGAAGGGAAATACTACGTGTGGGAGGAAAAAGAAATAAAAGAAGCTCTCGCTGAAAAATCAGATTATTTTATCCAAACTTACAAAGTAACTGCACAGGGAAATTGGGAGGAAAATAAGAATATTTTACATTTGGAAAATTACCCCGAAAATTTTCCAACTTTAGTCGAATCACATAAAATCCTGAAAAATAAATTATTAAATAGGGTTCGACCTGGCTTAGATAATAAAATTCTGTGTGGATGGAACGCACTGGTATTAAATGGCTTAGTTGAAACTTTACGATTTACAGATGTGGTTTTTCCAATTGACATTGTAAAAAATGGGTTCGAATTTTTTGAAAATAATTTCATGGTAAAACATGGAGATTTATTAAGACTCAAACATCAGGCTGGTCATAAAGATAATCTGGCATTTTTGGAAGATTACTCCTCAACAATTGCCGCTTTTATCAATTACTATCAATATTGTTTTGAGGAGAAATATTTAAACTATTCCCTACAATTGACTGATTACCTGATAGATAATTTTTATGATGATTCAGAAAATCTGTTTTATTTTACAGATAAAAATGCTGAAAAATTAATTGCACGTAAAAAGGAAATCTTTGATAATGTGATACCTTCATCAAATTCTATGATGGCACATAATCTTAATTTATTAGGCCGAATTTTTGAAAAAGAAAGCTTTCTGGAAATTTCTGAGACGATGTTTAAAAAAGTAAAACCTTTGTTGATTCAAGACCCTCAATGGTTGTCAAACTGGGTGGCTTTGGGCATGTATTTTTCCGCTCAAAAGCATGATATTGTCGTGGTTGGGCCTGATTATAAAAATATCTTGAAAGAATTACAAAAAGCCAGATTTTTGCCGAATGCTATATTTTTTGGAACAAATCAAACCTCTAATTTACCGGCTTTTGAAGGAAGATTACTGAATGATAATCAGACAAGAATTTACATTTGCATCGACAAAACCTGTCTTTTACCGCTCACTAATCTTAATGAGGCTATCGAAATATTGAAACAATGAGTAGTACCCTTCAAATAAGTTATATCAATGAAAAGGCATTGAATATTTGCTTTGGGGAGGGGATTTGTACTGAAATTAACCAAAAAGTTCTATCATTTTTTAGTTTTCTAAAAATTAAAAATCATCCCGAAATCATTGACCTTGTACCCACCTACAATACTTTAGGCATTTATTTTTCAGAGAATTTTATCGGAAACTTCGAGAGCACCATCCTGCATCTCCATTCAGAATTCATTGAAAATGGTTTAACTGAAAAAAATAATGAAGAAGAATTATTTGAGATTCTTGTTTCTTATATTGGAGTTGATTTGGAAAATGTGGCCAAATTTTGCAATTTGGAAATTTCTGAAGTCATAAAAATACATTCTGAACCAATTTACACTGTTGCAATGATTGGATTTTTACCGGGTTTTCCTTATTTAATGGGGCTTGATAGCCGACTTTTCATACCAAGAAAAAATACCCCGGAATTAATCGTAAAAAAAGGTAGTGTTGCAATAGGAGGGATTCAGACGGGGATTTATCCCCAGGATAGCCCAGGTGGATGGCATATTATTGGCACAACAGAACAGGAATTGTTTTTTCCAGATTCTCCGCAAAAATCCTATTTAAAACCGGGAGACAAAATTCGATTTATTCCTATTAAAATATGAAAATTGTAAAATCCGGAATATTGGCCTCAATTCAAAGCAAGCCGAATTTTGGGCATCAATGGGTGGGTATCTCTCCAAGTGGTGCTGCGGATTTATTTTCATTTAAAATATTAAATCTAATTCTAGGAAATCAACCTGATGAACCGTGTATTGAATTTCATTTTCCAGCGATAATGGTTCAATTTGAAGAAGATTGTACTTTTGGTATTTCAGGAGCAGATTTTAGCCCATTTTTGGATACAAAACCTTTTAGTAATCTTGAAATAATTTTTGCAAAAAAGGGCCAAGTCTTGAGTTTTAGGCAGTGGAAATCGGGGTTTCGGGCATATTTTAGCGTAAAAGGTGGTTTTGAAAGCAATCTTTCAGATATTATTCCAGGAAAAATAATTTCGCCAGGGATTAATATTTCTTTAAAATCTAAAACTTTTCATTTTAACAAAATTGGTTTAAACAACCGGTTTTTTGAGGAGAAAATTAAGACCATAACGATTAGATTTGTTCCTGGAAATGAATATTTTGAGTTGGATGATTCTTCTTGCCAAATCATAAATAATGAAAGTTTTGAGATGAGTAAGAATTCCAACCGAATGGGAATTCGACTTATGGGTTCAAATTTAAAGCTTCAAAAATATAAAGAAATTATTTCAAATCCGGTTTCCAAGGGTACAATCCAATTATTGCCCGATGGCGGATTAGTGGTTTTGATGTCTGATGGTCAGGTGACAGGTGGCTATCCGAGATTGGGCTTTGTTTCGTCAATAGATATTGATGTCTTGGCTCAAAAATCGCCAGGAGAGCAGGTGTTTTTTAAAGCAATAACTTTGGAGGAATCCCGCCAATTGATTTTGGAGAGAAATATATTTTTTAAAAAACTTGGGGCGGCAATTAATTTGAAAATTAAAACAAATGCTTGAATTAAACTGTGATATGGGCGAAATAGAAGTTTTCATGAAAAATGGTCATGATGCTTCGCTTATGCCTTATTTGGATTCGGTAAATATTGCGTGTGGTTTTCATGCGGGATCAGAAAAACAGATGCGATATACCATAGAAAAGGCATTGAAGCATAATTTGAAAATTGGAGCTCATCCTGGTTTCAATGATTCTCCTAATTTTGGAAGGAAGGAAATATTATTGAGTCACAAAGAGATTAAAAATTTGATTACTATTCAATTATTTATTTTGTCAGAAATCGCTGAGGAGTTTTCTGTAAAATTAAATCATGTAAAACCTCATGGTGCCTTATATAATATTTCTGCAAAAAATCATGAATACGCCAATGCAATTGCTGAAGCGGTTTTCGGGTTTTCTGAGGACTTGATTTTGGTGGGACTTTCAGGTAGTAAAAGTATAGAAGAAGCACAAAAAATTGGCTTAAAAACAATGAATGAGGTATTTGCCGACAGATATTATAGGACGGACCAAAGTCTCGCAGCCCGTACTGGCGGCGGAGTAATTGAAGATTTAAATCTAATTGAGCTACAGGTAGAATCTTTTCTTGAAAATAGGCCGGTAAAAACAATAGAAGGAACTAATATTCAACTAAATGCTGAAACAATTTGCATCCACAGTGATACGCCAAATGCATTAAAAATCGCTCAAAACGTATCCGAAAAAGTGAGATTATTTTACCAATCTACCACTTAAAGTAAGTAAGTCCAATTCTGAAATTTTCACATTGTATTGGGCACTTACAAGTCTGTTCATCACGGTGTTATATCGGGTCTGGGCATCATTTAGCTCAAGAATAGTTGAAGAACCGAGTTTGAATTTTTCCAATGAAATTTCGAGATTTTCTTCGGCAACATTTCTGTTTAACTCTTCCAGTGACAATATCTCCTTATCGTTTTCATATTGTTGATAGGCAGAAGTCAGGTCATTTTCAATCCGATTGAAAAGGTCTTCTTCCTGAATTCTAAGTATTTCTCCGTTGATTTTGGTGGTTTGAATATTACGTTTTATCGTGCCACCATCAAAAACTCTCCAGGTAGCACTAACCCCGGCGTTGAGACCAATAGATTGGTTAAAAGTAATTAAACCGGCGTTGTTTGAGTTAAAATTGTAACCAAAAGAGCTATTCAAATTTATCCTTGGCTTTCTGAATGATTCACTTTCTTTTTGTGTAAGTAAGTTTATTTCTTCAGACTTTTTAATATTTAAAAATTCCGGATTTTGACTTCTTGCTTCGTCAATCAAATCTTTCAAACTGTAAGAAAAACCTTTAAACCCATCTTTTTCAACTTCAAATTCAATTGCCGGACTTCGTCCCAACAGACCATTTAACTTAATCTTTGAATTTTTCAATTGATTTTCAGTATTTACGAGATTGGTTTGTTGAATACTGATATCGGCTTTTGATTGGAGGTAATCCAGTTTTGAACCCCGGCCAATCTGCCAGCGTTCCTCAGTTATTTTCAGCCTTTCGTCATAATACTTCATTATCTCTTTCAGATATGCCAATGTCCCTTCCAAACGCTGAATATCGTAATACACCAGCATAACATTTGAGAGTGTATTTTGTATCATTGTTTGATTTTGGACTTTTGCCTGCTGACCCTGAGTTTTTAGTTTTTCAAAAGTAGCCTGCATTTTTTTTCCATCATAAAGCGTGTAACTCAATGCTAGATTCGTATTTGGGGTTATTGATCTACCAAATCGATTTATGACTCTGCCATCAATAAAGTTTTGATGTACCTGGTTAAATGATGAACTTAAACTTGTATTCCAGTCAATTGTAGGAACCATGCCCGCATTGGCTTTAAATATTTGGTTTTCAACAAGCTCAATTTGTTTTTTTGAGGCCTTTAAACCATAATTATTTTCTAAGGCAATATTTTGAGCTTCAGAAAGAGACAATACTTTTTGACTGAAACCAGTTAAACTTATTATGGCAAAAACTGTGGTTAATAATTTTCTAAATTTCATTTACAATTTTAATTTTAAAAAAAAAAAGCATTTTTACTCATGAGCCATCTCTTCAATGGCTTTCATTCTTTCAAAATTCTTTTCTTTACTTAAATAAATATATATGGCTGGAATCACATAAAGCGTAAGAATCAAAGAAACCAATAAACCTCCAATAACTACAATTCCCATTGAGCGGCGACTGGCACCTGCAGAGCCCAAAGCCAACGCTATCGGCAATGCACCAAATGTTGTAGCCAATGTTGTCATTAATATAGGACGAAGACGCATTGAAGCAGCTTCAATGGCGGCTTTGGGTTTGGTATAACCTTTTTCTCTTAATTGATTTGCAAATTCTACGATTAAAATTCCATTTTTTGTTACTAATCCTATCAGCATAATCATTCCTATCTGACTAAAAATGTTTAAAGTCTGATCAAAAAACCAAAGTGAGATTACTGCACCAGCTATGGCCAAAGGCACCGTAAACATGATTATAAGGGGATCGACGAAACTTTCAAATTGAGCTGCTAAAATCAGGAATACAAGTATAAGAGCCAATCCAAAAGAAAACATTGTATTGGAAGAACTCTCTGCAAAGTCCCTTGATGAGCCCGTAAGTACTGTTCTGATGGTTTCATCGTTGAGTTTATCTCTGATCTCATCCATGGCTTTAATACCATCAGCAATAGTTTTCCCGGGTGCAAGGCCGGCTGATACCGTGGCACTCATATAACGATCGTAATGGTACAATTGTGGCGGACTACTGTTTTCTTCAACTTTTACGATATTATCGAGTTGAACCAATTCGCCCCGACTGTTTTTTACATACATACTTTTGAGGTCAAAAGGCTCATTTCGGTCTTTTCTGTCAAATTGCCCAATTACCTGATATTGACGACCATTCATGGTGAAATATGAGAATCTTTGTCCGGCGAAGGCCAGCTGCATGGTTTGTGCCACGTCTGCCACGGCTACCCCTAAGCTTTTTGATTTTTCTCTATCAATTATTATTGAAAGCTCAGGTTTTGAAAATTTTAAGTTTACATCTGAAATCATGAAAGTTGGGTTTTTCTGAACCTCATCCATAAATTTTGGTAAATATTCTCTAAGTTTTTTGAAATTAGGAGCCTGAATTACATATCCAACAGGCAAACCCCCTCTTTTATTAACTGCAATCGTTTGCTGTTGGTTTACGAATGCTCTGCCATCGGAAATTTTCCTCAAAATATTCGTCATGTTGTCACTTACTTCCATTTGTGACTTGGTTCTTTCATTTTTTGGATAAAGTGAAATCCGGCCAAAACCAGTATTTGCACCACCAGAACCTCCAAATGAAGGAGCAGTAACGGTCATGACTCCATTTACTTCAGGAATAGAGTCATTAATCATCTTTTCAGCTTTCTGAATGTAATTATCCATGTAGTCGTAAGATGAACCCTCAGGGCCGGAAAACTGAACCTGTAAACTGCTGCGGTCGTCAAGGGGTGCAAGCTCTGAGTTTAGTTTCCCCCAAAAAATATAAACCATCAAAAATATCACAGCCATGATAGGCATCACAATCCATTTTTTTGCAACAAAATTTACCAAACTACTGTGGTAGCTACTTTCTAATTTTTGGAAAAATGGCTCAGTAACCACATAAAATCTTGATTTTTTGGCTGTTTTTCTATTCAAGTAAGCATTTAACATGGGAGTTAATGTCAGGGATACAAATGCCGAAATTAAAACAGCACTCGAAAGAACAATTCCAAATTCACGGAAAAGTCGACCAACAAATCCTTCCATAAATATTACAGGCAAGAATACAGCTGCAAGTGTTATTGAAGTTGAAATAACTGCAAAGAATATCTCATTGGCACCTTTTACAGACGCCTCGATAGGATTCATTCCTTCTTCTATTTTCTTGAAAATATTTTCTGTGACCACAATTCCGTCATCCACCACCAGACCAGTTGCGAGCACAATGGCTAAAAGCGTTAGGACATTGATTGAAAAACCAAAAAGGTACATAATGAAAAAAGTACCAACAAGTGAGACAGGGATGTCAATCAGAGGCCTCACAGCGATTATCCAGTCTCTGAAGAAAAGAAATATAATAATCACTACCAGAATGACCGCAATAATCAGAGTTTCGGCTACTTCTTCAACAGATTGTTTTACAAAAGTGGTATAGTCAATAATAGTCCCTAATTTCAGATCAGGGGGAAGAGTTTTTTCAATTTCAGTTTTCCTTTTATTTACTTCTTTGGCAATATCAAGAAAATTGGCACCAGGCTGTGGTTGTACTGCAATTCCACACATTGGAACGCCGTTCCATCTTAATATTGTTTCCTGATTTTCAGCACCAATCTGGGCATATCCAATGTCTTTAAGCCTTACTATTTGCTCTCCAACATTTTTTACAATCATATTGTTAAAATCTTCCTCATTGGTAAACCTACCTATGGTTTTTACCACTAATTCGGTATTGTTACCTTGCAATTTACCTGATGGAAGTTCAACGTTCTCTCTATCCAGAGCCGACTTTACATCCTGAGTAGTTACGCCCATCGAAACCATTCTCTCCGGATCCATCCAGATTCTCATTGAGTATCTTTTGAAGCCCCAAATCCTAATTTCACTTACACCTTCGATAGTTTCCAAACGAGGTGAAACTACGTTTTCTGCAAAATCAGATACTTCCAGAATACTTCTTGAGTTACTATTTAAAGAAAGAGAAATAATTGTTTCAGCATTGGCATCGGCTTTCCTTACGGTTGGTAAGCCGTCTAGGTCTTTGGGAAGCAAAAAAACTGCCTGCGATACTTTATCTCTAACATCATTAGTGGCTTTCTCCATATCCACTCCGAGATTAAACTCGATTGTGATATTAGAAGAACCCTGATTAGATGAAGAACTTACTGATCTAATACCTTCGACACTGTTCAGTGCTTTTTCGAGAGGTTCGGTGATCTGAGATTCTATAATATCCGCATTTGCTCCGGGGTAATTTGCCCCAACATTAACAATAGGCGGATCAATAGATGGGAACTCCCGCACTCCAAGAAACTGAAAACCAATGAACCCGAAAAGCAAAATAAGCAGGTTCATTACAATGGCCAAAACTGGCCTCTTGATAGATAAGGTTGATAATGACATATTTATTATTTTTTTGTAAATACCGGTGTACCGGCTTTTAAAGTCATGAGACCGGAAGTAATCAAAGAGTCACCTACATTAAGACCTTTCAAAACTTGAAGACTTGAGGCATTTCTCAAACCGGTTTCTATTTTAATTTCTTCAGCTTTTCCATTTCTTTTTACAAAAACTTTTTTACCATCAACAACAGGAATCACCGTTTCGGTAGGAATCATTACAGATTGAGTGGAACCCAAATTGATAAAAACTTTTATAAACATACCTGGCAAAAGGGTATTTGAACTATTGTTGGAAAGTGCTCTTACTTTTAAAGTTCGCATTGTCTCATCTATTTTTGGATCAACTGCAACAATAGAGGCTGTTCGCTCATCCAAAGATCCATCGGTTTGAAATTTAATAGTTTTCCCCAGTACTATAGAATTTAAATATTTTTCCGGGATTGTAAAATCCAATTTTATTGGGTTAAACTGAACTAAAGATGTAATGACGGTGGCGGGAGTAACATATGCTCCAAGCGAAATATTCTTTAAGCCAATTTTTCCGGCAAAAGGAGCCCTAATTTCAGTTTTTGCCAATTGCACTTTCAATAAATCTTTGTCAGCTTTCAACGTGAGGACTTTATTTTGAGAAATTTCAAATTCCTCTTTGCTGATCGCATTAATATCTAATAGTTTTCTTTGTCTGGCTTCAATTTGTGCCGCAAGTTTTTCTTCAAGTTCTATTTTTCTTAATTGAGCTACTATGTCATCATCCTTTATTTTTGCAATTAAAAAGCCTTTGGCAACCATTTTACCTTCTGGGATATTTAATTTTGTAATTATTCCTGAGATTTCACTTTTTAATTCTACTTCTTCATTGGCAACTGTAGTTCCAGATGAAAAAACCGTTTTATCGGAGTTGTCTAAACCTACGGTAATGGTTTTTACCATAATGGGTTTCATTTCACCAGGTTTTCCACCCATAATCATTTTTTTATCTCCGGGTTTCCCACTTTCTTTTTCAGAATCGGAGCTCCAAAAGAAGATTTTTCCTAAAATTAGAAGTAAAATGATGGCAGCAGCTATTATTAATGGACGCATAATGTTAAGTATGTAAAATTTTCTCCTAATTTAATACATATTAATTATTAAGAAATTTTATAATGGATAATTCTTAAATATCCATAGACCAAAATATTGATTTAAGAAACTTAGAAATTACATTTGAAACTAGTTTTTTCCTTTGAAAATTAATATCTATGAAAAATAGAGGCTCCGCTATTTGGTCTGCTTCAATTTTGATGGCAACATCAGCTATTGGCCCGGGTTTTTTGACCCAAACAACTGTTTTTACCAGAAATCTTTTATATGATTTTGGATTTATTGTATTTATCTCTGTGGTCATTGACGTGTTGGCCCAAACAAGTATTTGGAGAGCGATTGGTATTTCAGGGAGGAATATTCAAACTCTGGGAAATAGTTTAGTTTCCGGATTGGGTTCGGTAATATCCATTCTTGTTATAATTGGAGGCATGGTTTTCAATATTGGAAATATTGCAGGAACCGGTCTCGGTTTAGAAACAATTTTTGGTTTGAAACCTTTAATTGGTGCAATTCTTTCGGTAATAACTGTTTTAATTGTTTTTTTTATTGAAGATTCACAGAAAGTGCTGGATGTATTTGTCAAAATCCTGGCAATTGTCATGCTGTTTTTTATGATATTATTGGCATTTAAAGCTAATCTGGATTTTAAAATGGTGGTGGGTGGTACATTTTGGCCGGAAAAATTTGACATAAAATCAACTTTGACCCTTGTTGGTGGTACAGTTGGAGGTTATATTTCTTTTGCAGGAGCTCAAAAATTATTAGATGGCGGAATCACGGGTACAAAAAATCTTGGCAGGATTTCAAAAAGTGCTTCAGCGGGAATATTGACCACTGGAATTATGCGTTATCTGCTTTTTATTGGCACCCTGGGAGTGGTTTTAGGTGGGGGAGTCTTAAACCCGGAAAATCCAACTGCATCAGTTTTCTTTATTTCATTTGGAGAGTTTGGAAAAATATTTTTTGGAATAGTGCTTTGGTCGGCAGCCATCACTTCGGTTTTGGGTGCTACCTATACATCATTTTCATTTTTCAAAAATTTACACCCGAGATTTTATGAAAGTAAAAAGATTTTCATTTTTATATTTTTGGCTATCTCTACTTGCATATATTTAATAATAGGAAAACCAGTGAATTTACTCCTGTTTGCCGGCTATATCAATAGTTTTATTTTACCTTTAGGATTAATAATTTCTTTATTATCCTTTCAAAATAAAAAAATATTTAAAGATTATACTCCTTCAAATTGGCTGATTTTTCCTTCTTGGATTTTAGTATTTTTACTAATTGGTTTTAGTTTTTACAGTCTTAAAATCTGACTTTAGTAATCTATTTTAAGAAAATATTTATCAATTTTTATGTGAATTTTGAAGAAAGAATTATGTATTTTTCTAATTATATAATACTTTTGTGAAAAAAAGAAATTAAATGTTTGGATATCAATTTCCTACCTGGGTACCGATATTGTTTTTTGTTACATTGCTATCAGCAGCATTTTTAATGGGGACCTGGTTAAAAAGTAAAGACAGAAAATATTAAGAAATAATAGGCCGGAAGGTTTATTAAATTATCCCTTCAGTCAGGTGGTAAATCTGAGCTGATGGGATTTTTTTTTGGATTACTCTCGACATAATATGGCTTCTGAGGCCATTTGAACATAAGACCACAATATTTTCGAAAGTATTCAAATAATCTATCTTATCAGTTATTTCATGGGAGGGTATATTTAAACCGCCAATATTGAAATCATTGAATTCATCTTTTTCTCTGATATCAACGACAATAAATGAATCCTGATTTGTAGTTAAGTCATTCAACTCATGCTTTGAAATTTCTATAATTTCTTTCATTACCTTTTTATTTTAACTCAACAACCCTTCATCTCCAAAACTGTAATAGCCATTATCAGAAAAAATAATATGGTCAATAAGCGTAACCTCAAGTAAATCAGCCAGTTCTTTGAGTCTTCTTGTTAGTCGAATGTCAGCATCGCTGGGTTTTAGGTTTCCTGAAGGGTGATTATGGCTTATTATGAATCCATTGGCAAGGTTTTCAATAACATGTCTCAGTATAATTTTTGGATCAGCTACTGTCCCTGCTATTCCTCCGGTACTGATATGAATGGTTTTCAAAATCTCCAGGTTTCTTTTCAAAAGAATCATCCAAAATTGCTCATGATCGAGGTCGAGCATAAACTGTTTTAGATGATTATAAACCGAATTGGAGGTTTTTAATTTAATATTTTCAATTGTTTCTGTAGCTTGTCTCCTTCGGGCTAATTCCATTGCGGCCACTATGCTTACTGCCTTTGCTTCTCCTACACCCTTGAATTTTTTGAGTTCATTGACACTCATTTTTGAAAGTCTGTTGAGGTCATTTCCTACTTCAGCCAGGATTATTTTTGCCAGTTCAACCGCGGTATGTTCAGTACTGCCCATTCCAAGCAAAATTGCGATGAGTTCAGCATCAGAAAGGGCATGGCGACCTTTTAATATCAGTTTTTCCCTGGGTCTGTCTTCTTCTGCCCAGGTTTTTATAGTGGTTTTTGTGGCGTAGCTCATAATTAATTTGCTATTTTAAACAAATATAGGAATAATCAGGCACAAAAAAAGACCGGAATGCCGGCCTTCAATATCTTATGAACTTAATTAGAATTAAGCTGCCATTTGATTAACAAGTTTAGTCAATGATGACTTAAGGTTTGCTGCTTTATTCTTGTGAATCACGTTTTTTCTTGCCAATTTATCAAGCATAGAAGAAACAGTTTTTAACAAGGTTGTTGCTTCAGCTGCGTCCTTAGTGGTTCTCAGTTTTCTGATTGCCGTTCTGGTTGTTTTATGCTGATAACGATTTCTCAATCTTTTCGTTTCGTTTGACCTGATTCTCTTAATCGCTGACTTATGATTTGCCATCTTGTATTTATTTTTTTATCTGTATCTCAAAATTTTGGAGTGCAAATTTATGAAATATCTGAATAAAAATAAAATAAATTTTGAAAATATTGATAAAATTTAATTTTTACGGGCTCTTTGAGTAAATTTATGATTCCATTTTTGATTATTTCATATAAAATCTTCATTTCAAAAAATGAAAAAACTTTTTTTTGCCATATCAGTGGCTTTTATGTTTTTGGCATGTAAATCAACAAAAATTTCATCGAATTACATAAAAGAACCACAATCCATTTTTAACTACTTTGAGTTTAAAGGCGAAAAAAAGACTCAGGTTTCTGTCCACAGAGGAGGGGGCGAGCTAGCCGGTTACCCGGAAAATTGCCTGGAATCTTTTCAATATATTAACTCAAAAATGCCTTGCATTATCGAATGTGACGTGGAAATGACAAAAGATTCTGTTTTGGTCTTAATGCATGATAAAAGCCTTGACCGAACTTCAACCGGTACAGGTTTGGTAGTTTCACATAATTTTTCAGAAATACAGGAATATTATTTAAAGGATAATTTTGGTAATAAAACCAATTATAAAATTCCAACTTTAGATAAAACTTTGGATTGGGGCAGAAACAAAGTGATATTTACATTGGATGTAAAAAAAACAACGCCTTATCGCAAAGTTATTGAAATGGTTGAGGCTAAAAATGCTCAAAATTTCTCTGTAATAATTACTTACAATGCCAATGAAGCCCTTGAGGTTTTTAAATTAAATCCAAATGTTTTGATATCTGTCAGTTTGATGCAGGAAAGCGATTATCAAAGACTTAAAGATTTGGGAATTCCGGATAAAAATATGCTGGCTTTTATAGGTACCCGCGAGCCCAAAGCCGAATTTATAGATTTTTTACATAAAAAAGGCATTAAAACAATCTTGGGTGTGCTGGGTAATCTTGATAAAAAGGCGGCAGCTACCGGTGATGTCTTATATGATGAGTTAATAAAAAAAGGGGTGGATATTTTTGCCACTGACCGCCCTGAAGCAGTATTTTCAAGAATTAATATTATTAAATGACCCTAAATATTTGAATTTAAAATGTTAAAAATCAAATTAATAACAACATTTTGCTTGTTGATAAGTTATTTGTCTAAAGCACAAAATGACATAAAAAGTCGCATAAATCTGGCTTCTGAAGCCATTGAGGAGAAGGTTATTACCTGGAGAAGAGATTTTCATGAACATCCCGAACTTGGAAATCAGGAATTTAGAACTGCTGAAATTGTTGCCAAGCACCTTCGTTCGCTTGGTATGGAGGTCCAGGAAAAAGTTGCATTTACAGGTGTTGTAGGTATTCTAAAAGGTGGAAAACCAGGCCCAGTGATTGCTTTGAGGGCTGATATGGACGGATTACCCGTGACTGAGAGGGTGAATGTTCCTTTTAAATCAAATGTAAAGACAATCTATAATGATCAAAATACCGGGGTCATGCATGCTTGCGGGCACGACAGCCATGTAGCAATATTAATGGGTACAGCTGAAGTATTGGCAGGAATGAAAAACGAATTGTCGGGAACTGTGAAATTTATTTTCCAGCCTGCTGAAGAAGGAGTATCGGAAAAGAATATACCTTTTGGAGCTGATGGAATGATAAAAGCAGGTGTTCTTGAGAATCCAAAGGTAGATGTGGCATTTGGTTTACATATTAATTCCCAAACCCCAGCCGGTAAAATTGCCTACAAACCAGGTCCGTTGATGGCGGCAGTGGATGAGCTCAATATTACCATAAAAGGAAAGCAAACCCATGGGGCATACCCCTGGGAAGGTGTAGATCCAATTGTGACTTCTTCTCAGATTATCAGTGCTTTACAGACAGTTGTTTCCCGAAATGTGAAACTTACCGAAGCTCCTGCTGTAGTAACTGTTGGGGCAATTCATGGAGGAATAAGGCATAATATCATTCCTGAAGAAGTGAAAATGATTGGGACTATCAGGACTTTAAGTAGAGAACATAGGATATTGGTACACAAAAGAATCAACGCAATTGCCAAAGGAATAGCTGAATCAGCCGGATGCACAGCTGAAGTAAATATTGTTAATGGGTATCCGGTAACAGTAAATGATCCTGAACTTACCGGAATGATGGCTTCTACGCTGGAGTATTCTGCAGGCAAAGAAAATGTGAAAATTGTGCCCGCAGCAATGGGGGCAGAGGATTTTAGCTATTTTCAGGAAAAAATACCGGCTATGTTTTTCTTTTTAGGGGGCATGGATCCAAAGAAAAATCCTTCAGAAGTGGCACCGCATCATACTCCAGATTTCTATTTAGATGAATCAGGGTTTGATTTGGGGGTAAAAACTTTCTGTAATCTTGTATTTGATTATGGCGAAAAGTATAATTTGAAAAATAAACCCGTTTCTACTCAGAAAAAAATAAAAAATAAATGGCTGCTGAAATTGTAGAAATAATACCTGAAAATCCGGATGACAGAAAAATTGAATATGTTGTAAACTGTTTGAAGGCTGGAGGATTGATAATTTATCCTACTGATACGGTGTATTCGATGGGATGTGACTCGAGTAATGTAAAAGCTGTCGAAAGATTGTGTAAGTTGAAAAATATTAAACCTATCCAAAACAAGTTTTCTATTGTTTGTCATGACCTTAGTGATATTTCAAAATATGCGAAAGTACCCAATCTTGCTTTCAGAATGATGAAAAAGATACTCCCCGGGCCATTTACTGTAATTTTACCATCGACCGGCGATTTACCAAAAATACTCCAAACTAACCGGAAGACCATTGGAATTAGAGTTCCTGATCACAATATTCCAAGAAGAATTATTGAAGCTCTGGGACATCCCATAATTACTACTTCCGTAAAAGACGATATTGACGATATCATTGAATATCCCAACGAGATAGAAGAAATATTTGATCAAAATCAGCATAAAGTTGATATTATCATAGATGGCGGTTGGTGTGGGTTAATTCCTTCAACCGTACTTGATTGCACTTCAGAGACCGAAATAAACGTAGTCAGAGAGGGTTTAGGTGAATTTATTGAAGTTTAATATCATCCTAAATCCTTCATTGAAAGCCCTATTCTTTTCCTGATTTTATCTACTTCTTTTACCTTTACTTTTACTTTTTGATGCACTTTTACCACTTCATTGGGGTCTTTTATAAAGCGATTGGCCATTTCTGATAAATGAACCAATCCGTCCTGATGAACACCTATGTCCACAAAACACCCGAAGGCAGTGATATTAGTGACTATACCGGGTAAAACCATTCCAACTGATAAATCTTCAACCGAGTTTACATTGCCAAATTCAAATGCCTCCAGTTTTTCACGGGGATCGCGTCCTGGTTTGGCCAATTCCGACATTATATCATTTAAAGTGGGCAGACCAATTTCAGGGCCTGCAAAATCCTGAACTCTGATAGATTTTCTCAAGGATTCATTTTTAATCAATTCAAAAATATCTGTAGAAATACTTTTCGCCATTTTTTCTACTATTTTGTATCTTTCCGGATGTACAGCTGAATTATCCAAAGGATTTTCGGCTCCATGTATTCTTAAAAAGCCAGCTGCCTGCTCAAAAGCCTTTTCGCCAAGTCTGGGCACCTTTTTTAAATCATTTCTGCTTTTAAATTTTCCATTTTTTGCCCTGTATTCTACGATATTTTGTGCAA
This sequence comes from Cytophagaceae bacterium, assembly GCA_016722655.1. Lineage (NCBI taxonomy): Bacteria > Pseudomonadati > Bacteroidota > Cytophagia > Cytophagales > Cytophagaceae > Cytophagaceae bacterium. The sequence goes on from JADKIR010000005.1 coordinate 135,151, forward strand.
TACCTTCTCCTATACCTGAAACATAACTTAGTAAATTCTTACTGGCGGTATTGAGTTCCACACCTACAAGGTTTACGCAAGATTCCACCACCGTATCGAGCGTATTTTTTAATAATTTTTGATCTACATCATGTTGATATTGCCCGACACCTATACTTTTTGGGTCAATTTTCACCAATTCGGCTAATGGATCCATCAATCTTCTTCCAATTGAAACTGCTCCACGCACTGTTATGTCTTTATTCGGAAATTCTTCTCTGGCGATATCAGATGCTGAATATATGGAAGCTCCCTGCTCCGAAACCATTATGACCATTACTTTACTGAATTCTGGTATTGAAGAGATGGTTTTTTTTACAAAATCTTCTGTTTCCCTGCTTGCGGTTCCATTGCCTATCGCTATGGCTTCAATTTTATATTTTTCCAACAAACTCCTTAATATGGCAGAAGATTCCTGCGATTTTATTTGAGGATATATCACAGTTTCGGTAACTAAATCTCCACTCGGATTCAAAACCACAGTTTTGCACCCGGTTCTGAAGCCCGGATCAATCGAAAGAACCGTTTTTTGACCCAGAGGAGCTGCGAGTAATAATTGCCGTAAATTAGTTGAAAAAATGGCCACGGCGGCTTCGTCGGCTTTCTCTTTTAGCTTGTTCTCAAACTCCTTTTCTATGCTGGGAATTATCAAACGCTTAATTGAATCTTCAATAGCAAGGGCAACTTGTTTTTTAGGCTCAGGAAATCCTTTCAAATAAATTCTTTCGAGGTGATCCACGGCAAAACTCTCTTCAATTTCTATTGAAGTTTTGAGAAAACCTTCTTCTTAGCCTCTTTTTATGGCCAAAAACCTATGCGATGGGATATTTTTTGCGAGTTCATCATATTCAAAATAATCCTTGTATTTCGCTCCATCGGTATCTTTCCCTTTTTTTACTTTAGAAATCAAGATTCCATGTTTTTCAAAAAGAGATCTTACTTTGTTTCTGGCGTTAATATCGTCTGAGATCCATTCAGCAATGATATCTCTGGCACCGGACAGAGCGGCCTCAATAGTATTTATTTTTTCAGATAAAAACATTTCGGCAATTGAATCAATATCACGTTCATTTTGAGTGAAAACACGTTTGGCTAATGGTTCCAGACCATTTTCGATGGCAATACTCGCTTTGGTTTTTCTTTTTTGTTTATAGGGTAAATACAAATCTTCCAATTCGGCAGAAAACAATGCATCTTCTATTTTCCTTCTAAGTTCATTGGTAAGTTTCCCTTGCTCCTCAATAGATTTTAAAATAGCTTCCCGACGTTTATCGGCTTCCTGAAACTTATCAAAATATTTTTTGATGTCCAAAATCTGAACTTCGTCAAGACTACCGGTTACTTCTTTCCGGTATCTGGCAATAAAAGGGACGGTTCCGCCTTCTTCAATTAATTTTATAGTATTTTTGACTTGAGATGGACTAATACTAATATTTTCCGAAATAAAACTTAACTGGCGGTCTGTCATTCCAACTGTTTTTTGTTATTTAATATCCTAATCACAAAAGTCCGAAGATTTTTTTTAATTGAACCAAAAATATACTGAATAAAAAGTAGAATTATCATGAAGATTTTTAAGATTTTATTGGCATCGTTGCTGATTATTTCATTAAACTCCTGCAATATCCTTGAAAGTCAGGATGTTTCTGCAATTTCAGGCTACACTATTAAATCAGGCCAGAGTTTTGGTTTCTGTATTGGAAAATGTTACTCTGAAATTACGATTAATGGTCAAAATGTTGAACTTTTGATAAAAGAAAGAGTAATTGGCGGAGGGGAAGATACTAAATATAAATATGCAGAATCACTTCCAACTGCCACAGTTAACGGTATTCAAAAATCATTGGAAATTGACAAATTCTTTGCATTAAATGAGGTTTATGGCTGTCCTGACTGTGCTGATGGTGGAGCAGAATGGATTGAAATTATTACAGATAAAGACAAATCACACAAAGTAACCTTTGAATCCGGAAAATCTATCCCTGAAATCAATGATTTGATTGTAACTTTGAGGCAGGAAAGACAAAGATTAGTTGATAAATTCGCCAAAAATTAATGGCTCAATACGATTTGATTGTAATAGGGGGAGGTGCTGCAGGTTTTTTTGCTGCAATAAACGCCACAATTCTGAAACCTTCCTTAAAAGTAGTTATTTTAGAAAAAAACAGGGAGTGTCTGCAAAAAGTTAAGGTATCAGGGGGAGGCCGTTGCAATGTAACCAATGCAATAGAAAATCCCGAAGAACTCATTCAATTCTATCCAAGAGGAAGTCAATTCTTGATGGAACCATTTTCAAGATTCGGTCCGAGGGAAATGAAGAATTGGCTGGATATTCATCAAGTAAAATTAAAAACTGAAAAAGACGGAAGAGTATTTCCTGTTTCAAACAATTCCCAAACCATTATTGACTGCTTTTTAAATTTGACAAAAGTTGGTAAAATAGAAATTAAAACAGGATACAGAGTTGAATATTTAAAAAATCTGGAAGGAATTTGGAAAGTGGGAGTCGGAGAAATTGATGAAATTTCGGGGAAAAATTTATTGGTTGCTACTGGAAGTGATGCCCGAATCTGGCAAATAATTAAAGAATTCGGACACAATGTGATTGCACCCATTCCTTCGCTTTTTACATTCAATTTTACTGAAAAAGAGATAAAAGAGCTCCAGGGTATTAGTTTTGAAGATTCAATTGTAACCATAAAAAACTCTTCATTTTCGCAGAGAGATCCACTTTTGATAACACATTGGGGCATGTCAGGTCCGGCAATTTTGAAATTATCATCAAAAGCTGCTGTATTTTTGGCAGAGAACAACTATTCTTTTAAAATTGAGATTAATTTTTGCCCGGCGATTTCAAAAAATCAACTTTTAGAAACTCTCAGAAATCAACTGGAAATTAATCCCAAAAAGCAAATTCAAAACACCCCTTTGTTCCAAATTCAAGCCAGATTCTGGAAGTATATTTGTGAGAAATCAGGCATAAATGAGTTTCAGAAATGGGCCGAATCCGGTAAAAAACAGTGGTCAAATCTGGGAGAAAACCTTCAGCGGGCTATTTACGAGGTAAATGGTAAAAGTACATTTAAAGAAGAATTTGTAACCGCAGGAGGAGTGGATTTAAAAGAAATTGATCCAGAGAATTTTGCATCAAAAATTATCCCTAATCTGTATTTTGCCGGTGAAGTATTAAATATAGATGCCATGACAGGAGGTTTTAATTTTCAGGCCGCCTGGACCGCAGGCTGGCACGTTGGCAGAAGTATTGCTTCGGTTTAATACTTGTTATTTTTTTGAGAATTAAAAAATCATACAACGGTATTGAAAAATTCTTTTTAAAAGAAATAATAATCTTTCTAACCCTGTTTTCAAAATCATAAATCGGATTTAAGTTAAATAGCTATTAATAATTTGTATTTAAATAAAATTACCTGAAATAAAATCAAAAAGCATTAGTAAATTTCTCAAAAGAATCAAATAAAAATATTAAATTTGGTTTCCAAAGATAAACCATCAAAAACTAAGCGTAGGATTGTGACACATTTAATTGAGCGATTTACTGAGCATTTAAAAAAAGGCAAATACAATACTGCAACTATCGCAGCGTACAGGAATGCCATTTTTGTTTTTTATAATCATTTTCGCGATTATCCTCAAAGCAAAATTACTGATGAACTTATTTCCAGCTATTTATTGGAAATGTCTCAAACCAAAAATTCAAGATATGACGCTGTTCAAACCGGAAAAGCCATTAAATTATTTTATGAAGTAATTTTTAATAAAACGTTAAATTTAAAATCTACTGGTAAAATAAAAGAAGAACAGGTTATTGATGTTTTGTCAAAAAATGAGTTAGTAAGCTTATTTGGGTCAATCAAAAACATGAAACACCGATTATTGCTGATGTTGGTTTACAATAATGGTCTAAAAATAAACGAAGTCATTAATCTGGAAGTTTCTGATTTGAATCTTGAAGAACATACCATTACAATTAGAAATAAAACCCCAAAGAAAAATAGAGTTCTAAGGTTGCCATCGAAGCTTAATGGTTTCATTAAAAGTTATTTAGAGAAATATTCTCCAACTACAATATTATTTACCGGAGCTGGTGGTGACAGTTATTATTCAGCAAGAAATATTCAGATATTTTTCCAGAAAGCCCTTAATGATGCCGGTATAAACAAATCTGCCACAGTTAATACTCTACGGCATAGTTTTGCTGTTCATTCCTTAGAATTGGGCATGGATATTCATATTTTGCAAAAAATATTAGGCCATTCCAACATTCAAACCACTACTGTTTATCAGCAATTTATCAAAGTTAATACCTATAATATCCATACGCCGCTCGAAATCATGGATTTGCCTGTCTAAAACTTAATGCTTTTCTTTTTTAAGGTTTTCAAGGTCAATTTTTTGGTGTTTCAGAGCATTGGTTTCCAATTCAACAAATTCCTTTCTTTTTTTGGCAATATCTACTGCTAAATAAATTGCACTGAGCATGGAGTTTGCATCAGCCTGATTTTTCCCAGCAATATCAAAAGCGGTACCATGGTCCGGTGAAGTACGAATTCCCATAAGCCCTGCTGTAAAATTCACTCCTGACTCAAATGCCATCATTTTGAATGGTGTGAGGCCCTGATCGTGATACATGGCGAGTATTCCATCAAATTTTTTGTAACTACCATTGGCAAAAAAGCCATCGGTTGGAAACGGCCCAATTACAATATTTCCGTTTTGGGTAAAATCTTTGATTACAGGAATGATTACGTTATTTTCCTCTTCACCCAATAACCCGTTTTCACCTGCATGAGGGTTTAGACCTAAAACAGCAATTTTTGGCTTCTGAATTCCAAAATCTATTTTTAGAGAATCAATAAATATCCTTAGTTTCTCAGAAATCAACTCTTTGGTAAGTTTATTTTTTATATCCGAAAGAGGAACATGGCCAGTTACTACTCCAATTCTGAGATCATCGCTTACCATTAACATCAAAACCTGATTTTTTTCAAATTTCTTCGCCAGGTATTCGGTATGTCCGGGAAATTTAAAATTTTCACTTTGAATATTTTCTTTAGAAATTGGGGCTGTCACCAATCCATCAATTTCTCCTTTTTTAAGGTCATTAGTAGCTCTTTCTAATGAATCAAAGGCTAATTTCCCTGCTTTCGGATCTTTTTTTCCAAATTCTATTTCAAAATAATCACCTTTAAGGCAATTTATCAGACTTGAATTTTTTGACTGAGCTTGTTTTGCTTCATTAATTCCAACGTATTGCCAGTGATGCATATCAATCACCTGCTTATATCTGCTCAGGTGTTTGCCGGAACCATAAATTATTGGCGTGCAAATTTTATTTATTCTATTAGTTGAAATAGCTTTTAGTAAAACTTCCGGCCCAATACCATTTACATCACCTATAGTTATTCCGATTTTCGGAAGGAATTCATTCTCCATAAAACAATAAAACAATTTTTCTCAAAATTAATAATTATTACTCAGCTTTTGTCCATTTTTCAATTGGGATTATTCTTAAATCTCGTTTTGATTCTTTTTTAATTTTAATTATGTAAGTATAATATCTGAAAATTTTAATTTCCAAAAATGTTATTTTTTATATAAACAAAAGCTTTATATAACTTCATTCCTTAAAAACGAAAAAGGTTGGGTTTACAAAACCCAACCTTTGTTACTATTAAACCTTATAAAAAAACAAAATTCGAAATTTATTAAGCAATATATTTATCTGATAATCAAATAATTGATTATAATAGGGTAGTAGGGCAAATGTAATCTGTCAGTTCTAATTTGCCTGTTTCTTTTATTGCTTTGAAGCCTCCAGCTATTTCAATGAGGTTATTGTAACCTTTGGATTTTAAAATAGAAGATATCACCATTGATCTGTAACCACTTGCACAATGGATATAATAGGTTTTTTCCGGATCAAGTTCTGCCAAATTTTGATGTACAAAATCTAATGGAAAATTACTTACACCAACTACATGTTCTGAGTCGTATTCACTCTTTTTCCTTGAATCTAAAACGTTTATTTCAGGATTTTTATGGAATGTTTCAGCAAATTCAGAAGCTGAAATGGAGGTAATTGTTTCAACTTCATTTCCATCGGCCTGCCATGCCGCAATCCCTCCGATGAGGTAGCCCAGTGTATTGTCATAACCCACCCTTGATAGTCTGGTGATTGCTTCTTTTATCTTTGACTCTTCGCCAACCAAAAGTATAGGTTGTTCCAAATCTGTAATCAAAGTACCTGCCCAACTGGCAAATGAGCCTTCCAGGCCAATATTCCAGCTGTTAGGTATAAATCCTTTACAAAATTCCTGAGCAGCTCTTAAATCCAGCACCAAAGCATTTGTTTCTTCGGCAGCAGTTTTAAATTCCAGCGGATTAAGACCTTTCAGTCCTTTTTCATACACATCATCAATTTTTCCATACCCCATTTTATTTAACACAGCATTTTTAGGAAAATATTGAGGCGGGGCAACTAGACCGGTTAATACTTTATCTATGAATTCATCTCTGGTTTTGGCTTGAAGAGCATAATTGGTCTTTTTCTGATTTCCAAGACTATCTGTAGTCTCTTTACTCATGTTTTTACCACATGCTGAGCCGGCACCGTGCCCCGGAAAAACTATTACATCGTCATCAAGAGTAAGAATTTTATTGTGAAGACTGTCATATAAGTACCCTGCCAACACTTCCTGAGTTACATTTCCTTTTATTGCCAGATCTGGGCGACCAACATCACCAATAAAAAGGGTATCGCCGGTAATAATACCATAGTCTTTGTCTTTTTCATCTTTTACAAGAAAACAACAAGATTCCATTGTATGTCCCGGGGTATGAAGGACTTTTATTTTGATGTCGCCTAATTGCAATTCTTCCTCATCTTTGGCTACTAACGCCGCATAACCCGGTTGAGCAGTGGGGCCAAAAACAATCGTAGCTCCGGTTTTTGCTGCTAGTTCTAAATGACCAGATACAAAGTCGGCATGAAAATGGGTTTCAAGAATATATTTGATTTTTGCTCCTTCAGAGGCTGCTTTTTGTATGTAGGGATCCGGTTCTCTTAATGGATCAACTATAGCAACTTCTCCGTTTGATTCAATGTAATAAGCGGCTTCGGCCAAACAGCCGGTGTACATTTGCTCGACTTTCATAATAATTCTGTTTAGATTATTGTTCTTATTATTACACCAATTGTAATTTTTTGGTTTTGTAAGTAATAATTTCGAAGCAAATCTCGTAAACGGAATTCTTTCAAAAAGTGATTTTTGTCACGTTTGGATTATTTCTATAAATTATATTGAAAAACAAATAAAATTATAATAATTCAATTTTGTTTCTCGAAAGTTTTAATTGACCTATTTTTTCCAATTGTTTTAATAGTCTGGAAACTACTTCCCTGGAGGTCGCCAGTTCGTTTGCCAATTCTTCATGTGTGGTGTAGAGTATTCTGGTACCGCCCGTAATTTTGATTTTTTTTCTAATCAAAGATATAAGTCTCTGATCTAGTTTGTTAAAAGCTATACAATCAATGGTCTCCATCAAGCTGTCAAACCTTTTCTGGTAAGTATTAAATACAAATTGTTTCCAACTATTGTATTTGCAAATCCATTCGTCAACTTTCTCAACTGGTATTGCAACAAATCTTGTTTTTTCCTCGGCAACAGCGGCAATATCTGAGATTTTGGATTGTAAACAGCAAGTTAATGACATAGCACAGCTGTCCATTCCGGAAAGATAATAAAGCAGCATTTCTTTCCCATCCTTATCTTCTCTCATTATTTTTACTGTGCCTTCGATTATTATGGGAACAAACCTGATATAGCTTCCTGGTCGCATAAGATAGCTACCTGCTTCAAGTTCCATAAAATTTCCAATCTGGCTTAATTCCTGGATTAATTCGGTTTCAAAAAGCCCTTTAAATTGCTTTTCGTAGAATTCCGGATCTTTCTGCATATTGATTGTTGATTTCTATTTTTAACAAAAATAAAACAAAAAAGCACTTTTCTCAAAAGAAAAGTGCTCTCTTATTCAATAACTCAAAATATCAGGCATTTTGTTGATTCATAACTTCGGTTTGCTTTCTAATTGACTCCATGTGAATCAATTTGAATAATTCCTCCACAACTTCAGGATACAAATTGAGACTTTTAGCCCATTCTGCACGGGTTTCATGCACTGCTTTCCATCTGTCAAGTTGAAGAACAGCCACATTATGATCTCTTTTGTATTCACCTAATTGCTCTACTACTGACATCCTGCTTGCCAAAACCTCCAATAGCTCGCGATCCAGATTATCTAATCTTTGTCTCAATCTTTCTAGTTCACTTTGAAAATCACTCTCGTAAGTCGCTTTTCTGAATTCAATATTTGAAAGCATTTCAGCAAGAGCATTCGGAGTCAATTGTTGAGAAGCATCAGACCAGGCCTCGTCAGGATTGCGATGAGATTCAATTATCAGACCGTCATAGTTTAAATCCATTGCTCTTTGGGTCAGTTCTGCCAAATAAGCTCTTTTTCCGGCCATATGACTAGGATCACCTATCAACGGAATTTGAGGAAATAATGTCTTCAATTCAACGGCAATTTGCCACATTGGAGAATTGCGATATTTGGTTTCCTGAGCATTGGAGAATCCTCTGTGAATAGCTCCCATTTTATTAATACCAGCACCCGCAATTCTTTCAAAAGCACCAACCCATAAAGCTAAATCAGGGTTTACAGGGTTTTTGATTAAAACCGGAATATCTACACCTTTCAGTGAATCGGCAAGGTCCTGTACATTAAATGGGTTAACTGTAGTGCGGGCACCAATCCAAAGTACATCAACGCCATATTTAAGGGCGAGTTCAACGTGCTGAGGCGTGGCAACTTCAACAGCAGTTTTCAGACCGGTTTCAGCTTTAGCTTTTTGCAACCATGGCAATGCTTCTTCGCCTTTTCCTTCAAAACTACCCGGTCTGGTACGCGGTTTCCAAACTCCGGCTCTCAAAATATGGGCAAAACCATTATTTTTTATACTAATAGCAGTTTCCATTACTTGTTCCTCAGATTCAGCACTACAAGGACCGGCAATGATTAATGGTTTTCCTTCGGTTTCTACCCATGTATTTAAGGGTAAAACATCAATATTCGCTTTCATTTTTTAATTAGTATTGGGTACTTCTACCAATTGATTTATCCTAAATTTATATTTTTTTTCCAATCATTAGTATCTTTGTATATTCATTAACAAATCTAAAATCATAGTGAAAAATCTGATTTCTCAAATAGACTTTACAGACACAAAAGTTGCGTTTGAAAGCCAAAACTCTTCGATTTTGTGGAAGAATTACAATATTTACCGACTAATGAACCAAAATTGGCTCGTAAATATAGGCACTTTTTTTATAAAAGTTAGTCTCAAGATTGGCTTGCCCATAAAAAAAATAATAAAGGACACAGTTTTTGGGTTATTTTGTGGAGGAGAAACTATTGATGAGTGCGAGAGGACTATTCATAAATTGCATAATTTTCAAATTGGAACAATACTCGATTATTCGGTTGAAGGGGAAGATGATGAATTGAGTTTTGATCAAACTAAAGATGAGATATTACAATCAATAATTTATGCCAAAGATCACAAGGATAAGATTCCCTATTCTGTTTTTAAAATAACAGGAATTGGTTCCAGAGATCTACTGACCAAAATACAGGAAAATAAAAATCCCTTGGATACTGAAGAAAAGAGGAAATATGAGGCATTTAAAAACAGATTGAATACTTTGGCAGAAGCAGCCAAAAATCATCAAATGAGACTATTTATTGATGCTGAGGAAACCTGGATACAAAATGTTATTGATGATTTGGTACTGGATTTAATGAGAAAATATAACAAGGGAAATCAACCTATAATTTTTAATACCTATCAATTATACAGAACCCAGGCATACAATATTTTAAAAAGTCATTTTGAAACCGGGAAAAGTGAAGGTTTTAAAGTTGGTGCTAAACTAGTTAGAGGTGCTTATATGGAAAAAGAAAGAGAACGGGCACAAAAACTTGATTATGAAGACCCAATCAATGCAAATAAGGAAATAACTGACCGTCAATTTAACAATGCCACCATATTGTGTATTGAAAATGCCGAGTGGATTAGTGTGTGCTTAGGTACCCATAATGAAGAGAGCTGTAAAGTGGGGGTGGAGCATATTGAAAAAAAAGGTTTGGATGTTGGGGATCAACGTGTTTATTTTGCCCAACTTTTGGGAATGAGCGATAATATAACTTTTAATTTGGCTAAAGCTGGTTTTAACACGGCAAAATATGTCCCATTTGGTCCCGTAGAATCTGTAATGCCTTATTTATTGCGTAGAGCTGAGGAAAATACATCAATTGCCGGACAAACAAGCAGAGAGTTCAGAATGTTTAAAATTGAAATTGACAGAAGAAAGAAAGAGAATGTATGAATAATTCCTTAAAGTATTTTTTGTTTGCTATTACCCTGATAATTGTGGATCAGGTTTTGAAATTATGGATGCATTTTGTGGTTTTACCCCAACATTTTGGAAATATTGATTTAATACCAGGAATTTTTAAGCTGCATTATGTTACCAATAAAGGAATGGCTTTTGGGATGGAGCTGGGTGGAGAATATGGTAAGCTCGCTTTGACATTGTTCAGGTTGGTTGCAATGTTTGGTATTGGATGGTATCTTAATTTTCAAGCCACAAAGACCCCAAATAATGGTCTCTTATGGGCAATTGCAGCAATACTTGCAGGGGCAATGGGAAATGTTTTAGATAGTACGTTTTATGGTGTTTTAATAAATGGAAATGCACCAACAGAAGCACCCTATCCCTGGTTTCATGGACAGGTGATTGATATGTTTTATTTTTATTTTCTCGATGGTTTCTGGCCAGAGTGGGTGCCTATAGTGGGAGGGACCTACCATTCTACACCGATATTTAATTTTGCTGATGCTTGTATATTTTTAGGTGTAGTTTCAATTCTCTTTTTTCAAAAAAGGTTTTTGGAAATGAAACCTATGGATAATGATTTTGTAATGCATATGACTGAAAATGAGTCTATATTAGAAACTGGTGAACACAAAAGCTCACAAAATCAGGATAATAGTGAAGGGAATTCCTGAAAATGAGAGGTTTTTATTTTAAACGATTGAATGAAAAAATTATGAGTACTGAAAATAAATTAAGATTTTATAAAGTAGGAGTTGCCGCAGGAATTTTTATGGCATTGTTTTTCTCTTATCAAATTCCGCAAGGTAAGTACCAAACTATGTTTAAAGAGGTGTTTTTAGGCATTTCTGTATTGCTTATGTTGGTGATAATGAATCATAAAGTTGAATCATCAAGAAAGTGGCTCAATATAGGTGTTATTGCCGCAATAGTGATTACTATGGTTTTATATTTATTTGAAGTATAAAAAAAGCTGTTCTTTCAAACAGCTTTTCAATATTAATCAATTTAAATTTTATTCTTTTTCCTTTTTGGGAATCAGCAATTTTTCTCCTCTTTCAGAGAAATTTTTAGTTTTTCCGTTCGCAGCCATCAATTGTTCTACTGAAATTCCATATTTACTGGCAACAACTCTTAAAATATCTCCCGGTCCTACAGTATGAACAGCCTGAACGGGTACGGTTAATTTTGTAACTCCTACCTTAATTCCTTCAGGATCAACACCAGGATTCAGTTTTTTCATAGTACTTGCACTCACATTAAACTTATTGGCTATACCAAAAAAAGTCTCTCCTGATTTTACGGTATATTTACCAGTTTCGCTTTTAATGGCAACAGGTTCTGAAATTTTTTCTTCCTTTTTCTCTTCAACTTTTGCATCAGAGACGACCGTTTCGGAAGTTTTTTCTTCAGTTTTCGCTACTTCAGGCGATGAGACTTCAGTTTTTTGATCTTTCATATCGTCTTCATCTACTACTACTGAATCAGTAGTTTTTGGTACTACCATTTCTTCGGCGGCAAGTTCAGAGCTTGAATTGGACTCATCTGACATCATCTGCCAGCCAACATAAAGCAAAACACATACTAAAACAATCAAAATAGCCAAAACAGCAGTAGGGGTGGTGCTATTTGGATGCTCGGGTTTGGGGTTTCTGTCTTCAAATTCCATTACTTATTTTTTATTTCAATGTTCATTAATTTCACTTTCTCTTTTAATTCTTCTTTGTAACCCAAAAGTTTGTCTTTCAATTCCTTGTTCTCAATTCCGAGTATCTGAACTGCCAATAATCCTGCATTTGTAGATGCGTTTAGTGCAACTGTGGCCACGGGTACTCCATTGGGCATTTGCAAAATAGATAATATTGAATCCCATCCATCAATAGAGTTACTTGATTTTACAGGCACTCCAATTACCGGCAAAATCGTAGCTGAAGCAACCATTCCAGGCAAATGTGCGGCACCACCCGCACCTGCAATTATGACTTTTAAACCTCTTTCAACCGCTGATTTGGCATAATCTATCATCCTCTCGGGTGTCCTGTGTGCCGATACGACTTCAATTTCGTAAGGAACTTCAAATTTTTCAAATATTTCTACAGCACCCTGCATGACTTTCATATCAGAACTGCTACCCATTATTATTCCTACCATGCAGATTATTTGGAAATTACTTTTAAATTATCTTTTACAAAATTCACCTTTTCAATCAAATTATCAAAATTTGAGTCTAAAATTGTTACATGACCCATTTTTCTAAATGGTTTTGTGGTCTTTTTGCCGTAAAAAAACGGAAATACACCTTCGATGCCCAGTATTTGGTCCATTCCTTCAATATTTACAGCCCCCTCGTAGCCGGGCTCTCCCAGGATATTTACCATTGCCGCAGTTGAAACTGGTTTTAAATCTACCAATGGTAAATCAAGAATTGCCCTCCAATGCATATCAAACTGAGAAATCAGATTGGCTTTTTGAGTGTGATGCCCACTGTTATGTGGTCGTGGAGCCACTTCATTGACCAAAATTTGCCCATCTTTAGTTAAAAACATTTCAACAGCAAGTAAGCCAACTATTCCAAATTTTTCAGCTACAGTTTTAGCAATGCTTTTGGCTTTTTCCTCAACATCAGTGCTAATATTTGCAGGGGAAAATAAATATTCAACAAGGTTGGCTTCAGGGTGAAATACCATTTCTACAACAGGAAAAGCCACAATTGAGCCTGAAGGATTACGTGCGACAATCACAGCAAGTTCTTTTTCAAAATCAATTAATTGTTCAATGATTCCATTGGCATTAAAAACCTTCTCAATATCTCCACTATCTCTGATGATTTGCACACCCCGACCATCATAGCCACCTACTCCAATTTTATTAACTACCGGAAAACTTTGGATTTTATTTTTTGCATCTTCCTTATTTTCAATAAGAAAAAAATCCGATGTTGGAATATTGTGGTCTGCAAAAAACTGCTTTTGTATGGTTTTGTCTTTTATTGTTTCCACTATTGCAGGTTGTGGATAGACCATTTTGCCTTCAGCCTCCAGTTTTTTTAGTGCTTCAATATTGACATTTTCAATTTCGATAGTAATTACATCTAAAGTTTTTCCGAAATTATAGACTGTGTCAAAGTCCATTATATCTCCCAAAACAAAATTTCTGGTAATCCCCGCACAAGGGCAATGAGCGTCATTTTCAAGCACCGAAACATCCAAATCAAAATCAAGGGCAGCCTGAATAAGCATTTTGCCCAATTGACCGCCCCCTAAAATTCCGATTTTAGTATTGTTTTTAAAACCCATATTTTATTTTATTTCGAATTCTTTGGGTTTTAAACCTTTATTAAATTTTACTGATTGAAGCTCAGAACTGATTTCTCCCATTTGAGTTTTTTGTTTTCTTACCACTGGTAATAAAATATCAGAACCTTTAAATGCTTTATAATCTTCAAAAATTGCAACAATTTCTATTGTTCCTCTTGGACTAGTTCTACTCATAGAAGTTCTGTCTTTCAAGCCTGTAGCTGTGTTAAAGTAGTCTTTTGAAACTTTTCCGTCAGCATCCTTTATTTCTACTACATCGTAAGTTTTGCCATCAATTGTTTCCTGAGGTAGAAGTGCGAGTGTAAACCCTAATTTTTCATACTCCATTTCAACAAAAGGATTGAGTCTTGCAGATTCTGTAATGGCTTCTTTTCCTTTTTTGGGTTCCTGATTGTTATTTCCCCAGTTGCTTTTCATAACCATTGTTTCGCCATCAAATTTAGTTGACATCAATTCCATACCGTTTGAGAACATGGAGGTACTATATTTAAACGGAAATGCAATTTTGGTTTCAGTTTCGCTAACACCTCGGGGAGTTTCGGTGGTAATTGACATTACCATGTCGGTAATCGTGGCACTACTTTTTGAAATATTGGTAACCTCAAGGTATTTTTTGATTACATCCTGAGCGGTTTTTTGTGCATTGGCTATATTTACAGCCAACATTAACAATACAAAAACTTTAAATTTCATGATAATTGTATTTAGTAATGAAAAATTGAATATGATAGAAAACGCAATTTTGAGAGATTTTTATCTGAAAACCCAAACAAAATTATTAGAACAAAGTTACTCTTAAAAATGATGTTAATGAAAAAAGAAATCGCAATTTTTTGGTTTAGAAGAGATTTAAGATTGGAAGATAACGCCGGTTTGTATCATGCTCTAAAATCTGGTTTGGAAGTACTTCCTTTATTTATTTTTGATCAAAATATCTTACAAAAGCTTAATAATAAATACGATAAAAGAGTTGATTTTATATATCAGACAATATTTTCTTTAAAAAAAGAGCTTGAAAAGTTGGGCACAACTTTGCTGGTAAAGTCAGGTTTTCCTTCAGACATTTGGAAAGAGATTTTTAAAGAATACAATGTCAAAGAAATTTATACCAATCATGATTACGAAAAATATGCTCTGGAAAGGGATGAGGCAATTAAAAATATAAGTAATCAATCAGGAATTGCCTTTTATTCTTTTAAGGATCAGTGTATTTTCGAGAAAAAAGAGATACTTTCCGGTTCAAATGAGCCATATACGGTTTTTACACCTTATTCGAAAAAATGGAAAGCAACTTTGACTGAATTTTATGTAAAGCCTTATCCTATAGAGAAATACGTCAATTTATTTTTAAAAATAGATCCATTTCCAATGCTTTCAATTGAGGAAATTGGATTTGAAAAAACAAATATCCAGTTTCAAAACCCGGAATTAAATACCAAAATTATAGCCAACTACCATAAAAACAGAGACATACCCTCAATATCTGGAACCTCAAAACTCAGTATGCATTTAAGATTTGGGACAATAAGTATAAGAAAATGCGTACAGTTTGCTTTGAAATACAATGAGACATGGTTAAATGAATTGATTTGGAGGGATTTTTATATGAATATCCTGGCCAATTTTCCCCAGATTAATCAAGGATTGAGTTTTAAACTTAAATACGACTTGATAAATTGGCGTAATAATTCTGAAGAATTTGAAGCCTGGTGTAATGGCAGAACGGGTTTTCCAATTGTGGATGCGGGAATGAGGGAGCTCAATGCGACTGGTTTTATGCACAACCGTGTAAGGATGATCGTGGGGTCCTTCTTATGCAAAGATTTGCTTATTGATTGGCGGTGGGGTGAAACTTATTTTTCTGAAAAACTCCTGGATTTTGATTTTGCCGCCAATAATGGAGGTTGGCAGTGGGCCTCAGGTAGTGGGTGTGATGCCGCTCCCTATTTCAGGGTTTTCAATCCTTCAGAACAAACCAAAAAATTTGACCCACAGTTGGAATATATTAAGAGATGGGTACCGGAATTTCAGGATTTCTCCTATCCAAAACCTATTGTGAACCATGATTTTGCCAGAAAAAGGGCTTTGGAAGTTTATAAAGAAGCACTAAGCGTATTATAATTATTAAATATTGAAATCTATTTTTTATTAAAATTCAAGATTAATATGTCTTTTTCGTAGTTTTGGACAATTATCATTCCCGATGGATTCTTTTTTAAAAATTGCCGCCAAAGATATTTTTCAACAAAATCAACTCGAATCACTTCGTGACATTCAGGTGATTTTACCCAGTAGGAGGGCAGTTTATTATTTCAAAAAGGAACTTTCCAATTTCTCAGATAAACCCTTTTTTTTACCCAAAATCTGGGCAATTGATGATTTTCTGATAGAAAAATCAGGATTGAAATTGATTGATAATGTGAGTTTGTATCTTCGGGCTTTCCAAATTTGGAAAAGAATTGATGCCGATCAATCTATCGAAACTTTCTTGCAATGGATTCCTACGCTCTTAAAAGATTTTGAAAATATAGATTTCTCCTTGGTAGAGCAACCTCATCAACTTTTTAAGTATATGAGTGAGGCCCAGGCCATTGAAAGATGGGGATTGTCAGATGATTTCCAGTTTTCTGCCAACACGATGACTTATTTCAGTTTTTTTGACAAAGTCGCTTTTCTTTATGAAGAACTTCAAAAAGACCTTATAAAAAACAATGAATGCAGCCGAGGACAAGCCTATCGCATGGTATCTCTGCAAAAAAATGAGTTGTTTGGTACAAACTGCGGATTTCATTATTTCATTGGTTTAAATGCATTAAGTAAAGCTGAAGAAGAGATTATTCAACATCTGGTAAAGAATCAAAAAGCTTTTTGTATTTGGGATACAGATACATATTATATGAATTCTGGCCAAAAAGCAGGCAAAAAGCTCCTTCAATACAAAAAAACTGGCCAATATGGAACCTGGAATTATGAATTTGACTATTTGACTAATTCAGCAAAAAATATCAGGGTTTTTGAAGTTCCCAATGAATCAGCTCAAATTAAATTGCTGAATAATATTGTTTTAGAAACCGGGGAACAGAATCACGTACTTGCAGTTCTAGACGAGGCTCAATTTGAACCACTAATACTAAATCTTCCTCAAAAATCTTTGAAATTGAATGTATCTATCGGTATTCCGCTTTCTCATAGCAAGGTTTCTGGATTGATTAAATTATTGATAGTTAATTATATAGATTTTCAAAAAAATAAAAAAATTCATAGAAATTCATTAATGCGTTTTTTTGAACTTGATATTTTTAAAGAATTATTAGGCAAAAATTATATTCAAATTGAGAAAATAATTAATAAAAGCTCAAAATTCTATTTTGAAAAATCAGATTTCAATCAAGAAGATTCTAAATTATTCAGCCAATTGTTTGAACAGGGTAACACCCGGGTTTTGATTGAAATTCTGAGAGAATGGGCTGAATCATTGATTGAAATATTAAGGGAACAGACACTTGAAATAACTTTTTGCAATGTTCTGATTTCCAAGCTTTCATTAGTTCTGGATCAATTGGTTACCGGTTTTGATATTTCGGTCAAGGCTTTTGAGGTATTGATTACAGAAATGCTAAAGAATGAAAAACTACCATTTGAAGGTGACCAAAACACTCCTTTACAAATAATGAGCTTATTGGAGACCCGGTGTTTAGATTTTGAAAATGTAACTTTGATGTCGTTTAATGAAGGTTTTTTGCCTTCCAATACTCGTTCTAATAGCTTTATTTCCGATGATGCCGCATATTATTTCAATTTGCCACTGTACACCGATCAGGATTCTATCATGGCATATCATTTTTTAAGATTACTTCAAAGGGCAAAAAATATAAATTTTGTTTATTTGACAGGAGCAAGTAATGAAATGACCATAAAAGAAAAAAGCCGTTTTATTAGCCAGATAGAAAATCAATTGGTTCCCAAAAATCCTAAAATCAATATTTTCTATCCAAGGATTGTTTTTGAAAATGAAAATATAGAAAGTGCTGAAAAACAAAATATTGTAATTAAGAAAAACGAGTTTATCTTAAAAAATATAAAGAAATATCTTGAATATAACGGCTTGAGTCCAACAACACTTAACAATTACATTGAATGCCCTTTACGATTTTATTGGCTCAATGTTGAAAAATTAAAACCTGAAAACGAAATCTCTGAAACCATCATGGTAGATACATTCGGAGTAATATTACATGCTGCACTCGAGCTGATCGACAAAGACAAAGGTTTAAAATCCAAAGAAGAATTAGAATTTAACCGGATAAATATTCCTGCTGTTATTGAAAAAGTTTTTACTGAATTAAAAGTAAAGGTGGATAATCAGCAGGGTATAAATTATTTATTAAAAAACGTTGCAGAAAAACTTCTCGACCAATATTTTGAAATGCGAATTGCCAATTTTCAAAATCCTTATGAAATCATAGATAATGAAATATTTTTGGAATATAGCAGGTTGATAGGGGATTCCCGGGTAAAGTTTAAGGGAACAATTGACAAAATCGAAAAACATGGTAACACACTGGAATTAATCGATTTTAAATCAGGGGAAGTAGATTTTTCTAAAACTGGAAATAAAACTATTGAGGAGATATTTTCAGAAAATAAACTTGGTAAACAAAGGCAATTATATTTTTATATTTATCTGGTTTTCAAAAATATAAGTATTATTTCGGTACTGAAAAATAATCAATCCGATCTTAATTTAAAAGCTAGAATTTACTCTTTCAGAAACTTAACAAAGGATTTATCGCTTGAACAAATCGAATTAAAAGACCTGCAATTTGTAAAAACAATAGATGAAACACTGGAAAAAATAGTATTGGAAATTTTAAATCCAGAGGTAGAGATTGTTCAAACTGAAGAGAAAAAGAATTGTCAGTATTGCGACTTCAGAAATATTTGTAAAAGAGAATAAATTTTACATCATTCTAAAGCTTGATTCCTAGAGTTTTAGGATGATATTCAAATTATATTTAAAAAAAACATTTTGTTGGATATTGCGAGTAAAGAAAAAACTGGTATCTTTGCATCCGATTTGGCTGACAAGCTTACTTTAGAGAGATGGCAGAGTGGTCGAATGCGGCGGTCTTGAAAACCGTTGACTGTTACAGGTCCGGGGGTTCGAATCCCTCTCTCTCTGCTCCAAAACCGACAATTTGTCGGTTTTTTTTATGTTTTTACCTTTTGGAAAATAATAATTAGACATTTTTCTCATCAGAATTATTCCATAAATCAAAACGGGCAATTCCTTTGAGAAATATTTTAAGGATAAAAATTGATATGAAAAGGCTTAAATCATTGGAAATTAGAGCCTTCTATTTGTTGATATGTTGATTATCAGTGAATTGGATAAAATTCAATAAAAAGGGCACAACAGGATAAAAATATCGTGTTTAGGTACTTTTGATTGTGATTGTCTTGCATTATTTGGAAATTTATTTCCAATAGAAATTTTATAAAATACTGATTGTTAATAATTTGTAGATCTTGGTCGGTTTCTCATCATCTCTAAATACTCTTTAGGAAATGCGGCTTCCTTTTTTTGCTTAAATTTCGAAACAATCAAAATAGAAATTAATAAAATGGCAATAGTTAAAAATAGTATCATTGGTATTAATAATTAGGTTATATTGCATAATTAACTAACATATAACACGATACATTTTTTTTGCCAAAGAAAATATTATCAAGATATCAACATTAACAATTTTACGACAAATGCCTCTTATTTTAGTGCCTACGCCTATCGGTAATCTTAAAGATATGACTATCAGGGCTTTAGAAAATCTTAAAGAAGCAGATTTAATTCTCGCTGAAGATACCCGCACTTCAGGTATTTTATTAAAGCATTTTGAAATTTCCAGGCCTCTTCAAAGCTATCATATCTTTAACGAACACAAAACCGTTGACAAAATAATTACTGAGTTAAAAAAGGACAAAAAGATAGTACTTATTTCGGATGCGGGCACGCCTGGAATTTCCGACCCGGGTTTTTTGATCGTGAGGGAATGTATCCAAAATCAAATTGAGGTTATTTGCTTGCCAGGTGCCACTGCTCTTATTCCGGCTTTGGTAATTTCTGGTTTACCAACCGATAGTTTTGTATTTGAAGGTTTTTTGCCCGTAAAAAAAGGTCGGCAAACCAAACTTACAGAGCTAAAAACGGAACCCAGGACCATGGTTTTTTACGAATCACCACACCGATTGGTCAAAACTTTAGAAAATTTCATAGAGTATTTTGGAGAAAACCGGCGGGTTTCAGTTTCTAGGGAGATTTCAAAATTACATGAGGAAACTTTGAGAGGCACTTTGTCAGAAATTCTTACTATTTTTGCGAATCGTACAATTAAAGGCGAAATTGTAATTGTTTTAGAAGGTAATAATTCAAAAAAGAAAGATTATGAACGTGAATAATAAATGTGTTTTGGTAACAGGAGCATCAAGAGGAATTGGAAAAGCGATTGCCACCGAATTTGCAAAAAATGGAGCCAGAGTAGCATTTACATACCTTTCATCAATTGAGAAAGGGCAGGCCTTGGAACAGGAGCTTGGACAATTTGGTAATTTTTGTAAAGGTTACAGATCTGACGCTTCTGATTATGTTTCAGCTGAAAATCTTATTAGTCAAGTTGTTGAGGACTTTGGTGGTGTGGATGTTGTGATAAACAACGCCGGAATTACCCGAGATACATTGTTGATGCGTATGTCAGAAGAACAATGGGATGAGGTGATGAGAATCAACCTGAAATCGGTTTTTAACCTTACCAAAGCCGCCACCAAGCCGATGATGAGAGCAAAAAGTGGCTCAATTATTAATATTACATCCGTGGTTGGCCTTATGGGAAATGCCGGTCAGGCCAATTATTCTGCATCAAAAGCCGGAATGATCGGGTTTACCAAGTCAATTGCCAAAGAATTAGGTTCAAGAAATATCCGTTGCAATGCTATTGCCCCCGGTTTTATAGAAACTGAAATGACAGGTGAACTCAACGAGGAGCAATTGAAAGAGTGGACTAAATCTATACCTCTAAAACGAGCCGGCCAAGGTCAGGACATTGCAAATGCCTGCTTGTTTTTAGCCTCTGATGCCTCATCTTATATCACCGGCCAAGTGATTGTAGTGGATGGTGGTATGTTAATGTAATTCAACAATAAAGCCTAATTTTTCAATGAAACCAGAATTAATTCTCCAATCTCCGCTTTGGTATGTATTAATCTGTGTGTTTGTTGCTATAGTTTTTGCTATTTTTACTTATATAAAAGAGAAAAATTACAAAGCTTCTCCCAAATATTTATTAGCGGCCACAAGAGGTTTAATTACTTTTATTCTTTGTTTTTTATTACTAGGGCCATTAGTCAAGTATGTTTCTCAACTTATCATTAAACCCAAGGTTTTGATATTGGTTGACAATTCCCGATCTATGAATGCTTTGGGAATTAAGGCTTTTTTAGAGTTAAAAAATGGGTTGACTGCATTGAGCGACTATTTACAGGAAAATGAATTTGATTATGAGGTAAAAACCCTCAAAAGTGATGAAGTTTTTAAAGATTTTGAAAAAATTAAGTTCGAATTAAATACCACTAATCTTTCTGAAACTTTTTCTGATATTAAAAATAATTATGAAGGTCAGAATATTTCTGATGTGATTTTAGTAAGTGACGGAATAATAAATCAAGGCGTTTTTCCTTCATTTCAAAAATATCCTTTCAATGTTCATACCATTGGTTATGGTGATACCACCAGTGTTAAAGACTTGTCAATCAATGGAATATCCGCCAATAAAATTGCATATTTAGGGAATAAATTCCTGGTAAATGTTGATATTAATTCCACACTTTTAAAGGGGAAGTCAACCATTGTAAATATTAAAAATGGTCAGGGCAAAATTTTACAATCAAAAAACATTATCATTTCACAAACTGATGATTTTCAAACCATTAGCTTTGAACTTCAAGCCGAAAAAGAAGGAAAGCAGCGGTATATCGTTGAAGCAAAAGCATTGGAAGGGGAGTATTCGTTGAAAAATAATGTAAAAGATTTTTTAATTGATGTTGTAAACGGAAAAGAAAAAATCCTTTTGGTGGCTTATGCACCACACCCTGATATAAAAGCCATTAAGTCTATTGTTGAAAAAAATGATTTATTTGAATTAAAAGTGGTAATAGCTCAAAACGTAACCGCAAACCAAATACCCAAAGAGTCATTTGATTTATTGATTCTGCATCAATTACCCGATATGTACGGCAGTAACATCCAGTTAGTCAATGCTTTAATTGCTCAAAAAAAACCAACACTTTTTTTTGTTGGAAGTCGTACCAACCTGCAGGTTTTAAATGGGATGCAGAATGTGATGGGCATAAATGCACAAATCAATAAAATTGATAAAGTCACTGGATTAATCAATTCATCATTTAACAGGTTTAATTTACCCGTAAATGCTAATGAATTAATTGCCAAACTTCCTCCCCTTAATTCGCCATTTGGTGAATATAAAACTTTTCCAGGTTCAGAAATTATCATGTATCAAAGGTTTTCAGGTATAAATACAGAGCGACCGCTATTGGCATATAATGGAAATTTAGATCGGAAAAACGCCGTATTCGTTGGTGAAGGCCTCTGGCAGTGGCGTTTGGAAGAATTTTCTATTGACAGCCGACAGTTTGTAATTGATGATTTTTTCATAAAAACACTTCAACTTCTTACCATAAAAGAGGATAAGAGTAAATTGAGGGTTTATCCTTTAAATGAAAAATTTGAATTAGACCAAAAAATTGTTTTCGAAGCCGAGGCGTACAATAATATTTTTGAAAAAATCTATAATCAGAGTATTTCATTAAGTATAAAAAGTGAAAATGGTACAGTAAAAAATTATGGTTTTACCAATACTCCTGAGACTTCACGTTTTGAACTTTCAAATTTATCCGCTGGATTATATTCTTATACGGCCACTGCTGAAATTTTAGGAAAAAAAGAAACAGCTACGGGACAGTTTATGGTTAGCAATTCTGATATAGAAACAATAAATGTAAAGGCTGATTTTGATTTGTTAAAAACCCTTTCAAACGAAAATAACGGTGACTATGTTTACTATAAAAATGTTATTGAACTTCGTAATAGTTTGAAAAGCAAGGGATTAATTAATAAAGTGGTCAGCAATGAAGAAATGAAGGATTTAGTGAGCCTGAAATGGATTTTATTTCTTCTTATTGCCCTGGCTTCTATCGAATGGGGCTATAGAAAATTCCTGGGAGGATATTAAAAAAACCGGACAAGCCGGTTTTTTATTTTACGGAAAGCTAAAAAATTATAAGTGATTTTCATGGCAAATTCTTAAAATCAACTTACCAACACCTTAGCTTGTTTTGGACGCATAAGCTTTTTCATTTTTTCTCTGTCGGCCTGACCCATTTGCTCAAGTTGAGTATAAGCATCATTTAGGTTATTAAGCACATTGTCAATGTCTTCAATAGTAATAAACCTGGAAATCGTCATTCTTAATCCTGACTTATTCATAGGTACACTTGGAAAGCTGCATGTATCAACAAAAGCACCATGGTCAACTAAATATTTTGAGGCATAAAAGACATTTTCGAGACTTCCTAAAACCACATAAAAAATTGGAGTTTTGTGGTCACCGCTCAATGGCAGGTTGAGTTGGTTGGCTTTTTTCCAGAAGTATTCTATTTTTTGTTTTAATTCAAGTTGCCAATCGGCAAATTCCGCTCTCATATGTATTTCAGCGGATTTTATTGCAGCGGCAGCAACACCAGGGTGGGGTGGACCGGAAAACACCATATTTGTACCCAAGGTCTTTACCAATTCTTTTGTTTCCCGATTGGGATATACCATTAATCCACCACCTACACCAAATCCTTTTGCCATTGATAGTCCCAAATACAATTTTTCATGTTGTCCCATTTCATTCAAAACGTAACCGACACCGTTTTTTCCAATCCAACTGGTACCATGAGCATCATCGGCATAAACATGAAATTGTTCATATTTGTCGAGTAATACTTTAATATCTTTCATTGGGGCACCATCACCCATCATCGAATACACACCGTCAATCATGTACCACACGTTTCGGTGTTTTTCTTTTAATTCTTTGATCCTTTCTTCCAGAAGGTCGATGCGGCTATGTCTGATATATTCGACATGAATATCCGAGTTTCTGGTGATGTTAATGGCGGTTTGAAGGCTACTGTGAACATATAAATCCAGAATTACTGCATCTTCTTTTCCCAAAAGTATTGGAAAATTGGAAACATGAGCAAAAGTAGTGGAAGTAGTGATATTTACAGGTTGACCGTACATTTTTTCGATAGACTCTTCCATTTGTTCAAAAATCTCTAAGCCCATAAATGACCTTGATGATGAAAAATACATGCCATATCTGTCTATTCCTTCTTTGGCAGCTTCTTTTATTTCCTCATTTTGGTCTAATCCCATATAACTGCAGTTACCAAAAAAAACTGCTTCTTGTCCTCTGACGGTTACTTTATGACCATCATAGTGGTCTCCGGTGGAGACTGCTTTGATTACCCCAATTTCCTGTGCGGCAACAAATGATTGATTTAATGCTTCTAATTCTTTTGAAATATGTATCATTACTGGTTTGATTTAATATAACAACCAGATTACAAGGTCTATACCAAAAAAAGCAAAATATTGGGTGGTTGATATAGGTCAATTATTAAACGGTATCAAATTCTCTATATACTTGAAATAAACTTAAAAAACGAATAAAAAATAATTTTCATTGTTATTATTTATTTTAATTCTTAAAATTGATTTAAAATTCCAGTCAAAGTTTTTCGTTTGTATCTTTGTTTTAATAAAAGTCGATTGAGTGAAAAAAGTAATTTTTAGTATTTCTCTACTGTATTCAGTTTTAGCCGGTGCTCAGGATGTAAAAGAAATAAATGCCGCATTGGATTTTGAAAAAAAGCCTTCTATCATTAGTATTCCAATTGATATTTCGATTGATGATTTACAAAATCAGATTAACTCCGGAATGCCTGATATGATTTATGAGGATAAAAGTTTTGATGATAACGATCATGATGAATTGAAAGTAAAAGTCTGGAGAAAAGGAAATTTGATTTTTACCGGATTACAAAATGATGTTTTCTCCTACGAAGTACCTTTAAAAATTTGGGCACAAAAAAGAATATCTGTTTTGGGTGTTTCACAGGCACCAGCCACTGAATTTGAATTAAAATTAAAATTCTCTTCAAAATTTTCAATTACCCCTGATTATGATATTCAAACTTTAACAAATGGTTTAGGTTACGTTTGGATTACTAAACCTGTTTTGAAAACTGGTTATATGGACATTCCGATTACACCAATAATTGGAAAACTAATTGAAAATAATTTGTCGCTTTTTGCGAGGCAAATAGATCAGACCATTAAAGAAAATTATTCCCTTAAACCCTATGTTTTAAAAGCATGGGAAACTGCCAAAAAGCCTTTTCTGGCTTCAGAGGAATATAATACCTGGGTAATTGTAGATCCTGTTGACATGTTTATGACACCCCTGAAGACAGTTGGAAAAAGCCTCAAATCTACACTTGGAATCAAAGTCTTTGTTGAAACTTTGGTTGGAAATCCTACCAGCTTAGATCCAAAACCTATCAAACTTCCGGTATTTAAAACGGTAGCCAGTATCCCAGACATATTTGAAATACAGCTTTTTAATGTCATAAGCTATGAACAAGCTACCAAAATCAGCCAAAACATGTTTAAAGGTCAGAAATATGAATTTAAAAATGGGAAATACAAAATTGAAATCCTCGACCTTGAAGTTGGCTTTTTGGATGATCAACTATTGATTAAAACCGTAACTAAAGGAAGCTTTAAAGGGACTATTTTCATAAAAGGTGTCCCTAAGTATAATCCTGAAAAGAAAGTCGTGGAATTGACAGCAGCGGAACTGGATATCAAAACCAAAAATATTCTTCATAAATCCGGTGCATGGTTACTGGAAGGCTATATGGAAAGAAAAATCGAAAGTGAGTTTGGCCTTCCGGTCGATGATATTATTAATTATGGTAGAGCTGCTGTACTTGAAACTATAAACTCTGAAATAACTAAAGGAGTAAAAATGAAAGGTGAGATTGTATCCATTACCCCCGATAAAGTCAAAGCTTCTGAAAGCGGGATTTTGGCCATAGTAAATTCCAAAGCCAAAGTAGAGATAGTTGTAAAAGGCATGTGATAATTCGCCGGTTCTATTTTGGATATTTTTTATTAATTTTGTATTGAAATAAGCTAACCTATCGCTGCGGGTGACCGTAGAGGAAAGTCCGAACAACAAAGAGCATCATGCTACCTAACGGGTAGGGTTTCATTTTAATGAAATACAGAAAGTGCCACAGAAATAATACCGCCCAGCAATTGCGGGGTAAGGGTGAAATGGAGGTGTAAGAGACCCCCGAGCCGATTGCGAAATTGGCTGCATTGGTAAACCTCATGAGTTGAAAGACCAAATATACCGACATTGCAGGGCTGCTCGCCTTAGTCGGAGGGTAGGTCGCTAGAGTGAAGAAGTGATTTTTCACCGAGATAAATGATAGGAAAATACAGAATTCGGCTTATTAGCTTATTTCTTTTTTTGAAAAACAAAAATAAATTTCTATTTTTGCACTCCAATTTTAAAAACAGGGGACGGGTTCCCCACTAAATTAACAATTTAATGGCTGTTAAAATCAGATTAGCAAGAAGAGGTCGTAAAAAAATGCCTATTTACGATATCGTTGTTGCAGACGCTAAGTCACCACGTGATGGTAGATTTATCGAGAAACTTGGTCAATATAACCCTCATACTACTCCGGCTTCAATTAACTTGAAAGCTGATAGAGCTTTGTATTGGTTGCAAGTAGGTGCTCAACCAACTGACACCACTAGAAAAATATTGTCAGTTAATGGTGTAATGATAAAAAAACACCTTCAGATTGGTGTTACTAAAGGTGCAATTACTCAGGAACAAGCCGATGCAAAATTCGAAGCCTGGAGTAATGAAAAAGCAGAACTTAGAGCTAAAAAAATCGCAAAACTAGCTGGCGATAAAAACTCTCAGAAAATTGCTGCTTTAGATATCGAGCGTAAGAAAAAAGAAGAAAAAGAGGCAGCAGTTTTAAAAGCTGAGCAAGCTCTTATTGATGCTGCTAATCAAGCTGAAGCAGCACAGAAAGCTTCAGAAGAAAGTGCCGCTGTGGAAACAGAAGTAGAAGCTGAGGTTGTTGCTGAAGAAACTCCATCTGTTGAAGAAGTTGCAGCACCAGAGGCTACAACCGAAGTTACAGAAGCTTCAGAAGAAGCACCTGCAGCTGAATAATTTTCAGAAGATTTTTGTTATAAATCCTCGCTTTTACGGCGGGGATTTTTTATTTTAGTATTATGAAAAAAAACGAGTGTTATTCTCTGGGAAAAATCACTAAATCACATGGATTAAAAGGTGAAGTGACAATTTATCTCGATGTAGATCAACCAGAAAATTATAAAAAACTTGACGTTATCCTTTTAGACATAAAAGGTGAATTGATTCCATACGATGTAGAGAAAATACAGATTAGAGGGAAAAAGTCAATTCTAAAATTGAAAGAAATAACCTCAATTGAAGAAACCGAGAAAGTCGTCAATGCTGAAGTATTCCTTCCATTAATTGCTTTGCCAAAACTAAAAGGGAATAGGTTTTATTATCATGAAATAATTGGCTATAATATTTATGATAGTAACTCTGAAAAAGAAATTGGTAAAATAAAGGCAATATATGAAAGTACGGGCAATGATTTGTTTGCTGTTGACCATAATGGCGTTGAAATTTTAATTCCCATCGTTGATCAATTCATCAAAAAAATTGATCACCAAAATACTACTATTGAATTAAATATCCCTGATGGCTTGGTAGATGTATATTTAAATTCCTGAGAAAATGCGAATTGATATAATAACTTGTCAACCCGGACTGATTGAAGGGTTCTTTTCGCAGTCAATTGTGAAAAATGCTCAATCAAATGGCCATGTTTCCATATATATTCACGACCTAAGAAAATATGGACAGGGAAACTATAAGCAAATCGATGATTATCAATATGGAGGTGGTGCCGGTATGGTATTGATGGTTGAGCCACTGGCTAATTGCATCCGGGATTTACAGAAACAGGTTAATTTTGATGAGATAATTTACATGACCCCAGACGGTGAGAATTTGAATCAAAAAACTGTAAATTTCTTGTCATTAAAGCTAAATATTTTAATAATCTGTGGGCATTATAAAGGCATAGATGAAAGAATTAGAGAGATATTTGTAACCAGAGAAATTTCAATCGGTGATTATGTATTATCTGGTGGTGAATTGGCAGCTGCTGTCTTTACTGATGCCCTCGTTAGGCTTATACCGGGTGTATTAAATGATGAAACTTCAGCACTAACAGACTCATTCCAGGATAATCTTTTAGCCCCCCCCGTTTATTCGCGTCCGGCAGTGTTTGAAGGCCTTGAAGTTCCTTCGGTTTTACTATCCGGGAATGAAAAAATAATCAATGAATGGAGACTGGAGAAGTCAATAGAAAGGACTCAAAACAGAAGGCCCGATTTGTTGGATTTTTGATTGTTTTTCTCCTGAAAAAAACGTACTTTTACAAAAAAATAGTAAAAACTTTACCTTAATTTTTAATAGAATCCTTCACCTATATTTATGGCAGAAGAAAACGAAAATCAAGATCTGAGTGCTGGTAATCACGGCACAATTATTCCAATTAATATTGAGGATGAAATGAGAGGTGCGTACATTGACTATTCTATGTCAGTGATCGTTTCCAGAGCATTACCCGACGTTAGAGATGGTTTCAAACCAGTACACCGCAGAGTACTTTTCGGTATGTCTGAGTTGGGTGTCTATCATAACCGGCCTTACAAAAAATCTGCCCGTATTGTGGGAGAGGTTTTGGGTAAATATCACCCTCATGGAGACTCCTCGGTTTATGATACCATGGTGCGTATGGCACAAGAATGGTCCTTACGATATCCTCTGGTCGATGGTCAGGGTAATTTTGGCTCGATTGATGGCGATTCGCCAGCAGCGATGCGTTATACAGAGGCCCGCCTAAGAAGAATTGCTGAAGAAATGCTTTCTGATATCAACAAAGAAACAGTTGATTTTCAGGGCAATTTTGATGATTCTCTTACCGAACCTTCTGTATTACCAGCCCGAATCCCAAATCTTTTGTTGAATGGTACTTCCGGTATAGCTGTAGGTATGGCCACGAATATGGCTCCTCATAATTTAACTGAGGTAGCTGAAGGAATTATTCAATATATCGACAATCCAGATATCGAAATTGAAGGATTGATGGAATTTATTAAAGCCCCTGACTTCCCTACAGGAGGAATTATTTATGGGTATAGTGGTGTAAAATCGGCTTTTGAAACCGGTAGAGGTAGAATCGTTATCAGATCTGTTGCCAATTTTGAAGTTTCAAAAACTGGTAAGGAACAAATCGTCGTTACCGAGATTCCTTATATGGTCAATAAAGCCAACATGATTGAGAAAACGGCTCAACTGATCAATGAAAAGAAAATTGAGGGGATTTCCGATCTTAGAGATGAGTCAGACCGTGAAGGTCTTAGGGTTGTTTATGATTTAAAACGCGATGCCGTTCCAAATGTAGTATTAAATAACCTTTTCAAGTATACTCAACTGCAATCATCCTTTAGCATCAACAATGTTGCTTTGGTAAAAGGAAAACCTGTTACTCTCAATCTCAAAGAATTAATCAAATATTATGTTGAGCATAGGATTGAAGTAATTACTCGTCGTACACAGTTTGAATTAAAAGAAGCAGAAAAAAGAGCCCATATTCTTGAAGGTTTATTAATAGCCTTAGATCACCTTGATGAGGTAATTGCTTTAATTAGAAATTCTAAGGATCCTGACGAAGCAAGAGCAGGATTGATAAGTACATATAGTCTTTCAGAAATTCAAGCCAGGGCAATTCTTGACATGAGATTGCAGAGGTTAACCGGCCTTGAAAGAGACAAAATCATTGAAGAATATAAGCAAATCAAAGAACTTATTGATGAACTAAATTCAATTTTGGCCTCTGACGAAAGAAAGAAAGAAATTGTAAAAGCCGACTTGCTCGATATAAAAACCAAATTTGGTGACGCTCGTAGAAGCAAAATTGAGATGGTAGGAGGGGAGTTCAATATCGAGGATATGATACCTGACGACGAAATGCTCGTAACAGTTTCTAATCAAGGATATATTAAACGAACCAACCTGGCCGAATATAAAACTCAGGGTAGAGGTGGTACAGGATCCAGAGGTGTGAAAACTAAAGACGAAGACTTTACAGAACACCTTTTCATGGCTACAAATCACAATTACCTGCTGTTTTTCACTGAAAAAGGTAAACTGTTCTGGTTGCGGGTTTTTGAAGTTCCTGAAGGAAATAAATTGTCTAAAGGAAGAGCCATTCAAAACCTGATTAATATAGAGTCAGATGATAAAATCAAGGCTGTATTAAATGTGAAAACATTGTCAGATCCTGATTATATCAAGAATAATTATATTGTAATGTGTACCAAAAAAGGTACTGTGAAGAAAACGCTACTTGAGCTATATTCCAGACCACGCCAAAATGGTATCATTGCACTTAATATCAATGAAGGTGATACTTTGATTGACGTAGCTTTAACTAATGGCAATGATTACATCATTATTGCTGCAAGTCAGGGTAAAGCGGTTAGATTCCACGAATCAGGTATCAGACCTATGGGTAGGGGAGCGACTGGTGTGAGAGGCATTTCGTTGGCTGAAGATGATCACGTTATTGGTATGATTTGTATCAACAGAGAAGATGCACAATTAATGGTAGTATCGGAAAATGGTTTTGGTAAAAGATCTGATATTGAAGATTATAGAATCACTGCCAGAGGTGCCAAAGGAGTTAAAACACTTAATATAACTGATAAAGTAGGAAGGCTCGTTTCGATTAAAGAAGTGACAGATTTTGACGACTTAATGATTATTACCAACAAAGGAATAACAATAAGGATACAGGTGGCTGATCTAAGGGTTATGGGTAGAAATACACAGGGAGTTAAGTTGATCAGGATAAATGACAATGATGGAATTGCTTCAGTGACCAGAATTATTAGTGAAGATGCTGTAGATGAACAAGGTGAGGAAGGTGATGTTCAGTCAGGAGAATCATCAGATAATCCTGAAGTAACTCCCGAATCTTAATAATTAATGAATTGTTAAACAATAAGAAAAAAATAAACCAAATTTTAAATATTTGTCTAAAACAAAAATAAAATCAATTAAAAAATGAAAAAAATAATTGTAGCAGGTTTTATAAGTGTAATCGCTTTAACTGCTAAAGGTCAGACAGCAGCAGACCCTTTAAAAGAGATTGAATGTAAAGGTTATGCCGATGCTGTAAACAAAGCAATTAAAACTTCTGAAAACCCTAAACAAAACGTAAAAAGTGCTACTTGGGTAAAATTGGCAGAAGCATATGTAACTCAGGGAAGTCGTTGTACTGATGATTCATCTGCTGCACAGAAAGCTTTTGATGCTTATTCGAAGGCATTAGAAATTGAAAAAGCAGCGGGTGGAAAAAAATCTAAGGCTATCGAAGAAGCCCTTAGCAGTAAAACAATGAGTGATTTATTCCTATCACAAGGAGCAAACTACTATAATAGCAAAAATCTGGCAATGGCCGCCAAATATTTCGGGATGAGCACTAAGATTAACCCGAAAGATACACTTGCTTCATTGTATTCCGGAATCGTTTATCAGGCGGTAGGAAATAACGAAGATGCAAAAGTGAGTTTCAACAATTATATCGGCAATGGCGGGAAAGATCCGGCGGTATTTTATAGCCTGG
Organism: Cytophagaceae bacterium; assembly: GCA_016722655.1. Classification (NCBI taxonomy): domain Bacteria; kingdom Pseudomonadati; phylum Bacteroidota; class Cytophagia; order Cytophagales; family Cytophagaceae; species Cytophagaceae bacterium. The sequence goes on from JADKIR010000005.1 coordinate 166,931, forward strand.
CACAGATTCTAAAAGTAGAGAAAAAATGGGATGAGGCAGTGACGATTCTTAGAAAAGGCGTTGCAATGAATCCTGCTGATAAAGATTTGAAAAATGAAATTATCAATACTTATATCGTTTCAAACAATATTGATGGAGCTATTGCTGACCTAAATAAAATGGTTGAAAATGACCCTACAAATGTTTTAAATCTTTCTAATCTTGGATTGCTATACGATAGCAAATCACAGGATTATAACTCAGAAATTTTCAAAATTAAAGATGCAATCGAAAAACACAGCACTGTTGATCTGGAGAAAAAGCTGGAAAATGAAAAGGATAAACTTTCAGCTTATCAAAGTGAGATTGCCAATTTAACTACAAAATTGAAAAAAGAACCTAAAACAGCCGCTGCCACTAAAAAGAGAATTGCTGAGGTAACAAGTCAAAAAGTGAGTATTGAAGAGGGGATAACCAAGATCCAAAGTGAAATTGAAACCAAAAAAGCGGATTTGAGCTCTGTAGGTTTGGATGCTAAATTGCCCGAACTAATTCAAAACCAGAAGTCATTTCAAGATAAAGCATTGAATATTTATAATAAAGTTCTGGCTTTGGATCCGGACCACTATGAAACTAATTTCAATATGGCAGTATTATATTTTAATCAGGCCGTAGAGACTAAAAAAGCAGTTGATGCGATGGATATGAAAACTTTCCAGAAAGAAGGTAAAGTAATTGAGCAAAAAGCTTGCGAACAGTTTAGTATTGCAAAACCATATTTTGATAAATGTCAAACATTAAAATCTGATGATGATATGGTTATTGAAAACTTAAAAAATCTAAACCGTATATTGGAACAGTGTAAAAACTAATTTCTGCAAAATAGGCCACAAGATATTGTGGCCTATTTTATATTTTAATATTTAACATAATATAAATTATAAAACAAATCATAAATCAGAAAATAAGATATAATTATTATTTAGGAATAAATGATTCAACCGTACCATCAGAATAAAAAATCATAACTTTTACTTCTTTTCTTTCCTGATTCGGTAAGGCCTGAGAATTGAATATTTTTTCTTCACCTTTATATTGTATGGGAATATTCAATTCTCGTTCATCATAAAAATCATCAGATCTAAATTGAAAATTAAGATCTTTGGCTAGTTTTTGAATTATTGTTTTGTCGATGTCTTTTTCATCTGAAATCCATTCATAACCGAGCTCAGGAAATTTGCTAATTATTTTCTGAATAATCTCCAGGCTGGGTTTATTTCTGTTAGAAAGAATGTGGCTTATTATAGGTCTGCTAACGTTTATATAATCAGCAAATCTGGCTGCACTCAAACCAAGCCCTATAATTAACTTTTCTATCTTATCCCTTAATTCCATAACACAAATGTAGCAAATTTGTGCAATAATTGACAAATAAATTCAAAATAAATAACATTTGTTAATTATATACATATACATACTTAAAATTATTGACAAAAAAAGTCAACTTTTTTGCAGGATAATTATAAATAGAAAGCTTGTTGGATTTAATTTTTTAGGAGATAATATTTGCAAAAAGAATTTGGGTTTCGGCTTTGTGTTTTCCTATAATAAACTAATTGCTATATCCATTAAACTAATTAAGAACTAGGGACTCAGTTTTTTTTAAACTGAGTCCTATTTTAAGGGTTCCGGCTTTTGTGCTTTCAAATTATAAAAAAGTTTCTAATCTGCAAACTTATTAAAACAAAAGGGGCTCAATTATTACATTGAGCCCCTTTTTAATTATTATTATTCTAATTAAACACTAACATTATTTTCTCTAAGTGCTTGATTTAATGAAGTTTTTAAGTCAGTACTTTCCTTTCTTTTTCCAATTATCAATGCACACGGTATGCCATATTCTCCGGCAGGAAAAGCTTTCGTAAGCGTACCAGGTATTACAACTGAGTTATCAGGTACATGTCCGATATATTGAACAGGCTCCGGTCCGGTAACGTCAATAATCTTTGAGCTACCTGTAATCGTTACTCCGGCACCAAGTACTGCTTTTTTACCGATATGTGCTCCTTCAACCACAATGCATCTTGATCCAATAAATGCACCGTCTTCAATTATAACAGGGCTTGCCTGAGGTGGCTCCAAAACACCTCCAATGCCTACACCCCCACTTAAATGTACATTTTTACCAATTTGGGCACAACTTCCTACTGTGGCCCAAGTATCTATCATTGTACCTTCATCGATATAAGCACCAATATTTACATATGAGGGCATTAAAATTACTCCAGGGGCAATATAAGAACCATATCTTGCTACTGCAGGAGGAACCACTCTTACACCCAGTTCTTTATAGTTTCTTTTTAACTCCATTTTATCATGGTATTCAAAGATTCCTGCTTCCAGGACTTCCATTTGTCTCAAAGGGAAAAATAAAATAATGGCTTTTTTCACCCACTCATTAGTCACCCATTCGTTATTGCTATTTAAATTAGCCACCCTAATTTCCCCAAGATCCACTCTTCTCACCACTTCATTGATAGCATCTACTGTACTTTTTTCTTTTAAAAGAGTTCTATCCTCCCATGCTGCCAATATCAATTCCTCCATTGTATTATTTTTATTATATTTTGAAATAGTTTTACTTAATTAAGATACACTTAAATTGTACGAAATCAATCTGTTAAAGTTATAAAATAAAAGACTTTTTCAGGATCAGAAATTTCATTTTTTTTACCCGAATATTATTTCGTTAAAGAAAAATATAATACAAATATAAGATTTTTTAGGTTAAGATAAAAAATAAAAGAGCATGCTAATGTACTAAAATTATTAGTAATATAGCTTTGTCTCTCCCCTATTGGTATTCTTTAAAAATAATACAATTTCCCCAAATAAAAATCTTAAAACATATTGATTTTTTTAAAGATTGTGTGTTGCTTTTCATAGAATTAAGGCAATAAAAATACTAAATTGATATAGTAATTGGGAATATTATTTCTAATTTTGTGAATCTTTTTTTACATAAAATTTGAAGACAATGAAAAACATCAAAGTAGCAATTAATGGATTTGGCCGGATTGGTCGTTTGGTTTACAGACAAATATATAACATGGAAGGTATCGATGTTGTAGCTATCAACGATTTAACAAGCCCCAAAACCCTTGCTCACTTGCTAAAATATGACACAGCTCAAGGTAGATTTGAAGAAAAAGTGGAATCTACTGAGAATTCAATTATCGTAAATGGCGATTCAATTAATATTTATGCTCAGAGAGATCCGGCACAAATTCCTTGGGGATCACATGATGTAGATGTGGTTTTGGAATGCACAGGATTTTTTGCAGATGCCGCTAAAGCAAGTGCTCATATCACTGCTGGTGCCAAAAGAGTTGTGATTTCAGCTCCTGCTACCGGTGATTTGAAAACTGTAGTATTCAATGTTAATCATGACATTTTGGATGGAACAGAGACCATAATAAGTGGAGCTTCTTGTACTACCAACTGTCTTGCTCCAATGGCACAAGTTTTAGAGAATGAATATGGCATAGTTAATGGTTTGATGACAACTATTCATGCATACACTAATGACCAAAACACTCAGGATGCACCTCATGCAAAAGGTGATTTGAGAAGGGCAAGAGCGGCAGCACAAAATATTGTTCCTAATAGTACAGGGGCAGCTAAAGCAATTGGTTTGGTTTTGCCTAGTTTGAAAGGAAAACTTGACGGATCAGCTCAGAGAGTTCCAACCCTGACAGGATCATTAACTGAATTGACTTGTGTACTTGGCAAAAAAGTTACTGTTGAAGAAATCAATAAAGCTATGGCAGCCGCTGCTAACGAAAGCTTTGGTTACACAGAAGATGAAATTGTAAGCTCAGATATTATCGGAATCAGCTTCGGATCGTTGTTTGATGCTACTCAGACAAGAGTTCAAACAGTAGGTGATACTCAATTAGTGAGAACTATTAGCTGGTATGATAACGAGATGTCTTATGTATCTCAATTGGTTAGAACAGTGAAATATTTTGCCTCGTTGATTAAGTAATTTCGAAATTAATTTCAACAATTAAAAAGAGCTTCAAATCACTTTGAAGCTCTTTTTTTATGCCTGGCTTTTATGTAATGAATATCTGAGCCTTTTTGATGGAATAGTTGTTCATAGTGGGTTTTGATTTCAAAATGTTCTTTGTTGAGTTCGGAGAGATATAAGTTATCAGTGAAATCAATTATTTCAAATTCAGGATCAGACTTAATTACTTCCAGTGAATATTCGTATAAGAATTTACTATCAGTCTTCAAATGAAATAAACCTTCGTTTTTTAAGTAGATTTTATATAAATTCAAAAATTTCGTATTAGTCAACCTCCTTTTTTCTTCTTTGTCCCTGGGCTGTGGGTCAGGGTGAATCAACCAAATTTCATCTACTTCATCAGGGACAAAAAACTCATCCAGATATTGAATTCCGGTCCTAAGAAATGCTACGTTTTTCAGGCCAAACTCAATTGCTTTTTTTGATCCTCTGGCTATTCTATCACCTTTTATGTCAATTCCAATGTAATTTGTCTCTGGAAATTCTTTTCCAAGTCCAACGGTATATTCACCTTTTCCACAAGCAAGCTCAAGTGAAATTGGGTTTTGATTCTTAAAGTAAACCTCATTCCATTTCCCTTTTATTGTGGTATATAATTCTTTACCTCTTTCAATAACATTTTGAGCAGTTTGGTTATGTTCAAACCGGGGTAGTTTCTTTCTTGACAATTCTTATAATTCGTTTAATTCTGAGACTAAATATGTACTTCCACCCACAAAAATAATATCTTTTTGGGAGGAAATTGATCTTACATGTGCCAAAGCTTGATTAACATTTGTGTAGGTTTCAGATATTAACCCATATTTATCTCCAAAATCTTTTAAAAAAGAAGGATTATGGGCCCTAAATGAGTCAAATGTGGTAAAATAATATTTTGCGTTACTGGGAAAGAGATCGAAAACCTTTTTTAAGTCTTTATCTTTTACAAACCCCAATATAAGATGTAAATTATCGAATTTAGCCTCAGAAAGCCTTTTTAAAGTTATTTTCAATGCATGTTCGTTATGTCCGGTATCACAAATAACCAATGGATTTCTATTTAATATTTGCCATCTGCCTTTTAAATTAGTATTAGTCACAACTTTTTTAATTCCATCCAACATGTTTTTTGTAGAAATGACTACACCAATTTTGTTTAAAACCGAACATGTTTGAAAAACACCAATTATATTAGCAATTTGATAAAAACCAACTAACTCTGAATTTACCTCAAAAGTATCCAAAGAATAATTATCAGTTATAGTAAATGAAAGTTTATCAATACTATCTTTCAGATTAGAAATATTAAAAGACTCTGAGGCAAAATATATATCAGAATGACATTCTGAAGCCTTATTATTAAAAACAGGAGCTGTTTCAGCATTATATTCAGAAATAATAACCGGAATCCCAGGTTTTATTATTCCTGCCTTTTCTTTTGCAATCTCTTGTAAGGTATTGCCTAAAATGTCCATGTGGTCAAAACCAATATTGGTTATCAAAGAGCAGATAGGGCTAATTATATTAGTAGAATCAAGCCTCCCTCCCAGCCCAACTTCAACCACTGCATAGTCCACTTTTTCTTCGGAAAATACCTTAAATGCAAGTGCTACTGTAAGTTCAAAAAATGAAGGTTCAATTTCTTCTATCAGTTGTTTATTTTTTTCAACAAAATCAACAACATAGCTTTTAGAAATTAATTCTCCGTTTATTCTGAACCTTTCTCTGAAATCTTTGAGATGAGGAGAAGTATATAATCCTACTTTAAAACCGGCTTCCTGTAAAATAGAGGCTAAAAAATGAGAACTACTACCCTTTCCGTTGGTACCGGCAATATGAATGCTCTTAAAATCATTCTGCGGGTTTCCAAGAGCTTCACACAGAAGTTTTATATTGGTAAGCTTTGGTTTTATAGCCTTTTTACCTAATTTTTGAAAAACAGGTAATTGACTGTAAAGATATTCGATGGTTTGATCGTAAGTCATTCCCAAATATTATCCCCTGGTGATATTAATGGTAATTGTACCTGTTGATCTTGGCGGTGGTGTACCTTCAGGTACCAGGTTGGTTTTTAGTTTTTTGGTAATTTGAGATTTGTAATAATTTGTAACTGAAGGACTTAGAGAAGTTTCTACAACATCAATTCTTTGTACATCACCAAAATCATCAATAATAACTTTGAATTTTATTCTACCAGTTTCCGATGAATTATCTTTCGGAATATTCAAAGGGCCTTTATTTTTCCAACCTGAAATACTCACTGAAGCACCACTATTACCGGTTCCGGAACCACCTTTTCCTGGTTTACCCATCATACTTTTTCCGTCCATTGTACCTCGAGGATCACCTTTATCACCTACTTCGCCAGGTTTGCCATCTCCATTATTATTTCCACCAATACCCGATTTCGTACCAATTGTTCCATTTGAATTACTACTACCTGTTCCTGGTTTTTTAAAAATCGATCCGTTATCTACTGAGCGTTCCGGTTTTGGGGCAGCTGGTGTGGTAGTTTTGGAATTGTTGTTTGCTTCGGTGGCAGGTTTAGAAGGCTTAGTTGGCTCTTTGCTTTCTTTCATAGTGACTTTCGAATCTTCATCAGAAGTCAAAACTTTTGAAGGTGTTGCCTTTACTGGTTCTGATTTTTCGGTTACCGGTGCGGGTTTACTTATTTCCACGTTCTTTGGAGATTCGTTTCCGGCTGGTGGGGCGGCTTCAAAATTGTTTTTGGAGTCATTGGCCTGGTTATGTGTTTGGATGTCACCAGAGCCAACTAAATCAACTCCATAGTTTAAATCCACACCCATTGCCAATTCTTCCACAGGTTCATAGGCAATTTTAATCAAATATAATGAAACTAAAATGGCAGCATAAATAAATGCACTAATAGCCATTGCCTTAATTTCGTGACTTTTATTTTGATCTATAGCTTGCACAATATTAAATTTTTATTGGTAAACGGGCCTTTCGCCGGTTAATTGTTCTATTTTATCAACAAATTCTTTTGCCTGTTCCTCTGATTCGGCCGAAACATAAACTTTATATTTGCCACCACTGGGTCTGACTTTTGCCGGAATTCCGTTTTCAGCCAAATAAGTGGCCAGATTATCAACATTTTCTCTAACTTTAAAAATACCGATATTAATGGTATAATTAGATTTGGTATTTTCAATGTCTTTATTGCTACTTGAAATGCTACTGGATTTTTCTGTAACGATATTTTTCGAGGCCAGAGGTTTCCTGATATTCGTATCTTGATTATTTATTTCAGGGATATTCTTTTCCGCTTTATCCAGCGAATCAATTTCTTCAACAAGTGTTTGTATTGGCCTTTTATTTGGGGAATTTTTCAAAAAATTATATGCCAAACCCGTTGACAACAAAACAATTGGCAATAAAAATAAAAAATACTTAAACCAGTTTGTCTGGTTTGAACCGGTATTGATATTTTTAATTACTTTTTCCTGTCTTGTCTTGATTTTTTTTGGAATATACTCTTGGGTGATGACCGAGGCTTTTTCCTGAAAAGTTTTTATTGGTTGTACGGCGTGAGTAACTTTATCAACTAACTGATTTCTTTCAGGAAAAAACTCAATCAATCCACTTTGGCCTTTAAAAAACATACCAAAACCTTCCCAGTCATATTTATCCTTTAATAAAATCTCTTTTTTAAAGCCTCTTAAAAAGTCCTGGTATTCAATTTCCGTAAAATTGTTTGGGATTGAAAGTGATTTTGAAAGATAGTTAATTAGTTTATTATCAGGGTCTTTAGTGATAATGTTCTCAAATCTAAGAGTTTTTTTACTTTCTACCAATTGATTTTCACCATTGAAATAGGGCTTGGAATATTCAAAAATAAATGCACCAATCTCTGGAAGAATTATAAAATCCTGTCCGTGAATAATTGATAATATTTCTTTTTGAATGTTCAATTTATTAGGAAATGTTATAGAGAAACGTTGATACCAGCAACAAAGTTAAGCCCCATTTGCGGATAATTGTAATATCTCTGATAGTTTTGCCCTACAATATTATTCAATTTTACGAAAGCTGAAAACTGTTTGCTGAATAAATATGTAAATTCAGTATTTAAATCAGCGATATTTTTGAGTTTTACAGTTTCCATTGTCATTATATCTCTGGCATATAAACCACCCATAAAATAAAAATCAACAGATGAAACTATTTTTTCGGCAAGCGTAAAAGTGTTTCCTAAACGAGCTGTAAAGGCAGGTCTATGGAAAGGCTTATCAAATTTGACCGTTTCATAATAATTGTAATCCAGTTTTAGGTTAGGCTTCCAATTGTCAAAGTTAGAATAACCAAATTCTCCGGAGAAATTAATAAAATCGGTCAATTCATCTTCATACTCAATTTGAAACTTAGTAACATTAACAGGAAAACCTGTTGGTGAAAATGTACTACCCTCGTATTGTGTATAGTAATAAAGGTTTTGATATTTACCATAAGAAATTTTTGCATTGTAACTTACCCCGGAATACATCTCAGCTCTAGAGCCAATGTAAAAATCACTGGTTTTATAAGTATTTAAAAGGTTGGCCTGTTCAACAAGAAAAGGATTCTCGTTTAAAAAGGAATGCAGGGTACTTCTGATAATGTCGCCATCATATCCGACAAAGAAATATGTGAGTGAAGGGGTTTTATATGATAATAATGCCGTTGGAAAACCTTTGGTTGTGTTTATGTTCTCGATTTGATCAAATTCATTAACTGCTTTGAAACCAATTTTTGCAGATATTTTTCCAAAATCAAATCTAAAACCGGGTTCTACCCTGAAAAGATTTCTTTTTCTTACCGGGTTAAATTCATAATTGTCAGAGCGATGCGTAATGTAAGCTTCAGCATCTAAAAGAGCAGTAATATTATCTTTTTTTACAGGAAAAAACGCATGAAAATTAGTACCCCAGTCTGTTTCAGCTGCGTCATAATGATCAGATAATGATTTGATGCTGGTTGTTAAAGAATAATCAACTATGGGTTTTGGGTTAGTGTTTTCGAATGTTCCTGAAAACGACAATAAGTTTAGAACCTGTTTCAGGTCTTCAGGCTTATAATCCCTATGAACTGTTGTATCGTAACCATAGAAAAAGTATTTTCTTCGTTCATAACCCGCATCGACTTTTAGTTCGTAATTTTTCTGATGGTATTTTCCATTTAAATTTACTTTTGCATTGCTGTTTCCAGAATTCTGGCTTTGGATTGGACCTCTTTTTGCTGAATTAAGCATGCCAGAAAGTCCGTATATTAGTTTGCGGTTTTGGTCAGAATTTATATAAGTTTCTCCATAAAACCTTCCAAAATTTCCAGCTCCTATTTTCAGATAATTCCGGTAACCAAGAATCTCTTCATCCATGGCTTTTTTAGTTACAGGATTTACCACTGATGGTACAAACCTGGTTTCTTCCACAGCCGTTGGTTTTCTGTCATAAAAAGAATAGGTCATTTTCTTTTCCTTCTTTTCAGCAACAATCGGCGGTATTTTTTCTAAAATCCTGTTAGCTTTCGGAACTACTATTTCCTTTTCCTTTTTAATGTTAATTTCTTCATTAACAACTTCTTTTTGGGCTAATAACGAAGTCGAAACCAAGCACGAAATTACTATCGTTGTTATTTTCTTAAATGCCATTTTCAGTTGATTGCTTTTAATTTTTGTTTTGCTTTCTCTACAGTGTCTTTGCTTTCTGAGTTCTCGATGATCGATTTCAAAGTCGCTTTGGCCATGAATTCATCATTTTTTGCCAGATAATTGTCTGCTATTAACAGAAATGCTTTTTCGTACCAATATGTGAAGTCTGAGAAGTCTGCGGCCAGGTCCTGAAGAACTTTTATGGAAGTATCAAAATCTTTTTGAGCGAAATGCATTTCACCTATAAAATATTTCGCTTCCGCTCCAGAGATATCTTTGGCCATCGCAATTACTTTTTCAAACTCAGTCTTTGCCTGATTGAAATCCTTTTTTTGTAAGAAGGACTTTCCTTTGAATAAAATAGCCCGGTTTTCAGCACCCATCACTGTATTTCCTCCTTCCTGAATTACCTTATTACTGTATTCTATAGATTTGTCAAAATCTCCTTTGAAATAGTAGCTTTTAAATAGTCCTTCCTGTGCAACAACAATGTCTCTTTGATTTGAGGTAGCAGAAATAACTTGCAGGAAGTTTAAAATAGCATCAGAATAGTTTTGTTTTTCAAAGAATAAATTGCCAGATCTAATGGCTGATTTACTTAGGAATTCGGTACTGTTTGAAATCACAATTTCCTGATAGTATTTTAATGCTTCATCTTTTTTATTCAAAATATAATAAGATTCTGCAATGAGAAAGTTGGCCTCAGGTGCCGAGCTACTTTTTGGATTTGAACTGATGAAATTCTGAAGTGCAACAATGGCTTTATCATACTTTTCAGCGTAATAAAGGTCTTTTGCTGCATCAAATTGCAAGTTAATAACCGATTTATCATTGGGATTGCTTTTTTGGTACTGATCAGCCACTTCGGCAAATTCTTCTGTACGATTACTATTGTTTAAAGTTTCACGAAGTCCCAAAAGAGCTTCTTCAGCAAATTCAGTTTTACCATATTTGTTTATTATGACCTTAAAATCGGAAATAGCTTTGTCGTAATCCTGTAAATTTGAAAATGATATGGCCCTTTTTAATAAAGCCTGAGGTATGAGAATGCTATTTGGCTTTTTCCGCATAAGGTCAGTCAGAATCGAAATTGCTGAAGCATAATTACTTTTTTCCATTTCAAATTCGGCATTTTGAAAAAGAGCGTCATCGATTAATCGGGATGATGTATATAGTTTCGAAAATTTTTCGAATATTTCCTTCGATTCTTTGTCTCTATCCAGATATTTCAGAGTTAATCCTTTCTGATATAGAGAATAATCTTTGTCAGTTTTATTGACCTGATATGCTAAATCGTAATTTTTAAGTGCCTGGGTATAGTTTTTCCCTGCAAGTTGGCAATCTGCTATTCTAACTAAAGCATCTTCATAATTCTGGGCCAATGCTGCTTCTCCTTTTGAGCCCGATCTGAAATCTTCAAAATATTTCTGAGCTTTTACAAATTCACCTTTATTAAAAAACATATATCCAAGACTATATAGGCTTTTTTGTTTTATCTCATTGTCACCTGAAGTGGCCAATTCACGATAAATACTCTCTGATTGAGGATTTTCTGACATATTTAGTGCCTCAGCTTTCCAATATTTTGATTTGGTGGCAAGTGCCTTATCTGTGGGTTTTTCCAGCGATTTATTAAAGTATTTAATTGCACTTTCATATTTTTCCAGATTAAAATCAACCACTCCCTGATTGTAACAAAGTTTTTGATAGGCTTCTTCAATTTTTGAAGTCTTTCTCGTCAGAGATTCAATATAGGTAATTGCAGATACATAACTATTTGTTTCGAAGAAAATTTCGCTTAAAAGTTCATTTGATTCATCAACATATTTACCGTTAGGATAATTTTTGAGATAGCTTTGTAGTTCGTTGATTGCTAATGTATTATTAGATTTTTCTACTAAAACTTTAACATAATTATAGGAAGCTTCTTCTTTAATATTTTTATCAAAATCGGCTTTTTTAGCATTTTCAAAAGCCGCCATAGCAGCATTTAAATCACCGGTTTTTAAGGAAGATATTCCCAAATAATAAGCTGATTGTTGACCAATTTCAGTATTATTATTGGCCAGAGATTTAAATAAGACGGAAGCTTTTTCAAATTTGTCAGTTTTATAAAGGCTAAATGCATGGCGAAATGTAACCTGATCACTTACTGTTCCACGTCTGAAAGTTTTGAATTTATCATAATAAACCGCAGATTTCTCGAAATTATCATCAAAAAAGTTAACCTCAGCAGTCAAAAGGCACAAATCGTCAATTTTTCTACCGTTTGGATTAGCAATAATTGGTTCAGCATAAGCGGTTAGTTCGTCATGTTTTTTTTGTCTATAATAAATCTGACCTATCCAGTTAGGAACTTCAATTTTATAGGGATTTACGTTTTCTACCCTTTTCAGGTCACTTAAAGCCAGGTCGAAGTTTTCGTTTTGGAAATTGATAACCGCCGCATAATATGCTGCATTAAGGGCATTTGGTGCAACGGTTGCTTTAACTTTATCAAATTCCACCAAAGCATTTTTAAAATCTTTGATTTGGTAATATGCCAAAGCCAACTGATATCTAATTTCGTAAGTATCAATATTGTCTGCCCGGTTTTCAAGTGCTTTTTGGTAATATGCGATAGCCCCTTTGAAATCTCCTTTGTCAAAAAAACTCTTTGCCAGATTATTGTAAATCAATTTGGCTTTAGGGTGTTCCGGATTTTTCAAAACAAATCTCTCCACTTCAATGTCTGCATCCTTGGCTTGCGTATTGAGTGAGGCAAGAGCAGAATAGTATTCGGCATTGGCAATGTTGAATTTGTTGGGATTCAGGGAATTTTCAGACTTTGAAATATATTCATGAAGCTCTTTTCGGGCAGCTGAATAGGCTTTTTTCTGAAAAAGCTCAATTCCATTATTAAAATGGGCTTCTATTTGGGTATAATTAAGCGTATTTTGCCCAAATAATGTATGGAAAGATATAAGGAAAGCTATTGTTAATGATTTAAATTTCATAATAAGGAATTGAAATAAAATTGAACAAAATTAAGTAATTGTTCTGTTTTTTTCTCGAAAACTAAGATTTAAAAAACTTTTTGAGATATTTATGGTACAAAACGATTTGATTTTTTAAAAATTGTAGTTTTGTATTTATCAAAAATCTTAATCAAATGTTAAAACTGAAAATTTCAATTTTTTTGCTGACAATAGCAGTGTTTTCATCCTGTACAGCAGCAAAAATTAATAAGAGTAGCATGGCTAATTACAAAATGAAATATGAGCTATCAATGCCAGAACCCAGTACCCATTATTTTGAAGTAAAAATTTCAGCAAATGTGCCGGATAATTCGGGTTTTATTGACTTTAAAATGCCAGTTTGGACTCCTGGTTCTTATTTGATCAGAGAATATGCCAAAAATGTAGAAGGTTTTGAAGCCATTCAATCTGGGAAAAAAATTGAATCAGGTAAAATCTCAAAAAATACATGGAGGGTAAAAGTTGATGGTTTGGATGAGGTTGAGGTCAAATATCGGGTGTATTCCTTCGAGTTGTCAGTAAGAAATGCCCATTTGGATGATACACATGGATATGCCAATGGTGCTGCAGTATTTATGTTCATTCCGCAATATTTAAATTCTCCTTCAGAATTGAAAATTACGCCTCATGAAAGTTTCAAAAAGGTTTCGGTTGCATTACCATCAATTGGAAAGAATACTTTTGAGGTTGAAAATTTTGATCTTTTGGTGGATAGTCCAATCGAAATTGGTAATCATGATATTTTGGAATTTGAAGCTTTGGGCGTAAAACATACCATTGCTAATTATTCTGTTGAGAATTTGGGTTATGACCCCAAAACTTTAATTGATGACTATAAAAAAGTAGTAGAAGCCAGTGGAAGTGTATTTGGTGGAAAACACCCTTGTAAAGAATATTTGTTTATTATCCATCACATGCCCGGCATTGGAGGTGGATTGGAACACCTTAATAGCACTACTTGTCAAACTTCACCTGATGCTTATAAAAATCAGGACAAATACATCGGATTTTTGGGATTGATTGCCCACGAATATTTTCATTTATGGAATGTTAAACGAATGAGACCCATTGCTTTAGGGCCATTTGATTATGAAAATGAAAACTACACCAATATGCTTTGGGTTTCTGAAGGTTTTACATCATATTACCAGGATGACATACTTAGAAGGGCAGGTTTGATTGATGAAAACAAATTACTGGGAATGCTTGCTTCCGACATTGGTACAACCGAAAATTCACCTGGAAATAAAGTGCAGTCAGTGGCAGAATCATCGTTTGATGCATGGATAAAATATTACAGACCCAATGAAAATTCGAATAACTCAACTACTTCATATTATACAAAAGGAGGAATTATTGGAACTATCCTTAATTTGATGATAATTGGGAATACTATTGGAGAAAAATCTTTGGATGATGCTATGAGATTGTTGTACAATGAAAATTATCTCCGCAAAAAATGTAGGTTTTACTGATGATGAATTCAGAATTGCCTGCGAGAGGGTATCAGGTCTTGATTTGAAAGATTTTTTCAAAAATCATATATTTGGTACTGAAACCATTGATTACAAAAAATATTACGCTATGGCTGATATTAATGTAAGTTTTGAAAAATTAAATCTTGATAAACCGTATTTGGGTGCCCAAATCAGGGGAAAAATGATATCCAGAGTGGATAATGGCACGGCAGCTTATAAATATGGTTTAAATGTAAATGATGAAATTTTAAAAATAAATGGAAAGACTTTTGTCAATTTAGCAGATGTTTTGGAAAACAAAAAAATTGGTGAAACGATTGAAATTGAAGTTAAAAGAGGTGGAATTAATAGAATATTCTCTGTCAAACTGGAGGGTAATAATCTACAATCTGTAAAACTTACACCAATGCGGTCAACTGACCCAATGGCAATAAAAAGATACAATAAGTTTTTGCATTTAAATTAAAAAAAAGTGGCGAAAGCCACTTTTTTTATAATCTAAGCATATCATCCATACCAAAAACACCTGTTTTGTCAGCAAGCCATTCGGCTGCGATCACCGCCCCAAGTGCAAATCCTGTCCTGGAATTAGCCGTGTGTTTTATTTCAATTTCATCAACCTCGGAAATGTATTTTATAGTGTGAGTTCCAGGTACTTTCCCTTCTCTTGAAGACCAGATTGCAACTTCTTCTTTTTTAGGTATCTGATTATTTACCCAATGTTTTTTTTCTTCATTATTGGCGATAATTCCTTCTGCCAAAGTTATTGCTGTACCACTTGGAGAATCAAGTTTTTCGGTATGGTGAATCTCGGAAGTAAAAATCTCATATTGTTTTTGTGTTGACATGAGTTCTGCCAAAACTTTATTGAGTTTAAAAAACAGATTTACTCCAATGCTGTAATTACTTGAATAAAAAAATGCGGCTCCTTTTTCTGAACACAAAGCTTCGATTTCAGATTTGTGGTCCAACCATCCAGTTGTTCCAGAAACCGTCTTAAAGCCCTTCTCCATGCAATTTTTTAAGTTTTGATAGGCAGAGTGGGGTGAGCTGAATTCAATAATCACATCCACGTCGTCCGGTGTAAACTGATCCAAAGTTTCCTGACTATTTAAATCAATCCTGAAAATGATTTGATTGCCTCTTTCGATTGCAATTTTTTCTATTGCTTTTCCCATTTTGCCATATCCCAGCAATCCTATCCTCATAATTATTTAAAATTAAATTTCATTTTTATTCCCAGGCCTGTCTGGCCTATGGTGCTGCCTGAAATATTCATTGAGATGTCATCCGAAATATCAAAAGTCTTCATATGTGCCGCTACATTGGCTTCAATAGCAAAAAGTAGCCAACCCACCGAAAAGCCAATGATTGTCCCATCTCTCCATCTTTTATACTGTTTAGCGGCTGATGTAATGACACTCTTTGAATACGGTCCGGACAAAGTCCCGTTTTCATTTTTTATGGTATATTCTGTTGGATTATTTATTGTATCAGCTGCCATTTCAAGCAAGTACCCTTTAAATCTCAGAAATTCATTATTGTTTTTTTTGATAAAATATGCCCCAACCGCTGCGGAACCATATATTATTGGAAGTTTTATATATTGTTTATTTGTGATTTGTCCCCAGCCCGGAAATAATACAGACCTAAAAAATGCTATTTTTGGAGTTTCTTTTTCACTAAAAGGTGTAAGTCCAAAAGATTTTTTTACAATATCTTTAGAATTTTTCCGAAAACTTCGAAGTTTAGCACCCTGAGTTGTGTCTTTTGTTGCTATTTGCTTCTTTTTTAATGAGTCAATTTTTGAAAATAAGGAATCACTCTGTCCATAACTCCATTGGCTGCTAAAACAGAAAATAAGAAAAAAAAATATTCCGAACCGTGTTAAACTCACCTCTGGTAATTTTATTTTTTTTTGAGTTTGTTTAGAATATCGTCCAAATCACTTTTTGAACCAAACGGAATTTTTATTTCACCCTTTGAATTCTCGTCAGCAAAAACCAATACTTTCCTTTTAAAAACTTCAGAAAGGTTTTCCTGTAAGTCATTAAGTGAAAATTTTGTAGCCTTAATACTTTTTTGAGTTGATGGCTTTGGTTTTCTATCAGAATTATGATTTTTTATTATTTCCTCAACTTTTCTAACCGAAAGCTCATTTTCAACTATATCCTTATATATACTTAAAATCGTTTTTTCATCTTCAATTCCTAAAAGAGCCCTTGCATGACCCATTGAAAGTTTTTTGAGTTTCAAACCTTCTTGAACTGCCGGAGGAAGATTTAATAACCTCAGATAATTTGTCACTGTTGACCTTTCTTTTCCAACCTTAGCTCCTACTTCTTCCTGCTTAATGTTACACTCATCAATTAACCTTTTATAAGCAATGGCCACCTCCATGGCATTTAGGTTTTCCCGCTGAATATTCTCAATCAGACCCATTTCAAGCATTTGCTTATCAGAAGCTTCTCTTACGTAGGCAGGTATTTTGGATAATCCAGCCATTTTTGAAGCCTGAAGTCTCCTTTCACCTGAGATTAACTGATATTTATTCTCGCCAATTTTCCTAACTGTAATGGGTTGTATAATACCTTGTGCCTGTATTGATTCTTTTAATTCGATTAATGAAACAGAGTCAAAATTTGTTCTTGGCTGATATGGATTTGTACTGATATTTTCAGTTAATATTTCGAAAGAACGGTCATCAACAGCCAATAGATCGTTTGATTCCTGATTTCTTTCAGAAAGCAAGGCTCCTAATCCTTTTCCTAAACCCTTTCTTTTTATTTGTTTATCCATTGTTTCTATTGTCAAGTATTTCGTTTGCTAATTTTAAGTAGTCAGCAAAACCAAAATTTGGTATTGAATGATTTAGGTTTTCTATTGAAAAGTGAGGTAAACCCAAATAATAATTTCTTGAAATTGATGAATTAAATACTAAATCCGAAAAGTTATCTTTTAAGAACCCTTTTATTTTTTCGACCAAAGAATTATTATTATCAACTTTGGTCAATAACAAACCCTCGACTTTCAGGTTTTCAAATTTTAATATTTCTTCAAATGTTTCATTCAATTTATCCAATCCATAAAACTCACACTCAATTGGAATTATTACACTTTCAAGTTTACTTAAAATTTCAGGTAAATAATCATCTGTATAAGATGGAAAATCTACAATTATGAAATCGTATTTTTCGCTTTTCGAAATGAATGAATCGAAATTATTTATATTTTCAATTTTTTGATAATCCCAGGTAGATTCTGATATTTTAATTGAATTTAGAGTACTTTTTTTTATTTGCAGAAAATCTGTTAAAAAAGTATCTTGGGTAACATCAAGTAGTGCTACTTTTTGATTTAATGTAGCCAGACTTTCGGCAAGGAAAGCAGCTGTAATACTTTTTCCCGAATTTTTCTCCAGACTGTAAATTCCTATTTTAAAAGACATAAAAAAAAATAATCGCAAATTTGCTAGAAAATAGATTAATTAGCAACCAATATAAACAAAAAAGAGGTTTTTAAACCTCTTTTTTAACTTTAACCTAAATAAGCTTTTAAAGCCTTACTTCGGGAGGTTTGACGTAGCCTTCTTATAGCTTTTTCCTTTATTTGTCTTACTCTTTCCCTCGTAAGGTTAAACTTCTCTCCTATTTCTTCCAGAGTCATTGCCTGCTCACCATTGAGACCAAAATAAAACATTATTACTTCGGCTTCTCTTTGTGTAAGAGTTGACAATGCTCTCAAAACTTCTCTTCTCAATGAGTCGTTCATTAACTCCTGATCAGGTCTGATTTCAGTATCATTTTCCAATACGTCCAAAAGGCTATTTTCTTCACCCTGAACAAACGGGGCATCAACTGAGACGTGTCTTCCAGAAATTTTCATAGTATCAACTACCTCATTAGCTGAAATTTCCAAAACTTCGGCCAATTCTTCAGGTGATGGTTCTCTTTCAAATTTTTGCTCCAACTCAGAGAAAGTTTTGGAAATTTTATTCAAAGAACCAACCCTATTCAATGGAAGCCTAACAATTCTGGATTGCTCTGCCAAAGCCTGTAGAATACTCTGACGAATCCACCAAACAGCATAAGAAATAAATTTAAAACCGCGGGTTTCGTCAAATCTCTGTGCTGCTTTAATCAAACCGAGGTTTCCTTCGTTGATTAAGTCGCCCAATGAAAGACCCTGATTTTGATATTGTTTAGCAACTGACACCACAAAACGGAGATTTGCTTTGGTTAGTCTTTCCAAAGAAAGCTGGTCTCCATCTCTGATCTTTTGAGCCAGGATAACTTCCTCATCAGGAGTCAATAAATCTACTTTACCGATTTCCTGTAGGTATTTGTCAAGAGACTGACTCTCTCTGTTGGTGATTTGTTTACTAATCTTTAGTTGTCTCATTTTTTATCTTTTTTTGTATAAATGATTTCACTCGAATTCTTTCGGAATTTACCTAACAACAAAAAATAACGAATTATTGTTCTTGTACAGGCTTTTCTTCTCTTGGAGGTCTTGGCAATAACACTTTTCTTGAAAGTCTGTATTTACCGGTTTTCTTATCAATTTCAGTTAGTTTAACCTGAATTTTGTCACCTTCCTTCAAAATTCCGTCCATACTTGGAAGTCGTTCCCATGAGATTTCAGAAATGTGAAGAAGACCTTCTTTTCCAGGTAGAATTTCACAGAAAGCACCGAATGGTTGAATAGATTTTACAACAGAATCATAAACTTCTCCAACCTCAGGAACTTTAACAATTCCTTCGATTCTTTTTCTGGCCATTGCCATACTGTCGCCATTTGTGGCAAAAATAGAAATATATCCTTTATTGTCTTTCTCTTCGATATTTACAGTAGCACCTGATTCTCTCTGAATTTCCTGAACTACTTTACCGCCAGGTCCAATTACTGCACCTATCATCTCTCTGTCGATAACAATCGTATGAGCTCTTGGAGCAAATGATTTAAGATCATCTTTTGGTTGAGCAATTACCTCAGTCATTTTGCCTAGGATATGCATTCTTCCATCTTTAGCCTGGTTAAGAGCTTTTTCGATGATATCAAATGAAAGTCCACCAATTTTAATATCCATTTGACAAGCTACAATACCTTTCGCAGTACCCGTAACTTTAAAGTCCATATCACCCAGATGATCTTCATCACCAAGGATATCAGATAAAACAGCCCATTTTCCGGATTCCATATCAGTGATAAGACCCATTGCAATACCTGAAACCGGAGCTTTGATTTTTATACCAGCATCCATAAGCGATAAACAACCGGCACATACTGTAGCCATAGAAGATGAACCATTTGATTCAAGGATATCACTTACAATTCTAATAGTGTAAGGGTTCTCATCATCATTTGGCATTACTTTTTTCAAAGTCCTCTGAGCAAGATTTCCGTGACCAACTTCTCTGCGTCCAACTCCTCTGTTAGGTCTGACTTCACCAGTCGAAAATCCAGGAAAATTATAGTGAAGGAAAAATCTTGAATAACCTTTTACCATTGGAAGGTCCACAATTTGCTCGTCTAATTTGGTTCCCAGGGTTGTAGTGGAAAGTGATTGGGTTTCTCCTCTTGTAAACAATGCTGAACCGTGTGCAGAAGGCAAATAATCAACTTCACAGGTAATCGGGCGAATTTCGGTAAGTTTTCTACCATCCAAACGTACACTTTCATCTAAAACCATCTTTCTTGATGCATCATAGGTGATGTCACCAAAATATACTTTATGTAAAGGATTTGATTTTAGTTCCTCAGGTTGAGCTTCAATAAATTCTTTAAGAATATTTGCAAAACCCTCACTTCTTTCACTCTTGTTGGCACTGCCTTTCAAACAAACGGCATAAACTTTATCAAAAAGTTCATCGTACATTTTCTTTTTAAGGTCTTCATCGTGTGTTTCGTGGTTGTATTCTCTTTTTACAGTTTTGCCCACTTTAGATTCTAATTCTTTTTGTCCGGCAACCTGCAATTTAATAGCTTCGTGAGCTACTTTAAGGGCTTCAACCATCTCAGCTTCTGAAACCTCATTTCCTTCACCTTCAACCATTATGATACTTTCAGCTGTTCCGGCAACCATCAGGTCAAGATCAGCTTTATCAATAAGACTAAGTTTTGGATTAACAACGTATTGACCGGCAATTTTCGCCACTCTAACTTCAGAAATGGGACCGTTGAAAGGAATGTCAGAAACCATAATAGCAGCAGAAGCTGCCAATGCTGCCAATGAATCAGGCATAATATTTTCATCAGCTGAATGCAATGTTACCATTACCTGTACTTCAGCATGGAAATCTTCAGGAAATATTGGTCTGAGGGCTCTGTCGATTAATCTTGAGATTAGCACCTCATTGTCAGAAAGTTTACCTTCACGTCTTTGAAAACTACCCGGGATTTTTCCGGCAGAAGCGAATTTTTCCTGATAATCAACTGAAAGTGGAAGAAAGTCAGTACCTTCTTTGTGTTCTTTGTTGGCACAAATAGTAGCAAGCATTACAAGATTGCCTGATTTTAAAACTACAGCTCCATCGGCTTGTCTTGCCAGTTTACCTGTTTCAAGGGTGATTGTTTGTCCATCCGGCATTTGGATGGTTTGCGATTGAATATTAAACATTTTAATAATTTGGTTGTATTGTCCGCTTTGATACAACAATTTAATCCTGAATTCCGCGGGGATATAAAAAATAATTAATTACGAAAAAAAGGGGAATCCCAATTTGGGATTCCCTGATTTTTTTATTTACGAATTTTAAGCTCAGCGATGATAGCTCTGTAACGACCGATTTCCACTTTTTGCAAGTGATCCAACAATCTACGACGCTTACCAACTAACTTCAATAGCCCTGAACGGGTAGAGAAATCATGTTTGTGAGTTTTTAAATGCTCAGTTAAATGAGCAATTCTGTAAGTAAAAAGGGCAATCTGAGATTCGGCTGAGCCGGTATCAGTTGCTTTTCTTTGTTGACCTTTTGATGCAAAGATCTCCTCTTTCTTTTCCGGAGTTAAATACATGTATGTTAACCTAGATTAAGTGATAAAAATAAAAACAGATGCAAAGATAACACTATTTATTAATTTTTGAGGACATGTACTCAAAATATTTATCAGAAAAGGGGAATTTCTCCTGGGCAAATAAATGCTTTTTTGAGAAGAAAAATGTATAATTTTTTATAAAATGTTTAATTTTTTTTATGAAGATACTTCTGTTTGGTTTTTTTTATCAAATGATATTTTAGAGATTATTTTTTTGATTTTTTCAAAGTATTGGTTGTAATTATCATTTTCAAAAAGTCTGGCATCATTGGACGCTTTCCTTAATAAAATGATACCAATTAAACTCAGTACAAAATCTGGAATCCATACCCCTACTACTACAGGAATAATGCCTTCTTTTGCATATTTATCGCCTAACTGCATCAGCACATAATAAAATATAAATATGCTGATAGAAAGTAATACCGGCATTCCAAATCCACCTTTTTTGATAATCGATCCCAGAGATGCACCTACTATAAAAAATACCAAACATGAAAAAGCCATAGTGAATTTGTGCCATCGTTCCACATCAGCCCGGTACATTTCTTTACTTTTATTACTTATTATTGCCAAATCTGTTTCCAGCTGATTTTTTAGATTTCTTACCTGAGATAAGGCATATTCATCAGATTCTTCTTTTCTGTTACCACTTTCAAGTTTTTGCAATTCCTTTTTTATCCACGGTCCGGGCTTAATGATTACTTTTTTCGCAGAGTCTGAAGGAAGAGTTTTTTTGAATAAATAAGTATTCTGACTTTTGATTTGATCAGTTTGCTGCTTTATTGTTTTTTTTATGTCAATTTTTGAAGAATCAATTTTTGCGGTAAGTTCACTTACATTCTTCATATATTCATGATACTTAAATTGATCCTCATTGGTACGTTTTATTCCAAAACTTTCCAAAGAAAAAACCACCTTGTTTTTTTTAAACCGGGTTTTTGTAAATTGAGTCTCATCGTAGTTATTGAATGAATTTTGACTTTCAGTATAGTTGTAACCATTAAAAAGCTCAAAAATCAGATAGTTCCCATTATACATTGTGTACATTTTGCCGGAGTCGGCAATGGTAATGTTTTTGTTTCCTAAGTTGCTTGAATGGTTGTAAACAATAATGTTTTTCAGAGTTTTTCCATCCGGAAATTTTTTCTGAACCTTAATTCTGTAACCCGGAATTTCTTTATAAAAAATACCTTCCTGAATATTTAAAGTCATTTTGGTGGTTTTAATATCATAAAGTAAAGAATAACCTTTAAGATTGGCCCAAGGATTTACACGATCATTGTAAAAATAAGAAACAATACTAACGATTAAACTTAAAATAAACGTTGGCAAAATCAACCTTGATAGCGGAATTCCTGCTGATTTCATTGCCGTTAGTTCTGTATGTTCTCCCAAATTTCCGAAACACATTAAAGTGGCCAACAAAGTTGCCAAAGGCAAAGCAGTTGGTACAGTAATCATTGAGAAAAAGAAGAAAAGCTTGGAAAATACGTCGATTCCTAAATCTTTTCCAATGAATTCATTGAAATACATCATCAGGAATCTCATGAGAAAAATAAAAACTACAATGGCAGTAGTTAAGGCGAATGGACCAATAAATGATTTTATAAAAAGCTTATCGATTTTTCTCATAAAGAAACTTTAATGATACAAAAATCGAAATCTTTTCAGCGGATACCAAATAATTAAGATTTATTAAGCTTTACCCTCCTACTATTTCTTTAAGGTCATGAATAAGGCTCTTCCACATTGACTCGAGTTCGTCCTGATCTTCAATTTCCGAGCAATCAGTTACTTTTAAAAATACAGAATTGTCAATTTCAGAAGTTATTAATTTAAACTCCAAAAAGCAGCCTTCATTTTCACCAATAAAATCAAAACGAGTTGATTTGTTAAGTCGGGTTGAGGATAGTTCAGCTACATGCTCTTCAGAATCCCAATAAAAATGAAACATATGATTGCTATCCATAACTACCTTTTCTGCAAACCATTGCTGTAAACCACCTGCAGTACTGATATAGTTAAACAACACTTTAGGTGATGTTTTAAAGGGAAATTCTTGTGAAAATTTATATTTTGACATTTTACTCTTCTTTTTCTTCCGATTTATAATATTTGTGTAATTATTCCAAACAAATTCTCGATTTTTTATTTTTTTGAGGAAATTTCTAAATCATTTTTTGTTTTTAAAGAAAGAATGAATAGTTTTGCACCCTCAAACGACGGCGGGGTAGCTCAGATGGTTAGAGCGTCGGATTCATAACCCGGAGGTCAGGGGTTCGATTCCCCTCCCCGCTACTTTTTTAAGATAATTACCAATTATTTTTTTGGCATTAAATATGGGGCAGTATCACACTGAAACTGCTTCCTTTTTCTCTTCGCTTTTAATAACTATCCGGCCTTTATGAATCTCAACGATTCTTTTACAGATTGAAAGCCCGATCCCATGGCCTTTGAAATTACTTGCGTTCTTGGTGCGATAAAATGGCTCAAAAATCTTTTCCTGATCTTCTTTTGAAATACCAATTCCATCATCCGTAACAATCACTATACAATTGCTTTTATTGGATCTGATACTAACAACGGCAGTTTTATTATCAGAATACTTACAGGCATTGTCAAATAGATTATTAAAAAGTGTTTTTATTAATGATTTATTTCCAGATATCGTGACAAAAGCGTCGTCTTCAGGTATTTCTTCAAAGTCTATATTGATATGATAATCGTGATGCTGATGCAGTAGTTCGTCCTGAACTTCAAAAAGCACCTCGTCAATTCTTAATGGATTGAGAATTATACTTTTATCTCCCCGATCTGATTTTGCAAGTTGAAGAAGTCCGTTGGTTAGCTGAATAAGTCTTTGGTTATCAATATTTAAAGATAAAAGTATTTCCTGATATTCTTCCGGAGTTCGGGTTTTTTCGAGTGCAACCTGAATTTCGGATTTTATGGCAGCAAGGGGTGTTCTTAATTCATGAGAGGCATTGCTTACAAAGCTTTTTTGAAGTTCGAATGACTTCTCGATTCTTGAAAGCATTTGATTAAAATTATGAGCCAATTGGGCTATTTCATCTTTACTGTTTCCGGTGCTAAGTTTTTTATTTAGGTCGTTTGCGGTAATTTTTGAGACTTCCTGATTAATTCTTGAAATAGGCTTCAATGATTGGCCTGAAAAAACGAATCCGAAAACGATGGTTAAGATAATTGCCGATATCAACCCGATGGTCATGGCATATTTTATATTTTCGAGCTTCTGTTTACTATAAATATCTTCTGATTGAGCAAGAATGAGGTAATCTTTTTGACTTTCCTGATCTTTATACATCAGGCCCACTACTTCCTTGTTTTTATAGTCTGACTCCAGGTATTTTTTTTGTCTAACTTGTTCTAGCAGTTCAGGACTGTAATATATTACTGTATCAGATTCAAAATTTGAGTACTTTACTTTATTATCTTCATCAAAAACCAAAACCTCAGCTGCATATAAGGTTGAAAGGGTATTTCGGTCAATAATTCTCAAAAATTTGCGATCAATATTTTTTTCTTTAATCAGCAGCTGAGCGGTAGTTACTGCTCTGTCTTTCAGATAGTTGTTGAATTCTTTCTTATTGTAAGATTCCAATAAATAATATAGAGAAACAGAAAATATCACCAAAATCATCGCAACGATTAAGGTAAATTGGAAAGTGATTTTAGTCCTGATTTTCATTTTTAAAAAGCCCTACACCTCTTCTTTCAGAATATATCCCATACCGGTTTTGGTGTGTATCAACTTAGGGATAAATTCTTTGTCGATTTTTTTTCTTAGGAAATTAATATAAACTTCAATAACATTGAGACTTTGCTGGGAGTTTTGTTCCCAAATATTATCAGCGAGGTCGGTTTTGGACACTACTTTGCCCTTGTTACGCATCAAATATTCCAATAATAAAAACTCTTTTGGTGTCAATTCTATTTCGATACCATCTCGGGTAACGATTTTTGACTCCGGATCAAGTTCAAGGTTCGCTATTTTCAGAACATTATTATTATCGGGTTCAATTGAACGTGCATTTCGTTTGATAAAAACGTTGATTCTGGCAAGTAACTCTCTGAAATCAAATGGCTTAACAAGGTAATCATCTGCTCCTTTTTCGAAACCTTCAATTTTATCTTCGGTTTCTCCTAAGGCTGTAAGCATTATGATAGGAATTACTGGTTTTTTACGTCTGATTTCCTCGCATACTTCGTAACCGTTGAGACTTGGGAGGTTAAGATCTAAGAGAATGAGGTCGAAATCATTGTGAAGACCTAATTTGAGACCAATTTTACCATCGTATGCCACTTCCGTTTCATATCCTTTTTCGACCAGTCCTTTGCTTATATTCTGAGCAATCCTGACATCATCTTCTATGATTAATATTCTTTTGGTTTCACTCATTTTTTTTTGACAATATTTTCTGAAAGATCAATCCTATTGACAAAACCAGTATTACTCCAATTGGGTTAAGCCATAAAAACGCTACAAGTTCGTACTTCCAGATTAAAATTACTAATATTTGGGATAAAATAGCACTGTAAAGCAATGCTTGCGATTTAATCTGTTTTACATAAAAAGCTGCCAGGAATATTCCCAAAATAATCCCGTAAAACCAGGAACCCAGTATGTTTACGAGTTCTATCATTGAACTTCCAAGTTTTTGAGCGAATGAAGCAACGATAATACTAAAAACAGCCCAAAAAATAGTAAAGCCTTTTGTGTATTGGAGTTCCAACTCCGGAGTTTTGGGTTTAAATCGGCTTTTATTGATTACGTCAACCAAAGTTGTAGCAGAAAGGGAACTATAGGCCGAGGCAATTGATCCCATTGAGGCTGAAAATATTAAGGCAATCATCAATCCTATCAATCCATGCGGTAAATAGTCAATTACAAAGCGAAGAAATATATAGTTGATATCATTGGCGTCGCCTTCCGGATTATTCTTTTTTATCAGATCACTTGCTTTTTTATTCAGATTTTTCTCTTTTTCCAAAATCAGATTTAGTTGACTTGAATTTTCTTTTATCTGACTTTCTGATTTATTTTTTAATGATAAATTGAGTTTTTCTGAGAATATTTTCTTTTCAGTAACCACTTTTTGATGTTGGTCTTTTATACTGTTAAATTGTTCTGAATATTTTCCTGTTTCTAATTTCGTAGCTTCTATCTGATTAAAAACCGTTGGGGTATTATTGAAAAGATAAAATACGTAAACTAAAACCCCGATAAGTAATATTCCAAACTGCATTGGGATTTTTAAAAATCCATTCATTATCAGGCCTAAACGACTTTCTTTGATTGATTTGCCAGTCAGATACCTGCCCACCTGAGACTGGTCAGTTCCAAAATAAGAAAGCTGTAAAAAAAAGCCTCCAATCAAGCCAGACCAAAGATTGTATCTCTCATTCGGGTTAAATTCAAGGTCCAGAACTTTCATTTTCTGTGTTTTCCCTGCAATTTTTATGGCATCAATCATTCCTATATCCGATGGTAACATTTTAACCACCAGATATCCTACAAAAAACAAAACCAGGGTTATTAGAAACATTTGTTGGAGATGGGTATAAGAAATAGCTTTGGTGCCTCCAACTACAGTATAAATGAGCACAATGCCACCCATGAAAATATTGGTATAAACGATGTCCCAACCAAATATTGTTGACAAAATAATTGATGGTGCATATATTGAAATTCCTGTAGATAAGCTTCTTGAGAATAAAAAAAGAATGGCTGTAAAAATTCTTACTTTAGAATCAAATCTGGTTTCGAGGTATTCATAGGCTGTATATACTTTAAGTCGGTGAAAAATCGGAATAAAAGTGACGCTCAAAACGATCATAGCCAAAGGTAAACCTAAATAAAACTGTACGAAACGCATACCATCTACATAACCTTGCCCCGGAGCAGACAAGAAAGTGACAGCACTTGCCTGGGTCGCCATCACCGAAAATCCAACATGATACCAGGGTAAAGATTGATTTCCAAGAAGATAGGATTCAATATTTTTGTCTTTTCGGTTTTTATAGATTCCAAATACGATTATTACAAATAAGGTAATAAATAAGATAGCCCAATCAATTAAGTTCATGATAATGATTGAGTTAAATAATAAAAAAACAATATTAAAAATAAGATAAATAAAGTTAAAGTCCAATATAAGCCTGACCATTTCTTAAAAAAAGGCGGTTTTTCCTCGGGTTGGTTCATAAAGGTTGGGTTTAATTATTTTATGGCATCGAGAAAATCTTTGACCTTAAATTGAAGCTCCGATGAAGGATAACTTCTTAAAAAGTCATTTAATGAAATCAAATATTGGTCTTTTAAACCCAGTTTTTGCAAAGTTAAAAGTCTGAGCATGGCCATTTTATCTTCAATTTGACTTCCAAGATATTTATTTAAACCTTCGTCCAGGTTTTTTAATACATTTTCGTATTGTCCGTTTTCAAATAATTTAAAGTTATCAGAATAAAATGCTGACACTTCTGACTCCCGGTCTTTAGAGAACTTTTGGCCACCTTTTTTTAATTGCCGGGTAAAAGACGAATAGGGATGATCAGCAAGTAGTTTAGCCGAATAAATATTATTAGAAGGATCGGGCTGATCTAATGTCATAAAGTACAAAACCTCAGGTTCATACATCGACCTAGGATGGTCGTTAAGAAGCTTTTGATAATATTCTTTGGCTTTTTGATTATCATTAAATTTCAGTGAATAAATTTTTCCAATCTGAAAAAGAGCTTCTTCTTGTTTTCTTTTTGAAGCAAGGATTTGGACATTGCTTCGGGGAACTTTCCTCATCATTTCTTTGACTTCTTGCTCTATTGCCTTTTTTTCAAGGTCTTCAACTTCTACCTGAGTTGTTTCAATTTGTTTTTGATTTTCAGCAGGTTGGCCGGTTTCAATGGTGGTTTTTTCAATTTTTAAACTGAAAGAACCCATTGTTTTTTCAGCTCTTCGCCAGTTGTCTTCCAGGGGACGGTTTCCCCAATTCCGTACAAAATCATTTTTTGACTTTACACTTTCGATAGGGTCATACAGCACCCAGCGGTCTTTGATATTTGATGTACTTAAAGTTTTGGGATTGTCAGTTTTTACCAGTTTAGCTTCTTCTGATTGCTTTTCAGAATTTTTTCTGGATTCAACTATTTTATAAAGTTTTGCTTCCAGTACATCATTTGGTAAAGCGGAAAGCATCTGCAGGCTGTCTTCCAAATCATAGGCTTTCTTGTATCTGATAAATTCATTTAAATTTATAGCTTTTTGGCTCAATTTATCAAAATTTGATTCGTTTTTAGGCAATGTTACTATTGTAGAATCATAATAAATTCCTGCTTTTTCATAATCCTGAAAACTATCCAGATAAATATCGGCGAGAGCTTGGTAAGCATTAGCTTTTTGAGTTGCATTTTCACCCGAATTAGCAATTGATTTATTGTAAAATTCAATCGCTTGTTTAAAATTTTTCTTTCTCGCTTCGGTTTGGGCCATTTTTTGAAAAATCAGTCCTTTATTATCTTGATTTTTCCTATCTTCAAGCATATCTTCAAACAAAATATTGGTATTATTTGCCAAAGATTCGGAAGTCAATAAACCCAACTGGGCATTAAATGCCATTTCATAGTCAGGTTTTGATTTTAATACATTTCTGTAGTATTTTCTTGCTGCAAGTCCATTGCCAAGAGACTCATTTAATTGACCGCAAATAAAATTATATCTGGCTTTATTCTCTGATTTACCCAGAAACTTCAAACTTTCTTCCAGCAATATTAAAGCTGCCTGGTTCTGGTTTAAATTTTGGTGATAATAAGCTTTCATTATTAAAAAATCAGCTTTAGAACGATTATTAAGTTTTCTGGTTTTTATGATTTCGGAAACTTGATTTGCAGAATTTAAATCCTGATTTTCAATGTAAGCCCTCATTAACCAGATCAGTGCCTCAGTTTTCTTACTTTCAGTTCTTGCTTTGGTATTAACGTATTTAAAGGTTTCAATGGCATTAAAATATTCCTGCTTCATTAATCTGGATTTACCAAGAAGCAAATATGCCTCATCCAGATATCTGGAGTTTGAATGTCTTTCTGCAATTATCGAAGATTTTTTTATTGCATCAATCAAATAAAATTTAGCAGAATCTAGTTTGGATGAATCAATTTTTGGGAAAATTGGCAATATCTGATCAAAATTTTCCTTTTGCTTACTTCTAATCAGAAATCCTGCCTCTGAATAGTCCTCACGGGCTATCAATAAAGCATTGTACTTGGCATTGATATTATGCCAGGCTTTACTGGTTGGACTTTTGCTGAATTGAGAGCAAGAGGTTAGGAAAATTAAAAGAAACAGGAAATTTATTTTCACAAATATTTGAAATGGTTTTTGAAGGGTAAAACGAAAACTTTTATTAATAATTATCCAAATTAGTGCCAAATATCAACTTAGTTATTTGTAATCTCTAATGTTTGAAATCCAACGAGTTGTGAAACTTTAAGGGCTTTCATTGCTGAGTTGTAGCCCAGATCAAACATTTCCTCAGATTTTTTTAGACTCAGCCCATCAAATCTGTTGATTTTTTCGGGCTCAATCAAAATATCAAATTTATCGTATTTCTGAATGGTTTGCTTGCCAATTGTCAACATGAGACATTTCATTAGAATTTCTTTTCCGGATCCTACCGGCATATTTTTTTCCTCAGGCATTACATTGACACCTATTTTGAAATCCACTTTATGCTCAATTGGCTCCACCGGTAAATTATTGACCACTCCCCCATCTATATGAGCAACACCATCGATCATTACAGGAGAAAAAATACCAGGAATTGCACAGGATGCCAAGACAGGTTTTATGAGTTCACCGGAGTCAAAATAAGTCGCTTCTCCTTTTTTTATGTCTGTTGTGCACACAATCAAAGGTATTTTTAGTGATTCAAAATTATTAACAGGAATATGCTCCAACATTATTTTTTGAACCCTTTCAATTGAAAATAAGCCAAAACGATTAAAAGCTAATTTTAAACTTCCGGTAATTCCATTATTTTTGATGATTTTTCCTATTTCGACAGGACTTATTCCCGAGCAGTATAATGCTCCAACCAATGCTCCTGCACTTGAACCCGAAATATAGGATGGTTTGATTCCTAAATCATCTATTGCTTTTAGTACTCCTAAGTGGGCAAAACCTCTTGAACCACCGCCCGAAAGTGTTAATCCGATTTTCATAGTATAATTTATATATAATCGGTCAAATCTCCCAAAGATACATATTTAAATCCTCTGTCGGTCTTTTCAATGATGGCTGCCTGGTTTTCCAAATCATGGTCAAACACTAAAATAATATTTTCATCCACGATTTTTTCCAGTAAAACTGCCTTTTCCTGCATGGTTACCAGCGGTCTAACATCGTAGGACATACAATATGGCACATGAATATGAGCGAATGACGGGATAGTATCAGCAGCAAAAATTATTTTTTTATCAGATACTTTTATTATTGGCATTATCATTTTCTCAGTGTGGCCATCAGCAAAAAGATATTCGAAATCAGGCCTATCCGTATTTTTATCAATGTAATGGAGTTGCCCTGATTCAAAAATTGGCATCAGATTTTCTGAAAGAAAGGTGGCTTTTTCTCTTTGATTGGGGTTCATTGCCCATTCCCAATGGCCAGAGTGAGTCCAATATTTGGCATTAACGAATGTTGGAAGCAGAATTTCCTCCGAAGTTCGGGTAACAGCTCCCCCACAATGGTCAAAATGCAGGTGAGTTAAAATAACATCGGTAATTTGCGATTCGTGATATCCGGCGTTTCTAATCGATTTTATCAAATCACCATCACCATTACGAAAATAAAAATTTTGCCATTTTTGTGGTTGTTTATCACCCATTCCGGTATCAACCAAAATCAATCTTTTACCGTCTTCCACTAAAAGACAACGCATATTCCAGTTGCAAAGGTTATTTTCATCTGCCGGAATCATTTTTTGCCAGATTGTTTTTGGCACCACGCCAAACATGGCACC
The DNA here is from genome assembly GCA_016722655.1 of Cytophagaceae bacterium. Lineage (NCBI taxonomy): Bacteria > Pseudomonadati > Bacteroidota > Cytophagia > Cytophagales > Cytophagaceae > Cytophagaceae bacterium. The sequence continues at coordinate 198,199 of JADKIR010000005.1, forward strand.
ACCATCTAATTTGAAATTTCCGGCGTCAATAACAGTAATTCGCATAGGTATTTTTTTGCCAAATTAAATTTTTAAAATCAAACTTACCACATTTTCGACATGAAATGTATGTGGAAACATATCCACAGGTCTGATTTTTTCGACAATGTATTTTTCAGATAGTAATTCAAGGTCACGTGCTTGTGTAGCGGGATTACAACTTACGTACACTATCCTTCTGGGGGCTATTGCCAATAATGTTTCGATTACAGGCTTGTCCATACCCGCCCGGGGTGGATCTGCAATCACGATATCGGGTTTTCCATTTTCTTCAATAAAAGTCTCGGTGAAGATTTTGGCCATATCACCTGCAAAAAATGAGGAGTTAGATATTGAATTTATTTCGGCATTGAGTTTTGCATCATCCACTGCTGCATCAATATACTCTATTCCCACGACTTTTTTTGCCAGAGAAGCAACGAAAAGTGCAATGGTACCTGTACCCGTATATAAATCGTAAACGATGTCTTCAGATTGAATCTGAGCGTAATCCCTGACTAATTTGTAAAGATTAAATGCCTGCTCAGAATTGGTCTGATAAAAAGATTTAACCCCGATTCTAAACTCAAGATTTTCCATTTTTTCGGTAATGTATGGTTTACCGGAATAATTTATTGGCTCAAGGTCAAAATAAGAATCGTTTCGTTTTGTATTTATAAAATAGTTTAAAGACGTGGTTTTTGGAAATTTTTCCAGAAAAGCATTGAGCGTTTTTTCAATATTTTCCTTATCATTTTTTGCAAATTGAACTACCACCATACTTTCGTTAGTGGATGTAGTCCTGATCATTAATGACCTGAAAAAACCTTCATGTACTATATGGTTATAAAATGGCAATCCACTTTTCCGGGAGTATTCATTGAAAAAATCACGGATAGAATTTGATGGATCTGGTTGCAAATAACATTTTTCGACCGGATAAACTTTATCAAATCTTTTTGGAACATGAAATCCCAATGCATTTGTGTCAAATTCTTTTCCGGTCGCTATTTCATCAGGAGTAAGCCATCTGGAATTTGAAAAAGTGTATTCGAGTTTATTGCGATAAAATTGAATTTTTTCAGAACCTAAAATGCTTTCGAAACCATTGAGTTGTACTTTCCCGATTCTGGTTAACTGGTCAGTAACTTGCTTTTGTTTTTGTGCCAGCTGTGTCTGATAAGGTACGTGTTGCCATTTGCAGCCACCACAAACACCAAAATGACTGCAAAAAGGTTCTACCCTGTCCTGGCTTAATGAATTTATCTTAAGTACCCTACCTTCCGAATATTTCTTTTTAGATTTACTTACCAGAATCGTGACTTCATCATTGGGACAGACCTGGCTACCATCTACAAAAATCACTTCACCGTCGTTTTTTACAATGCACTTTCCTTCAGCAGCAAAATCAAGGATTTTAATATTTTCTATGGTATATTTTTTATTTTTTTTCATCTTTAACAAATTAAAAAAGATAGTGATCAGGAAAAAAGTTATTGACAGCTCTCTACGATTTAGTAAGTTTAATTTCATAAATTTGGAGCCAAATTCGAAATATTGAATAATACAATCAAAAAAATAAATGCAAATAACAAAAAAAAAGCGATGAAAAATTCACCGCTTTGTGATCCCGCTGGGATTCGAACCCAGGACCCATACATTAAAAGTGTATTGCTCTACCAGCTGAGCTACGGAATCGAAAAACCGTTTCAAAAATTAAGTGATCCCGCTGGGATTCGAACCCAGGACCCATACATTAAAAGTGTATTGCTCTACCAGCTGAGCTACGGAATCGTTGTGCCTTTCTAAATGAGGATGCAAAATTAGGAAATTATGAATAAAAAGCCAAACTACCAGATAATATTTCTTTCAGTATTTTTTTTAATTTTTTTTCAAGCCATTGATATTAAGGCTCAAAACGATATTGCTCAAAAAGGAGATTCTTTGTTTAGTGCAAAAAAATATTCGGAAGCTGCAAAAATATATGAAGTACTTTCCAACGATAATTCTATAAATAAAGAGAATCTTAATCTAAAACTAGCTTTTATTTATGAGAATTTGGCAGATTTCCCGCGTGCTTTGTATTATTTGAGCAACTATTATAACCTAAAACCATCCGACGAAGTATTTGAAAAAATGAATAAGATCGCCCTTGAAAATAAATATGGTGGTTTTGAAAGAAATGATGTAAATTTTATTCTAATGCTATATCAACAGTATTTTGTTTTTATTTTATATATACTGATTTCGATTGGAATAGTAATTCTGGTTATTTTTTATCGAAAAAAACAAACTCACCAAAAAATTAATAAACGCCATCTCTGGATAATGGGATTTTTTTTGATTGTGCTTCTTGTTTTAATTAATGTACCCAGTTCCTACAAATCGGCGATTGTCAGTCAAAAAGCATATCTACGGGGTTTTCCTTCCGGGGCTTCTCCCATTACAGGAAATATATCTGAAGGAAATAAAATTAATATTTTTGGCCAGCAGGATATTTGGTTGCGAACTATTCACAACAATAAAGTGGCATTTGTCAATAAAAATGATGTTTGGCTCATTCAGGATTAATGTTTTTTATGAAATCTTCTAATTGATTTTTTGTTAGTAGTAAATAATTGCTAATTTTGCGGCATCAAAGGCGAGATGGTGGAATTGGTAGACACGCTACTTTGAGGGGGTAGTGAGCGTTAGCTTGTGTGAGTTCGAATCTCATTCTCGTCACAAAAAATAAGAGCCGCAATTATGCGGCTTTTTCTTTTTTAAATTCTATTTCTTATGATTTTCAAAAATGACGAGTTTAACGTTTTTTTTGAAATAATTTGAATTTTTTGCGATATGATGGCCGATTTTCTACCTCAAAGCATTTCAAAGGACTTTCAGGCAACCGGTGATATATTGGAATAAATGCACCTGCAAAAAACGAAGCTCCCCTTGGATTGAATGTATTTAAAAGTCCTGTAATATTATCTGCTCCAAAATATAGACCTGCTGCCCTCATGGCAATTCCCAGGTTGAAATTTCTAAAATTGTTGTCAAGTGAAACCGGTAAGGCAAATTCTAACATTTTTTTCTCAAATCTTGGTGTAAAAGAAAGTCCCGAATGTCCAATAACTCCTCTACGTGCTGAAGGAAGAAGATATTGGCGGTAAGTTAGATTAAAATATATTTTTTCAGAAAATTTATAATCAAAACTCGTAATGGCACTTGCAGGCATCAAAATATTAAAACTTGTAGCTCCCTTGCCAAGCCCAAATACTCCTTCCAGATCATCAATTAGTTTTTCTATTCCTCCAAATTTCCGGATATCACCAAAATTTATTGTTTGCGTTTTCCCATCCAGTGAATTGACATTTACCAGTGGATCTGAAAATTTTAAAAAGCCCAAATCAACTACAGAAAAAGAAATTTTATACAAGTATTTGTTTTGAGTTGGATCAGTATAATTTTTCCCTTTCCTGTTTCTACTAAATAAATGATAATCAGGCCGGTATTCATATACTACACCTAAATCAAGTCCTATCCCTTTTCCCAAACCATTTAAGGCTGTCAATTGGCTTGTAAAATTTGATTTATCCAGAGTTGAAAACAAACTTGCTACAGCAATTGAACCTGTAACATTGGTCAGAACCAGTTCATTTAGTGTTGGATCTATGGAATTATTATCTAGTTTAAAACTGAAATTATTGCCTACTATAGACCCAAAACTATTGCTGTACAGATATTTAGCTGTAGCTCCTATTTTTATCAGCCGATCTTCATCATTTATGATAACTTTTCCCAATGTTCCATATAACTCATTGAAGAAACCGCTGTTAAAGTAAATACTCGAATTATCGAAATTTTGACCAATCAGTTCTTTTGATTTGGCACCATGAACCAGGCTATGCCCAATCGAAGGGTCTGTATTGGAAATCGAATTCAGATACCTGTATCTAATTCCACCTGCAGCACCCAAGCCCCATTTCTTTATATCAAGCCCAATAGATGGACCCAAAATAGCCCCGTTTAGATATGCCGCAACATTTTGTACATTATTGTTGGTTTTATTGTAGCTGTCTTTCATGATAATTTTCCCATTTGAGGAATTTTTGTATTCCTCTGGTACAATACCCAGCATCATCTTTCCAACTGAAAACGGGGCATTCCATCTTACATAATTTGATTGGTAATCAATGCCTACGCCTGCCAAATTGATAAAAACCATTTGACGCGTATCAACCACATTTGCCGGATTATTGAAAACTCCTATGGTACCAGCATAATTACTTTCCGCTATTCCTTGAAATTTTTGAGAAAAAAGTGGTGTACTTACTAATAAAAAAAAGAATATTTTGTATTTTAAAGGCATTAATCCTGTTTGATTGAATTTGGGTTTGCAAAAATATGATTAATTAACTTGATTTACAGTAACAATAACCAAAGAAATTATGAATGAAAACTTCTCAAATTATCAGAATACGAAATTCTATGATGAATTAGTATCAGAAAATTCCATGCCACATCCTGAATTGGAATCCGTATTTGATTATTTCAACGAAATGAGTGTTGAAGAATTGAAAAAAAGGCAAAAAAATCTTGAAAGTACTATGATAAATATGGGAATTACTTTCAATGTTTACTCTGAAGAAGGCGGAACGGAAAGGATTATTCCAATAGATATAATACCAAGAATAATAAAAGCCAAAGAATGGGATGTGCTTGAAGCAGGATTAATTCAAAGGATTTATGCTCTTAATGAGTTTTTAAAAGATATTTATTCTGACCAAAAAATTCTGAAAGACAAAACAATACCTTCTGATGTGGTCCTTTCCAGTAAAGGTTTTTTGAAAGAATGCATGGATATAAAGCCCTTGAAAGACATTTTTATTCATATTACCGGAACCGACCTCATAAGGAATGAAAAAGGTGAATTTGTGATTCTTGAAGATAATTTAAGATGTCCTTCAGGAGTTTCTTATATGCTTCAGGGTCGGGAACTTTCTAAGCAAGGCCTTTCAGGTTTATTGTCTAAATCAAATGTGAGGTCGATTTCAGAATATCCTGAAAAACTATTTGATGCCTTAAAATTTGTTTCGGGTAAAACTGAGCCAACCATTGCTGTTCTTACTCCAGGTATTTATAATTCGGCATATTATGAGCATTCTTATTTAGCTCAACAAATGGGAGTAGAATTGGTCGATTACCGCGATTTAACTGTTGAAAACGATGTTTTAAAAATGCGTACGACCCGTGGTTTTAAAACCGTTGATGTACTTTATCGGAGACTTGACGACTTATTTATTGATCCATTGCATTTTAACAAATCTTCGATGATTGGTATTCCTAATTTGTTTCAGGCTTATGCAAAGGGTAATCTTGGCCTCGCAAATGCCCTGGGTACTGGTGTAGCTGATGATAAAGTAGTTTATGCGTATGTTCCAAAAATCATTAAATATTACATGGGAGAAGACGCGAAGCTCAATAATGTTGAGACTTACCTTTGTGAAAACCCTTCAGAAATGTCTTATGTTTTAGAAAACATCGAAAAACTGGTTGTAAAAGAAGCGAATGAAGCCGGTGGATATGGCATGTTGATAGGACCAAAAGCTACTAAAGCCGATCATGAGGAATTCAGGAAAAGAATAAAAGACAATCCAAGGAATTATATAGCCCAGCCAACAATTTCCTTAAGTACTTCGCCTTGTGTGATCAATGAAACCATAGAAGGGAGACACGTAGATTTAAGACCTTATATTATTTATGGCGAGGATATTTACGTAACTCCGGGAGGTTTGACACGTGTGGCATTGAAAAAGGGCTCTTTGGTAGTAAATTCTTCTCAAGGTGGCGGAAGTAAAGATACATGGGTCTTAAAAAAATGACTTTTTTCATAGTATTATCTTTAATATTTTTAATATTTTTGTAAAAAAATATTTATATGCAAAAGTCAGAGATAAAAAATATAGTGTTGGTTTTAGGCTTATTAAGTATAGCAACTATTAGCAGATTGGTGGATCACCCGGGTAATTTTACTCCAATGGTAGGAATTATGCTTTTTGGAGTTGCTTTTTTTCAAAAACCAATCTACAAATTCATGGTTCCGTTGGCGTTTATTTTCATTAGTGATTTGATTTTGGAGCTTACAACCGGTGAAGGATTTCATGCTTTATTCCCTGTTGTATATCTGGCTTATGGTCTAATAGGCCTTTCAGCATATTTCCTTTTGAAAAAAGTAAATATTGTTAATGTTGGGTTAACTACAATATTGGCAACCACTATATTTTTCCTGATTACTAATTTTGCATTGTTTTACCCTGTTTCAACGGAAGTAAATGCCACTTTGGGATATTATCCTCACAATATGCAGGGTATATTGGCTTCATATTCAGCCGGAATTCCTTTCTATAAAAATATGTTAGTTGGTGATTTATTGTTTACCACCATTATTTTTGGGACATTTTATCTTGTAAAAAACTTTGGATTTTCATTTTCCAAAAATTATTAAAATAATATTATTGAAATTATAATTGAGGTACCCTGGTACCTCTTTTTTTATGTATTTATATAACATCACATTTGTCATTCCCAAAGTGGAAGTTTCAAGCTTTGAAAAATGGTTAAAAGCAAAAGAGTTTTATTTTATTGAAAATAGCTATGAAGTAAAAGTATTGAAAATCCTTACCGAAGTAGATGAAAATCTCTCAAACTATTCATTACAAATAAGTTTGCCTGATGTAGTAGGTTTTGAGAACTTTCGTGATACTGAATTTGAAAATTTAATTAATGAAAGTTCGGGCATTTTTGGAACAGACGTGCTTTTTTTTGACACCCTTTTAGAAAAAATCTAATCAAACAGTGGCCAGTTGACTTTTAATAGTAATGCCCGTGGCATAGCAAGGTAATAAGGACTTACATAAAATCCGTTGTTTGGCAAGCCCTGGTTTACGTGCCCAAACTTAAATGCCAGCTTAACTTTGTTGATTTTAAAGCTTAAATAAGGTTCTAACACAAAACTACCCCATACCTCAAAGTCATCCTGTAAATAAAAATGATTTAATAAAGGCGAATAGGCTTCTGCTTTAAATTTTGATTTGTAGAAAAAATCGAGACCTGTTTTAATATGTAGAACTTTGGCATAGGTCAGATCAAACTCGGCATTGGTGTAGTTCTGAATTTTTGGCAACCTGAAAATTTCGCTGTTTGAATTAATTCCTAAATCAAAAACAGTTGAAATATTTATTCTTTTTGATTTATAACCAAACAAGCTACGTACCTGCAATACTGTAAATGCAGATGTGGATTGTGCAGGTTTAGCATTATGGTCTAGATATAAATAATTGGCATATAACGTATTAGAAATTCCAGGTTCAACCCTGAATTGTCCAAAATGTAATTTATAGTCAGCTTTAATGTAGGTATTTGACACCGCTCCAAAATCCAAATTCCAATTAACGATTCCGTTGTCAAAATTCCGGAAAAATAGCCCCGCAGGCCTGATTGATTGAAAAAACTGCCCTTCCAGCCCTTTAAATGAAATTATTCCGTTTAGATAAAAGCTATTGATTGAAAATTCGGCATCAGCATTAAGAAAATTGGTAGAATCGGGGAAAAAATATCTGAGGGCCCCTCCAAAAAATATTTCAGGTTTTATTTTTTGATTTAAGCTTTCAAAATATCTGTTTTTTTGCTCGTATAAACGTTGCCTTCCATAGATTTCATAGTTAAATCCTTTGATACGCCCTTTAAAACCTACTTTATTATTGAAGGCATTGAAAGAAAAATTAGTACTTAAGGTATCAATATTTGACTGTGTAGAATCTAAATTGTAGGCTTTTGCAGTATAATTGTTTGTAAAAACAGGATCTAAGAATATTCTTTTCTCTTTTTGAAAATCCAGAATATGAAAAACCTGGAAACCGTTTTTCAGCACCATTTGCTGGAAAAGATGGAGGTTGTTCCATTTTTCTCGATTATAAACTCCCGCCAAAAGTTGCCCGGAATAATTATTTCGATAATTTGATAGTAAATCTTCAGGTTTAATACTAAGACTTGATTTTTCCAGGATTCCACCCTGCTCATTTTGAGAGTGGTTAAAATGATAAAATGCCGCCAGAACCTGATATTTTTTGTTTTTTGAGAAATAATTTCCACCCAGATTGTACATCCAATGGTCCACCAGTTTGTCTTCGGCAATAGTTGCGTCAATTTGCTTTGAGCTGTTAAATTTGCTCACTTCCAGGGTAAAATTGAGCTGCTTATTGATATTTTGACTGTGCAAAAAATCTAATTTTGAATAACCTTTAAAGCCTTGCGTATAATTGAGGTCGGTATATGGTGAGCGTGTATGATAGAATTTGAATTCGTCAATTTTGGGTGCATACAAGTCAAAAACGTGGTATCCGGCATTTTGGCTTATGTTTTTATCAGGATTGTAGAAAAAAGGTTTTTGAGCCGTGCCCACATTTCCAAGATCCTGATATTGCCAGTTATTTTTAAGAATTAAGTCTGATTTGTAGAAACCTTGAATCAAAGTGTCAGGCCTGTGTTCAATTTTTTGATTTTTTATCAGGTCATTTTCGGTAATGTAATATACAGAATTGAATCCATAAACCTGTTTGGTAGAATCATCGAGAATCTGGCCAAATGAATTTAGGCTGACAGTCAGAAGGAAAAAAAAGAGGTTTCTAAAACGCATAAAGCAGTTTTTGCTTTTCAATTAATATACAAATTACGTGATTTTATCTTTATTATTTGAGTTTGGGACTCAGGTAATCCCAAAAACCATCCTCATCATCAATTTTTAACATAATTTTAGAAATATAAATGTCAGGATTAGTGTCTTTAGTCAAAAAGGCTTTGAATTTTACAATATCTTTTTCTGTAGTTACAACCGGAAGATTGAAATTTAGAATTTTTTTTATGTCTGATTCTGAATATTTATAATGATCTGGAAATTTAAAATGGTCGCTAATTTTTAATTTATTTTTTAAAGATTCAAAAAACTGCTCGTTATCAGCCAATCCTGATACCAATACAACATTTTCTCCAGGAATTTCTTTCTCCGGTGTTTTTAGGTGTTCGATTGAACTAATCATTTCTGAGAAATAAACCTTCGCATCAGAATATTTTGCAATCCGGTTTTTAATTTCATCCTTTTCGTAGGGATTTAAATCAACCGGACATTTCGTAACCAAAATAATATCAGCCCTTTTGGCTCCTGACCTACTTTCCCGTAGATTACCAACTGGTAAATGGGAATCATTAAAAAATGGCCGGTTAAAGTCAGAAAGCATAATCATTACCTTTGGTTTTACCCATCGGTGCTGGAAAACGTCATCAAAAATCAGGATATTTGAACCAGAATTTTCCTTTTTTAAATAATTTAAGGCATTTATTCTTTTTTCTGAAACAATAAATTGTACTTCAGGATGATTAGAAAATAACATAAATGGCTCATCTCCAACAGTTTCTGGGGATTCTCCATCTGCTATTACCCTTAAGCCTTTTGTTTTTCGTCCATATCCCCTGCTAATCACGGTTATACCATTCTCTGACTTCAATTTCTCCAATAGATAATCTACCACCGGGGTTTTTCCTGTGCCACCAACGGTAAGATTCCCAACTCCAATTGATGGAATTTCGGGTGTTGTTTGTTTTAGAATTCCTAAATCAAACATCAGGTTTCTTAAAGTTGTGATAACTTTGTAAGAAATAGAAAAGGGAAACAAAATATTTCTAAAAAATTTTACCATTTATGGCCTTTGGTGCTCAATACTACAAACATACGTTAAATTTCAGATTTGATGCGGGTACTTCGAGAGGAGTTTTAAGAAAAAAAGATTCATATTTCCTGAAAATCTTCCAAAAAGACCAACCTGATGTGTTTGGAATCGGAGAAGCCGGGCCTCTTAAAGGCCTTAGCATAGATTATGGTGAGATAGCTGAAAGAAAAATAAAAGAAATAGTTGAATTGGTTAATCTCAGTTCAGGAAATATTGATTTTGAAGGTTTAATTAACACATTAGAAAGATTTCCAAGTGTTCGTTTTGCATTGGAAACTGCTCTTTTTGACTTTCAAAATAATGGAAAACGGGAAATTTTTAAAAATTCGTTTTTTGAAAACCAACGGCCCATTGCGATTAATGGTTTGGTGTGGATGGGAAGTAAAGAATTTATGCAGCGGCAAATAAAAGAAAAAATTGATGCTGGTTTTGATACTATTAAATTGAAAATAGCCGCTCTGAATTTTGAAGAAGAACTCAGCATCATAAAAAATTTAAGGAAAGAATTTAGCTCTTCACAAATTACACTTAGACTAGATGCCAATGGTGGGTTTTCAAAAACGGACGCTTTGGAAAAACTCAAACGACTTTCAGATTTTCACATACATAGCATAGAACAACCTATTGAGGCAAATCAAGTCGATGAAATCACATTTTTATGCCAAAAATCTCCCATTCCTATTGTTTTAGACGAAGAGTTGATTAACCCAACTTTGGAAAAAAACGAGCTTTTAGAAATCATAAAACCGCAATATATCATTTTAAAACCAAGCTTAATGGGCGGAATAAGCGGAAGCCGGGAATGGATTAATATTGCAGAAAAGAATAATATTAAGTGGTGGATTACCTCTGCATTGGAATCAAATATTGGTTTAAATGCCATTTGTCAGTTTGTTGCTGAATTTCCCGATAATCGTCTTGCTCAGGGATTAGGTACCGGACAGCTTTACCATAACAATTTTGATTCACCCTTGAAAGTTGAAAATGGCCAAATCAGTTATAGAAAAGATTTGGAATGGAATCTGGATTATTTCAATTGAGTTTTAGCTTGCGGGCTATTTTTGGTAAATTTGCATAAAAAAACGATATTTATGAACTTCGAGGCATTGATTCGCCCCCATTTATTAGCATTGAAACCCTATTCTTCGGCAAGAGATGAATATTCCGGAACTGAGGGAATATTTCTGGATGCCAACGAAAATCCATTTGAATCTGTAACTGGCGAAGCTCATAATCGATATCCAGACCCCTACCAATGGGAAATCAAAAAGAAATTGGCGACGATTAAGAAAGTAAAACCTGAAAATATATTTCTTGGAAATGGCTCTGATGAACCTATTGATTTGATAATAAAAGCAACTTGTGAACCGAAAGAAAATAATATTCTAATCCTACCTCCTACCTATGGAATGTATAAGGTATGTGCTGATATACAGCAGGTTGATGTGATAGAAGTTCCACTTACTACTGAATTTCAGATTGACATGGATGGTGTTTTTGATACGGTAAACACCGCAACCAGGATCATTTGGTTATGTTCACCCAATAACCCAAGCGGAAATCTTTTAAATAATTCAGATATAATTCAAATACTTAAGTCATTTCCCGAAAAACTCGTGGTGGTTGATGAAGCCTACATTGATTTTGCAGAAACTTCTTCTTTTATTGAGAATTTGGATCAATTTCCTAATCTGATTGTTTTGCAGACCTTTTCAAAAGCCTGGGGAATGGCCGGATTGAGGCTTGGAGTGGCCTATTGTCATCCGTTTTTAATCAAAATATTGAATAAAATAAAGTATCCATATAATCTGAATATTTTAACGCAACAGAAACTTCTGGAAGCTCTTGATAATGAAAATGTTAAAAATGATTTCGTAAAGGTTATCATCAAAAACCGGGAAGAACTTGAAAATAAGTTAATTGGATTTTCATTTGTAAAAAGATAGTAAAGTCTGATTCCAACATGCTATTGGTGAAATTTGAAAAAGCAAAGGAGCTGTTTGAATACCTTCTTGCTCAGAAAATCATTATTCGTGATCGTACAAATGTGATTTTATGTGAGGACAGCCTTAGGATTACAATCGGTAATCAGGAGGATAATCAAAAGTTAATTGAAGAAATTGAAAGATATTATAGCAAAAAAGCCTCGTAATGAGGCTTTTTTGTGGAGAAGATCGGGCTCGAACCGACGACCCCTTGACTGCCAGTCAAGTACTCTAGCCAACTGAGCTACATCCCCGTATTATTGAGTGCAAAACTAACATCATTTTTTTAATTTTCAAAAAAAATTACCATCCAGGCACCATAAAATTCATTCCTGTTACTACGTTCTGTTTTTTCCCATTGTAATAAGGAACAGCAAAATAAGGTTCGAGGATTAAATATCCCAAAACATTAATTCTGATACTTAATCCTGCGGAAATTATCGGGGAATTTTTGAATGAGATATTGTTTTTGGCAAAGGTAGAAAATTCCTTTGTCTCGCCCATTTGATTGTTTTTTGACCATATTTGACCCGCATCTATGAAGAAATTCAGATCACTAGGTAAATAATCAAACTTAATTAAAGAAAGCTTTTCAGGTCCTGTAAAAGGAAATCTGATTTCAAAATTGGCCAAAGCCATTTGTTCGCCCTGAAGATTTTCCTGCGTAATAAATCCAGTTTGTTTACTGAGTGCATTTCCCCAAAATCCATGCATATTCCATGGATAACCCAGATAAAGTGGATTTATTTTGTTTAGAAGCTCCAGGTTGGTTGGATTTAGCCTTCCATTATAAATAAAACGGGAGGCTATGGTAAATGGCTTTATATAATTGTATTTCCGGCCATCGATTAATACAGAATTATAGCTGGTTGAGCCCATATATTTTGCCAATTCCAACCTGTATCTGTAGCCATTAAGTGGAGCCGTGGTACCAAAAGTGGTATTATCTCCCACAAAAGCAGCATAAATCTGAGCAAGTTTAAAATTGTCATAGCCATCTGATTTATTGTCAATTTTTATTGGTTTTTCGGAATAATTTGGTTGAAAATCAACAATTGAACCATTTTGAGCAACTCCAATTTGTCCAAATTGTGGGTACTCCTTTACAACAAATGAATACCAATTTGCGGATGCTCCAAATTCCCATCTGGTATTTTTACTTAAAGGCTTCATCACAAAAATTGAAACTTCATCTATCAGCAAGCGTGCAATTCTTTGATTAACGGTAGCATCATAATACTTCAGATTATTAACTGTTCCAAGTGTGTCATGAATCTTAACCCCGGTGGAATCAAGAAACCTATATGGAATATGAGAAGCCGAAATACCAAACTGTATTGGTCTTTTTTGATTAAGATAAAATAGTTGGCCACCAAAGTCCTGAATTTCGCCGTTTAGGGCTGCAGTGCCCATCAATTGGTTATTGTTGAGCATATCACTGAAAAGTGCCGTAATCCCCCCTCCTACGCCTGTACCAAAGCGACTGGTACTCATTCCAAGGCCGGAATTGGCCAGATATTCCAATTTAAACTTTGGACTGTATTTCAGGTTTTTAAATTCGCCTAAACCGATTCTGGTTTTCAAATAATCTGCTTTTAAATTATTTGAAACTATGTCAGCCCCATTGATTTCGTTTCCGGGAGCCAAAATTGCCCCATTTTTTGAGCTCGATTCAAGGATAGTTTCGTTTAACAATTCCTCCTTGTTGGCTTTTATTATGGAATACTCACCTTTGGAAAAATAATTGTACAAAATCTCACCTGATTTGGAGGCAACAGAAATAGCCGGCGAGTACATGGTAATACCGCTTATTCCTGTAAAAAAATTGCTTAGTTTTTTGACTTCTTTGGTGTCCAGATCAAAGGCATACAGATTTCTGAATCCGTCAGGATCACTAAGGAAATAAACAAATCTGCCATCCGGACTGACCTGTGGGTTCATGTTGTCGGCATTAGGAAAAAGTGGCAACACTTCAATTTTTTTATCAAGAAGATTGATTTTAGCAATACAAAACTCTTCTTTTGATAGTAAGTTTCTTTTTCCTCCCCTATCACTCACAAAATAGATTTCAGTGCCATCGGGACTCCAGGTCGATTGAATATCGGAAAAAACGTCCTGAGTCAAACTTTCGGTCTTCTGAGCGGCAATATCAAATAAATACAAGTCTGATTTTCCATCTTTTAATCCAGAAAATACGATTTTAGATCCATCTGGCGACCATGAAGGATGGGTAAACGAATCGATATCTTTTGGAGAATATTCTTTTTTTTCTCCGGTGAAAATATCAATCAATAATAGTTTATTCTTTGATTTGGATTGAATTACAATGGCAAGTTTTCGATTATCCGGCGACCACGAGCCTGAAGTTTCAATAAAACTGTAAGAATCGACATGGGCACCAAAAGAAGTACTTTCAATTTTTTTAATTACTTTTCCTGTAGCACTTTCAGCTACAAAAATGTCAAGCGAAAGCACATTTTTTGAAGAAATATAGGCGAAATACTTACCATCAGGACTTATTACCGGTGCGATGTTCATTTCTCCGCCAGATTTGGAAGATGCCAGAACTTTTCCTCTGATTTCGGTTTCCCGGTTTTCTTTTAACTTATTATAATATTGTTTCTGATCATTAATAAAACGTAGGGAAAAAGCGTCAGTATCCATTTTAAAAGCACTGATAAATGCCCTGTCTAATCCAAAAATTGCCGTTTCTTTGAACAATGGCCTAATAATATCATCACCGTAATTGGCAGTAACATAAGCCCAAAAAGCCTGTCCCCAGCGATAGGGGAAATATTTATGTTGCTTTACTACCAAATCCTTTATTGTAGGTATGTCACTATTAAGCACAGCATCCCGCATCCACATACCTGTATGTGAATCGATTCGACCCAAAGACATATATTCGGCCAGGCCTTCAACCATAAATAATGGTAAATTCTGAATATTGGCCAAAGAGGTTGAATCACTGCCATAGGTAAGTGTTTGATACTGAAAAGCATGAACCAACTCATGGCCTAAAACATGGTCAGTTTGACGATTGGTGTACATCAATGGCATAACCACTCTTGTTCTGAAGCCTTCCGTTACACCTCCAGTACCCTCACCAATTTCACCACCAATAGCCGTAGTTTCCTGAAAATCCGGGTGTGAATTGTATAAAATGACAGGATTGGGTTTTACAAATGCCATTTTAAACACATTTTGGTGAAGCTTATACCAGTTTTCAGTGTTGATCAGAAATTCGTCAACAGTGTTTTTATTATCGAGGTAATGGTATAACTCAAAATGCGGGGTTTGGGTAACTTTAAAATTATTGGTTTTATTTCGTTGCTTATTTTGACCAAAATATTGGGATTGACCAAAGTGCAACAATGGCGATTGACAAAAAATAAATAAAAACAGAATAATCTTCTTTGGCATCAGAATATTTTTCTAAGATTAACGTAAAAATCACAAATGTGGTCTAGTGACTTTTACAAATTTAGGATACCAGTATTTAGAAAACAAATTGTCTTCTCTAACTCCTTTGGTTGTGCTGGCATGAATAAACAATATCTCTTTTGGACCCTTTATGTCCGAAATGATGCCCGTATGATTTATTCTTGAAGAACCCACCTTAAAGTACACCAAATCACCAGGGATTGCATGTTCTAGTTTAATTTCCTTAAAATGATCAGCTTGTTTGTAACTAACTCTTGGGATTTTTGTTTCTAAATCTTCAAAAACTCGAAATACCAATCCTGAGCAATCCATTCCATCTGTTTCAGATCCACCAAACTTGTAGGGCGTTCCTATGTATTTTTCTGCGTTTTTTACGATGATTTTACCGTTGGCCGAACTTTTGGGAACAGCGTTTTTCCTACATGATGAGAATAATAATAACAGTATGAAAAAGAAAGCAAGATTTTTCATTTTTTATAGATTAAGGATTCGATCTGTCTTATCAGCGATCGTCCTTCGTCCAGCGAAGGTTCCTCAATTTTATCAATAATTATTGTGCCAGTTTTGTCAATCAAAAGGTAATTTGGCAAAAAATCAGTATTGAAATTCTCTTTATAATCCTCTATTTCATAAGCATTTAGGTTTATAGCCTGATTTTTTGAGGCTTTTACAAAACTTTCAAAGTCTTCTTTTGTATCTGTAGAAACCGCAATTAAAACCAAATCATTATAGGCTTTGAAATAATTTAGTACCACTTTGAGATATTCCAGATCCTGCACACAAGGCCCGCACCAGGAAGCATAGTTTATCAGAATAATATTTTTTCCACGATAATCTTTCAAAGAAACTAAGTTACCTTTTTCATCAGGCAGGATAAAGTTTTTTACCTGCCTACCTGTTTCCACTTCCTGATATTTAATAATCTTTTTTAAGATGGCATTTACATAGGCAGGATTCTTTGCGTAGTTTTTAAAACTCCCTACCATCAGTTTGTTCTCTTCAGTAGCACCATCTTTTTCAATAAACTGAATAATTTTGGTAGCAATAATTCTTTCCAATAACGGCCTTTCAACCAAATCCAATGATTCAAAATAATCTTTAATTGACTCAATTTCAACTAGTTTGTCTTCAGGATATTTCTTTGCTGTTGCGTTGGTATTATCAATCAATTGTTCGATAAATATCCCGAACTCCAGAGATTTGGCCTGTGTTTTTGCATTAACAATTTTAAAATCAAATGTTTTTAACTCATCTTTTGAAAATATCTTATGAAACATTAAAAAACCTAATTCGGAATTATAGTATTTCCCGATGATATCAGCCCTTTGCAAAGAATAAAAGCTTTCGCTTAGTTCTTTTTTGTATTTATTAAGTAAATTGAGTTGCTCATTTCGAAGATAATTGGTCAGGTCAAAATATCCTTTTCTGGAGATTTTCCTTAAATTCTGGAGTTCAAAATCCCAATCTTTTTCTTTGGTAAATTTATTTTCCTGTTCTAATAAATATTGAAATTTTGTTGAGCCTTCACCACTTATTTTAATCGAATTATGAAAGTCTGCATAGTTTGCCGAGAAGTTAATATTGTCACCGGGTTCTATTTTCCATTGATAAAAACCATATTCTCCAATATTGAAATCAAAATAAGCAATGTCTTCGAGCACGGTTTCAAAAACAAACTGTTTTTTCTTGTCGAGTTTCAAATCATAGGCCAAGGGTTCTTCTACCCAGTTTTTGTAAATAGTCACTCCTATCGAATTTTCCTCAAAACCGCTTATTTTTCCGGAAATTCTGAATACTTTCTGGGCTTTTAATTCAATTTTTGCAATAAAAAATAGCAGGAATTGAATGAGTATTATATTGACAAATGTTTTTTTCAAATCAAATTATAGGTTTTGGTAAACTTCAAGCAAGATTCCGTCCTTAAGTCCTAAGTCAGGTACAAACATTTGATCAGATTTTGCCCATTTCATCGCTGAAAAATAAATTTCTGATGCATGTTCTATCACATCTGCACGATCGGGGTTCATTTTTAGTTTGTTTATTCGCTCATCAACTGTAAAACTACTCACATTGTTAAGTGCATCTTCCAATTGCTGCAAATTGGCCATTCCTTGCTCATTAGTCTCAATAAACTCGAAAAGTTTAGAAATGTTGCCTCCTGTACCGATTGAAATCACATTTTTACGGCTATGTACATTTTCCTCAATCCAATTATGCATTTTTTTCCATTGATCTTTGTTGACTTTCCCCTCCATCAACCGTACAGAGCCAATTTTAAACGACTGTGAGGTTTCTTTGGTTTTTCCATCATAAAGGTTGAGCTCGGTACTGCCGCCGCCCACATCAATATGCAAATATACCTGACCTTCTCTCAACTCATTCACTATTACATTATTGATCATTTCCGCTTCTTTTTCACCGGAAATCAGATTGATCGTCATTCCAAGTTCCAGTTTTACCCTTTCGCATATATTCAGACCGTTTTCAGCTTCTCTCAGTGCCGACGTGGCACAGATCAGATAGGCGTCAACTTCATGCAGCTCCATCAGCAATTTGTAAACCGTCAAAAGTTTCTTGATTCGGGCTTCACTTTCGTAGTGTATTTTTCCGGCAGTAAAAACATCATGACCCAAGCGAAGAGCAAACCTCACATATTCTACTTTTTTAAAGGAAATTCTTCCTTCGTCATTTAGAACAGAAGAAATCTGCATACGGGCTGCGTTGGATCCTATATCGATGGCGGCAATCTTCATTGGTTTAATGTTTTATTTTATGCAAAAATATGGATAATTTTGAAAATGCTTAAGGAATCAGAGAGTTTGAATAAAATAGCCAGGATTATTTCCTTTATAGGTAATCCTATGACATTGGGTTTGTTGGTGGTTTTGTATATCCAGTTTTTTCACCAGGGATCGCCCACCAATCATTTACTGCTTTATTTGATGGCCATCGTGGTGATTCCGATTGGGTCTTACATAAAATATCAGGTAAACAGGAAGAACTTTCGTGATTATGATGTGTCACACCAAAAAAGGCGAAATTCTTTGTACCAATTTGCCCTTGTTTTGATATTTGTTTTGATGCTGGTTTTATATTTTTTAAACGTACCCGCTGATCTGCAATTAATCATTAGAATATTGTTTATGCATTTGTTTTTAAGTTTTATTGTTAACCAGTGGATCAAGGTTTCGATGCATACCAGCTTCAATTTTCTGTTTGCATTGATGATGATTCCCACCAATCTATATTTTGGGATAGGCTTAATGGGCTATGGATTTGTTAACGGCTGGTCCAGGGTGCAATTGTCAAGACATAAGCCCAGGGAGGTTATTGCCGGATTGTTATTGGGGAATTTTACCGGCACTTTATTTTTGTATTTTTTAAAAAGTATTGAATAATCTATGATAAATTTTCATTCAGAAAAAGAAGGATTTAAGCTAAAAGAAATTCTGAAAAAGAAAAGATGGCTTAAGGAATTGGCTCAAAATGAAGGATTTAAGATTTTGGAATTGTCTTATATTTTCATGGATGATGAATCTTTGTTAAAAATCAATATCGAATACCTCCAACATGATACTTATACCGATATCATCACATTTGACAATTCAGAGAAGAAGGGCAAAATTGAAGGGGATATTTTTATAAGTGTAGATAGGGTCATGGAAAATGCCTCCAAATTTAAGGTTGATTTTGAAACCGAATTACTCCGGGTGCTTGCACACGGATTGCTTCATCTTTGCGGTTATAAAGATAAAAAAGATGATGAGGTGAAAATAATGAGAGCTAAGGAGGATTTTTATTTACAAAATTGGAAATGAACCTCCAGTTTTGAATGGATTAATAAATGAAAACTTTCAAACAATATTTCATTCTTATTCTGTTTTCACTAAGTCTTAGCTCCTGCTTCAGGAAATATATTGTTTCTGAAAAAAAAATCATCGCTCATTTTGATATTTTGGGTATTAAGCCATAATAACAAATAGTGAAAGGAGACAAATCTGCTATATTTTGTGGTACTTTTGGCTCAGCCACCTCCCAATAATTGATTTTTCTTTATGGAGCTCCCAGGCATTGGGAACGCTTTTCTAGGCAACTTTTCTTCAGCCTTTTACAGAAAAAAATCCATTTTATTGCTACAGGTAGTCACAGGATTACCTATACAAATCTTTTGTTTGCTCTTATTGAAAAATTGAAATGTCACTTAAAAACAATGTAGAATTTCATGCTTTTTTAGTCTATATTTTTTTCTTAAATCCAAATATCTTAATAGAATTGATGATGATATAAACGCTGCGTCGTACGGTTTTGTTAATAGTTATGACAACTGAGTGAGAAGGTATCAGGATACCTTTGATTTTGGTGGGGAATGAATAAAAAGCCAAATATTATTGCAGTCCATGGTCTATTGAGATCTTTGGGTTTAATTAAAGTATAATTAATCACTTCAATTTGTAACCTCCATTAATTTTCTATCTTAGAAATTCTTTTCTCCAATTGAATAATATACAAACTCATTTCTTCAATTTTTTCTAAAAGTTTGGAGGTCATTTCGGTATTGTC
Source organism: Cytophagaceae bacterium (assembly GCA_016722655.1). Taxonomy (NCBI): domain Bacteria; kingdom Pseudomonadati; phylum Bacteroidota; class Cytophagia; order Cytophagales; family Cytophagaceae; species Cytophagaceae bacterium. Next base: position 217,970 of record JADKIR010000005.1, read on the forward strand.
GACACCATTTTTTACCACTTCTGCTGCAGAAGGAATATTGGGTAAGTGCTTGTTTTTTGAAACGAATGCATCCAATTCCTGGATAGTTAAGAGCTTATAATTTTTATCAAAAACCTTGTCTGACCACTGAGCCTCGTTGTCGTATTTCATTTTAAAATTAGAAACCCAAAATTCGCCAGATTCGCCAATTCCCATAAAATCACGATCATTGATTTTCATACTCGGTGAATTAAAAGCAGTTCGCATATTTACAACGCCTTTTACATCAAGTGGATACTGTGGATTGTGCATACCAATTCCTACTTTTACAGCGTTTGCCCCAGTACCACCGAGAGTTAAGGCATTTGAAACTGTTACTTGAGCTTGGTAACCAATTGCAGTGGCATTGGTCAAATTATTAACTACGGTGGTTGGGGAGGCATGATTTGTACCTGTCCAAGTACCTGATTGTGAACCTATAAAAACAGAATTAATATTATTTGTTGCTGCAGAATGACCATTTGCATAGCCACCTATCGCTATTGTCGCCCCTCCAGTAGTATTATATGATGAAGCTGCATGTCCAATAGCAATATTAAAATTACCAATATTCTGTGCACCTGTGTAATTGCCAATAAATACTCCATATGATGAGTTTTTGGCAGTTGTTCCCACACCATCATAACCCGCATTGGATCCTATCATTACATTATGATCTCCAGTACGGTTATTGGCACCTGCACCTGAGCCAAAGTATTGATTAAAAGAGCCTGTAGTGTTATAAACTCCAGAACTAATTCCTAAAAAGCTATTATTTCCACCATTTGTGGTCGAATTACCAGCTGCGGCACCAATCAACGTATTTCCATAGGTAGTGACTGTTGGGTTGGTTCCAATAGCTGCACCGGCATTGGTTCCCATTAAAGTATGTCCTGTAGCGTTTGAAGCGGCTGTAGAATTTGTATTAAGAAAAGCTCCTGCACTTATTCCACCAAAAGTTAGATTAGCATTTAAGGTAATAAAATTAGGATTTCCACCACCACCTGAACCTGAAACATCTGGCACTAAAATCAAATCTCCACTTGCATTTACGCTCAATGCCTTTCCATTCGTGGCAGTTGTTGCAGAAGCAGAAGTTAAATTTGCTAGTCGAACACCATTGTTGCCAATTGTGAGTGGTGTCCCTGGCGAAGTAGTTATCGGATTTGGAAAAGTTCCGACGTTGTCTGGCACTAAAATGATATTTCCAGTTGCATCCACGCTCAAGGCCTTATTATTTGAGGTAGAAGTAGCCGAGGCAGATGTAAGATTTGCGAGCTTAACGCCATTGTTACCGATAGTAAGAGGGGTTCCTGGAGAAGTGGTAATTGGATTAGGAAATGTTCCGACTACATCTGGCACCAAAATTAAGTTTCCTGAAGCATCAACACTTAAAGTTTTACTATTGCTTGCTGAGGTAGCAGATGCCGAAGTAAAATTTGCAAGCTTTACACCATTATTACCAATTGTTAATGGAATACCTGTTGGGGTAGTTATAGAGTTTTGAGCAAAACCACTCAATCCTAACAAGCTAATAATCAAAATTTTTAATAAATTTTTCATTGTTATATAGTTAATATTTCTCATTGATTCTTAATTTCAAGCGTTCCACCATTTAAGTTTATTATTCCTCCGTTCATTTGAATGGTTTTTACTTCGTTACCTGTATTAGGGATTGAAACTGTGTGGGTTGAGTTAATTTTAGCCGTTTTGGTGGCCGTTGGCAAAAGCGTATTTGATGGAGAAATCCATGTGCTACCAGTGTTCCAATTTCCGGTGGTGATAGATTCGAAAATATTATTATTGGGATCGAAACGCCATAATTCATAGCCATTTGTAGCAGAAAAGGCGAAAAAAAAGATGTAATTATTGAAAAAAGTGATTGATTGGGGAAACGAGCCTCCAACCCCAATATTCACATCATAAAGCATATTTGTACCTGCGGCTGTGCCATCGCTTGTCCAAAGTTCCATACCATGAATATTGTCATTGGCCGTAAAATATAGCTTCCCGTTTATATCAGTTAAGTTTCTTGGAGCTGAGCTTCCATTAGGATTGATATCTTTTACTAAAACTGTTCCTGCGAGTGTGCCGTCGCTTTTCCAAAGTTCATGACCATTTATACCATCATTGTATTCAAAAAAGAGGACGTTATTGACATTTTTTAATTGAAAATAATATGTGATATTTACTTTAACACCCAATGTTTTTACCAAAATCGTCCCTGCATTTGAGCCATCAGACTTCCAAAGTCCATAATTAGTACCATCGAAGGCAAGAAAATATAGGCTGTTATTTAATACTGCAAAATCTTGAATACTGGATGAGCCAACTCCTACATTTATATCTTTTATAAGACCAGTTCCTGCAATAGTACCATTACTACTCCATAGTTCTGCTCCGCTACTTGCATTATAAGCAACGAAAAAAATTAAATTGTTAGCAACGGCTAATTCCGAACTTGCGTTTAAACTATTATTGATACTTAAATTAGTAACTGCCACGGTGTTTACTATGCTTCCATCTGTTCGATATAGATTACCTTTAAAGTTTTTGAAAAACAAATTCCCATTAAACTCAACATAAGCACCAATTGAGTAATTATCTAATAGCTTAAAAGTACCTGCCACCGTACCATCAGTTCGATATACAGATTTTTGGGTAGCAGTATTCCAAGCTTCCATATACACCAAGCCATTAAATGTGTAAAATTGTGAAGGTGATGAACTTCCTGAAGGTCTAAGATTAGTTAATAGTTGTGTTCCTGTTGTTGTGCCATCAGTTACCCAAAGGTCGAAATTGCCAAAGGTTGAACTAAAATTACCTCCACTGAAATAAATTTTATTATTCAATCTTCCAAAATCTCCTGTCCAGAAATTATCTAATTGTATTTTTTTAATTTTAAGGGTGTTGATTGCCGTACCATCGGTTTTCCAAAGGGCAGTAGTATCGCTATCATCTTTCGGTACTACAATCAAGTTATTAGAATCTAACTGAGCAATGTTGGGAATACTGTAGAGGAAATCAAATGAGGAAGATATACTTGGAGCAATGGTTTTTAACAAAGTTGTATTAGCATTTGTGCCATCGGTTTTCCATAATTGTAGTCCAGTAACGCCATCATTGGCGGTAAACAACAAAGAAGAATTGGTTACCCCTAAAAAGTCGGTATTGTAAAGTGAAAAAGAAGAATTTACTCCAGCATAAATATCTTTCACCAAATAAGTGCCAGCATTTGTGCCATCACTTCTCCATATTTCATTGCCCGTTGAGCCATCATTTCCAAAAAAATAAAAGACATTATTGGTAGGAGGAATTAAATATTCATCAAGACTGTATAATCCATTATTTGTGCCAATATTAATATCTTTTACCAAATATGTACCTGCGTTTGTGCCGTCACTTCGCCAAAGTTCATAGCCTGTTGTACCATCATTACCACCGAAATAAAGGGTATTATTAAAAACTATTAGGCCATATAAACCCATCACGATATTTTTGACCAATACCGTACCTGCAGCAGTTCCGTCGCTCTTCCAAAGAGCATTGCCATTTACAAAATATAGCACACCACTCAAATTTGTAAGGTTAATTGGGATATTACTCAGGGTAGTTACTACACCAGTTGTTGCCAAAGTTCCTTGTGTTTTCCATAGTTGAGTGCCCACATTAAAATATAAAGTACCGTTTACATTTACAGGGTTTTCAAATCCGTTTGTACCTGCAATACTACTTGTACTGGCATTTGTGCCATCACTTTTCCAGAGGTAGATATTATCCACGGTAAAAAACAGTGTCCCATTATTATCAAAAAGACGGTCAGGACTTGATGTACCAAATTGATATACCACGGTAGTTCCTGCCACAGTTCCATCGGACTTAGTCAGTTGAGACTGTCCATTCTTATTTTCAAAATAAAAAAGAAAATTATTGCTTATAACCAAACCAATCGAATATCTAGTTACATCGGTTGCAATCTCTACAGTACCAGCCGTAGTGCCATCAGTTGCATAAATATGCCAATCAATTTTGAAAAAAACCTTGTTATTGGAGGCTATTAATTGAAAATTTCTATCTCCATCACCATTAAAACTCCTAATCTCATGTGTACCAGCAGCTGTACCATTACTTTTGTACAAAGAGTAACCACAAGTTTGACAAGATTTTCCCCAAAAATATACATATCCACCCATTGTAGCTTGCCCGAGCGGATGTTGGCCACCACCGTAAGTTGTACTATTTGTTGGTGTAGTTGGGGGCAAAGTCCTGATTTCTTTTACTAAATCAGGAATTTGAGCATCTACTAAGTGGCTCAGAAAAATTAATAGGTACAATAGTTTTCTCATTGATTTTTTATTTCCAAAGTGCCACCATTTAGATTAATCACTCCTCCATTCATTTGAATGGTTTTTACTTCGTTGCCAGTGTTGGGGATGGTTACTATGTGTGTAGAATTAATTTTTGTAGCAGAAGATGCAGATGGCAAAAGAGTATTTGTCGGCGATATCCATGTGCTTCCAGTATTCCAATTTCCAGTAGTAATGGATTCGAAGATGCCATTAACTAGGTTAATTCTATAAAGTTCTTTACCCAGGGTAGTAGATTTTGCTTGGAAATAAATGTAGGTTCCCATTTTAACAAGATACTTAGGGTTTGAATTTCCAACAGGATTAATATCTGCGAAAAGAGCAGTACCAGCATTGGTTCCATCACTTTTCCATAGCTCTGTGCCATTTACACCATCATTGGCTGAAAAATATAAAGCCCCGTCAAAGTTGTAAATGGGATTAGGAGAATTACTATCTATTCCACTCGCTCCAGTTATAGGATTAATATCTTTAACCATAACGGTTCCTATTAAAGTGCCATCAGATTTCCATAGTTCAGAGCCAGTGGCAGACTCATACAAACTAAAAAAAAGGTTTCCATTGAGTTCAGCAAAGTTTTGAAGTGTATAGCTCATGTTTTTTACAGATATTGTGCCGCCCACCGTACCATCACTTTTCCAAAGGCCATATTGATTGTTAAAATTTGCTCCGAAATAAAGAATCCCGTTTACAACTTTAAAAAGAGAATTCAATGAATTGAAAGATTTTAATAATACTGTACCAACCTCTGTTCCATCACTTTTCCATAACTGATTTCCGACCCTAAAATATAATATTGATCCAAAAGGAGTAAATGTGTCAAGGAAATCTAAAAATACCAGACCGAAGCTTTTAACCATAACTGTCCCTGAAGCTGTTCCGTCAGTTTTCCAAAGTTCTTTGGCACCACCTGTGCCATAAACTCCGAAATAAATAACTCCATTGATTGTAATAAAATTGGTAGGAATAGAACTGTTAGAGCCAGCTAATATATCTTTTAATAGTACAGTATTAGGGTTCGAACCATCTGTTTTCCAAAGCTCGGTTCCATTGGCGTCTTTTCCTGCAAAAACCAAAGTGTTTCCTAAACAACTGCAATCTAAATTTCCTTCAAAATTGGGTGTAGGACCATTTAAAAGGAAAGTGCCAACCAAAGTACCATCGGACCGCCAAATTTCTGATCCAACAGCAAAAAACAAGAGGTTGTTGCAAACCGTAAACTTCGAATAAAAATCTGAAGTATTGAGATTATTAATGTCTTTTACTAAAGCTGTACCTGTAGTAGAGCCATCACTAGTCCAAAGTTCTTGTTGATGGATGTCATTACGTGCAGTGAAAGCAATGTTGTTGTTAAAATTAATTAGCTGATATGGCAATGAACTACCATTGAAAATAGAAAAAGTTTCAGTACCAATAGTTGTACCATTGCTTTTAAACAATTTTTCTATCGAGTTTTCGCTAGCTAAAAAGTACAAAGAATTATTAACTTTCGTAAGCATGTTTGGGTATGAAGATGCAGGGTCATCAAGAAAATCCAAACCTGTTGCAATATCTTTCAAAAGCACAGTTCCTAGCTCTGTTCCATCGCTTACATATACTTCTTCTCCGTTTGTAACATCATTTATTGTAAAATATAGCGTATTATTAACATCTGTCAAATTAGCAAAATATGTACTTCCCGAATCAAATTCTTTTACCAATAAATCATTTCCAACTGTTCCATCACTGGTTCTAAGTTGAAAAATAAAGTTTACATTGTCAGCCGCTGCCAAAAAAATTTTACTCATCGAAACCTCAGATTCGATAACTCGATAATTGAAGCTGGAAATTAAACTCGTACCTGTAAGAGTTCCATTGCTTTTCCAGAGGTCGCTATTGCCATTCGATATTGTGGTGGTATAATAAAGTTGATTTTGGTAATTTACAAACAGTACATCTTTACAAAATGAAGCTACTTTAATAGTGTTTAAAGAGGATCCATCAGTTGACCATATTTCTTGATTTGAAGCACCAGTATTTACTGTAAAATACAATAATCCATTTACGACAATTGCATTTTCTTGAGCTAGATAATTACTATTGCTTGAAAGATTTTTCACAAAAACTGTGTTGGCCAAAGTTCCATCTGTTTTCCATAAATCTAGGCCATTTGTACCCAAAGCTGTAAAATAGAGTTGATTATTCAGCTTTTCCAATAAAACAGGATTAGAAGAAGATGCACCTAAAAAGACATCTTTAAACAATGCGGTTCCTAGGCTTGTTCCATCACTTTTCCAAAGTTCATTTCCAACCGAAACATTATCATTGCTTGCAAAAAAAACAGAAGACCCTAAATCATACAGTTTAGATTTACTGGTATCATTGAATGTTTTTAGTAAAGAAAGGCTTCCAAATGTTCCATTAGATTTCCAAAGCTCCCACTTTTCAGGACTGTAAAATATATTTTTAAAGAACACATTTCCATTGGCATCTTTAAAATGCTCCATTAACCCTCTGACAAATTGGCCACCCATCGGAATAGGATTACTAAGCCTTGTATTTCCTCCAACAGTCCCATCATTCTTCCACAATTCATAGTCTAGTTCAGGTACCAAATAATAAATACTATTTCCAGAAACTCCAAAACTATTTATTTCGGAACCTGTTGTTTTGATATCTTTTACGAGTTCTACATTTTGAGCAAATGTTGAAAAGCAAAAAGACAAATAAATAAAAATTAACCTTTTCATTTTTAAACTTTAAAATTCATCTCTCCCAAATTCTTCAAAAACAATTCTTTCCGCCTTCTTGAAACCAATATCTTTCTGTTATTTTTTAGCGTAACTTCATTACTATCATGACTTTGTACAAAATTCAGATTTATCATAAAACCTTTGTGGGTTCTATAAATAAATCTGAAAGAAGAGAAGCTTTTTTCGAGTTTTTTTAAAGTGGTAGCTACAAATAAGTATTGACCATTACTCAAATGCAGCCTGGTGTAATTGATTTCAGCTTCAAACAAAATTACCTCGCTTGGCAAAACTTTCTTTCTTCCTCCTATTGCTATTTCTGGTGTTTTCATGGTTATATTTTTACAAAAATATTTTCAAAATTTCATTCATATTTGATATCCAAACTTGCCAGAAAAAATATCTTTTCCCCTAAAAAAAACCTTAAACTATCTTTCGGCCGTAAATTCTTCAATAATATAAACCTCAGTAAAACCAACCCCAAAGCCATGCGAACGAAGATCTGCTGCTACCGAATTCCACCGATCATTTGGGGTCACGCCTTTTTTTAGTGTAGTTTTTAACACAAGTCTAGTTTCACTTAACTCTATTATATCATCAATCTGGGAATTGCCATTTTGCACTCTGGTTGTTTCTATTTGCGTTTCATTTATAAATTTCCATTTATAATCGACCAACTCATTGGATGTGTTTAATACTGTTAAATTGCCATCTTTTTTATATATAGAATATGCAAATGAAAAATCAGCGTAATATTTGCCGTTATTTTTTTCGCTGGCCAACTGTGAAATACTTCGAGTAGGTGTGTTCGGAGTACCAATAGTATATTTATAAATGTTCCATTTTTGTTTGGTCAATAGGTCTGTTTTGCTTTCAGGAACGACAGTAATTTCCTCTTTACAGCTTAAAAATATCAATGACACAAATACTTGGAATATTACTTTTTTCATAGGCAAAATAATTTATACAAATTTGCTCACTTCCCTAAACCCAATCAATCCACGTATTCTTGTATTTTTCGAGAGAAGCTCTACAGGTATTCCTGTATTTTATCGGATATTTTAGGAAATAACTGCTTTTTATCTTTATTTCAGAAGTTTATATTACATCTGAATGAAAAAAATACCCCTGCTTTTTTTAGTTCTTCTTTCGATTAATGCTCTGGCAGGTAGACCCATTATGGATAGTTTGGCCAAAGAGGTAAAAAAGGTAACCAAAATGCCTGCCTCATTTAGCAGAGATACATTGTTGCTTACTTCAATGTGGAGATATTCCTATTATTCTATTTATTTCCATGAGAAACACTCAAAATCGAGGTTAGATTCTTTAGAAATCCTTTCCAAAAAAACCAAATGGAAAACAGGTGAAGGAATGTTTTTAATGAACAAATCATATTACATTGCGTATTTTGAAAACGACTTTTCAAGAGGTTTGACTTATGCACTGAGGGCGAAAGATTTACTCGAAAAAACAAGGAACTATGAAGCTTTGGCAATGGCAAAAGTTAGAATAGCCTCCACTATGTTATGGAATATTCAAAATATTGCTGTCAGTAAAAATGAGTTTCTGAAAAAAGGCATGGCTATTTCCAAGGAAATATACGGCTTGGGAGTAAGGGCCAAAAATAATGAAATTCTATGTCTTGGATTGGTATATCAAGCCAATTTTTGGAATACTTCGGGAAATTATAAACAGGCTTTATGTGATTTAAAATCAGCCGAAAAACTCAGCCAAGAAGCCCATGTAGAATATTTAACCAAAAATATTATATATGGCATGCTTTCAACTACTTACAATGTGTTACTTGATAGAAAAAACGCCCTAACCTACTCCGAAATAACGCTCCGATTGGCTGAGGAGCAGCAAGATTACTACAGTTTATTATCTATTTATAGATTTAAAGCCGAGCACGAAGCACTTAAATTAAACTTTACTAAAAGTCAGGAATTCCTCGAGAAATCTTACGAATATTCCAAAAAATTTGGAGTAAAGAAGTTTATTTCAATAGCTGAGGGTTACTTATATGGGTTTTATAAATTCAAAAATAATAAAGAGAAAGCACTAGAATTTTTAGAAAAATATAAAGCACATGAAGATTCACTTGCTACTGAGAAAACCCAAAAAATATATGCCGACTATGACCTCGCCAGTAAAGAATCTGCCATTCAAAAGCTCGAATTTCAGAACCTTTTGAATGAAAAAATCTCTAAAGAAAAAGAAATAAATTACCTCAAGATTTTTAAAAGAAAAGAAGACTCCTTAGCTCTACAGAAAAACAGTAAAATTCAGGCTGATTTTTATTTAACAAAAAAAGAAAATCAAATAAAAACCCTCGAGAACGAAAAACTACAATCCGAAGCAAACAAAAACAATTTTATTCGTAACGCACTCATTATAAGCCTACTCACTGGCTTTGGATTTAGTTTTTATATTTTTACCAATAACCGAAAACTCCGGGCAAAAAACGGAGAAATAAAAGAAGCTTTACTGAAAGGACAAACCATAGAACGTAAACGAGTTGCACAAGAACTTCACGATAATCTTTCTGCCAAAATATCCGGTATTCGTTGGAGGTTGGAATCTATACAACCTAAGTTTGAGACCGAAAAGCAGGATAATATTTACTATTCGACGATTAATGCCTTGGCCGAAGTTTATACTGACGTACGACTAATTTCGCACAATTTGCTGCCTGAAGAACTCGAAACCAAAGGATTAAAAGTAGCCATACAAAAACTCTTGGTGGAGTTAAATTCACTTGGAAAAACACATTTCAAAAACGAAACATCCGAAAATTTTGGTCGATTTGATATTAAAATCGAATATGAAATTTTCAGTATTCTCCTGGAGGTTTCCAACAATATCCTCAAACATTCGCAAGCCACCGAGGCCGCTGTTATACTTGAAGAAAACAGGACTAATTTGATTATGAAAATTTCGGACAACGGAATAGGTTTATCTGAAAAATCCGAGAAAAATGGCATGGGAATGCCCAATTTGAGGTCTAGAGTAGCTTCTTTGAAAGGAAAAATAGACTTTATTAACAAAGCAGGCCTAAGTGTAGAGATAGTAATCCCTATATAAGCATTCCTTCAAATCAGCCCATTTTTTATTGCAAATTTCACTAATCCCACTACATTTTTTATACCTAATTTCTTCAAAATATTATGGCGGTGCGTCTCCACTGTGGCAGGACTTAAAAACAACTTCTCAGCTATTACGTTTGTAGAATTCTCTTCGGCAATAAGTTTGATGATTTCGATTTCTCGTCCTGAGAGATTGGCTAGGTCATCTTTTAAGGTATCTCTCACCAAATCAGAAATTTTTTTGTCTCTATTCAAAAGCTCAAAAACCACAGACTCGCTATAGTACTTTTGTCCCGAGGCAATAACTTTCAATGCTTTTTCAAATTCATCTTTACCGGCCTTTTTCATAACATAACCAGCAACTCCAGCCTGAAAAGCCTCCTGAATAGTTTGAACTTCCTCTGACACCGTTAATAACATCACTTTGACTTGCGGAAACTTCTGACGTATTTGATAGGTAAGTTCTATGCCATTCATTTCGGGCATATTGTAGTCAGTCATCACAAGGTCAATGTCAGTATATAACTCCAAGGACCGCAACAAGTCTTTTGCATTATTGTGCATGGCAACTACCTCAAAATCAGGAATTGTGGACAACAATATCTCAATACTTTCTAGAATAAATTGATGATCGTCGGCTATCAGAATTCTCATAAGGGGACTATAAATTCACCGCAATATAATAAAATTTAGTTACGCTATTTGCCTACAGAATTGATTTGATTAAGACAAGCGGAGATTATTTGATCATTTGAATCCAGATTTTTCTTTTTGCAATATTTTTTTAACAAATAATTGAATTTTTTCAAATATTTATCAAGCAAATTTTCGTTTTTGGATAACAAATCCTCCTTATTTAGCATCGACTGAGATTCCCTCCCAAAGTTCGCACTCTCGTACTCCTATGACAAAAGGAACATTTTGAAGTGTGAAAGCAATTTTTATCCCCGAAGCAGGCCATAGAATCAGCCGATCGCATTCTGAGCTATTGAAAGAGCAAATTTTGGATTAATTTATTTCTTTTTACCCATTTCTGTTGCAATTATGCTTACCACAAACAGCTGAAACGCATGAAATATCATCAATGGTAATAAAATAATGCCCAATGGCATGCTGGCTGGAAAAAGGATTTTTGAAAAAACGGTGCCATGTACCAGTGATTTTTTGGTTCCGCAAAACTGAGCGGTTATTTGGTCTTCCCTGTTGAAATTTAGCGACTTAGATAATAAACCGGTAACAAAATAGACTACAAAAAAGAGAATAAAAGTAGCCACAGAAATAAATATCAAATCTTTAATTTTTACAGAGCTAAATACACCGGTGGAAAACGAAACTGCAAAACTTTTATAAATAATCAACAGAATCACTGATTTGTCAAAGGTGGTCAAATAAGCAGAATATTTTTGAGCGTATTTTCCAAGGAATTTTTGAAGGCTCAATCCCAAAACAACCGGAAGAAGGATTTCAAAAAGCAATTTGAGGTAAATACCGCTTAATTCATACTCATTGCCCGATTGTTTGATGAAAAATCCCATCCAGACAGGTGTAATCAAAATGCCGATGAGTCCCGATATACTGGCATTAAAAATGGCAGTGGGCACATTTCCTTTTGCCAATGAAACCATCACCACAGACGAAGACACAGTGGAAGGCAACGCCGCTAAAAACAAAAATCCAAGCCAGATATTTTGAAAATGCTCATTTTGAGCTAATGGCCTGAACAATAATATGATGATTGGAAATAGCAAAAAAGTAGATAATTGTACTAAAACATGCAATTTCCAGTTTTTCAAGCCGGACTTTAGTTTTTCAGGGCTGAGTTTGAGCCCATAAAAAAAGAATATCAAAGCCACGCCCAGGCTCGCCACTGAATCTATTGGGAAACCGCTTTCTTTTGTGCCAAAATTGGGGAAAAAGTAAGCCAAGGTCACTACAACAATGAGGGCGAGAATAAAATTGTCGGGTTTGAATTTCAAATAAAAAGTAAATTAAAAGTATTTTAAATATTTTAAAATCATTTCTTTATGTAATTATATTTAGTCAAGCATTCTAAAACATTTAAAAATAAATAGATAAAGGATAATTCAATACTTCTTTTAAATAAATATTTTTTATGCCTTTTTCATCCGGATAAATTTCTTGCTTTCCAATTTCTAGTCTATTTTATGGTTTATTAAATTATCAATGTATTGATTTTGAATAATTCCCATATTGCTAGTTTTTTTAAATGCCTCTGGATGTAAAAATTTACCCTTTTCATTTGAGTTTTTCTCTACTTCAGTAATTATTCTGTTTTGCTCGGCAAATGCGTCGTGTCTTATTCCTGTTACCTGCCAACTAACTTTAATATTGGGTTTGTCAGTTTTTATACTAAATGAATTTTTTACAATCTCTTCCGAAATAATAGCCTGCGAAAATGAACCAATGGTAGTTAATTGATAGCGAAAATCTTTGTTGAGGTCTTCAAAATAACTAGGTAATTCCACAGTAGCGTTTCCATTATCATCGGTAATAGTGACCCCGTCATATATATTTTTCATATCAGGACTTTCCACAAAGCTGTGATAAAGAAATTTATTTTCTGGATCAGAAGGATGGTCAATTTTAAAACTCCCCCCTCCTTTGGAAATATTACCTGTTACATTAACTGCCCCATTAAAATATCCAGCATATAAATTATTTCCACCTCCCGCATCACCATATATAGCGTATTTTGTTCCATTGCCCATTACAGCATATCCAAAAACACCAAATTTTTCTGAATTTGATGTGCCATTAGCTGCTCCAATAACCCCATAGGCTGCACCAAATGGTCCATCATGAGTTCCCAAATTTGAAGATCCTGTTGCAGTATATCCATTACTCGAATTTGAAACATAGTTTGATGTGCCATAAGAAAGACCAGAAGCTGAATGTATAGAATTATAAGTGCCATAAGCATTATTGAATCCTTCAGATTTAATAATTTTATTATAAACTCCAATAACCTCATAGTTACTGGTTGCATTCATTTCATTATAGACTCCATAAATTTTTGAAGCGTTTTGATCTGCATTTCCTACATTGTAGATGCATGAAGTTACTTTATTTGGCTCTGAATAAACAATATTATTACTTCCATATTTAGAAATGATTTGTGAATATGATTTTGAATAAATAATCAGTGTAGCGATTAAAAGTGCAATTTTTTTCATTGGATATTTATTTAAGTTTCAATTTTGAATTCATTTGATGGTAATATTTTAAGGTATTAAAACATCCTTGTCAAGGAACTTTGTTTTTTACCTAAATTCAAATTACAAATTTGTTTATTTGAAAAGACTTTTCAAATTTAGAATAAATTATAAATTTTCTAATTAATAGAGAAACCATTTTTTCCGATATTATTAAAAATAAAAAAGCCTTTTCAAATCAAGAAAATGCCCTTTTGCATATTATTTTGTAATTATTTCCTTTTCTCGAAATAGAAATTAACAGAAATTCTGCCGTAGGTCGGATTTGAGGTGAATTTGTACTTATCCTCTTTTTCTACAGAAGTGTAATTGTTGTAATCAAAATCTTCGTATGACTCTATATATCTGGCATTTAGAATATTTAATCCAAACTCCCCACCAATACTAAACTGTGGATCAAGAAAGTATTCAGTGCCAAAACCCAGGCTTCCGGCCAAAAGTTTTAGATTTTCAATTTCTTCGACTGGTTTAATATAAAAAACTGGCTTTGAAATCGTTAAGTCAAAATAAGGTTTAAGTTTACCGTTGTCTTTGAGATAGTATTTAGTACCGATTGTAGGCATTACAATACCAATTTTGACTAGTTCGTTTTCATCTTCAAACTCCGTATTTGCTCTTAAATTGGCCATTTGAAGGCTAAAATATGGCATAAAATGAGTTTTGTTTTTATACCCTAAATAAGCACTTTTGGTACCATAACCTGTGTGTACGCCAAATGATAACTGAGAAAATGCAAGATTTGAACAAATGATTAATGCGAAAAAGGAGAAAATTGTGATTTGTTTTTTCATTTTGATAGTTGTTTTATTAAGCTTCAAATTTAGTATGAAAATCCATTATTTTAGCTATTTTTCAACTTTTTAAGTGTTTTTTGGTAACCATTTGGGGAAAAATATTACAAATTTTCTTATTTTCAAAAGGGTTATCTAGGGCTTAACTTATTTAGGTATTTGATTTTGTAAAAATCTATTTTTTTGTTCTTTTCAAGTCTAAATTTCAAAATGAATAATTTTCCTATCTAAAATCTTAATCAATCCTCAACCAGCCCGTTACACTCATTCTGGGTTTATGGCTGAGCAACACTTCATGTTCCAGCTCGCTACTTTTAAAGAAAATGCATTTACCGTTGTCGGGACTGATGTTTTCAGGTATTTCGTCTTTATAAATGCACAGCTCTCCCCCATCACCCGGCAGCCAGTTTTCGTTCAGATAAAAAATCATGGTGTATTGACGGCTGGAATTGCTCCTAAACTGGTCAAAATGTTTTTGGTAAAAACTTCCCTTTTCGTAGAGTGCATAATGAAACTCATAGCCCGTAATGCCCGTGTAGCAGGTTTTATTGAGAAAAAGCACAAAGGTATCCATGAGGTCAAAGAAAGCGTTTTCGTGTTGATTTTCATGGGTTCTATCCAGCCAAAAGATTTTGTCGGACCGCACACGGTCATTTTTGTTGGCTTCTTGCCCCAACCCTGTTTTGGCTTCCAGTAGTTTTTTATTCTTGAAAAGTTCTAACAAGTTCTCTCTAAGATTTTTGGAAAGAGCCAGGCTCAGGAAATTCTCCGAAATACCCACTTTGTCAACCAAATACGCATCCACGAGAGCATCAAAGACCTTTTCCATTACCCAAAAACCATTAAAGAGCGATATTGGCAGTATTGCCGGGCTAAAGGTAGAAGGTTTATCTGGCGGTGGGGTTATTTTTTATCGGATTGTTTCAAATTTTTATCTAGAAAATTTAAGTTTTCGAATTACAAATCCTCTTTATCTTGCTTTGAGATTGTCCTGAGGAACAATATAGACTGCAAATAATCATAACAACTATTAATCATAATGAAATCGACATTTTAAAATATGAATTTCCTCATTTTCATATCTGTAAATTAAGCGATGTTCATCATCAATTCTTCTTGACCAAAAACCAGAATATTTGTATTTTAATGGTTCAGGTTTCCCAATTCCATCAAAAGGATTTCTTGAAATATCTTTCAAAAGTTCATTAATTCTTTTAAGCTTCTTTTTATCTGTATTTTGCCAATAAATATAATCTTCCCAAGATTCATCTACAAAAACGTATTTCATAAAATTAAGCCTCAATTAAGTCTTTTTTAAATGATTTACCATTCTTGAATTTTTCAATAGCAGAATCTAATCTACTTTCATTTTTTCGAGAAGATAATTCGTGATTAGTAGCCATTAGTGAATTGTATTCTTCTAAGGACATAACGACAATTCCCTCGTCTTTGCCTCGATTGATGATTAAAGTTTCAAAGTTTTGGACTACTTTATCAAGGTATGATTTAATATCTTTTCTAAAGTCAGAGATATTTGCTGTTATCATGTTTGTACGATTATTTGTACAAATAAAAGTACAAATAATGAAAAACACAAGTAATTTTGAAGAAATTAAATTTTATGGAGAAAACATATTCCAACGACCATTATGGCGATGCTGGGGTCTGAAATTTGAGTTAATTTATTAAATATCAAGCGTTTACGCCATAATTAGCGTTGGAATTTCGGATTTTTGAGTGCTACGCTTTCAGAGTGTCCCCAAGATATAAAAGTACTAAGGACTAAAAAGATGCGTAGAAACTGCTCATTCTTCCTGTCGCTGACCAAATCTGCATACCAAGTTCTGAAAAAAAAAATTGAATAGCAAAAGAATTTATTTTTCGAAGTGAAATTTAAGTGAATACCACGCTAATCAAATGTTGACCGAGCCTATGAGTTTGAAATATTGCTGAATAAGCGTTTGAAAACATCGACAGTCCAACTTCACGCACCAACTTAAAAAGTAGAGTCAAAGGGCTGAATTTAGTATGAAAATGCCGATGTATGAATGAATTATTTAAGGAAAATTGTCAAACTATTTCAATCCAATATGTTAAGGTATCTAATTATCATTTGTTTTCCAATCATAAATCCAAACTCTTTCAGGTAATTTCCAATCAAAAAAACTAATAGGAATTTTTATTTCATTATACCCATTTGCTAATTTGACAATTTTAAACTTTTTGTTAACTCTAACAGTTTCAGTATTCTCACGGTAAATAGTTGAACCAGCATCTTTTTGACCGCTATCAGCAGTTGTGAAATGAATTTCAGAATCATCTAAATTAACTTCGGAGTGATATGTATAATGGAAGGGTCGATTAAAAACAGAAAAATACATTACAAATTGATATTTTCTATCTTGATAAGGAATTCTGTCGTATAGGATAGTAATCTCACTATTGTCATTACTAACAAGGCAATGCCCATAAATACGACCATTTGGATTTTCAATATTCAAATATTTATTGTCTCGTTTTTTCAAACTATTATACTGCAACGAATCAACTTTTGCCTTCAATTCTGAAACTAAATTAATAAGTTTATCTGTATCTTGATTTGAGTTTTTAAAACATGATGTTGTGCAAATTATTATTGCTATAAAAGTTAAAACTCTGTACATATACATATCTGTTTTTGTTCCATTTCCAACGCTCGCAAGCAAGATGATTTCAGAGCGAACTTTGAGTTAATTAGTTGATTATCAAACTTTTACTTGCTTGCCCAAGTTGGACTTTCGATCCTTTGACTGCTCTTCTTTCCAAGTGTCGCCAAGCACCAACAAATACAAAGATATAAAAAACGTAGTATAATCAGAGAGGTTTTTGCGAAAAAAAACTAAGCAAATTGCTCTAATCTCACGTAGCCGAAAATGATAAGTACAGAAGCCCCAAAAACGTAGAAGCTATCGAGAGTAAACACTTTGAAAACGGCTCTAATTTCACGTCGGCAGTGACTATGTACTTGAGAAAAACAGTCAAATTACTAAAAAAAGCTTTTAATTTGTTGAGTTGTTGCCAATAATTGCATTAAACGACAATATAATAAGTTATGCAAAGATAACAATACACCAACAATAAAGAATTGAAATACCAACAAGACCTAAAATATTAACAAACTTATATTTTGAACCACCAAATTGTGGTAATATTTTATCCCAATTTTCTGAATTTTTTGGAAAATTAACGATTGGCATTACAACGAATCCAACGAATAAGGAGAATGAAATATAGAATCCTAATAAGTAAGCAATTGCCTTGAATGGAAAATTTTTAATAAGATTAAAATAAGTGTCAAAATATTTATATAAATCATTGAAGAATGATACATTCCTTAGAATGGAACTCAAAACTGCAAAAAATAGAATAAATCCGAAAGTTCCGACCAGCATATATATAATTGTACTCTTGTTCTCTTCTCTAAATAAAAAAAATGGAGATAGCAAAAAAGTTGCAAACATTATCAAAATAAGCCCAAAAATTATATTCAAAAAACTATTGTATAAGAAAATATCCATATTTATTTTATTTTTCCAACCAAAAGCATTGAGATGGTTAGATTTTAAGTTAATTTATTGATTTACAGTTACTTACTTTTTCTTAATGCATATGTTGGAACGCCAAAATAAGGAAAATTACAGCTCATTTTTGCCGTCCCAAGACGGCACACAAGCTGTAATATAAAGCTAAGATATTTACTGCTGAAAACCAAATTTGCACGCCAAATTTTACTCTGAGTGAATGTTGCCAAACAGGTGGAAGACCCTTTGAATAAACCTCGCAAAGTTACTGTTTGCAAAAATGCTTCAAATTGGAGAAAAGCCAAGCCCAAAAGACCCTTTCGTCGCCAGAAAGTACCAAATTGAAAAAAGATTTTCTCTCTTTACTTATAGCTTTATGTTGGTGCTGGATTTCAGAGAATCAAGTAAATTAAAATAGTCACTTACTATTTTACTATAACTGTATGTTTGCATAAATTTTTCTATATCTCTATTTAAAAACCTTATATTAGAAATAATTTCAGAATACTTCTTATTTCTATAACCTACATAATCCAATGGGGAATCGAAAAAAAACTCATTATAAATATTTTGAGTATTTGTACGATTCCTAAATTCGTTTATTTCATCTGGTTCTAAATTTTCTTCAATTTTTTTTCTCAACCAATAATCCCAATTAAAAACTTCTTTAATTCTATCACTAATTTCCCTTATTTCATTCAATGACTTTTTTAAATTTGCAATATGAAGTTCATTAGTTGAAACCTCTTTATTGAGCTTGTTTACTGTTAAATCGGTAAATTTATTTTCTGAAGCTACTTTATTTATTTTCGAAATTTCGGATTCCAAATGTTTTACTTTTTTCCACAATTTGCTTTCCCAAATATTTAAATCATCTTGTATTTTTCTAAGTCTAACCCCATTTGTTCTATTAATTTTAGCTAAAAATCTATTCCGACTTATATTAATTCTAAACCAAAAATACTAAAACCAGCTACAAGTAGTATAAATATTTCATTAATTAATGAATTGCTATCAAAAATCCAGTTTAAAAGCGAAAATGGAATTAATAAACTAATAAAAGCTGCAAAACCAGAAAGAATTGTGTATAAAATTGATTGGAGAAAATTTTGTTTTTCAGAAAAATCTAATTCAAAATTACTTAAAATATTTTGAAAACTCATTCTCGACTTATTGTCAGCCATTAAAGACATCCTATTCTCGTACCAATATTTAGAAACAAACCAAATTACTAAAATTAATATCATTATTAATAATGGATTATTTAAAAGTAAATCAATCATAAAATGTAAAAATTATATTATTTAATTATTGGTTTCTAAAAAATTTCCAACATATAAAATACGTATCCACTAATACCCTCTTTGATGTTGACAATCAATGGAATAATAGTATTTTTGCATTGTTATGTTGTTTTATTTATATTTCGCAATATATGAGAGAAAATACTAAAAATCAAATCTTTCAAATAGAAAATTTTGAAAGGCATTATCTTGATTCTTACAATCGTCTTTATTTTAAAAAGTCAGCTGAATCTGATTTTAAACTGAAAAAAGCATTATTCAAAAACTCTAAATTGGGATATAAAATTAACAACAGATTTTACTCTGTTCATCAATTAAAGCGATTGTTGGTTTCCCCAAATCCTTATAAACTTCCCTTTTAATCATCATCAAATAAGTTTTTGACCGCTTTGGCAGCATATTCGCAGCTTACTTGCAAACATCTCATGGTGGTTTTTAAGCTTTTGTGACCCAATAATTTTAATATTTTCCCACCTTATATCAAATTTTAACAAAAGGTTGGAAAATATGGACAAAAAAAAAACGACCCCTCCCGAGGTCGTTTTTCAAAACTAATATTAAATATTTCTTACGCCAACACCTTGGTAATCAAGTCGGCAGCGTCTTTGAGCAATACGGCTGAGTACACTTTCAGGCCTGATTCGTTAATAATTTTGGCTCCTTCTTCGGCATTGGTACCTTGTAGTCTCACGATAATCGGCACCGGAATGTCACCAATGGTTTTGTAGGCTTCTACTATACCGGCAGCCACTCTATCGCAACGTACAATACCGCCAAAAATGTTAACAAATATAGCCTTTACGTTCGGGTCTTTCAATATCAATCTGAAACCGGCTTCTACCGTCTTGGCATTGGCACCACCACCTACATCCAGGAAGTTGGCAGGGTCACCGCCTTTGAGCTTGATGATATCCATAGTAGCCATTGCCAATCCGGCTCCGTTTACCATACAACCTACGTTTCCGTCCAGCTTCACATAGTTAAGGTCACTTTCTGAGGCCTCAACTTCCATAGGATCTTCCTCGGCTTTGTCTCTCAATGCCGCAAGATCAGGATGGCGGAACAAAGCGTTGTCGTCAAGGTTAACTTTGGCATCTACAGCTAATATTTTGTCGTCAGAAGTTTTCAAAACCGGGTTGATCTCAAACATTGCCGAGTCAGTGTCTTCATAAGCTTTGTAAAGAGCGGTAAGGAATGCCACCATCTCTTTGTGAGCTGCACCGCTCAAGCCCAGTTTATAGGCTACTTTACGAGCCTGAAAGCCCTGGAAGCCCACTCTCGGGTCGATCCACTCTTTAATGATTTTCTCAGGTGTATGCTCAGCTACTTCCTCAATGTCCATCCCGCCTTCTGTCGAAGCCATGATCACATTGCAGGCTCTGCCTCTGTCAAGCAATATCGATACATAGTATTCTTTAGGCTCAGAAGCACCCGGATAATATACGTCTTCGGCAATCAAAACTTTATTTACTACTTTTCCTTCATCACCGGTCTGAATAGTCACAAGCGTATTGCCTAGCAGATTGGTAGCGATGGTTTTGGCATCATCAGCGGACTTGGCCAGGGCCACACCTCTTTGCTCGGTACCTACTATTTTTCCTTTTCCTCTACCACCGGCATGGATTTGCGACTTCACAACCGCAAATTTAGAATTAGTCCTTTCAGCGATTTGCTGATAACCCGCCACGGCTTCTTCTACCGCAGAGGCAACGATTCCTTGTTGAACTCTTACACCATATTTCGATAAAATTTCTTTACCTTGGTACTCGTGAATATTCATAAATTGTTAAATAAAAATTGAACTTTTCTAATTTTTTGCCAAATTAGCAAATAATTAGTTTTTATAAAAGTATAATTAAACAAATATCCTTTTTTTTGCGTTAAAATTTAAAACAGAAATATGCTCGAAGCTCAAAATATCAATAAAAAATACGGCTCATTGGAGGTTTTGAAAGACATTTCCTTAAAAATATCACCTTCCGAAATCGTTTCGATAGTTGGAGCCTCAGGGGCAGGGAAAAGCACACTTTTGCATATTTTGGGTACATTGGATAAGGCGGATTCTGGAAAAGTTTTTTTGGATAAAATAGAGTTGAGCGGTTTAAATTCAAAGGAATTGTCAAAGGTAAGAAACAGCAAAATCGGCTTTATTTTTCAGTTTCATAACCTCATGGCTGAGCTCACGGCATTGGAAAATATTTGTTTACCGGCATGGGTAGGCAAAAGAAATGAAAAAGAAACATTGGAAAAAGCCATGGTTTTGATGGAAACCCTGAATATCGCCGAAAGGAAAGACCATTTGCCCTCGGAAATGTCTGGTGGAGAACAGCAGCGGGTGGCAGTTGCCAGAGCCTTGATTAATAGCCCTCAGTATGTTTTCGCCGATGAACCCAGCGGAAATCTGGACTCCAAAAATGCGGAAGAATTGCACAGTTTATTTTTTGATTTGCGGGACAAATTCGGATCTTCGTTTGTTATCGTAACACACAATCCACATTTGGCTGAAAGGTCTGACCGGGTTATCGAACTAATTGATGGAAGAATAAAAATATGAATTTTACTAAAAAACAGATTCTTTTTGTGGTTTTGTGTGGGATTTTTCTGACCAACGCCATCATTGCCGAGATTATTGGAGGGAAAATTTTTTCACTGGAAAGCGTTTTTGGCCTCCCTCCCGCCGGAATAAAGATTTTTGGCTCTACGCTTGATTTCAATATGACTGCAGGTGCCCTTAATTGGCCCATTGTTTTTATTATTTCTGATATTATCAATGAATATTTCGGGGTAAAAGGCGTAAAATATATTTCTTACCTCACTGCTATTTTAATAGTTTATGCTTTTTTTGTACTATATGCTGCTTCGGGTCTTCCTCCTGCTGCATTTTGGTTGGATATCAATAAGTTAGACAATCAAGGACTTCCATTAAACATCAATAATGCCTATAGTATGATTTTGCGGCAAGGCATGGGAATAATCGTGGGAAGTATCGTGGCATTTTTGATTGGACAAATGGTGGACGCACTGGTATTTAGTAAGTTACGAAAAATAACTTCAAATAAGATGATTTGGCTTAGGGCAACCGGTTCTACCCTCGTTTCACAATTGATTGACAGCTTTGTGGTGCTTTTTATAGCTTTCTATGTTTTTGGAAAATGGGATTTTACCCAGGTTATGGCTGTAAGCAGTGTAAACTACATCTATAAATTTGGTATGGCTATTTTGCTCACACCTCTTATTTATGTGATTCACTACATTATTGACCGCTATCTTGGCGATGCAGAATCACACGAAATGATAGAAAAGGCTACTTTCAGTTAGAATTGTTGGCTGTTGGGCAAGTATTGCAACTACCTGAACTACAGGTACTGCAGCTTTTGTTTTCGTCGCCTTTTTTCCCCCATAGTTTACTGATAATATATTGGATAGCAATTCCAAATATTATGATAATTGCGATGTTTTCAAGTAATCTAAGCATTTTTTATTGCGATTTTGATGTGTTCCAAATGATGTTGAGAATGCCATTTGTATAAATTTAAAACATTCTTTAGAATATAAGTACGCTGATATCCATTATGATAGAAGGTCTTTTCAAATACTTCAGGTGATTCATTTTTTAATAAATGAAAAAGTCTGTTGTGCAAGCCTTCAATGATCAAAAGAGAATCTTCAATAGGTAATTTCGAATCCATCAATTTGGCCCATTCGGCTTCATTGTACCCTTTTATAGTTGGATTTTCCTCTGTAAGAGCAAGTTTTACTCTGATATACATATTGGCATGAGAATCAGCAATATGGTGTACCACTTGTCTTGCCGTCCATCCTTCCGGACGATAAGCGGTATCGAGCTGTTTTTCAGTCATATTGGCGGTGATTCCACGCAATGTTTTTGGAAAGTCCTTCAGATAATCAAGGGCAGCCAAAGCAGAATCATAGTCATATTCTTTTGTGGCATCAAATTTTCCGATTGGGTATTTTAACTCTTCCATATTTTATTAATCTATAAACCAAAAACGTTTGATTTCCTTTAAAAGTTCGGGATGTACCGCTCCGCCAGCTATCACATCACCTCCAAAAAGGTAATTTTCATTACCCGAAAAGTCTGTGACCACACCGCCGGCTTCCTTGACCAGTAATACACCGGCTGCCATGTCCCAACTGTTAAGATTATATTCAAAAAAGCCATCGTAATAGCCCTCGGCTACATATGCCAAATCGAGTGCGGCAGATCCAAATCTCCGTAAACCATGCGTTTTTTGCATCAAAGACTCCAGGATATGAATGTATTTTTCCATGTTATCGAACTTAAAATAAGGAAAACCTATGGCAAAAAGACACTGGCTAAGTGATTGACTCTGAGTTACTTTTATTGGCGATTGATTCTTAAATGCCCCTCCCCCTTTTATTGCATGGTAAATGTCCTTTTTCACTATGTGGTAAACCACACCCAGCAGCACGTCGTTGCCTTGTGCCAAAGCCAGGCTAACAGAATAGTGCGGCAAACCATGGATAAAATTGGAAGTGCCGTCTAATGGGTCTATGATCCAGTTTAATCCGTCCTTATTTTCCTTATCAATGGTATTTTCTTCTGTAATAAAACCAGCCTCCGGCAGTATTTCCAATAATTGTTTGACAATCAGCTTTTCAGCTTCTTTATCAACATAGGATACCAGATTATTGATGTCTTTATATTGAATTTTATCTGAAGTAAAACTTTCTGATTCTTTTTGAATAAATTCTCCAGCAGCTATGGCCACCTTTATTACAGCATTACAAATTTTTTCTAAATCCATTTTATTTTTTGATATTGAAATAAATCCTGACAAAAGCGGTCAATATTACCGGGATAATGGCTATTGGTAATTCCTGAGGAATAAATTTCCAGGAAATTAAAAGTATGATGTTAATTATCAAATATATGTAAAAAATTGGCGTGATGATTTTTTTATTTTTCAGGAAAAATATCATCGGAAAAAACAAAGGAAATGCCCAAATTACATTCAGGTTGTTTTCAGTAACTCCGTGATCTGTTAGAAACCAAAGTCCCATCAAAAACCATCCGGCAATCCCCAAAAAGCCAAAAAACGAATAATCAAACCATTGAAGATATTTCTGTTTTACTTTTTGTGAAAATGATAAAAAAGTAATGATTATTAAAAACAAAGTTAGAACCACAAATGGACTGAAGATTCCATGTGGAAGCTTAGGTTCATCAACAAAGGTGAGTTGGTTTTTTGCCAAAACAAATGGTTGCTTGACGTTATTATGAACTATTACCGCAGAATCAAAACCTATTGCCAGGTTGTCAGGAAGAAACATAGCACCTGATTCTTTCGTTTTTTCATCGGAGGGAATACCAATTGCGATTTGCATGCCCAAATTTGTCCATGGTTGCTTGTCCGCTGCATATTTGTTTATCCATTGTCTGTAACTTGAGTCAGCATGAAGCGTGGGCGAAAATTGAAGCGAATCTTTACAAACCTGGGTAAGAATATCTCTGATTCGGCTAGAACAATTATAATAGAAAAAACGGTAACGGTATTCCCGGTTTTCCGGAAGGTAATTGTGCATCAGGAAGTCATACAAATCCTGTTTTTGAGCTGCCGATAAATTTAAGATTTGCTCTGAGGCGGAGCGGTTTTCATTGTTTTTGTAATGGTCTACAAAAAGCTGAAAATCATACTTTGCCATTTGATAAGGCAAAGTACCTTTCAGAAATTTTACCACAAACCCTGGCTGATCAAAACTGAATGTACCGTAATCATAGCATTCATTAATATTATTTTCCGGGTCATTGAGATGTAAGACGGTGTGCCCCCAAATCTGATAAATGGCATCGTCCGAAGAACCGGGAGAAATGGTAACCAGTCCAAATTGGGCTTTTTCGGATAATTTCTGGGCACTTAACCCAAAACTTCCTAAAATCATTAGAAAAACAAAAAGTTTTTTCATAAAACAAAAAAAGCACGAAGTAAAAACTCCGTGCCCGTTATGGTATTAAAGGTTTATTGTTCGATTGCCTGTTCTTTTGGCTTTTTATTGAAGCTCAACAATTCTTCACCATCCACATGATCTACCAAAATAGTGTCACCTTCAGAAAGTGTTCCTTTGAGTATTTCTTCGGCCAACTGATCTTCTACATATTTTTGAATCGCTCTATTCAATGGTCTTGCACCATATTGCTGATCATATCCTTTTTCAGCAATGAAATCTTTAGCTTTTTCGGAAAGCTCCATGGTATAACCCAAACTTGTAATTCTTGAAAGAAGTTTTTTCAAAGAAATTTCAATAATCTGATGTATATCTTCCCTGCTTAGCGAATTAAAGACAATTACATCATCCAATCTGTTTAAAAATTCAGGTGAAAATGTTTTTTTCAAGGCATTTTGAATGGTACTTTTTACCATATCATCCTGATTTTCAACTCTCGATTTGGTTGCAAAACCAATGCCTGCACCAAAGTCCTTCAAATCTCTGACTCCGATATTAGAAGTCATAATGATAATAGTATTTCTGAAATCAACTCTTCTTCCAAGGCTATCGGTAAGGATACCATCATCCAAAACCTGAAGAAGGATATTAAATACGTCAGGATGGGCTTTTTCTATTTCATCCAAAAGGACAACAGAATAGGGCTTTCTTCTCACTTTTTCAGTTAATTGACCACCTTCCTCGTATCCTACGTATCCCGGAGGAGCTCCTACCAATCTTGAGATAGAGAATTTCTCCATGTATTCACTCATATCGATTCTTATGAGTGCATCTTCTTTGTCGAACAAATATTCAGTCAGGGCCTTTGCCAATTCGGTTTTTCCTACGCCTGTTGGTCCAAGGAAAATAAAAGTTCCGATTGGTTTTTTTGGATCTTTTAGGCCTACCCTGGTTCTTTGTATTGCTTTTACAAGTTTTTGAACAGCAGCATCTTGACCAACAATTCTGCCTTTAAGCGAATCACCCATTTTCAGGATTTTTTCGCCCTCATTCATGTTTACTTTTTTAACAGGAATACCCGTCATCATAGCAATTACTTCAGCCACGTGGTCTTCAGTTACTTCATGACGCTGAGTTTTGCTTTCTTCCTCCCAGGCTTGCTTGGCATTTTCAAGCTGTTCCAAAAGTTTTTTCTCTCTGTCACGCAATTGGGCAGCCTCTTCGTACCGCTGGCTTTTTACCACCCGATTTTTCTCAACTTTTATTTCTTCAACTGCATTTTCAAGATCCAAAACTTCCTGAGGAACGTTAATATTCCTGATATGAACCCTGGCACCTACTTCATCAATTACATCAATGGCTTTATCTGGTAAGAATCGGTCAGTGATATATCTTTCGCTATATTTAACTGCTGACACAACCGCTTCTTGTGAATAAGTCACATTGTGATGGTCTTCATATTTATTTTTAATATTGTTCAGAATTTCTATGGTTTCATCTACCGAAGTAGCATCAACTAAAACCATTTGGAACCTTCTTGCTAAAGCACCGTCTTTCTCTATATATTGACGATATTCATCCAGCGTAGTGGCACCAATACATTGTATATCCCCACGTGCCAGAGCAGGTTTAAACATATTGGAAGCATCAAGTGAGCCACTGGCTCCACCGGCACCCACAATAGTGTGTACTTCGTCGATGAAAAGAATTATCTGAGGATTTTTTTCAATTTCCAGCATCACAGCTTTCATTCTTTCCTCAAACTGTCCGCGGTATTTGGTACCGGCTACCAAAGAAGCCAGATCAAGTGTAACTACTCTTTTTCCAAATAAAACTCTTGAAACTTTTTTCTGAACAATTCTTAATGCCAGTCCTTCTGCTATAGCGGTTTTACCAACTCCGGGCTCACCAATAAGTATAGGATTGTTTTTCTTTCTTCTTGAAAGAATCTGAGCTACCCGCTCAATTTCTTTTTCACGGCCAACTATAGGGTCAAGTTTGCCAATTTCGGCCATTTTGGTTAAATCACGGCCAAAATTATCTAAAATCGGGGTTCTGGATTTTTCGGTACTTTTGGGATCGCGACTTTGGCTCGAGAATCCACCGCTTCCACCGTAGGTTTTATCATCATCGTCGGTATCAGGGTGATCCATTGTGGGTTCCTGACCGGTCAACTGATATTCGAGCATTTCTTTGATTAATTTGTAGTTGATACGATAGCGATTCAAAATCTGACAACCCAGATTGTCGTCATCTCTCAACACAGCTAAAAGCAAATGCTCAGTACCAATGGTATCTGATTTGAAGATTTTGGCTTCCAGGTGGGTGATTTTCAAAACTTTCTCTGACTGTCGTGTCAAAGGAATATTGGCCAGATTTTTAATTGTATTGGTGGCAGTGCCTCTGGTCGAACTTTCAATAGAAGTACGCAGTTCTTCGGGATTTAAACCGGCTTTTTGTATTAATTCAAGCCCCAAACCTTCCCCTTCTCTGATCATTCCTAATATCAGGTGTTCGGTGCCAATGTAGTCATGCCCCAATCTCAAAGCTTCCTCTCTGGCGAGGGAAATTACTTCTTTAACTCTTTGCGAAAATTTGGGTTCCATTCAATAATGTTTTATAAGTTAAACAGTTTTTTGTTTAAGTATGTTCAATTTTTAGTTTGAAGCCGATTTTCTTAAAATTTCAAGGCTATCGGGCCCTTTCGAAAATAATAAGTCAATTATACTGAGATTTGGTTCAAAAGTGTTGCCAAAAATCTGATAATATGGTACCGAAAGGTAATTTTCGGGTAAATCAAGCCTTTTTTTTGCATTAAAAGTAAGAAATTCATGTTGATATTCCAAAAATGGATATTCTACTAACGATATTTTTGGTTTTATTTTTAAAATCTGAAATACTTTTTCTAAAGCAAAGACATTAATATCGACTAAAAATTCGGATTTTTTCGAAAAAATGGGTTCCAGTATATAATCATAATATTCAAAATAGGAGCTTTTTTTATAGGTATTTTGAATGGTCTTCCAGGCTACATTATTCCAGTTTTGACTATAATCAATTTTTATATCTTTGATTGGTGTATGATTTGGGGCTTTTTTTACGTTGACGTTTATAAAATCTACCTTATTTGGACCCAGAATATATGCTCTGGTTTGATAACTTTGTTTTTGATATTGTTCCCCGATATTTATAGAAATATCATTTTCTTTCAAAATAGAGCTCATAAAAGCCAAACATGGCAAAAAATTTGATGAATAAATCATGTACCTAAATAGGATATTAATTTTTTGACAAAGATAAACAGTTTTTTAATGAAGAGAATGTCGCTTCTTATTGCATTCTTTCTTGTGCTTTTTAATAATGTTTGTTTTGCTTCACCCGCTGAAAACATTCGAATCACCATTGTTTTGATTAATGATGTGACTGGTGATGCCATTACCAATAATTATGAGATTAAAGTCAGTTCTCATCCGGATGGTAAAGTTATTCCTGTTCAAACTGTAAAGAAACGTTCTTTTTACGAATTCAAGGCCGGAACAATTATTAGAGTTAAAGCGTCCGCAACGGGGTTTTATGCTGAAGAAAAAGGATTTGATACAGCTGATATGTCAGATGGAGATTTCATTGAGCTCAGAATGAATCCTAAACCTTCCGGAAACTTAACGATTTTAACTATTGATAATGAAACAAAAGATCCTGTTGCTTCAACAATCGAAATTGATTTTCACAATCAAAAAACCAAAGAAATAATTGATCAGGAACATCCCAAAGCCAATTATTTCTATGAACAAAAAGGGACTTATAAATTTTTAACAACTGCTGATGGGTATTTAAATGATACCCGGGAGGTTGAACTTGGAATTTCGCCGGAACAAACCCAAACTGAGCTGATTATTGAGCTGGAAAAGAACAGAATGAAACAGGAAATCAGCCTTTATGATAAATCAAATAATGGAAAACTGCAGTCTGGAAAAGTAAGAATTTCACATCAGGAGACTGGTCAGGTGGTTTACCAGGGTCCGGTGACCAATGGTTCAGTAAAATTTGATGCCAATCGGGATGACAAATATTTATTGAATGTAGTAAGTGAAGGATATATTGAATTAAGTCAACCTTTCAAATTGTCGGGCAAAATCCTGAGATTTGGTATGAGTCCAACGGCTGCTTTTTTGATAGATGTTTATGATGAAGAAACCGGAAAACGAATTTCGACAAACCTTGAATTAATAAGCCCAACAGGGAAAAAATCTACAATTAAATCTTTTGAAAGTCAATCTGTAGGTTTTAACCCCACTGAATTGGGTTCTTACCAGCTGATCAGTAAAGCAGACGGATACATCAATAAATCAGGAAGTTTGATAGTAAAATCAATGAATGCTGGTTCTACTTTTTTTACACTAAGATTGAAAAAGGATCTAACGAGTATATATTAACTGTTCTTGATTTACAAGACCGAACACCTGTTAATGCAGCTCAGGTTAAGGTTTTTAATGAAAAGTCCATTGAGATTCAGGGTGCAACCACAAAAAATGTAAAAAAAGTAAACCTTGAAGAAGATAAAAAACACTTCTATGAGGTTTCTGCTCCCGGATACTACGATTTTACGGGAAATATTAAAATCGGTGAAAAATCTTTGGAGGTTTTATTAAAGAAAAAACTGGATACACTTTCAAGCATTTTGATCACTGTATTAGATATTCAAACCACTTTACCTGTTTCAGAACCCAGAATCAGGATATTTGATGAGAATAAAATCCCGGTGTCAACAACTTACGATGCTGTGAAAGGTGAATTTTATGTGATAAATTAAATTCAAAAAACAGTTATTCTTTTGAAGTAACAGCAAAAGGTTACAAAACGGTCTCAGGAGAAATTTCAAAAGGTGAAAAATCGAAATCTATTAGTCTTGTTTCCACCGAAAGTAATGAATATCTGGTGAGATTCACTGATGAATTTACGAAAGAAAAGATTTTTCCTGAAGTAATAATTTCAGCAAATAAAAAGGAGATTTTTAGAGAAAAAATTAAAGAATCAGCAAAAATTCAGCTGTCAAATACAAATACTTATACCGTTGAAACCAATCTGGAAGCTTACAAAAAGTTAGTTAAAACTATCGATAAACGTGAAGCCAATGGAAATGAGTTATCATATAAAATACTTAAGGAATTTTATAACATTGATTTTAAATTCAGTGAAGAAATTAATGCTGAACAAATAAAGACTTCACAAATCAAACTCATAAATAAACAGACTGAAAAAGAAGAAAAACTGGTATTAATTTCAAGAAATGAAGGGTTTTCAGCGAAGATTTCACCCGATATTTCCTATTTAATTAAGCTAAATATTCCTGGTTTTCAGGAGTATTCCGGTATGTTTGCCTTGAAAATGGCCGATGCTACCGGCATGAGTTATATTATGAAACTCATCTCGAAAGAAAAACCTGTGATTGAACCAAAAATTCAAGAGAAGCCTGTTGCAGTTGTGGAAACGGTATTGGATGTAACAAATATAAAAAAAGGTGTTAAATATCCGCTCCCGGGAGTCAATTTTGAAAAGAGTAAAACTATCCTTGTACCAGGTGCTGAATCAAAACTGGAAGGATTATTGAAATATTTGAAGGATAATCCTAAAGTCAAGGTGGAAATCGCCGGGCATACTGATAATGAAGGTAATGACCAAAGACTCAATCAGAGACTTTCTGAGTTCAGAGCCAAAGTGGTTGCCAATTACTTCTTCAATAAAGGCATAAATTCAGAAAGGTTAAAAACTATCGGTAAAGGTTCTTCTGAGCCTTTGGTTCCAAATGAAACCGAGGAAAATAAAGCCAAAAACAGAAGAATTGAAATTATGATTTTTGATAATTAAGACTTGGCTGCTGCCCGCTTTAGCCGGTCATTAATGGCAAGTCCAAGACCATGCTCGGGTACTAATTCCACAAAAATCTTTTCCAGATTGGTTTTATCAAACCATCTCAGACCTTCAAACAGATTTCTGGCGGCCTCTTGCAGGTCGCCATTTTTGCTTAGAATAAATTGATTTTTAATATCAATTTCGTTTTGTGGTAAATTAAAACCTAAAAAACCAATATTTCCATCATTATTGAGCTGCGATGCCGAAGATAATATTTCAATTTTTTTGTTGGGAGAATAATGCCTTTCCAGCATTCCGGGAGCCTGCGGATTTGAACTAGAATGTTCTTTAAGAATTACTTTTTCCTGTAAAATATCCTCAATTTTCTCTATTTCGAGCCCTCCTTTTCTATATATTATTGTTTTTCCTGTTTCCTGGCCAATAATGGTCGATTCGAGCCCAACCCGGCAATTTCCACCATCCAAAATATAAGGAATACGGTCTCCCAATTGGTCAAAAACATGGCCGGCCGACGTGGGTGAAACATATCCAAACGGATTGGCACTTGGAGCTGCCAGCGGAAAATCCAGGTTTTTAAGTAATTCCAGAGTTAAAATATGATCAGGAACTCTGACCGCTACCCTACAAAGACCACTAGTTACTATGTCAGGGATTATTTCTTTCTTTTCGAGCAAAAAAGTAAGGGGTCCCGGAGTGAAAAATTGAGCAAGTTTTTTAAATTTTTCAGGAAAAGACCTGGTGTATTTATTTATGACATCTAAATCTGAAACATGAATGATTAATGGATCAAAAGTTGGCCGGTTTTTTACATAGAAAATTTTTGAAACTGCAACAGGATTCAAAGCATTTCCAGCCAAACCGTACACTGTTTCAGTCGGTATAGCTACCACTTCTCCTCTTTCGAGCAAGCTTTTGGCTTCATAAATATTTCTACCTGTTTTGGCTGTCATAGTTCTTTTTCAAAATACAAAATATCTTCTTCGGGATTATAATTATAGGGTTGAGTTAGTTCAAAGCCAAATTTTTGGTATGAATTAACAGCAATTTCAAGCCTTTTGAGTGTATCCAGTTTCATTTTTTGATAACCTTTTAATTTTGCTTCTGACAAACAAATTTCAATAAGTTTTCTTCCGATTCCCAGGCCATGAAATTCAGGTTTTACATATAATCTTTTCATTTCACAAACCCCTTCCTCAATTTTTCTCAATGCCACACATCCAATTTCAACTCCCGATTTTTCGGCGATCCAAATACTACCTTCCGGTTCAGCATATTTGCCTGGTAGCTCGTCCAGTTCCTTCTGAAAGTCCTGAAAACAAAGCGAAATACCCAGATATTCCTGATATTCAGTGAAAAGGCTTTTTACTTTTTCTATATCTTTAGCTATAATTTTTCTAATTATCATGTCATTTTGAAAATATCCTTCGGGATAATTTACCATTTCAAGGGTCAATCCCAATGCTTTTGCAGCCATTCCTGCATTCTCCCGTTTTTTTGATAAAATAATCCTCTCAAAATCTTCAAGACTAATTTTTCCAAAACCCACCAATAACTGAGTCCCAACAATTGCTCTCACCATTCCTCTTAAAAACCGGTTGGCCTTGATATGAAGTTCCAAAATATCTTCATTATATATCCAGAAAGCCTCTAATATTTGGCAATCAAAAGTTTTTACATCGGTTTTTACCTTGCTAAAAGCTTCAAAATCAGTATGTTTTTTTAAAATTTCACAGCATTTATTTAGTAATTCCAGGTCAGGTTTCTTAAAGATTAATGCCGCGATGTCATTATAAAAAGGGTCTTTTTTGTGGATTATCCTATAAATATATTTTCTTGAAACCGCATCAAATCTGGAGTGAGCGTCTTCAGAAAGATAGTAAATATTTTTTATGGAAATATCTTGTGGTAAAATCTTATTTAAGCGATTGACTAAAAGTTCAGGGTTTTCAATTTCTTTTTCAGTTTGAAAATGTGCAAATTGTTGTCTTGAATGAACGCCGGTATCGGTCCTGGAACTTCCGTTTATTGTAATTTTTTCTGAAAAAACTAAAAAAAAAGCCTTTTCAAGTTCTTCCTGAATCGTAATAGCATTGGGCTGAATCTGCCAGCCACAATAGTTTTTTCCGAGATAAGAAATTTCCAGAAAGTACTTCATGGGCCAAAATTACGGAATTTTCATCATTTCGTCATTTGGATTTCCTCACAATAATTTTTTTTGATAGCTTGCAAATTCTTACAAAACCTTGAATAAATAATGAAATTAACAGTCAGAATTCAACTCATCGTCATGATGTTCCTTATGTTTTTTACCTGGGGTGCCTGGTATGGTCAGATGGGCAAATATCTTTTTACCGCACTAAATGCCACCGGGGATCAGATTGGACGGGCTTATACCACTTTTTCAATTGCCTCTATCGTTGCCCCGTTTTTTGTTGGAATGATTGCTGACAGATACTTTTCAGCACAAAAAGTGATGGGTGTTCTTAATTTAATTGGTGCTGGAATTTTGTATTTGCTCATTCAAACCAAAGACCCCGATTTATTTTTCTGGTATATTCTGGCTTACACTTTAACATTTGCTCCAAATCTTGCTCTCTCCAATTCGATTGCAATGAATCAAATGAAAGACCCTGGTAAAGAATTTCCATTTATCAGAGTTTTTGGAACAATTTCCTGGATTGTAGTCACCAATATCGTGGGATTTTATGCTTTAGGTGACAAAGTTGATATCTTTAAAATTTCCATGATTACCTCTGTAGTTTGGGCCATTTTCTCGTTTACTTTGCCTGATACCCCACCAAAATCCACCGGAGAAACTTCACTCTCCAAGATTTTAGGTGTAGATGCTTTTGTCTTATTTAAGGATAAATCTTTTTTGGTGTTTTTCATTTCTTCAGTTTTAATTAGTATTCCTTTGGCATTCTATTATGCTCATGCCAATCTGTCACTCACTGAATCAAATCTAAGCAACGTTGAAAACAAAATGTCATTTGGGCAAATGTCTGAAGTGTTGTTTATGTTATTAATTCCTTTTGCTTTGCAAAAATTTGGAATTAAAAAGATGTTGATTGTCGGTTTAATCGCATGGATAATCAGATTTATAGCATTTGGTTATGGGGATGGAATTTCCAGTCAATGGATATTAATTATTGGAATTTTACTTCATGGGGTATGTTATGATTTCTTCTTCGTGACCGGACAGATTTATACCGACAATAAAGCAGGTGAAAAGATAAAAAGTTCGGCTCAGGGATTAATTACACTCGCCACATACGGCATTGGAATGGGTATTGGTTCATTATTATCAGGAAAGGTTTTGGATGCTTATACTACTATTCAAAATGGGGTTACAATTCATAACTGGACAGCAGTTTGGTGGGTACCGGCCTACATAGCGATGGTTGTTATGTTATTATTTATTTTGTTTTTTAGAGATAATACTCAAAAAGTTCAGAATTAAATTCATTTTGAAGATTTTATTAAATAAGAAACCGTCAAAATGGCGTTTTTTTTGTTTTTATATATATTAAAATGAGTAAATATTTAAAGCAAAAATTTGTCAATTATATGATTTTAATTATTTGTATATCGTTTGGTAGATACTAAATTTGTGCTTAATTATTCAAACAAAAAATAATGGAATACAGAATCGAAAAAGATACCATGGGGCAGGTAAAAGTGCCTGTAAATGTATATTGGGGTGCTCAGACTCAACGCTCCATTGAGAATTTTCAGATAGCTCATGATATCAATAAAATGCCTTAGGAAATCATCAGCGCTTTCGCTTATTTGAAGAAGGCAGCTGCTTTAGCGAATCTTGACGCCGGCGTTATTGATGAAGAAAAAACAAAATTAATAGGGATTGTTTGTGATGAAATTCTTGAAGGCAAACTTGACGACCAATTTCCATTGGTAGTATGGCAAACCGGTTCGGGCACTCAATCCAATATGAATTGTAACGAAGTTATTGCTTATAGAGGCCACGTAATTAAAGGTGGAGAGTTGTTGGATGAAAAAAAATATTTACACCCCAACGATGATGTAAATAAATCACAGTCTTCAAATGACACCTTCCCTACTGCCATGCACATTGCTGCTTATAAGATTTTGATGGAAAAGACAATTCCGGGAATAGAAAAACTTAGAGATACGCTGGCACAAAAATCAAAAGATTTTATGTCAGTTGTAAAAATCGGGCGTACCCACTTCATGGATGCTACTCCGCTAACACTTGGACAGGAGTTTTCTGGTTATGTTTCACAACTAAATCATGGAATAAAAGCCATAAAAAATACCCTTGCACACTTGTCTGAGCTTGCTCTGGGTGGCACAGCGGTAGGTACAGGTATCAATACACCTGATGGTTATGATGTAAATGTAGCCAAACATATTGCTGCATTGACAGGATTTCCATTTGTAACAGCAGAAAATAAATTTGAAGCTTTGGCAGCTCACGATGCGATTGTGGAAGCACATGGGGCTCTTAAAACAGTTGCAGTAAGTCTGATGAAAATTGGAAATGATGTCAGAATGCTTTCGTCAGGTCCAAGATCTGGTATTGGTGAGATTTTTATTCCTGACAATGAGCCAGGTTCGTCAATTATGCCGGGAAAAGTGAACCCTACACAAAGTGAAGCGATGACAATGGTTGCGGCACAAGTTATGGGTAACGACGTAGCCATTAATATTGGTGGTGCAACCGGTCATTTTGAATTAAATGTATTTAAGCCGGTTATGATATATAATTTCTTGCATTCAGCTCGCCTGATTGGAGATGTATGTGTGTCATTCAATGATAAATGTGCTGTAGGAATAGCTCCATTGCATGAAAACATTACCAAACATGTAAATAATTCTTTAATGTTGGTTACCGCTTTAAATACCAAAATTGGATATTATAAAGCCGCAGAAATAGCCCAAACAGCCCATAAAAATAACAGTACTCTCAAAGAGACTGCTGTAAAATTGGGTTATTTGACTCCGGAAGAGTTTGACCAATGGGTTAAGCCTGAAGAAATGGTAGGAAAAATTAAGTGATTTTATTTGGAAATCAAGGGTATATGATTAATTTTGATCAAAAAATTGGAATTATGAAAAAAACAGTATTCTATTTATTCTTAATGGTTGCTACTTTTTCGCTTTCAAGCTTTGGGATTGCTGATAATCCAAAAGCCACAATGACAATTCAAAATTCAAGCAGAACACCTTCTGTTGCTCCCAAATCTAACCTTTCTGCAACTGTTTCTTTGTTGCCAGAGACTGGAGTTGTTGATAAAGCTAAAGAATCTGAAAAAACAAAAGGCCTACTGGCTCAATTTTTTAGTTTCGTATTTTCATCAGTAACTAAATTGATATTCGGGCTGATTTCTAAATGATTTCAAAATTATTATTAATATTGAACGTTGTCTCTTGAAAAGGCAACGTTTTTTTTATGCGATTATCAATACTATTATTATTTATTTTTTTTATATCCTGTAAAAAGGAAGAAATCTCTGAAAACCTTGGTGCACAAAAAGGTGATATTCTGATTGTAAATGGCGGAGATAACAGTTTAACTTTAATCGATACCAAAACTTTGGAAAAAAAGAATCAATTTTTTCTCCAATCCAAAGAAAATACATTTGCTCACCATATTTATTTTAATCATGATAAAACTGAATTCTCGGTAGCATTGCCGGAATTTGATTTTTCTGACGCCCATGACTATTTACATTTTGTGGTTGCATTAGGAAATGTAGGTATTTTTGATTCAAACACAGGTCAAAGAAAACAATTTTTTGGAGTGCCATTTGCCAATTATAATGCTTTATTTTCCAAAAAGTCTGATGAGATTTGGACCGGCCTAATGAGCCATTCCGGTAAAGTAAATATATATTCCCGGTCTGATAATGCACTATTAAAGGAAATCTCAGTAGGACCTGACCCCACAGAATTGCTAATTGTTAATAATGGAGCACACGCAGTAGTAGCATGTGGGGAAACCTCCTTTTTAACTGTTATTGATACCGAAAAAAAGGAAATTATAAAAGAAATCAAAATTGACCCATACCCAACCAATGTTTGGAAAGGCTGGTCTGATGATGTTGTTTTTGTGGAAAATGCGGTGAGAAATTCTTTGAATGTAGTAAATATTTCTACACTTACTGTTACCGATTATATTGATTTTCCTTTTAAACCAGGCATGATGGTTTTTAATGATTTAACCCAGGAACTTTGGATTTGTGCGGGACCATCCCAAAACAAGGTATATATTTATAAAAAAAACGCAGGGAAGTGGAATAAAACCTCTGAAATTGCTACTGAGAATGATCCTCATCAGATAGCCTTTTTTGATAATGATAATAAAGCTGTGGTAATCAATCAAAAATCAAATACAGCCATGATCTTTGATGTGAACAAAAAAGAACTTTTAAAAAAAATAATTACGGGCTCCAAACCTAATGGGATCGCAGTTTGGGATTAAATAATTAAGATGACGTTATTACAAAAAATAGAAAATTACAAAAGTGATTTTGAGGAAGAATCGGAATTTAAAATGCGGTTTATTGATTTAATAAATACAAACAGCAAATGTTTTTCCAGAGAATCTTTAGCAGGGCATATTACAGCATCTGCTTTTATTTTTGATAAAATTCACCAAAAAATTCTTTTAATTCATCATAAGAAATTAAATAAATGGCTCCAACCGGGCGGTCATTGTGATGGAGATTCAAATGTTTTTGAGGTAGCAAAAAAGGAAGTTTGGGAAGAAACCGGCCTGAATTCTGTTATTTCAGATGGTGAAATTTTTGATTTAGATATTCACACTATTCCTGAAAGAAAAGGAGTTCCTGAGCACGAACATTTTGATGTAAGATTTTTATTTTTTGCTGATAGCAATATTCCACTGGTACAAAATCATGAAACTATCGATTTGGGCTGGATTGATATAACTCTAATCAGGAATTTTTCAGAAGAAAAATCGATATTAAGAATGGCAGATAAAGTGATTAATTCAGAATATTAAAAATCAAATCAACATATAAATCTCCTTCGGAAGTCATTCCGGCTTCAACCCCTTTTGATTTTTGGTCAGCAATTCTAATTTGATGAATAACTTTCATTAACTGTCCTATAGAATAGCTCTGAGCCGCTTTTTTGTAATCTTTAAGAAAATATGCATTCACACCCATAATGGTTGCCAACTCATTATCAGGCCGATTTTTTAATGCATGCAATAGAAGTACTTTCGAAAAAAAATTGTAAAGAATTATCAGATTGGGAGTAATGGGATTATCTCTGGTGTTGTCGCCAAAATATTTTATTATTTGAAAGCATTTTTTAGAGTTTTTCTCAATAAGTGCTTTCTGAAGTTCAAAAACGTTGTATTCCTTCGAAATCCCAACATATTTTTCTACTGCTGTGGCGTCAATAGCTTCATCCTCTTTAAGATTTAACTTAATTTTATTGATTTCATTATGAATAGACTGGAGGTTATTTCCAATATGTTCTGAAAGTAGCTGGACAGCTTTGGGACTTATTTTCAAAGCAATTCCTGCACAAAAATTTATAATAAAATCAGGAATTTCATAATCATACATTTTTTTGAAATTATGAACTTCTCCATGTGTCAAAAAGCTTTTTACCCAAGATTTCCGCTCATCCTGAGCCTTACCAAATGCAAGGACCAAAATGGTAGTATTAAGGGGATTTTTAACGTAATTTTCTATTAATGTTTGATTTTCTTTATTGGTAAGGTCGGAAATTTGATGTGCTTCTTTTACTAAAACCAGCTGCCTTTCGGCCATCATCGGGAATTTTCTGGCGTAATTAATGATATCACCGGTACTAATATCTTTACCGTATAATACGTATTCATTGAATCCCTTTTCAAAATCGGGAATGGCAATATCCAGAATTTTTTGTGCAAACTGATCAATATAGTAAGGTTCGGTACCATGTAGAAGATATACAGGTTTGAGACTTTTTGAGTTTAGTTTGCCAATTATTTGTTGGTAATTATTCGCCATCGATTGGGTTTTCTTTCAAAAATAATCTTGATTCTTCCAGAAGCTCTTTGAAGAATATTTGAAATTGTTGATCTAAGAAATCATAATTTTTCTCAAAAATACTCAGGCTTTTTCTTAAATCCACTTCAGGTTTATTAATTCTTTTGTTGAGATTGAGAAATGCCCTCTCCAGGCCCCAGGTTGTAATATAATTTTTTAACCAATCATATTCTATCATTGATTCAACCATCTTTTTCATTGGATCCGGTTGAATATCCTCGCGATACCTAATGGATTGATATATTCTGGGTCGAAATATTTCAAAATCCTCTAAACTATATAGCTGCCAGTTTTTTAATAGAAAATGATCATATAACACATCCGTTACAATGGAAGAATATTTACCGTTTACCGGATAAAAAAGGGCTTTGGAATCTTTTAAAACAGGATGAGAATCGGTGAAAGTGTCAATCATCCGGTGCATTTTTAACCCAACTTTTATATCAAAAGGGATGTATGCGTTTTTTGGATGATCGATATGTCCTGTAATATAATCTTCAAGGATATTGCCAACAATTATCCCTCTGTTATTTCCTGAAAGAAAAAGATGAGCCAGATAATTCATTCTTTGGTATATTGGATTACCTCAACGCCAAACTGTCTTAAAAAATCAACACCTTCGTCAGATGGAATTCCTTTATATTTGGCATAAGAATCAAGGAAAAGAACTTTCCTGATTTTCATAGAATAAATTACTCTTGCACACGCTATGCAAGGTGAAAGTGTAACATAAAGAGTAGAATCTTCTACTTTTGCCCCGTTCTTGGTAGCATATAAAATTGCATTCTGCTCGGCATGCAGGGCTAATGAACAACTTCCTTTTGAGTCTCTGGGGCATCCGGGTTCCCCAAAATCTTCGTCACAATTATGTGTTCCAGACGGCGGGCCATTGTAACCGATAGAAATGATTCGGGTTTCATTGACAAGAACTGCACCTACCTGAGCTTTAACGCAATGTGATCTTTTGGCCAGAGAAACAGCCAAATCCATGAAAATATCGTCGAATTTTGGTTTGATCATATACAAAAATAATGTATTTCTACAGAATAATAATTTATCTTGAAATAAGTTTTTTGCTTATTTCTTCGGTTGCAGTTTTTACTCTCAGGTGGTTTATTCCAGGTGATAAAAAATTCCTTGGGATTAATATTACCCGACTGGGGGTATCATTCAGGACAATATTTGAAAGAATATTACCTTTTTGGTCTATTACAAAATATTCAATATCCTCTGTATCTTTTACTAATATCTGAACCGCAATGCTTTCATTTTCAGTTGGGTTTTCAAGTACTCTTACTTGTAGATTTTCAACATCGGGCAAATCAAATTCTGCATTTGCAATCAGTTTTTTTCTTCTTTTACTCAATTCAAGTATAGCTCTGACCCTATTTTTTTGGTCTGATGTAAATATATTCATACAACTATCTGCCGTGTAGTCCATGAAATTTTCAATCATATTTTGAGTTCTGGTTCCTTTGCATTCTGAAAAAATGGCATTGCATTTTATACCTAAATTTCCCCTTTCGGCTGGTGGTGTATCTTCACAATAATCTGTACCGCAGTATTCATCTCCCCAGGTGTGAATTAATCCAAACCAATGTCCAATTTCGTGTGTAAGCGTTCGCCCATAAGTATAAACTCCATCATTTGCGGTACCAATTTGGCGACCAAATGCATGATGATCAATGATAGCACCATCAATTTCAGCATCAATATCTTCCAATTCTAGTCCATCAAAGTTTCCTCCTGGAAATTCAGCATACCCCAAATAATTATCGGCTAAAGTGGTAACCCATATATTCAGATATTTTGCGGAATCCCAATAGGAAAGATTTGAAAGCAGATAATTATCGTTAAAAACATCAAATTCTTTTTTGCTGTTATACACGCGATTAATTCCTGTTGTTGGTTTACCGGTTGGATCTGTTTTCGCAAGAAAAAACTCAATCATCATATCGGCTCCTACCGGACTGGAATTGAAGCCAGGTGTATTTGCCAGTTTCCTGTAATCTTCGTTTAAAACTTTGATTTGAGAATATATCTGCTCATCAGAAATATTTCCGTTGTCTTTACCTCCGATTATTCCTGCCAAGTTATTGTGAATTACATGAATCACAACCGGGATTTTTATCACTTTTTCTTCCTTTCTGCCCGAAAAATCAGTTTTTAATAGAAACTCATCAATTTTATCCTGAAGTTTTCTATTTTGTTGTAATATCCTTTCCGAGCGATTTTCAGGAATTGCACACTTTTTCATGATATTTTGTGAAAAAACATCATGAGAGATCATCAAACCAAATACAATCAGGTTAAAAATCAGCTTTTTCATAGGCTTCCAGAATTTTCACTACCAATGGGTGTCTAACAACATCTGAACCGTCTAATTGTATAAACTGTATTCCTTTGATTTTATTTAATTTTTTCTCTGCATCTTCTAGTCCTGACTTCTGATTTTTGGGTAAATCAACCTGAGATTTATCACCGGTAATGATAATTTTAGAAGATGGTCCCATACGAGTCAGGAACATTTTCAACTGCATAGGAGTGGTGTTTTGGGCCTCATCAAGCAGAATAAATGCATTGTCTAGTGTCCTTCCCCGCATGTATGCCAGTGGAGCGATTTCAATGGTATTTTTTTCAAGAAAACCTTTAAGTTTATCGTTTGAAATCATATCCTCAAGTGCATCATAAATTGGTCTTAAATATGGATCAATTTTTTCTTTTAAATCACCAGGAAGAAAACCAAGATTTTCTCCTGCCTCTACCGCCGGACGAGTAATTATGATTTTTCTCACCGATTTTTCCTTTAATGCTCTTACAGCCAGGGCTACTGCAGTATAGGTTTTTCCGGTACCTGCCGGACCAATCGCAAAAACAATATCATGCTTTTCAACAGCTTCAACCAATTTCCTTTGATTTGGAGTTTTCGCCTTGACTATCAGTCCTTTATTGCCATGAACGATTACGTCGTCCTGATTTAAAATATTGTCAATTTCATGATTTTCATTATCAATTATTGCATTAACTTTCTCGATAGGAAGTGAACCATACTTATCGAAATATTCCAGAAGCTTCTCTATGATTTCACTAAGTTTCTCAATCTCTTTTTCTGAACCTTTCAGGTGCAAATCATCACCTCTTGAGATAATTTTACTCTGGGGAAAGGCTTTTGCAAGCTCTTTTATTGTACCGTTTTGAAAACCGAGGAATTCTGACAACGGAAGAAATTCTAATTTGATGGTTTTTTCTGTCAAACTATTTTGTATTTTTAAAATTTCCTCAAATTTCAAAATTTATAAACAAAATCCTTAATTTTTCCACAAAAATATTTCTAACAAATTGATATATAACTGATTTTAAAAAAGCAAATTTTTTGTGAAATTTTTGTGTTAAAATTTTACATTATTATTGCATTCGAATAAACCGATAACCCAAGGTAATTTTGGCTTTTAGTGAATCTATAAATATTAAGAATGTCAATGACAGATTGGCCTTCCAGCAGGGAAAGTCTGCTCCGCAGGTACCTGAAATGGAAGAAGCCGTGCTGGGGGCTATCCTCATTGATAAAGATTCGTTTTCTATTGTAAATGAGCTGATTAGCCCTAGCGGTTTCTACAATGAATCCCACCAGATTATCTATCAGGCCATGCTTGAGCTTTACACTAATGCCGAGCCTATAGACACAATTAGTGTAGTCAGACAATTAAGAAAATCTGGTCAAATACAGAAAATTGGTGGTGCAAAATATATTGCGACATTAAGCTCCAAAGTCAATTCCTCAGCAAATATTGAATACCATGCAATGGCGATAAGTCAGGCTGCTGTAAAGAGGGAAATGATAGGTGTAGCCAATGAAATAATGTCAGAGGGTTTTTCAGATACCAATGACATTTTTGATTTACTAAATAAAACAGAACAATCCTTTTTTTCTATCTCAGAAAAAAATATCAGGAAGAATTATCTGGATGCAAATACTATAATGCGTCTATCGATAAATGAGCTGGAACAAAAGAAGCAAAACAATGCAGGTGGTATAACCGGAATTCCAAGTGGTTTTACAGAATTGGATGCTCTTACAGGCGGTTGGCAAAAAACAGAGCTAACGATTATTGCTGCCAGGCCTGGTATGGGTAAGACTGCATTTGTGGTTTCTTCAATGAGAAATGCAGCTGTTGACCACAATTTTCCTGTGGCTATTTTTTCTTTGGAAATGTCAGCAACTCAGTTGATGCTTAGGCTGATATCGGCAGAAGCAGAAATTGATAGCGAGAAGTTACGTAAAGGAACCTTACAACCTCATGAATGGGAACAATTGCATCATAGGATAAATAAACTTTCGAAAAGTTCTGTTTTTATTGATGATACGCCTGCTTTGTCGATTTTGGAACTCAGAGCCAAATGCCGACGATTAAAAGCCCAGCATAATATTCAGATGGTAATCATTGACTATTTGCAATTGATGACTGGTGACGATGGCTCTGGAGTTTCCAGTAGCAGGGAGCAAGAGATTGCTGCCATTTCGAGGTCACTTAAAAACCTTGCAAAAGAACTGGAAGTTCCGGTTTTAGCACTTTCTCAGTTGAGCCGGGCCGTAGAAATGCGGGGTGGCGACAAAAGACCCCAGCTTTCAGATTTGCGTGAATCGGGTTCAATTGAGCAAGATGCCGATATGGTTATGTTTTTGTACCGGCCGGAATATTATAAAATTACCGAGGATGAAATGGGTAATTCTACAGAAGGAATTGGTGAAGTAATAATTGCTAAAAACCGGGCTGGAACAACCGACAATATCAAACTTCAATTTATAGGAAAATATACCAAATTTGCCAATGTCGGTGATTATTCGGGAACAGGAAATTATGGAGGAAATTCTACTACTTTAAGTCAAAATTCAGGATTAAGTGATTTCGACTCAAAGGGCTCCGATATTGGTTTTGCTACTTTCAAAAGTAAACTAAACCAAGGTAATCAGGAACCGGAACTTCCGAATCCTGATGAAGAATATCCATTCTGATTTGACTAGTTATTAAAACTTTTCAAAATCCAACCCCCTCCTATTACATCGTCATTTTCATAGAATACTGCGGCCTGGCCGGGTGCAATCGCATTTACCGGTAAATCAAATTTGATTTCAAGTTTGTCATTTTCAATTTGGTTGATAAAAGCCGACTCACCTCTGTCTTTATATCTGATTTTTGTAATACTTTGAATTCCTTCAGAAGGAATTTTCTCATATTTCTGAAGATTCAATTTACCCACAATCATGGCATTCCTTTTCAGATATTCATCAGTTCCAAGTACTACTTCATTTGTTTCCTTCCTGATTTCAGTTACAAAAACCGGATATCCCATGGCAACTTTTAATCCTTTTCTCTGACCAATAGTATAAAAAGGATAACCTTCATGTTTGCCCACAATCTGTCCATTTTCCATCACAAAATTTCCTCCTTTTACCCTTTCTTCCAGGCCTTCTATCCTACGTTTTAAAAACCCGCGGT
Source organism: Cytophagaceae bacterium (assembly GCA_016722655.1). Lineage (NCBI taxonomy): Bacteria > Pseudomonadati > Bacteroidota > Cytophagia > Cytophagales > Cytophagaceae > Cytophagaceae bacterium. Next base: position 262,403 of record JADKIR010000005.1, read on the forward strand.
AATCATTGTCCGGTACAAAACATATTTCATAAGACTCTGATTTATTTACCAAATCATAAAAACCTTTTTCGCGGGCCATATCTCTGATTTGGGCTTTAGTATAACCTCCTAATGGCAACAAGGTACGACTAAGACTTTCCTGCGAAACTCCCCAAAGCACATAGCTTTGATCTTTGGTTTCATCCAGGCCTTTAGAAATTACATATCTGCCATTCTCTTCCCTTATTTTGGCATAATGTCCCGTTGCAATAAATTCACAGCCCAGATTATCAGCTCTGCGAAGCAAAGCATCCCATTTGATATGCGTATTACACAATACACATGGGTTGGGTGTACGTCCTTCCAGATATTCTCCCGTAAAATGGTCAATAACGTAATCCCCGAATTCAGACCTGATATCAAGAATATAGTGAGGGAAACCAAGCTCTACTGCGATATGCCGGGCATCGTTGATGGAGTCAAGGCTACAGCAGCCTGTTTCTTTTTTGGTACCACCGCTGGAAGCATAATCCCAGGTCTTCATGGTCATACCTATTACTTCATAACCTTGTTCGTGCAACAAAACAGCTGCTAATGAACTATCAATACCGCCGCTCATGGCGACCAAAACACGTCCTTTTTTACTCATTTTTACCGACGAGGGTTCAAAGCCCTCCGTTTATTTTCCACAAAATTACTAACATTTTAGTCATTAAAATGGTTCTTATCTATTTTTGCAAAAAAATGAAAATATGTCTAAGCCAAAAATATTAGTCAGAAATATTACAAGCCTGTCAGAAGCAAGATATTGTGCCGGAATGATGGTTGATTTTATTTCTTTCGAATTTAACCCTGAATCTGAATATTATATATCGCCTGATAAACTTAAAGAAATTAGATCCTGGTTGAGCGGCATAAAGGTTTTGGGGACTTATAAATCGGGAATTTTAGATTCTATACCTTTTATTATAGATGAAAATAAATTAGATGGATTTATATTTGAATCAGATCATATAGAAGGTTTACCAGTAACCGGTGTAAAAATTAAAATTCTCGAAATTGAAAAAAATGGTTCACTTCCGGAAAATATGGAGGAGTTTGACTATATTTTGCTAAAAGGAGAATTTGAAAATCAAGAAAATCTAAAAATTTTGGAAACTCCGTTTTTAGTTGGATATGATTTTGACAATGTCAGAAAAAACATTAAAAACAACTCTGGTTTCGGTTTTTTGGCAAGTAAAGAAGTTCAAACAGGGATTAATCAATATGATGATTTAATGGATGCCCTTGATTATATTGAAGATAATTTCTGAACATCACAATTTAATAACGTTTATTTTCTGTTTATCAAATCAAAATACCACTTGTGTAGTTTGTAATACATAGTACCTGTTTTGATTTTAGTTTTGAATCATTAAAACAATGAAAAGCTATAAAAATGAACAGAATCAAAAATCAAGACAGTGTCTTAGGGGGAGTATGCCTGGGATTGGCAGATGAACTCAAAACCGATGTTACGTTGATACGGGTGGTCTTCGTAATCTTATTTTTCACTCCTTTACCAGTCGGTATTGCTTATTTAGTTTTATGGGTGGTTTTGCCCAAAACGTATTCCACTCTTTCAGTGAGCGGATTTAATAATGAAAATTCGGATAATAATTTAAAAACAAAAACAATAAGTACAATGAGCAATCATAATAGAAATGGAAATATGGTAGGTGGCCTGATTTTAATAATCCTGGGTGCTATCTTTTCTTTCAAAACTTTCTTCGACATCAATCTTTTCTCTTATGTTAAAAACCTTTGGCCATTGATTCTGATTGGTTTAGGTGTTTGGATTATCGTTAAAGATAAAGATGATGACAACAATGTAAATAACACCACTAATACCGGTACCGGTTATTAAAATCTCATAAAAATGAATAACCGTAGTAATATTTTTAGCGGTGCCATTTTGGTGGCATTTGGGGTGTTCTTTTTGGGTTATATCAACGATTGGTTTCAATTTGATGTCTCTCTTCGTGATATTGCAAAGTTTTGGCCTTTACTTATTATTTTGGCGGGTGTTGCTGTTTTGTTTAATCAACGGAAGACAGTTTATAATCCTACTACAGCTTTGCTGGTAGCGTTTGCAATTCCTTTAGCAATTTACAGTGCCTCAACCCGTACAATTGATAATGTTAAGGAAAATCTTGATGAGGAATTAAATTTTGAATGGGATGATGATTCTTCCGATAATTTTGATGATTATGACTCTGACGACGATGATTCAACCTCAGTAAATGGAAGGAATTCACAGCAATTTTCGGTTCAGATGCAATCAGGTGTAGAATACGCTCAACTTGAAGTGGGTGGTGGTGCTGCTGAATTTCATCTTGAAGAGCCACAATCAGGAAATATTTTTGAGGCAAATACAAGATTATATGGTTCGAAGTTTAAGCTTGAAGACGAGAAAAAAGGGAATTTGCATGAAATAAAATTCAAGATGAATTCTAAAAATAATTCCAATAATATTAAAGTGGGGAAAGGATTTGATAATGATGTTTATCTTAAACTTAGTAAAGCCCCAATCTGGGATTTGGATCTGGGTATAGGTGCAGGACAATTGAAATTTGACCTAAGTGATTATAAAGTCAGAGATATTAAAATGGAAACAGGTGCTGCGGATATAAACCTGAAAATGGGTGAAAAACAAACCGAATCAAAAATAAAAGTCGAAAGTGGAGTAGCTAAAATAAAGATTTTGGTTCCAAAAAATTCTGGTTGCCAAATCAATATGGATGGAGCTTTAAATGCTAAAGACTTTAATGGTTTCGCAAAAGATAAACCTGGGCATTGGAAAACCGATAATTTCGAATCTGCAAAGAATAAAATTTTTATTGAGATAGAAAGTGGTTTATCCGCAGTAACAGTTGACAGGTATTAATATTGGTAAATTATTAACATGAAAAGGTTTGTCTAATGACAAACCTTTTTTTAGTCTTTATATTTCAAGGCTTGAACTGGACTGATTTTTTTAATTATCAAAGCAGGAATGAATGTAATCAATAAAATTACCATGAAAATACTTATATTTACAAAAAATACCACCCACCAATTCCATTCAATAGGCACATATTCCATATAATAGTTGCTGGCATCCAATTTAATTATTCGAAATTTATCCTGTAAAAAAGCAATCAAAATAGCTATCAAATTTCCGAATATTAAACCTATAAAAGTAATCCGCCCGCCATTTGATAAGAAAATAGTTTTGATGGTATTATCAGTACTTCCCAAAGATTTCAATAAACCAATCATTGGCGTTCTTTCCATTATCATTATTAATAAAACCGAAATCATATTAAAACCTGCCACAATCAGAATCAAAAAAATCACCATGATAATATTACGGTCCAGCAATTTAAACCAATCAAAAAATTGAGGAAGAATTTCGGTTACTTTCAAAACATCATATTCTTGTGGATATTGATTTAATAAAGCGTCTTTAGTTTTATCGATTTTTGAAATATCTTTAATGAAAATCTCATAATGACCAAACTCGCCATCCTGCCAATTATTTATTTTTCTTACCAAATTTATATCTCCATAAAAGTATAGCTGATCAAGTTCCTCGACATTGGTATTATAAATTCCAACAATTTTTAGTTTTCTTGCTCTTGGAGGGTTTTGAATAAAATATACCAGCAAATTATCGTTGAGTTTTAGATCTAAATCATTCAGAATTTTTTCACTGATTAATATTTCCTGAGAAATAGAATCTGGTTTTAAAACCGGTAAACGACCTTGAATAAGATTTTCTTTGAATTCTGACCAATCATATTTTTCATCCACTCCTTTGATTACCACTCCCGCAATTGCATCTTCTGATTTTAATATTACTGATTTCAAAGCAATTTTATTAATCGATTTAATATTTGGAAGATTCTTAGTTTTTTGTTCTCTTTCCAAATTATTTGGCATACTTGTTTCCTCAAACGACCGATTAAGTGTAATTTTGCTTATCTGAATATGGGAAGTTTGGCCAAATAGTTTTGATTTTATTGTATTTTTGAAACCATAAAGTACAAAAAACGATAATATTAATACAGAAACAGCAATTGCAACAGATGCAATACCTACTTTAATTATTACAGAAGAAAATGCCTGGTTTTTGGTAAACCTTATTTTTTTTGCCAGATAAAAGGCTACGTTCATGCTGTTGAGTTTGGTTCTGCAAATTTAAAGCTATTTTACTTATATTTTTGGTTATCTCAATTTAAGAACAATCAGTTTCAATTATTTGAATTATTTTTTAAAAAATTACTGTTAGAATGACTCAGCAAGAGATTTTAATTATTGATTTTGGTTCCCAATATACCCAACTAATAGCACGAAGAGTTAGGGAATTGCATGTTTATTGTGAAATTCATCCTTTTCATAAAATTCCTGAAATCACTTCAAATATCAAAGGAATTATTCTTTCAGGCAGTCCTAGTAGTGTAAGAGAAGAAGGCTCCCCAAATATTGATATGAGTTTCAGAGGCAAGGTTCCTGTTTTGGGAATTTGTTATGGAGCTCAATTATTAGCTATTAAAAATGGTGGCAATGTTGAAGCTTCAGAAACCCGGGAATATGGCAGGGCTTTTTTACATGATTTTGATAATTCTAATCACCTTTTTGATGGAATAAAAGATAACACGCAAGTTTGGATGTCACATGGAGATTCTATAACAGCGTTACCCACTAACAGCAGGCTTTTGGCTTCGACTAATTCAGTAAAAAATGCGGGTTTTGTATTTAACAATGAGCTTACTTTCGGCATTCAGTTTCACCCCGAAGTTACTCACTCTGAGGATGGCAAAAAACTTCTTCAAAACTTTGTAGTTAATATTTGTGGATGTGATCAAAGTTATACCGCCCAGTCATTTGTAGAAGCTACAGTAACCGAACTCAAAGACCAACTAAAAGATGATAAAGTAGTTTTGGGTCTTTCTGGTGGAGTTGATTCCTCGGTAGCTGCATTATTGATACATAAAGCAATCGGTAAAAATCTCTATTGTATTTTCGTTGACAATGGATTACTCAGGAAAGACGAATTTGAGCAAGTTCTGGAGTCTTACAAAGGAATGGGATTAAATGTCGTTGGTGTTGATGCCAAAAACAGATTTTATGATGCTCTAAAAGGAAAAACTGATCCTGAAGAAAAGAGAAAGGCAATTGGGAAGACATTTATTGAAGTTTTTGATGATGAAGCCCACAAAATTCAGGATGTAAAATGGCTGGCTCAAGGCACAATTTATCCTGATATAATTGAATCGGTTTCTGTAAAGGGGCCATCAATGACTATCAAATCACATCATAATGTTGGTGGATTGCCTGATTATATGAAATTGAAAATTGTGGAACCCTTGAAATTACTTTTTAAAGATGGGGTGAGAGAAGTGGGGGCCAGCATGGGAATGCCACAGCATATTTTAGGAAGGCATCCTTTTCCAGGTCCAGGATTGGGGATTAGGATTTTGGGTGAAGTTACTCCGGAAAAAGTTCAGATATTACAGGAAGTAGATGCAATATTCATCAATGGTCTAAAAGAAACAGGACTTTACGAATATACCTGGCAGGCAGGTGCTATGTTGCTTCCGGTACAAAGTGTGGGTGTAATGGGTGATGAACGTACTTATGAAAGTGTGGTTGCTCTGAGAGCAGTAACCAGTGTTGATGGAATGACTGCAGACTGGGCTCATTTGCCATATGATTTCTTAGGAGAGGTTTCGAATAAAATTATCAATAAAGTAAAAGGTGTCAATCGTGTAGTTTATGATATTAGCTCAAAGCCACCTGCAACCATAGAATGGGAATAAAAAAAGCCGGTTAATCCGGCTTTTTTTATTTAATATCTTTTAAAAAAAATTTAATTCGGATTAATACTTCCTTCAAATTTTATTTTTGATTTAACGGAATTCTTTTTTAATCCTTTTGAAGACATTTTTGCTTATGAAATTTCACTCTCCTGATTTCCAGCGATCTGGAAAGAAGTAGATATAAACCAAATAGTCCAATCGTATAAAGACTAAGTTGAGTATTTGTAAAAAAAGACCTTAAAACATAGGTAATTGTAGTCAGTGAGATTGTTGCAAAATATAATATAAATGAAGTAGCAATATGTGAAAGGCCGTTATCAACCATTAAATGATGTAGGTGAAGTCTGTCTGCTTTGAAAGGTGACTTCCCTTTTAAAATTCTTAATCCAAAAACTCTGAGAGTATCAAAAATTGGCACACACAGCAACACAATTGCTATTACTGGAGCATTTTGATAAACTGTTTCGGTGTGGGTGTTAAAAACATTAAATTGTACAAATTGGATAGCTAATACTGAAATAATAAATCCTACAATAAGTGAGCCTGTATCACCCATAAATATTTTATTGTTTATGGAAAAATTATATCTTAAAAAACCTAGTAATGAAGCTGATAAAGAAAACCCTAAAGCAGCCATTGACCATTGATTATTTAATGCAAACCACAATCCAAATCCACCTGAGGCTATCATTCCGATACCTCCCGAGAGTCCATCAATTCCGTCAATAAGGTTGAATGAGTTGATAAGGGCAACAATTAAAAATATGGTAAAAAGGGCACTTATGATGTAGGGCAATTCATAAATACCAAATATTCCGAAAAATGAAGTGATTCTTAAGTCACTTCCAACCACAACTAAAACTGCCACTAAAACCTGTGAACCAAGTTTCTTTAGAGCATCCAAAGCAAAAAAATCATCTTTAATTCCCAAAAAGAAAAGAATTACAAGACCAGCCATAACTTTATGGAGCAGAAATCCTTCATCAAAAAAATTCCATAGCATATAACCTATTAAAGTACTTGCAAAAATAGCAACCCCTCCAAAAGTAGGTGTTGGATGTTCGTGCGAACTTCTTTTTATAGGATCAACCATCAAACCCTTAATATTACAAATGTTTATTATAACCGGAATTGATCTCCATGTAACAAAAAAAGAAACCAAAATTGATAAAATCAGCTGGAAGCTTTTCTCGGAGATAATGTTTTCAAAAATAAAGTTCATTTTATGAAGTTAGAGGTATTAATTTGTGTTTAACTAACGGTTTATCAAAGATATACATAAAACCAGGCTATATCCAATATTATTTTGACTTATTGTACTAAAATCTTATTATATGGAAATTTTTTAATCTAAGATTTCCCTGTTTCTGATTTTTAATGCCGGATTACCAACATAAATTCCATTTTCCCAAGATTTTTTGTTGCAATACTACCCACAGTCAGAATAGAATGGCTTTTCATGATTACACCCGGGCAAATCACTGTCTTTGCCCCCGCCCAAGCTCCTTCTTCCATTGTTATTTCACCCGGAATCAAATCAAAACTCACTTTCTTATAATCATGATTACCTGTAAGTAAAAGGGCACCCTGTGATATGCAGCAATTAATTCCAATCTTCACTATTACAAAATTATCAATCCAGACCTTCTCTCCTATCCAAACATTATCCGAAATCTCAAGAAACCACGGATATTTTATATTAACTGATGGTTTAATTACAAAATTTCGGCCAATTTTAGCTCCAAATATTTTCAAAATATTTTTTTTAAGACTCATCGGCCAGGGAAATGCAGTATTTATGAAAATCAGGCTAAAAAAATACCAGAAAATTCTTTTTAAAAAACTGCCGGGTTTGTACCAGGAATTATCAAATTTATCAAAATCTACTTTTTTCATTTTAAGAAAGTTTGGAGAATAGTAAATTGCTTTTTTCTCTTCCTTCAATCAGTCTGTCAGACAGAAAACGTTTTGTGGTTTCAAAATGCTTTTCATAGGCTTTTTTGTCACCAAGTTCCAAAATATTTGTCCATTCATGTACGGCGGTATGAAATGCGAGATCGTCAACCAATATTGACCGGTTTTCAATCGCAGTTTCAATCGTTTCTTTTAATAAATCCTCATTTTTAAAAAGATACTCAGCCAATCCAACTCTAAGTTTAAAAGGTGGAGTTTGACAAACAAGATTTTCAAAAGGATCGATGCCCAAATCTGCCCAGGTACAAACCATACTCAAAAGACTTAAATGAGAATTGGGCTTATGGTTTTCGCCTGGATTCAAAGTATATTCTTTCATGATTTCGTCACTGAGCATGGTTTTTCGCTCGTTTTTTGAAAAAATCACATCTCTGGCCTTTAAAACTTTGTTTTCAAATTTGGTCTTTTTTCCACCTAACATGTAACCAAATAACTCGTTTTCAACTGAAGCAAATTTTCTTACATCTTTTATTGCAAATGGATTGTAAAAAGCTAATCCGCTGTAAACATGAGCTTTGTAGCTATAAATTCTCAGGGTCAGCAATAATTTGATATTGTCGATTCCATGAATCTGATTTTCAATTTCCCATGGGAAAACCCTTCGGTGCATAAATGCCGTTCCGACACTTTCAAAACCAACATGTGTAATTACCTGAACATCAGCCATCATTTTGTCATGAGCATGGTAATCGTCCAATACCTGGGTTTTTGAGCCAATTACTGATAAGATTGCTTTGGCATTTTCAAAAGCCAAATTACTGGCTCTGTGATTAAAAATAGCCATTGTTTGACCTTCAGGACTTACAGATGGTCCAAATAAGGCATGAGAACCAACTATTTGTGCATCAGAGGGTAAATACTTTTCAAATGCCAATATCTCAGGTGTTTTTACAGAAGTTTGGCCTGTAACTATGGCTCCAAATTTGGTCGAGGGGCCGGCAAATTTTACAACTGATTCTATATTTTCAGCTTCAACGCAATATATTATAAAGTCACAAAGCCGGGAAACAGAGATGGCGTCTGGCAATATTTTAATATTGGTATCTGAAAGTTCCGATTCTAATATTGAAAACTTTTCAGGTAAGTCACAACCATAAACTTTCATGCCATTTTTATCCCAAATTCTGGCAAAGAGTTTACCCATGTCTCCCAATCCAATGACTCCTATTTTCATTTTATTTTTTTACAAATACTCATACAAAACTACCAAAACCATTTTAAAGAAAAAAGGTTTGGAGATTTTCACCCCAAACCTTATTTAATCTTTGACAGATTTAGATTAGTTTATTTTTCTAAACCATATTTTTCCATGTATTTTTCTGCCAATCTTTTTTGTTTGTCGTCCAGCAATACTTCTTTTCCTGAAATATAGGCCCTTTCGATACGGGAAGTCCTCATATCCAAAATATCGCCTGAAGAAACCACAAAAGTTGCCAATTTCCCGGCTTCAATTGTACCTACTAGGTCATCAATACCCAGAATTTTAGCATTATTCAAGGTTATCATGCTCAATGCCTGGGCTTTAGAAATGCCATGTCCGGCTGCATTTCCAGCTACGAAAGGTAAATTGCGGGTCCGCCAATATGAATCATTATAATACATACCTACCAAAAGTCCCTTTGAAATCAATTTCGCTGGCAATTTATATGCCGACCAAACATCGCTGTCTGAACTCTCAGGTAAACGGTGAGTACTAGGAATTAATACTGGAATGTTATTCTGTTTTAATAAATCAATCACGATGTCAGAGTAAATTGCACCAACTAAAACAGGATATTTAATTTTTTGGGCTTTTGCAAAGGAAATGGCATCTATTGCTTCCTTTTCTGAACTAACCGACAAATAAAGGCGACTTGTACCTGATAATATTCCAGCCATAGCAGAAAGTTTCAAATTCTCATATTGATTTTCTGGTGAAACTGTGCCTGACTGCAAGAAGAAAGTTTCAATTTCTTTAATCTTACTCTGATAATTTTCATTTTTCTTTACTTCACGGGTAAAAGTCGCCGGATTAAAAGAATTGGTCAATTTTGATGGCCAGTTTAACCAAACACCGTCATCAGCTTTTAATACTGCATCTTCCCAGTTCCATCCATCCAGGTTCATTATGGAAGAACGACCGGAAATTATTCCCCCTTCGGGAGTAGCCTGAGTAATCAAAACACCGTTGCTCCTTACAGTTGGAATTACTTCTGAATCAGTATTGAATGCAATCAATGTTCTCACATTTGGATTATATTCTCCGATTTCCTGAAAATCAGAAGTAGGTCTGATTGAAGCTATCTCAGTTAAGCCTAAGGAATTATTGGGTGATATTATTCCCGGATATATACTTTTCCCTTTCAGGTCCACTACAAATGAACCAGCGTATTTTGTTGACAAATCTAAATTTGAAACTTCGGCTATTTTCCCATTTTCAATCACCAAACTTCCCTGAGTGATTTCAGTTCCATTTCCTACAAATATATGGGCATTTTTAAAAACAGTTTTTCCCGAAATCATCTTTCCAACCTTGGGATTCTGGGCTATCAATTGCGTTCCCAGCAATAGAAACGATATTATTATTGTTATTTTTTTCATAATATTATTTTCAGAATAAATTAATGTTGATGATTATTTTCATTAAGAAAACTTTCCAGATTTTCGATGGAAATACCATCATATTCTAAAATACTGTCGCAATGAATATCCTGAGGTCTGCCTCTGAATTGCGGCTTTGCTGTGGGAGTTCCTTTTGCTTTTTCCAGTAGTAATTTTTGAATTATTCTGTTTTTTTCTTCACTAATTTCAGTCAATTTTTGATTTTCTTTTTCGGTATCAAAAAATATTGCCCCTTCAATTATTGTTTTTTCAGGAGTAGCATAAATTGAAAGAGGGTTATCATTCCAAATCACTAAGTCAGCATCTTTTCCTGCCTTGATTGAACCCAAACGGTCTTCCAAATGAAGCATGGTAGCCGGATTCAATGTGATGGTTTTCCAGGCTTGCTCTTCGCTTAATCCTCCATATAAAACGGTTTTAGCTGCTTCCTGATTTAATCTGCGGGCCATTTCGGCATCATCAGAATTGATTGCGGTTGTTACTCCTACTTTAGTCATGATTGCCGCATTAAATGGAATCGCTTCTTTTACTTCCATTTTATAAGCCCACCAATCAGAGAAAGTTGAGCCATATATTCCTCTGGCTTTCATTTTATCAGCTACCTTATAACCTTCCAGAATATGTGTAAGTGTATTAACCTTAAATCCAAGTGAATCAGCCAGTTTCATGAGCATATTGATCTCAGACTGCACGTATGAATGACAGGTAATATTTCTGTTTCCATCCAGAATTTCTACTAAAGTTTCCAATTCCAGGTCTTTCCTTGGAGCTTTTAATCCGGTCTTTATTTTGGCAGAGTTATATGCATTCCATTCGGCTTTATAGGCTTTAGCTCTCGTAAAAGCATCCAAAAACACCTGTTCTACGCCCATTCTTGTACTTGGAAAACGATTGGGAGTTTGAGGGGCATTTCCTCTTTTTACATTCTCGCCTAAAGCAAATTTTATGAATTTTGGAGAATTACTAATAATTAAATTATCCGGTGTTTCACCCCATTTCAATTTTATTATGGCCGATTGACCTCCGATACAGTCGGCAGAACCATGCAATAATTGGGAAGTAGTGACTCCACCTGCCAACTGGCGATAAATATTAATATCTTCAGAATTTAACACATCTTCCTGACGAACTTCTGAAGAAACGGATTCAACCTCATTGATAGAGAAAAGGGCGATATGACTATGTTCATCAATAATTCCATTGGTCAGGTGTTTGCCTGTGGCGTCAATGGTTTTTACACCAGGCATAGAAAGGTTGGTTCCAACTTTTTCAATTTTTCCATTTTTAACAAAAACATCAGTTTTAATGATTCCATCCGATTCATTGGTCCAAACTGTTGCATTTTTAATCAATAAATCTTCTTTAACTGGAAGGTTTTTGTTACCATAGGCTGTAAATGGGAAAATATTCTGTCCTACAGTTGGTTTATCCTGTTTTTTAACTGAATCTGCTTTTGCTTTTTGGGCATCGGATGTTTTAATAGCCTCCCAAGAAAAAACAGCTCCATTTTCATCTTTTCCCTGGCCTTTAACCGAATTTCCATCAATCAATCCGGTTAAACGTATCATACCGGGCTCTTTTTCAGATTTTTTGTAGGTTATTGTCAGGAAGTTATTATCACGAATTGTGGTAGTTTTTATTTTGGTAGAATCATTAACAGCAATTTCTATTGCAGGCTTGTCATTTTCGCCTGTAATATCAAATTTAACCCGGTTAATTTTTGGCAATGTAAGGTCATATTTTCCATTGATAGCAGCCAAACTCAAATCGGTAATTACATATTTTTTTCCCTGAATCCAGTTCTCAACTATTTTTGATTTTGGGTCAAAGATTTCTTCTGTACTTATGATGAAATTCGCAAAAAGGCCGGTTTTTAAGCTTCCTACCTGATCATCAATTTTTAAAGCTTTAGCTGGAGAGCTTGTAAGAGCTTCCAAAGCCAGATTTTTATCCAAACCATAATTGATGGCTTTCTGTACGTTAGCCAAGAATGAATTTTTATCTATCAGGTCAGAAGCAGAAATTGAGAAATTTATCTGGTTTTCAGCAAGTTTTGCAAGATTGGCAGGTGCCATTTCCCAATGTTTCAAATCCTCGAGACTTACCCTATCAGCATCTAAAGGATCTTCTACATCCAGTGCTTTAGGGAAATTAACTGTTCCAATGATATGGCTGTTAAGCTTTTTAATTTCATCAATTCTTCTGTATTCATCACCACCAGACTTCTGGATGAATTTTATTCCGAATTCTTTCCCAATTTTTTCTGCACGTAATTCATCCAGTAAACTTTTTCCGTGGAAAATTGAAGGCAAACTCAAATTCTTTGCCATTGCTTCAAACGAAAGATTTCTTTCAGAGATGCTTCCGCCTGCCATATACCATTTTGAATCGTAAATAGCCTGACGTAATAATGCTACACTTCCCATCAAGGAAACAGGATAAGATTGGGTGCTTGAGCCTTTTTCAAATGAATAATGTGCTGCCACCTGCGATTTAAGTAATGATTCTTTTTCAGTGCCACCTGCAAGAGAAATCAATGCCGATGTACCTCTGGCGATTCCATCTTTTGAATGACTTACCACAGCACCAAATCCAATTTTTCGAAACTCAGAAGCTGCTTTTTCATCAATTTTAAACAAATCGGCAGCATTTACTTCGGGTTTTAATGCCTGATTCCAGGAATAGGCCCCTTCTTTTTGAGAATTAAACTGTGTTTCATAAAAATTTGTCGGACGTTGACGGCGGATTTCAGGCATACCGTAATCTGAATCCAAATCTATAAAAGAAGGATACAGATGTTTTCCGGTCAAATCATAAATCATGGTACCTTTAGGTATTTCAAAATCTTTTCCAACTTTCAAAATCCGATCTCCTTTAATCAGAATCCATCCACCTGAAATTGTGGTTTTTGAATCAACATGAAGTGTCGCATTCTTAAAAAGTGAATATTCCGGCCTTTTGTCTCTTACCCCATTTACCGGAACGGTAGTTTGAGCAAACGAAGAGAACCATAAAGAAAGGAAAACCAGAAATAAACCGTAGTTTTTTCTCATAGAGCTTAGTTTTTAGATGAATAAAATTTTTAGTAAAAATAACTTAAATATTCAATTCTAAAATATTGAGCAGGATTTGATAGATGTAAGGGCCATTTTTATGGATAAAAAAAGTTTCAGCAAACCTGGAAGAATATTAATTATTTTCGAAATAAAAATTAAAATAACTTCTGATAGCATTCTTACCGTGTTAAATTTGTAAAAAAATAATTTTAAATGAAACCCACTTTGTTGATTTTGGCTGCCGGAATGGGCAGCAGGTACGGAGGAATAAAGCAGTTAGATCAATTTGGCCCAAACGGTGAAACTATTATTGATTATTCGCTTTTTGATGCTATTAAAGCAGGATTCGGAAAGATTGTATTTATTGTCAGGAAAGAATTGCAGAAAGATTTTGAAGAAATTTTTGGCGAAAAACTAAAAGGGAAAGTCGAATACGATTTTGCTCTGCAAGAAATTGACAGTTATTTACCGGCTGAATTGGAGGGAGTAAAACGGGAAAAACCATGGGGAACAGGACATGCGGTCTTATGTGCCTGGGAACAAACCTCTGCCCCATTTGCGGTAATCAATGCAGACGATTTCTATGGGTATGAGGGTTTTGAAACCATGGCCAAGTTTTTATCCGGAAATCAAAATGATGATACCCATGCAATGATTGGATATCAGATCAAGAATACTTTATCAGAAAACGGCACTGTTTCTAGAGGTGTGTGTGTCACTGACAGCGAAGGTTTTCTGGAAAATGTAACAGAAAGAACAAAAATAATAAAACAAGAAGACGGAAAAATAGCCTTTCTTGACCTGGGTGAACCTGTAGAACTAGCTGAAAACACACCGGTTTCTATGAATTTTTGGGGGTTCATGCCGGGAGTTTTCCCTGAAATTAAAGCAATGTTTGAAGAATATTCAAAAGCCAATTTTGATGCTCCCAAAGCTGAATTTTACATTCCAAGAGTTATGAGTCACCTCATTGATACTGGCAAAGGAAAATGTAAAGTTTTTGAAAATAGCTCTGACTGGTTTGGAGTTACTTATCCTGAGGATAAACCAATTGTAGTAAATGCCATTCAAAGCCTGGTGAAAGCAGGAAAATATCCTGAAAAACTTTGGAATTAAAATAAAAAGACCCTTTTCGGGTCTTTTTTACTTAATCCCTTTTATTTTTTCAATTATCTCGAATTGAGTTAAAATCTCATTGTCGTTAAAAAACTTTTCTTCTCCTCTTAAAATTACATTAGCGATATTTTCAAAAAGTAAACTCCATTGTCCATTTAGGGTTTCAATTTTCCCCGAAAACTCCAATCCAGAAATATTGGTTACTATTGATCCATCAAAATCTTTAGATTCTTTTCCAAAACCTTCACTCAAAGGCCATTTTCCTGATACAAGATGTTCTTCCTGTACATCAATGCCGTATTTTACAAAACTGCCCTTTGTTCCATGAACTACATATTTTGGCCCTTGATTTTTAACCATCAAACTTGATTTAAGAGTAACTTTTATTTTTTCAAAATCGAGAAAAATATCAAAAGCATCATCAATTTCAGAACCTTCTCTCTGAGTGAAAACTTTACCTGATATTTGAGAAGGTTTTCCGAATAATACAACAGACTGATCAATCAAATGCGAGCCAAGATCGTACAAAATGCCATTGGCAGGTGAAACTACTTCTTTCCATTTTTTTGGATTTAAAAGTGGTTTATAACGGTCAAAATGAGCTTCGTAACTTAAAATTTCGCCCAGAATTCCCGAATCAATGACTTTCTTAACAGTCAGAAAATCAGAATCAAACCGGCGATTTTGATAAACAAAAAGATGCAATCCTTTACTTTTTGCTAATTGAAATAAAGTCTCTGCTTCTTTCAGCGTAGCAGTAACAGGCTTTTCAATAAGCACATGTTTTCCGGCTTGAAGACTTTTTTGCCCATATTCAAAATGTGTATGACTCGGCGTGCATAAGGAAATCAAATCAATTTCCACATCATCTATTAGGTCATCTATATTTTTCACTGCCTTAGTCTCGGGAAATAAACTTGTATTAATTTCCTGAGAAGTGGCTATATATTTTAAATCAAAATCGGGATTTGAATGAAAAAAAGGTGCCTGCAAATATCTGCCTGACAAACCGTAACCTACAATTCCTACTTTTATCATTTTGCTATTTAAATGCTTGAATTCCAGTAATTTCGTGTCCCAAAATTAAAAGATGAATATCATGAGTTCCCTCATAAGTAACTACCGATTCAAGGTTCATCATGTGTCTCATAACTGAAAATTCCCCAGTTATTCCATTTCCACCAAGAATCTGTCGGGCTTCCCGGGCGATTTCCAATGCCATTGCTACATTGTTTCGTTTTGCCAGAGATATTTGGGCCGAAGATGCCTTTTCAGAATCTTTCAAAAGAGCCAGTTTCCAAACTAAAAGCTGGGCTTTGGTAATTTCGGTCAGCATTTCTGCTAATTTCTTTTGAATCAACTGAAAGCCACCGATTGGTTTTCCAAATTGATTTCTTTCCAAAGCATATTTTTTAGCAGTGTCAAAACAATCCATCGCTGCTCCCAAAGCACCCCATGCTATGCCATATCGGGCGTTGTCGAGACAGCTTAATGGAGCTTTTAGCCCGTCAGCCAAGGGTAAAATATTCTCTTTTGGAACTTTCACATCGTTGAAAACCAACTCCCCTGTGCTCGAAGTTCTCAAAGACCATTTATTATGAATTTCCGGAGCAGAAAAACCCTCCATCCCTTTTTCAAGTATCATTCCTTTGATTCTACCCTCTTCATTTTTCGCCCAAACCACTGCGACATCGGCATACGGAGAATTGGATATCCACATTTTTGCTCCATTCAAAACAAAATGATCGCCTGCATCTTTTATATTAGATACCATCCCGGCGGGATTTGATCCATGGTCTGGCTCGGTAAGACCAAAGCAGCCCAGCCATTCGCCACTGGCCAATTTTGGAAGATATTTTTGTTTTTGCTCTTCCGAACCATATTTAAATATCGTGAACATCACCAATGAGCCCTGAACAGAAGCAGTAGATCTGATTCCGGAATCACACCGTTCCAATTCCTGCATCATCAGTCCATAGGCAAGATAATCAGTACCCATTCCACCATATTGCTCCGGAATTGTTGGTCCAAAAACACCCATTTCACCCATTTTCTCAACCAAATAATAAGGAAAACGTGCCTGCTGAGCCGCATCTTCGATTATTGGAGAAATTTCTTTTTTTACGAATTCTCTAACCGATTCTCTTATTAATTTATGGTCGTCAGAAAGCAATTCATCTAAACCATAAAAATCAGGCGATTCGAACTCGTCTTTTTTGGGTGAAATCTTAAATTCAGGTTTCATAGTCGAAGTCAATTAAAATTTGTTTGTTGATTATATCTTGAAGCGTTTGTCTTTCTCTAATGAGGTGTTTTTGGTTTTTGTAAATCAAAACTTCAGCAGGTTTCAACCTGGAATTGTAATTTGAAGCCATTGTAAATCCATAGGCACCGGCGTTCAAAATTGCGAATAAATCTCCATCTCTTGCTTCCGATAGTGACCTGTCTTTGGCAATGTCGTCGGTTTCACATATGTATCCTACCACATTGTATTTTTGTTTGGAATCTGAAGTATTTGAGATATTAACTACCTTATGATAAGCATCATACATCATGGGTCTGATTAAATGGTTTAGACCGGTGTTTAAGCCTATCAAGGTCTTTCCAGGATTTTCCTTAACCACATTGGCTGAAGCCAGAAGTATTCCGCATTCACTGACAAGGTATTTGCCAGGCTCAAACCATAGTTCCAGATCAGCACCATATTCTTTGCAGAAATTCTGAAATGCAGCACTTAGTTTTACTCCCAGATCCTCCATGTCGGTTTCATGATCTCCTTTTTTATAAGGGACTTTGAACCCACCCCCTAGATCAATATATTTTAAACCTTTAAATGATTTAGCAAACTCAAAAACCACATTGGCCACTTCAACAAAAGTACTCCCATCTTTGATATCAGAGCCGGTATGTTGATGAATTCCTAAAATATTCAGATTGTATTTTTTCTGCAAAGCCAAAATTTGTTCGACTTGTTCTATTGCAATTCCAAATTTTGAATCTTTATGTCCGGTGCTAATTTTTTGATTTCCACCACCTTCAACATTTGGCCTAATCCTAATTAATACCGGTTGGGTACTACCATATTTTATACCGAATTTTTCCAGAGTTGGGAGGTTATCAATATTTACAATTACCCCGTTTTCTACACTTTCTTCAATTTCCTCAAATCCTACACCAGAAGAGGTAAAAGTTATGTTTTCAGGAGAAAAACCCGCAATAAGCCCCAGTTGGAGCTCCTGAGGAGATACAACGTCTAGTTCTACACCCAAATTTTTCATCAACTTCAACACCGAAATATTGGTATTTGCCTTACAAGCATATTTTATTTTCATATTTATTTGGGAAAAAGCATTTTTTAACCTTTTTACCTTTTCTTCAATAATATTTCCATCATATAAATAAAGCGGAGTTCCAAATTCTGCAGCAAGGTCAGTTAATTTAAAATTTTGAATGTAATACTCGTCGTTTTTTAAAATCATCAATTAAGTTTTTTTACAAAAATAGCCAGTGAAAAGGAATTTATATGCAATTTATCCCTAGAATAATCAGTATATAGGAATATTATTTTATCGAAAAATCTTTTGTATGGTCTTAGATTTTGTGCTATAATATTTTAAATTGCATCATTCAAAAATATTTCATGAAAAAACAAACTATTATACTTTTACTATCTTTTTTACTAATCAATTCTTTTGGTTTTTCTCAGGTAAAATCAGGCCCTATGCTTGGTTATTCTGAGATGCGGGAAGTGCTGCTTTGGATTCAGACTACCAAAAATGAAAAAGTAAAATTTGGTTATTGGGAAAAAGAGACTCCTGCTAATAAGTTTTTTACTGAAGAGGTTAATACTACCAAAGACAATGCCTTTGTTGCTAAATTAGTTGCTAATCAGGTACTTCCGGGTAAAAAATATCAATATGAGGTATGGATTTCAGGAAAATTAATGAAATTTAACTACCCTCTTGAGTTTCAAACTCAAACTTTGTGGCAATATCGTACCGATCCTCCGGCATTCAAATTTGCTGTTGGAAGTTGTACTTATACCAATGAAGAACGATTTGACCGTCCAGGTCAACCTTATGGGAAAAGTCCGCAGATTTTTGAAAATATATATAGTCAAAAACCCAATTTTATGGTATGGGGTGGTGACAATATTTATCTAAGAGAAGCAGATTGGAATACCAAAACGGGCATTTATCATCGCTACAGTGAGTTTAAGAAAGTAAAGGAACTTCAGCCACTTTGGGCCAATGTACATCATTATGCTATTTGGGATGATCATGATTATGGTAACAATGATGCAGACCGCAGTTTCTGGATGAAAAACACCACATTGCAAGCCTTTAAAGATTTCTGGGGGAATCCAAATTATATATTTGAAAATGAGGCCATTACTGGTACTTTCATGTGGGAAGACTGCCAGTTTTACCTTATGGATGACAGGTGGTTTAAAGCTCCCAATGATATTTTTGATAAAAACAAAGATTATTATGGGGAAAAGCAGCTTAACTGGTTCATTGATGCTCTTAAGTCATCAAATGCTCCATTTAAGTTTGTTGTAACTGGCGGTCAAGTGATCAATGAGGCTAAAGTTTTTGAAAATATGGCAACCTATCCGGGAGAAAGGAAAAAACTTCTGGATAGAATTGCGGAACAAAAAATAAGCGGGGTGATATTTATCTCGGGGGATCGCCATCATACAAATTTGCAAAAGCTTGACAGAGATGGTAATTACCCGCTTTATGATCTCACGGTATCTCCGATGACTTCTTCTGCCGGAAAACCTGTCGAGGAAGAATATAAATATAAAACCATCATTGAAGGAACGGAAGTCAACAATTCACAGACTTTCGGTATCATGGAAATCAGCGGTAAAAGAACTGATAGAGAATTGAAAATAAATATTTTTGATGCAAATGGTGAAAAGAAATGGGATTATTTGATTAAAGCCAAAGATTTAAGAGCAAAATAAATAAGTGAAAATTGATTTAAGTTTGAAATCTTGATTTATGGACAATAAAATATTTGTAGATTCCGAAGTAGGTACTTTAAAAAGGCTGATTATTCATAGCCCTGACAGTGGATTGGGTAAAGTTGTACCTTCAAAGGCCCAGGACTGGCTTTTTGAGGATATTATTCACCTCGAAACCATGCGATCAAAGGAATACGATTATTATGTCAGACTCCTTTTGTATTTTTTGGATCCTGAAAAAATTAAAGGAAAAGCTCCTCTTGGCAATGCTGACAGAAGTTTTTTCAAGCCTAGTTCTGAAAATTATTTTAATTCCGATAAAGTTGTTGAGTTTGAGACACTTCTTTTTGATGTTTTAAAAATTGAAACAGTAAGAACCCAAATTGTGGCTGCTGTCAGTGCTATAGAAGAATGTTCTTATTTGGAAATGCAGCAATTTTTAAGTTTGAATAATCGGGAATTGTCCAAAGTTCTGATAACCGGAATGACAGAATCGGGTGAAATGTTCTTCCCTCCTATTCCAAATCTGATATTCACCAGGGACATTGGTATTGTGGTCAATGATCATATTTTGCTGAATAAACCAGCCAAAGCCGCCCGCTCAAGAGAGTCTCTCCTGGCAAAATATGTTTTTTTTAACCATGAATTTTTTAAAGGTTACGAAAACAAAATTATTGAGGTTGAGGAAGAAGAAGAACACTTTTTAATGCCTGAGGATCGCCGCCAAAGGCTTGATACACTGGAAGGAGGCGATGTGATGATGGTGGCACCGGGGCATTTGCTTATTGGGGTAAGTGAAAGAACAACTGTAGAAGCGGCACGTCAGGTGATTGATAAACTTTTTGAAAAAAATGTAGTTAGAAAGGTTTCATTGTTGAAAATCCCAGCCAAGCGTGATTACATGCACATTGATACTATTTTTACCCAAATCAAAAAGAATGTTTGGGTTTTGTTGGCATCTCTTGGCCGTACATCTGAATTTGCAAAAAATGAACAGGTGTGGGATGAATTGGGTCAGCATATTACCCATGAAGAATTGGTTATAAAGCAGTTTTATAAAGAAAATGATCAGATAAAAAACCGTAGTTTTGATAACCTGGAAGAGTTGTTAAAATATATTTCTGAAATTGACTTAAAATGTACCGAACCTGTTAGTTTTGTATATTCTGGCAACAATGAATTTCCTTTTGGAGCAAGGGAACAATGGACGGATTCCTGTAATTTGTTGGTTTTGAAGGAAGGAGTGGCGATAGGTTATGATAGAAATGACAAAACTTCAGAAGCATTCAGGGCAGTTGGATTTAAAACTATTGCGGCTGCAGAATTACTTAATAAATTTGAAAACGGCTCTGCAGATCCTCAAAATATAGAAAACACCATAATCCTCTTGCCATCAGCTGAGCTTTCAAGAGCGAGAGGTGGATCTCATTGCATGAGTTTACCGATACAAAGAGATTCGATTTTTTCAGAAAATAATTGATTTTGATATTTTAAATTTATACTAAAATGCAAGAACAAATCACTTCTAACATACTGATGATAAGGCCTGTAAATTTTGCTTACAATGAACAAACGGCCTCAAGCAATGCATTTCAAAAGAAAATTGAAACACAGGATTCCAATGCCACAGCCCAAGCTGAATTTGACAGTTTTGTGGATCAACTACAACTTAGAGGAATCAATGTTCAGGTGATACAAGACACCCCGGAACCATTTACCCCTGATTCTATTTTTCCAAATAATTGGCTTTCAATGCATCATTCGGGAAAAGCTGTTTTGTATCCAATGATGGCAGAGAACCGCAGACAGGAACGAAGACATGATATTCTTGATATTTTGAGAGAAAAATATCATTTAGACGTAGTATTGGATTTTACACATTTTGAGGATGAAGGTAAATTCCTTGAAGGTACCGGAAGTCTGGTATTGGATAGAATTAAGAGAATTGCGTATGCCACTATTTCGCCTCGTACCGATATGGACGTCCTGAATGCCTGGAAGAATCAAATGAATTACGAATTGGTTACTTTCCATGCAAAAGATCGAAATGGTGAAGCCGTTTATCATACCAATGTGGTGATGAGTATGGGTGATATTTTTTGCGTTATTTGTCTCGATTCTATCGCTGATTTTGATGAAAGAGTAAAAGTTAAAGCTCGTTTGGAGCAATCAGGCAAGGAAGTGATTGAAATTACCATGGATCAAATGGAGAATTTTGCCGGAAATATGCTACTTCTAAAAAATAAATCCGGTAAAAAATTCCTGGTCATGTCGCAGCGGGCCTATGATTCTCTTTCCAGAGACCAAAAAAGAAATCTCGAAGACAACGCAGAGGTTATCCATCCCGACCTGGGAATTATCGAAGAATTAGGAGGTGGCTCTGCCCGGTGCATGATAGCTGAAATACACCTTCCAGCCAAATAATCAAGAAAATTTAAAGTTATAACTTAAAGAAATAATTGGTGCTCCAAAAACCGTTAATTTGTAAGATTTGATATTTGTCCCTTCTGATTTCAGAAATACTGAATAGGCATTTTTACGTCCATAAAGGTTATAAACTGTAAAAGTCCAGTTTCCTTTCCAGCGTCTTTTTTCATCCATACTAGGGTTATAAATATTCCATGCAAAGTCAAGTCTATGATAATCAGGTATTCTTGAGTTATTTCGAAGAGAGTAAAAAGGATAAGTATTATCCTGATATTGTATAAAACCCTGTGGCATAGTAAAAGGTCTGCCGGTACTATAGGTAAAATTAAAAGAGAAATCATGGTGTTTTCCCTGATTGATCACCAATGTAGAATTTATAGTATGGGGACGGTCGTAATTAGCAGCATACCAATCTCCCTGATTTACCTGTTGTGAAACTTCGGGCCCTTCATTTACCTGATTAAAACTTCTGGCATAAGTGTAATTAATCCAACCCGTAAATTCACCTTTCTTTTTAGTAGCCATTAATTCCAATCCATAACTGCTATTTTTCCCCTGAAGTAATTGGCTTTCAGGGTATTCTTGTAATAAAAAGTCAGCTCCGGGTTTATAATCCACAATATTATTGGTCTTTCTTAAATAGCCTTCTATGGAATATTCATAAATACTTGATTCAGTTTCCTGCACATAACCGACTGTTAACAAGTTACTGATTTGAGGTTTAATATATAAATCCGAGGTTTTCCAACGCGAAGTAGGCAATGGAGTTGTAGTATTGGTAACTACCTGCAAATATTGCCTCATAAGGTTGTATCCTAACTTCAGTGTCTTTTTGCTTGTCAGCTGGTACCTGATCCCAAGCCTTGGTTCTAATCCCCCAAAAGATTTTTGAATTTTACCTGATCCAATATAAACGGTATCTATAAGTGCTATTTCATCTCTGGGTTGTCCCGGTTGGTAAGTACGGTAACTTCCCGGTCCCATATTCATAAAATAAGAATATCTAATGCCACCTGTTGCTACAAGTTTTTTCGAGAATTCAACTTCGTCTTCAATGTAAAGAGCTGTTTCATAGGCCATTTCGTTTTGAGTTTTAACTTTCGAAATATTGGTATTTAAACCTGGATCTAGTTCTCCCGGGTTTATATCATACCTGATAGCATCTAATCCAAATTCGACTTTATGATTATTTTTAAAATAATTGAGGTTGGATTTTATTTGATTAAATTTTACACCAGAAATAATTTTTACCTTATTTTCTGAGTTTAATTCGGGTAATAAAGTAGTTGGTTGATAATTAGAATTAATATATTTGGTTTGAATATTTAAGTTTGAATTAATGGCATGAAACCAATTTAAGGTATTGTTAAATGTTTGATATTTATATTGAGTATTGGTACTATTTACTTCGTTAATCGAACCCAAAATCTCCGTCTGAAAATAATCATTGCTATAATAAGAAGATAACGTAAGTGTATTTTTGGTGTTTATGATATAAAATAGTTTAGAAGAGCCATCCCCAAATTTTGCTTTAATATTTTCGAGTTGCTTAGAGGCTAAGGGAAGTAAAAAATCATTAAATGCTCCTCTGCCAGAAACAGAAATACCCATTTTATTTTTTATCAAAGGAATATCCAAAAGAATTCTATTGGAAACCAAACTAATACCACCCTGCATTTTGAATTTTTCAGTATTGGGGTTGGTTAGGTTTACATCTAAAACGGCAGCAGCTCTTCCTCCAAATCTTGTTGGAACATTTCCTTTATAAAGGTCAAAGCTCGAAATTGCTTCCGATGGGAAGGCCGAAAATAATCCAAACATATGTGTTGGATTAAAAATGGGGGCATCATCGAGCAATATAAGGTTTTGATCTGTTGCTCCACCTCTGATATTGACACCATTAGCGGCTTCACCTACACTTGATACACCAGGAAGCATCTGCAGACCCCTCATAATATCCAACTCTCCCATTGCCGATGGAATTTTATTGAGTGTTTTAATACTTATTGTATTTACACCCAATAAGGGTTTTTTAATATTTGAAGCCGGGTTTTTACTGCTTACCAAAACCTCTTCAAGGTCATTGGAAACCTGTAAAAGCTGGATATTGTATGTTTTGTCGCTTCTAAGGATTTCCTGTGTACGCCAGGGTTTGTATCCTACATATCTGACAACCATTATAATATCGCTTTTTCCTGAGTAAAATGAAAAACGGCCCGAATTGTCAGCAACAATGTTTTGTTCGCCATAATTCACATTTATAGTTGCACCAGGTAGTGGTTCCAGTGAGATTGAATCTCGGATAATGCCACTGACTTTAATCGATTTTTTGAGCGATGGCGAGATTCACAATGCTTAATAAAAACAATATTTGAATTATCTTTTTCATATTTTTTTAAATTGGCCAGCCCTCAGGAGCTAGTGGCGTTCGGGTTCTAGATTTTATACAAGGTGCTGATGGCGGTCGTGATGGAGTTAAGGGCTCATAATTGATAGCTCTTCCTCCTAACAATCCAATGGGATAAGCATTGTCATCGTAGGATCTGTTAATCCAAAAAGACTTTTTTATGGTTTTAGCAACCATAAAATACCCTCCCACTATTTCACTTTTATTGTCAATATTTTTAACATTTCCTACCAGGGGTGCCGGAGGTGAGTCTGCCAGAGTGCCGTTGGTCTGGTTTTGTTCAATTATAATTTTTAAATAACGGAAAGCCTCAGCATTAATATTTTGCTGGCTAATTTCTATCAAAAATCCGGAATTGGAATAATAAGGAACTTTGGCTATTAATCTATTTTTGATTTCCAGATTATTTGAATACAGGTCACTCATAATATTTAGTTCTTCTGAATGTATTATTTCCCAACAATCACCTAAACAAGAATAATCATAAGTTACCATGGATCTTTCAAGACCCGGACTGCTTTCACATTTATCATACGGTTGAGGATAAGCTAGATAGATCCCTTCATAGCAAGAAATACAAATTGGCTGTCTTTCAAATATCCTGTAATTCCACATATAAAAGTCCCCCTTTTCAGGATTATCTTTTAAGTCTATATAAATAAAATGACCCGGGCTTGTATTTTCTCCTTTTTTAATAGCTTCAGGATCAAATTTTACTGTATGACCCAGGATATCAGGGGTTTCCCGCATAGTTTCTATGCTTGATTCATATTTTTTCCCATTTTTTAAATTTACTTTTAATTGATATTGGTTATTGATTTTAGTTTTAAACCATATCGGAAAAGTGTAAATACCATAACCAGAATAATGAGCGTTGATATTAGTTTCCCCATTTTCAACAATATAAACTGTTGCTGAATCCACGGGTATAAACTCGATTGCCCTGGTAATTCCAGGATCTGTTTTTTTTATACTTATATATTTTTCGGAGTCTGTATCATCTATTTTTCCATCAATCACTAAAAAACTTTCATTTGATTTTACGAGCATTTGGTAGGGTTCCACACAAGAAATTGCAATCACTAAAAATAATGAAGTGATTAAGCTAATACTGAAATTTCGATATGTAATTAATCTATCCATCCATCTGGCTTTCTGGAGGTTCTGGTATAACTTTCCTGACAAGGTGCCATTGGTGGACGGGTTATGTCGGCTCCCATGGGTTCAGGATTGGCAGATCTACCCTGAAATAATCCATAGGCTTTAACTCCTACGTACCTTTCTGCTCTTGGAATCCATATTTTCCTGGTCTTTTTTATACTTACCATAAACATACCTCCAATAGATTCTGTTTTGTCATTTATGTTTTTAACATTTCCAATAAGTCCTGCTGGCGGGGTGTCAGAAAGGGTTCCGGTATTCTGACTTTGGTTAATCATAATTTTGAAGTAATCATGAGCGGTTTTAGAAATACCGTATTGGTTAACTTCAACCAATGCTCCACGAAATTGTAAAAATGGAATTTCTGCAATCTTTCGATTGGTAATGGGAGACCCATTATAATATTGATCGCTTAATATGTTTAATTCGGAACTATAATAGATCTGCCAGCAATCAGTTTTACATCCATAATCATAAATCACGCTTCTTCTTTTCAATGCAGCATCTTCCACGCACTGTCCGTCGGGCTGAGGGTTGGTGAAGTATTTTCCACCATAGCAAGTTTTACAAAAATTTGTTTGCTCAAATAATTTCCATTTCCACATATAAAAATTCTCATCTTTTGCCTCATCTTTGGTATCAAGATATACCTCGTGGCCATTCATTTCTTTTCCATCAAAATTTATTTCTGTTTCATTAAAAATTGTGCTTAGTTTCTCAATTTCGTTTATTGGTATCGCAGACTCATCACTACTTTTATACTCTTTTCCGTTGGCGAGTTTAAATTCCAGGTGGTATTTTGTGTTTGGTATAATTTTGAAATCAGGGGGTAATTGGTATGTTCCATCGCCTTTAAAACTACAGTTATATTTTTTTGTATTGCCTTCAACTACAAAGACTTCAGCATTTTCTTCACCCAGAATTTTATTGGTGTTAAACTGAGTAAAACTCTTTTTTATTTGAATCTGTTGAATTTGGTCTGAATCGGTTAAGTGTGCATCAATAAACAATATTTCTTTTTGATTAATAAAATTTATATCAAAAGGTTCTACACATGCAAAAACCAAAGAAAGTGAAACTAAAAACAAGAAGATGGTTTTCTTTGACATCAATTGATATTTTAATTTTGTAAAAAAGAGAAATTAAATTGCTGGTATACTTTTTAAATTTCGGTGATCTCTCTACCAAATTTAAAGCAAAATCACATAACATATGGTATTATAAGTGTTTTTTTGACACAAATAATTTTCTATTTTTAAAAGTACCATTTTATAGCCAATACCAGGTTATAATTGTAGGATTAAAATACAAAATTGTGTTTTCAGTAGATGAAATTCTGAAAAAACTATTTTATAATAAAATGTTGCTTCGGGGATTCTCTTCTAAAAAATACGATTCCGACAAAAAATAAATCAATACTCACTGTAACCGAGTCGTGATTTATTATTTCTTCCCAGGCCGATTTCATACCTTCAGACCAGTAAATATCATCGAAAACAAAACAAGTGTCATTGTGAATACTTTTTAGGGCGGTTTCAAAATACCTTATTGTGGCTTCATAAGTATGATTTGCATCAAAGAAAATCAAATCTATACAACCATAATTTGATAAAAAATGAGGTAAGGTTTCGTCGATATTGCCTGTAATTAATTCAATATTGGATAATTCTAAATTCTGAAAAGTGTTTTGGGCTATTTTCCCAATTTCAGGGCTGCCTTCAAAGGTAAAAACATTACATTGTGGAGTGGAAGTGGCCAAATATGAAGTAGTAATCCCGAATGATGTACCTAGCTCAATAATATTTTGATATTTATAAAATCTTGCAATTCTATTTAAAATTAATGCCCATTTTTTGGTTTTTAAAGAGGTCCTGGCAATACTTGATATCTTTCTTTTAGTATTCTTTTCAACTCTGGAACCTGCTCCAAAGTCTTTGATATCAATACTTTCAGTTCTTTGTAATAATTTTCCTCTTTGATTTTCTATTTTTTCAAAATAATCATTTTGAATAGAACTTTTAAAGACTTGTGTATAAAATTCGAAAACAAACGGGGAATGAATAGTGTGTGCGTCACCTGCCTTTAACCAGTACCTGATAAAATCTAAATACATGGTTTAATTTAATATTGCGGGCATCATTAGCACAAATTCCGGAATTTTTACAAAGATTTTTTCACCATCCAGTTGTCTTTCCAATAAATAAGAGCCATTCATTTTACCAATCGGAGCTTTAAAATTACATCCGGAAACATATTCGTGTGATTGACCTGGCTCGATTATAGGCTGAAAACCTACCACTCCATTTCCAATTATTTCGTATTTCTCTCCTATTCCATCAAAAATATACCAATGACGCGAAATCAATTGAACAGTGTGATCAGAGAAATTTTCAATTTTTATCCGGTACGAAAAAGCATACATAAATTCCAATGGTTCGGAATACATGGGTTGGTATTCTGAGGTTACTGTGACCTTGATACCATTCGTAATAGCAACTTCCATATCAATTGGTTTTTTTAATAAAACGCAATAAAAATCGATTAGTTTGTAAATTAAAGGATAATTTTGGAAGTTTTCAACCAAAAAATAAATTTGAAACAATTTAAATACTTTTAAAATCGGAATTTAGTTTATAAATATGAATGTTGAAATTGAAGAATCCTGGAGAAATCAGTTATCTGATCAATTTGAAATGCCTTATTTTAAGCAACTTGTGGATTTTGTAAAATCTGAATATTCAACTAAAGTTTGTTATCCTCCGGGAAAACTTATATTTAATGCCTTTGAAAAATGCCCTTTTGCAAATACCAAAGTCGTAATTCTTGGC
Organism: Cytophagaceae bacterium; assembly: GCA_016722655.1. NCBI lineage: Bacteria > Pseudomonadati > Bacteroidota > Cytophagia > Cytophagales > Cytophagaceae > Cytophagaceae bacterium. The sequence continues at coordinate 290,767 of JADKIR010000005.1, forward strand.
CAGGATCCTTATCATGGACCCAATCAGGCACATGGTTTATGTTTTTCGGTAAATCATGGAATATCATTCCCTCCTTCATTACTCAATATTTTCAAAGAGCTTAAAGAAGACATTGGAAAACCTATCCCTTTAACAGGAAACCTGGAAGATTGGGCAGCCCAGGGTGTTTTATTGTTGAATGCCACGCTGACTGTTGAGGCAGGCAAAGCCGGTTCACATCAAAAGAAAGGCTGGGAGCAATTTACTGATGCTGTCATCGCAAAATTGAATGAAGGAAAAGAAAATCTGGTGTTTTTATTATGGGGAACTTATGCCCAGAATAAAGGAAAGTTTATTGACAGAAATAAGCATTTTGTACTAAAAGCCAAACATCCTTCTCCCCTTTCAGCCAATTTTGGAGGCTGGTTTGGCCAAAAACATTTTTCACAAACCAATAATTTTCTGGAAAGTAAAAATCTTGGAAAAATAGATTGGTAATCAAATTTTTCTTAAAAATAACAAATAGATGCAAAAATACGAAATGATTGCCACTACTCTGATGGGACTTGAAAAAGAACTTTCGAATGAGATTGAGCAATTAGGCGGAGAAAATATCGAAATCTTGAAAAGAGCTGTGCGTTTTTTTGGCGACGACAAATTGATGTACACCGCAAATATGTCTCTTAGAACAGCACTTCGGATACTTATACCTATTGATGATTTCAAAGCTACAAATGAGGATGACCTCTACCATAGCGTCAAATCTTTTCCATGGGAGAATATTTTCGGATTACATCAGACTTTTGCGATAGATGCGGTTACGAGTGGCGAATATTTCAAACATTCAAAATTTGTGGCATTGCGTGCTAAAGATGCCATTGCTGATCGTTTTAGAGAAAAAACCGGACGCAGGCCTAATGTGGACCCAATTGAACCGGATATTGCTATCAATTTGCATATCAATGTGAGTGAGGTGTCAGTTTCACTGGACTCTTCAGGTGTAAGTTTGGATAAAAGGGGATATCGGATAAATAAAACCCTAGCTCCTATCAATGAAGTTTTAGCAGCCGGAATCATCCTGAAAAGTGGCTGGAAGAGTGATTTACCATTTTATGACCCTATGTCGGGTTCGGGTACCTTTAGCATTGAGGCGGCACTTTTAGGCTCCAACACCGCCCCGGGTCTAAACAGAACTTTTTCATTTCAAAATTGGGGCGAATACGATAGTTTATTATTCGAAAAAATCAAAAATGAATTAATAAGTCAAAAGAAAGAGGATAATTTGAAAATTTTGGCCCGGGATATTCTAACCCAAAATATCGAAATTATCGCTGAGAACGCCATGAACGCTGGTGTAGAAGACTTTATTAGCCTAAAAAAAGCTGATTTTTTTCAGACAGATCCTGTTGATAATAATGGAATTCTGGTCCTTAATCCGCCATATGGTGAAAGATTAAAACTGGGCAATATTTTTGATTATTATGCCAGAATCGGTGATACATTTAAACAGAAATATGCCGGATTTGACGCCTGGATGATTAGCAGTGATAAAGAAGCCCTTAAATACGTTGGGCTTAGAGGTGATGAAAAATATGATATGAACAATGGTGGGCTTGAAGCCAGATTGGTCAAATACAGACTTTTCAAAGGCAAAGGCAATATTTAATCCACAAAAAAAGCCACATTTTCAGTGGCTTTTTTTAAATCTTATTTTGGAAATTATTTTATCAAACTAAACAATCTGTTCCACCTGATTTTATTAAGAAGTCCGGCGTTACGGTCAATCGACATCCAAATGAACACTGCTTTTCCTACAATATGGTCTGCAGGTACAAATCCCCAATATCTCGAATCATCAGATTCATATCGGTTATCCCCATCATAAAATAATAATCTTGTTTGAAGGTATATTCTGTGATTGCTTTTCCATCTATAAAAATCTTACCATCCTTGTATTCTGCTTTATCATTTAAATCAAAAGTGGTTATAACTGATTTGTAAAGAGCAAGATTTTTGGCATCAAGTGTAATTTTCATGCCTTTTTTTGGAACAGTAATCGGGCCAAAATTATCTCTGTTGTTGTTATAAAGGTTACTTCCATAAGGGAAACTTCTATAAACTGTATTACTGTCGCCTTTTGCAATAATATCAGGATATACATTGGTAATGAAATCCATGTTTTTCAATTCTGCAAGGGCTGATTCTGTGGTGGTTATGTCGTAATAAAACTTCCCATTCTCTGAAGCCGAACCTCTGTCAGTAATACCCAATTTTGTAAACAACTTAGGATTAATATTGGTGTTACATTCTATTTTGCACCATTTTTGGGAATTTGGTGGGCTGTCCATTTTATTGCCATTAATATAAATCTCAGCATTTTTACTTTCAATCACATCACCTCCAATACCGATGCAACGTTTAATGTAGTTAGTCCTTAAATCAACCGGATATTTGTCAAAACCTCCAAATTCGTCTGGTCTTTCGGGACATCCAGGATAATTAAAAACCACTACATCTCCATTTTTTACATCTGTAAAACCCGGAAGACGGTAATTGGGCAATTGAATCCAATCCAGATAAGATGGAATCTCAGTAAACCATATTTTTTGGTGAGTAAGCGGTATCTGAAGGATGGTTTTGGGTGTACGGGCACCATAGTGCACCTTTGATACAAACAAAAAGTCGTCAATTAACAGGCTTTTTTCCATGGAACCTGTCGGAATGGTATAGGCTTCCAGAAACAATCCTCTGATCAGGGTGGCGGCTATTACGGCAAATAAAACCGAGTCCCACCATTCTCTCATGGCTGACTTTTTGGGCTTTTCTTTTTTAATTTCAGTTTCGGACATGAATAAATATTAAATTTTTACAAAAATATATATTAAAAGGCAAAATGCTTATCATTTATTGTGATTTAGGGCAAATTTGGTATAAACGGCTTTTTATAATCAATCAGCGGAATCCAGAATCTCGTCAAAATCCTCCTGCATTTGTTCAAACCGCTTCATCACTTTTTTCAAAAATGTTTCTCCCAACATTTCCTCAATTTCTTCTTCTCCGGACACATCCAGTTCAGAAACTTTGTAAATTTGTTCCAGTGTACCGATTTCAAACTTTATCACAAATTTGTTGTTGAAAAAGTAAAGCTCAGCTATGCAATAATCATTAGGTATTTTTTTTATAAATTTCATTTGATGAAGAATTTTTTAATTTTGGTTCTGTTGTTTATGCCTGTTTGGGGCTGCAAAAGTAAAAAAGAATCCTCGGAATTCTTTAAAAGGGGAAATTATCATTTCAAAAAGAATGAATTGGAGAAAGCAGAACATTTTTTTACCGAAGCTATAAAAAAATCCCCTGATTTTGCTGATGCTTACAATAATCGGGGTGCTGTATATTTAAAATGGGGTAAGAACCAGGATGCAAAAAAGGACTTTGAAAAGGCTGTAAATCTTGATGGGAAATTTACAGAAGCAAAGTTTAACCTGGCGAAATTGTTGAGCGAAACCGGGGAATTGAAACAAGCGGAAGGTTTGTTTAAATCTATTGAAAACAAAATGAAGAATTCAAGTGACTTTTATAACCATTTTGGACAAAATACTGTTAAACTCAACCATTTTGACGAAGGTCTAAAAGCTTTGGAACAATCTTTAAAACTTAATCCCGGAAATGTAGAGGCTCTTACCAATATTTCTTATGTTTTTCTTGTTCAAAATAATGAAAAAATAGCCCAGGATTATATTGATAAAGCATTGAAAATCAATCCTGAATTTGGTTTTGCACTTAATAATAATGCTGTGATTTCGGGTAGGAAAAGAGATTTTAAAAACTCGGTTGAAATGTTGGAAAAAGCTTTGATAAAAGATCCCCAAAATCAGGTATTTCTTAACAATGCTGCATTATATTATTTGGAAAATAGAGAATTGGAAAAAGGTATAGTTTTTTTAGAAAAAGCCAATAAAATTGATGAAAGTAACCCCTATTCTTTGCGAAATATGGCCATTTATCTTTTTTATTCGGGCAAAATAAAAGAATCATATAGTTTATTTCAAAAAATCGAAAAAGAGAATCCTGAAGTTGACCATATATACTATTATCTATCTAAGAATGCTTCTGCTTTACATGACAAAATTTCGGCTTGTAAATATCGAAAAACCGGAGCTGGTTTATCGGAACCATGGATATCAGAACTACCTGAATGTTAATATTTTACAAAGTCAATATTTCGTTTAAAGCCTTCAAATTTCGTTCTTTTTATGGGTGAATTTTTGAAAATTTCTTTAAATATTTCTTCAGTTATTTCTTCCCAATCTTTTTTATTTTTCAATTCTTCCCCGGGAATAAATTCCGGTGTTTTATGGGACTTTGAGAAACGATTCCACGGACATACATCCTGACAAATATCACAGCCAAATACCCAATTTTGCATTTTTCCCTTGAATTCATCCGGAATATTTTCTTTTAATTCGATAGTAAGATAACTGATACATTTGCTGCCATCCACTATATAGGGTTCGGCAATGGCATCAGTTGGACAAGCATCAATACAAGCTGTGCAGGTGCCACAGTAATCTTTTATAGGGCCGTCGGTTTCTAATTCTAAGTCACATATAATTTCTCCCAGAAAGAAAAAACTTCCCATCTCCCTATTAATCAGGTTGCTGTGTTTTCCCACCCATCCTAACCCAGATTTTTTTGCCCAGACTTTGTCCATCACCGGTGCTGAATCCACAAATATTCTTGCATTAATGTCTCCAATGCTTTCCTGCATAAACTCCAGAAGTCCAGTCAGTTTGCGTTTTAACACAAAATGATAGTCTTCTCCATAAGCATATTTTGATATTTTCAAATCGGTGTTAAGCTCTTTTTCAGGAAAATAATTTAAGATTACCGAGATAACAGATTTTGCTCCTTCGACCAGTTTTGTGGGATCGAGTCTTTTGTCAAAATGATTGGCCATATAAGTCATTTTTCCATGATAATCACGTTGAAGCCAGGTTTCCAGTCTTCTTGCCTCTTCCTTTAAAAAGCCGGCTTGTGATATCCCGCAAAAATCAAAACCCAGTTCAGCAGCTTTTTGCTTTATGATTTGAGTTCTGATTTTAATATCCATTTTAAGTTTTTTGGCAAAACTATCACCATTTTTTGATTTCACATTGCCTTTTATTACAAGTTTTCAGTATTTTTGTATTGATTATCAGGATTATTTTCTCGATGTCTATAATAAAACGTTGCTTTCTATTAACATTTTTCACTCTTTGGCAATACTCCTGTATCCCCATTGAGGATTTACCTCCGTTTGATATTACCGTCACTTTATTACCTAATGGTACATCTGCCAGGCTTGATTGGCCTTTGGTAAATGACCCACAGATTGGAACCGTAAGATATGATGTGTATTTAGGCACCACCCGTGTTGCAACTAATATTAATGCAAATACATATACTTTTAACAATCTTGAGTACAATACAGCTTATACCGGAAAATTGGTCGGTAAGACTTTATCAGGCGACGAAGAAGAAGCAACCTACTCATTTTCTACTTTGAAAGAATATATTTTGGTGCCTGATCCCGGTTTGGAACAAAGTCTGATTGATGCCGGGTATGATACAGAAGGAATTATTAACCAAAAAATGTATAAAGAGGATGCTCCTCTTGTTAAAAAATTGGAGGCACGGCAAAGAAATATTTCAAATTTGACCGGTATTTCACATTTTACTAATCTGGAGTATTTGGACTTATCAATTAACCAAATTTCTCAAATTGACCTAACACAGAATACAAAACTTACTTATCTAAATCTTGGACAGAATCTGTTAACAAATGTGAATCTGTCACCTAACGTTTTATTAAAGAATCTGATAATTCATAATAACAGTATTCAGCAACTCAATATTACTCAGTCTGTTCTTTTGGAAGTTTTGGTAGCAAATTATAACCAGCTTTCGGCCATTGATATAAACCGAAATAATCTTTTAATTACTTTAGGATTAAATAATAATAATCTTAATCAGGTTAATTTTTCGGGTAATGCAAGGTTGACCGAAATAGATTTAAGCAATAATCCGATTTCGGGCTTAAGTTTGTCCAATTTGACACTTTTGAAAAACCTGGCGGTGCAAAATGCCTCACTTTCTGGCCTGAATACAGGCAGTCTCACCAATTTGGTTCATCTTGATGTCTCTGGAAATGTAATAACTTCATTGGATATCAGAAATAACACTTTGATAGAAACTTTGGATGTGTCTTTTAATCGATTAACCAAACTTAACATTAAGAATAATGTTAATTTAATCGCATTAAATACAAAAAATAACAATAATCGTTCTCAAATTTGTGTCACGAATGCGGTTCAGGCACAGGATAATTTTGACTGGATCAAAGATGATTTTACCATTTATAATACAAATTGTAATTAATATATGACTTACGCCACTACCGAAATTACTAGTGCTGAAATTCTTTCTGACAATCCTGTTCATCAGAGATTATATTTTCCTTATGAAATGGCTTCAAAAATTATCAGCGGCAAAGTACTTGAGCTGGGATGTGGCTGGGGCCGTGGAGTTGAAAAACTTATCGATTCATGTGACCATTTTACAGGTTTAGATAAAAATGAGCCGCTCATAAAAGCTTTAAGTGAAAAATACCCTCAGAGTTATTTTAATACTGTTGATTTACCTCATTTGACTGAATTTCAGGACAATACATTTGATTATATAGTAACTTTTCAGGTAATTGAGCATATTCAGGACGACCATAAATTTCTGGAAGAAGCCAAAAGGGTATTGAAACCGGGAGGTAAGATTTTATTGACAACGGTGAATAAAGATTATTCTTTGAGTAGGAATCCCTGGCATATCAGAGAATATCGTACAGAAGAATTAAAGAACCTTATGTTGAAATATTTCAAAGATTTAGATGCGAAAGGAGTTGGTGGTAATGATAAAGTTTGGGAATATTATGAGCAAAATAAGGCTTCGGTAAGAAAAATAATGAGATGGGATATTTTGGATTTACAGCACCGGCTTCCATCCTGGATTTTAAGAATTCCTTACGAAATACTCAATCGTTTTAACCGAAACAAATTGCTCCAACAATCGGAAGGCCTGGCAGCCGAAATTAATTGGGACGATCACCATTTGAGTAACGAGCCTGAGAAATGTATTGACTATTTCTTTGTGGCTACGAAATAAATGCATCTCTACCTGCATATCCCGTTTTGCAGGCAAGCCTGTTATTATTGTGATTTTCATTTCAGCACCAATCTTCAACTTAAAGACAAGTTGATTGATGCTATTTGTGAAGAGATAATTTTACAAAAAGATTTTCTGCGAAATAAAAAACTTCAAACCGTTTATTTTGGCGGTGGTACTCCTTCTTTTCTCGAAAATAAGGACTTAGACAAGATTTTTGAAACTATTTCTAAAAATTTCGATTTAACAGAAGTAGAAGAAATAACTCTTGAAACCAATCCTGAAGATGTTCAAATTGACAAAATTAAACATTGGAAAACACTGGGAATAAATCGTTTAAGTCTTGGAATTCAAACTTTCGACGACAGAATTTTGGGTTATTTTAACCGTAACCATAAGGCTGAGATTTCAATAAAAGCTTTGGACCTGCTGTTAGGTGCGGAATATTCAAATCTCACGGTGGATCTTATCTATGCCCACAACGTTTTAGAGTTAAATGAAAAAGAGTCAAATCTCATTCTTTTCAAAGATCTTGAAATAATTTCCGGATTTAACCTTCCGCATATTTCAGCATACAATCTTACGCTGGAAAAAGACACCGTGTTTGGAAAATGGCTGAAGCAAAAAAAAATGAAAGCCATCAGCGAAGAACACGCAGCAACGCAATATGAAATTTTGGTAAACTTTCTTTCGGATAAAAAGTATATCCAATATGAGGTTTCTAATTTTGGCTTTGAAGGAAAATTTGCAATTCACAATTCTGCTTATTGGAAAGACGAAGAATATTTAGGCATTGGTCCTTCGGCTCATTCTTATGATTGTAAAAACAGGATGAGCAATGTGGCAAATAATCCAAAATATATTAAGGCTATCGAATCTGGCCTGGTTCCTTCTATTGTTGAAGAACTCTCAAATTCAGACCGAATCAATGATTACCTTTTGACAGGTTTGAGAACAATTTGGGGTGTGGATCTAAAAAAAATATCCCAAATGGCCGGAGAAATTCCTCAAACCTTTTGGGATAATATTTCTTTATTAAAAAACAAAAATTGGATTGCTCAGGAAGCCGAAACGATTTCGATTACTTCTGAAGGCCGGATTTTCTCTGACCGTATCGCCTCTGATTTGTTTTTTGATTAATACTTAAGCACAAACTTCTTCGTAAACAGCCGCCAAATGATGTCCAATCATATCCGCTGAACGACCTTCAATATGATGTCTTTCAACAAAATGCACCAACTCGCCATCTTTAAAAAGTGCAATCGAAGGTGATGATGGAGGAAGCGGTATATATTCACGCATTCTTTGTGTTGCCTCTAAATCAACACCGGCAAATACCGTTTTCAATTGATCAGGTTTATGTTCTGATATCATTAAAGACATTTTTGCTCCGGGACGACAAGTACCTGCAGAACAGCCACATACTGAATTAATTACCACCAGGGCGGTTCCTTTTTGATTAGCCATAAACTGATCTACAGCTTCGGCTGTGGTCAATTCTTCAAAACCCGCACTCGTCAAATCGAGTTTCATGGGTGCAACTAAATGGGGAGGATACATATTTTTATTTATTTGTATTTATTATTTATTTCCAATCAATTTTACATAAATCCAAGTTCAAGTTTGGCAACTTCACTCATCATATCGGTAGAATAGGACGGTTCGAATGTCAATTCTATACTTACATCGTTTACTCCTTCTACCTCTCTGATTTTTTCTTCAATCTCTACCGGAATACTTTCAGCTGATGGACAAGAGGGAGAAGTGAGGGTCATCAGAACATATACGTTGTTGACAGGGAAAATTTTGATGTCATAAATCAGTCCCAATTCAAATACATCGACAGGTATTTCCGGATCATAAACTTGTTTGATCGCTTCGACAACTTTATTTTTTAACTCTTCCTCTTCCATATTTTTATTGGTTCCAAATAATGCAAAAACAGTAATCTTGAGTTTTTAGTTCTTTAATTTTTTGCCTGAAAAGCCAGAGCATAGGTTTTCATTTGTTTGACCATCGATGCTAAACCATTGGCTCTTGTCTGAGCCAAATGGCTGGTAAGACCAATTTTTTCGATAAAATAAAGATCAGCATGCAAAACTTCTTCAGGGGTATGTCCCGATAAAACATTTAACAACATACTAACCAAACCCTTTACTATCATTGCCTGACTATCAGCTTCAAAGTGAACCAAACCCTCTTTAAATGAGGCATTTAGCCACACAACACTCTGACAACCTTTTATTATATTTTCTTCAGATTTATGCTCATCGGGCATGACCGGGAGTTTTTTCCCCATGTCAATAATATATTCATATTTCTCCTCCCAATCGTCAAATAATTCAAAGTCTTCTATCAGTTGATCCTGTGTTTCGTTTATGGTCATTTTATGACAACATTTTAATTACTTTTTTTACTCCTTCAACCAATCTATCTATTTCTTCAAACGTATTATATACTGAAAATGAAGCTCTTACTGTTCCCGGAATGTTGAATCTCTGCATCAAAGGTTGGGTACAATGATGTCCGGTTCTTACGGCGATTCCTTGTTGGTCAAGAATGATTCCCACATCCTGCGGGTGAATATTTTTCAAAACAAAAGAAACTACACTAACTTTATCTTTAGCCTGACCTACAATTGTCAACCCTTCAATTTCAGAGAGTTTTTCGGTAGCATATTTCAAGAGTTTATCTTCGTAAACTGCAATATTCTGTTTTCCCAATTCACCAATGAATTCAAGAGAAGCTTTAAAGGCAACAACATCTGCAATATTTGGTGTTCCGGCCTCAAACTTATAGGGTAAATCGGCGTAGGTGGTTTTTTCAAAAGTTACTTCTTTGATCATTTCACCCCCACCCCTGTAAGGTGGCATGGCTTCTAAAAGTTCTTTCTTGCCGTATAAAACTCCCATTCCGGTGGGTCCAAACAGTTTATGTGCCGATAATGCATAAAAATCTGCATCAAGATCCTGAACATCAATATCTATATGACTACATGCCTGTGCACCGTCAATCAATACTTTTGCTCCTACCTTATTATGAGCAGCTGCAATAATTTCTTTCACAGGATTAATGGTTCCCAATGCGTTGGAAACATGCACTACTGATACGAACTTGGTTTTGGGCGAAAGTAACTTCAGGTATTCATCTATCAAAATTTCACCCTGATCATTAATGGGTATCACTTTTAGCACGCAGCCTTTTTCCTCACACAGCATTTGCCATGGAACAATGTTGCTATGATGCTCTAAAGTACTGATTATGATTTCGTCACCTTTATCTATAAATTTTTTACCGAAAGTACCTGCTACCAGATTAATGCTATCGGTAGTACCATACGTAAAAATTATTTCTTCAGAATATTTAGCATTTAAAAATTCTTGAACCGACTTTCGGGTAGCTTCATACGCAGCAGTGGCTTTTTCGGCTAAATGATGAATACCACGATGGATATTTGCATTGTAGCCTTCATAATATCCTAAAAGTGCATCCAAAACCACTTTGGGTTTTTGCGTAGTGGCTGCATTGTCAAAGTAAACAAGTTTTTTTCCTTTAATCTCCTGATGAAGAATCGGAAACTGACTTCTGATTTCGTTGATATTGAGCTCCACTATTATTGCAGTTTTTGTTCAATTCTTTCATCCAAAATCTCCCTGAGTTCCTCAATTTTAATTTGAGAAACTACATCCTCTGCAAACGCAACCAATTGAAGTCTTATGGCATCAGGTTTTGGAATCCCTCTTGACTGCATATAGAATATTGCCTCATCATTGAGTTTACCGGTGGTGGTTCCATGCGAACATTTTACATCATCGGCCCAAATCTCCAACTGGGGTTTGGAATTCATACTGGCTGAGTCAGAAGTAATTACATTCCGGCAATTTTGGTAAGCATTGGTCTTTTGGGCATCTTGCTGAACAAATATTTTCCCGTTAAAAACACCTGTTGACTGATCAGAAAGCACTCCTTTATATAGTTCGTTGCTTTCACAATTTGGCTTGCGGTGATCCACAAGTGTATGATTATCAATATGCTGGCTTTCATTTGGAATATATAAACCAAACATGTGGCTTTCGATATATTCTCCATCAAGAATCAGATTCAGATCATTTCTAATAAATCCACCGTTCAGAGATATGGTCGCAGCATAAAAATAGCTTTTTTTCTCCTGATAAATCTGGGTAGTACCAATATGGCTACTTTGGTTATTTTCTTCCTGAATTTTATAATAATCTACTCTGGCATCCTCTCCGACAAACACTTCGGTCACATAATTTTCAAAAGCTGCTTTATCACCCAGCGTTTCATATATTTCAACGATTTTAACTTCGGCGTTTTGCTCAACAACCACCAGGTTATGAAGGTTTAAAGCAATATTTTCATCTTCTGTATTACTTACAAAATGGATAGTAAGCGGAGACTCAAGCGTAGTATTTTTCGGAATATGAACAACTATACCATCATTGGCCATGGCAATATTTGCTGCAGCCACACTGTCTTTTTCCAGGTTGAGATGTTTACCATAATATTCATTCAAAAAATCAGATTTATTTACCTGAGCTTCTTTGAGAGTAAGAATTTCAATCTTTGCATTTTCAAAATTATCGGAAAGCTCCTCAGAATATTGTCCATTAACAAAAACAATTCTATGTCCTGAAATTTTAGGAAAAATTGAATCAGATGAAATACTTTTTACTTCTTTTGGAAACGTAAAAGACTGCTTATCAACTTTTTTGAGGCTAGAATATTTCCAATCTTCATGTTTTGTGCTTGGAAAACCCTTGGACTTAAAATGATCAAAAGCCTGCTTTCTTTTTTGGTTAAATGCCGAGTTGGCACTGCCATTTAAAGTAGCTTGAAATGCATTAAACTCCGACTCTAGCTGAGTTTGTATATTTTGAAATGACATTTTCCGGAATTAATTTTAAACCAAAGAATTTTCAAGGGCATCGGCTTCGGCTTTTACCCAATCGTAACCTTTTTCTTCCAACTCAAGAGCAAGCTCTTTAGTACCTGACTTCACGATTCTACCTTTATATAAAACATGAACAAAATCAGGTATGATGTAATCCAACAGACGTTGATAGTGGGTAACCACGATAAATGACCTTTCAGGACTTTTAAGCTGATTAACACCATCAGCCACTATTTTTAGGGCATCAATGTCAAGACCAGAGTCAGTCTCATCAAGGATACCAAGGGTTGGCTCAAGCATGGCCATTTGAAAGATTTCGTTTCGTTTCTTTTCACCACCTGAAAAACCTTCATTCAGCGACCTTCTTAATAATTGATCATCTATTTTTACGGTTTTAGCTTTTTCTTTCATCAATTTCAGAAACTGGGCAGCATCCAATGACTCTTTTCCATGATATTTTCTGATTTGATTGATAGCTGTTTTAAGGAAATTTATGGTAGTTACACCAGGAATTTCAACAGGATATTGGAAAGCAAGAAATATTCCCTCGGCCGCTCTTTCTTCCGGAGCAAGTTCCAAAAGGTCTTTTCCCTGAAATTCTACTGTACCACCGGTAACTTCATAATCCTCTCTTCCGGCTAAAACTGAGGCCAAAGTACTTTTACCCGAGCCGTTGGGACCCATTATTGCATGAATCTCGCCCGGCTTTACTTCCAGATTTATTCCTCTTAATATCTCTTTACTTTCAACTCTCGCTTGTAAATTACTGATTTTCAGCATAAAATGTAATTTTTTCTATTTCAGACTACAAAGATAAACCTTTAGGCTTATTTTCTGTTATTATTTTTAATAACTCTAAATAAGCCTCACTTGTTCCTTTTTTGCAGTTTTTTTTAAGAATTAAACTAAATAAACAAAGATTTCGTATTTAGTATCAGAAAGGTTCCAAACTTAAGATTGGATTTGCGATACTTTAAATATTTAAAATTATGAAAAAATTAATAGTCATATTTTCTTTACTTATTTCACAAAATATTATGGCACAAAAAGATTGTGATTTCCCGAAAATTACGAAAACCGATAAAGAATGGAAAAGCCTCCTTACACCAGAACAATATTATGTAACGCGTCAATCAGGAACTGAGCGGCCATTCACTGGTATTTATTGGAACAATCAGGCGAAAGGAATTTATTCTTGCGTGGGATGTGGTCTGGAGCTTTTTTACTCAAGCACTAAATTTGATGCGGGATGCGGTTGGCCAAGCTTTTTTCAGGCAATAGACGATTGTCGTATTTCGGTAAAAAGAGATAATTCCTTAGGAATGATCAGAGATGAAATCAGGTGCAAACGCTGCGATGCCCATTTGGGACACGTTTTTGATGATGGCCCCAAACCTACAGGCTTAAGGTATTGTATGAATTCAGCGGCGATGAAATTTAAAGCATCCAAATAAAAAAACATGAGCCTTTTACCTGTAAATGTCTGGTAAAAGGCTCATATTCAATAGTTTTAAAATTTATTTTTGCTTTTGTTGAAAAGCTACAATTTTGGAGCACTTGGCTTAATGGGTTTATCAAAATTATTGGCCCCTTTAACTTTAACTTTTCTTTTATAAACCTTGTCCTGAACTGAAACATACATTATATCAAAGTTTGAGCCCCCAAAACATAAATTTGAAACCTGGCCTTTGGTTTTTGGAACCGGAATAATAGCATTTACTCTTCCTAATTGGTCTAATACCTGAATTCCTGAAAGGGTGGTCACATAAATTCTGCCATCCCGATCACATTTTAGGCCATCACTCCAGGCATTTTCATCCTGATCTCTGACGTGTAACCAGCCCAATCTTTGTTTATTGACCAGCGTTCCATCTGCCAAAATAGAATACACCCAAACCCAATGAGAGGCAGATTCAGTCACATATAGCTGGGTTTGGTCGGGTGATAAACAAAGGCCATTGGCGAATTTCAGGCCTTCATCCACTATTATTTGTTCACCATTAGACTTTATTAACAATATTTTACTGGGTTTTTCACGTCCATCAGGTTGGGTAACGTAAATATTACCATTTTTTGCAATGGTGATATCGTTGCCGGGAGTCTCCTCGGTAATGGCCTTAATAAATTTACCATTTTTATCATACAAATGCACTTGTTTGGTAGGTGGTTGAGACCATCCTCCTGTTATGGTAAGCATATTTCCATCAGGGGTAAAGGTGGTACCACTGGCTTTTTTAGCATCCTCTATATATATTTCAGGTTGACCTTTTGTATTAATTTTATAGGTTTTTGAATTAGGAATATCCTGAAAAAACACTTCACCTGCTGCATTTACAGCAGTCCCTTCAGTAAAGCCATAATTTTCACCCACCAAAGTCCAGTCCTCATTTTCTATCAAAATATCATTGAGAAACTGATTTTTTGTGGCACCTGCTGTAATTTTTTTAGGATAATCCCGCCATAACCACCTCATGGCCTCTGCAAATACTGCAGTTCCATGCTGGTTATTGTGTGCCCCTTCGCCCCACACATGTTTGACATCATATCCGGCAAATAGTAGTGATCTCTCCATGGTTTCATTTGCTTTCCACCAATCTCCGGCATAGATATTTAAATCATTGGAGCCATCCTGAAAAAATACTCTGATTGACTTTGGTTCATATTTCCTGATTAAAGTGGGGTATCGGTCGGCTCCTCTTAGTCCAACATAAGTACCAATTGCACTGAATACTCTTGAAAACTCATTGGGTCTTTCCCAGGCAGCAGTAAACGCACATACCGCTCCACTGCTGGAACCACCGATGGCCCGGTCGTTTCCATTAGTAGAAAGTTTAATGATTTTTCCGTCTTTAGTTTTCAGTTTTTCTACCTCAGGAAATACTTCTTCAAGTAGAAATCGGGCATAACTATCTCCCAATCCATCGTATTCGAAACTTCGGTTATAGCGGTTTAATGCCTGCTCCGGGTTAAGTGCTTTTACCTGTCCCGGAGTAATAAATACGCCAATCGTGACAGGCATGGCCTTTTCCGAAATCAGATTGTCAAAAATGGTTGGGGCTTTCCATTGCACTCCATCCTGGTTTACATATACGCAAGCAGGGGTATTGGATTGATATTGAGCCGGGACATAAACACTTATTTCACGGGTAGTTCCTGGAAATATTTTGGAATTTTCAAATACAAATTTTATGATTTCTCCTTTAGGCACTCCAGGTTTTTCGATGGAAGCCGGATCCACAGGGTAGTTTTCTGTTTGGGCTTGAGCTTTAGAAATAAGCACAAATAAGATACCTAGAAAAGTGAGCGTTCTTTTCATTTTTGTTTTTTTGGTTGAATAATGAAGGCAATATAATGATTTTTGGTTGAGGCTATGCCGTTCAGTTAAAGAAAATTTCAATCTTAAAACCTCACCCTAAATCCCTCTCCCGAAGGAGAGGGATTTTAAATTCGTTTAAAATTAACACCATTGATTTATGATGTTTGAATATTTTTAAATCTTAGAGTTTATTCTTTAAACTATTTTTCAAATGATAAAATTTAGTAAAAAACGGGTGAGGGATAGAAATGGAAAGCCCGTAGTGCGGATGGATGAGCGTGGACGGACTTGTAATGGATAGCCCGACCGCCACACCAAAGCGTGGTGGTCACCCCCAAAATGAAAAAAGTTTTGTGAAGGATGCTTTCTGAAGTATTTTTGTAAAAAATGATTTTTTGAATGAAAAATAACGAGAAGTTTTTATACCAATATCTTAACAACGCCTCTCCTACCGGCTTTGAAGTTACCGGCCAGCAGATTTGGCTAGATTATTTGAAACCATACATTGATGAGCAAATTGTGGATGTTTATGGTACTGCTGTGGGTGTAATCAATCCCGGAAAGCCCTACAGTGTGGCAATTGAGGCTCATTCCGACGAAATCAGTTGGTTTGTAAATTATATTACTGACAATGGCTATATCTATGTGAGAAGAAATGGAGGCTCTGACCATCAGATAGCCCCATCGATGCGGGTGAATCTTCATACGCGTAAAGACGGCGTAGTGAAAGGGATTTTTGGCTGGCCGGCCATTCATGTGCGTGATGCTGCCAAAGAAGAAACGCCCAGTCTTAAGAATATTTTTATTGACGTGGGTGCTAGCTCTAAAGCCGAGGTGGAAGAAATGGGCATTCATGTGGGAACAGTGGCCACTTTTGAGGATGGATTGATGGAACTCAATAAGAAGTTTTATGTAGGCCGTGCCCTGGACAACCGCATTGGTGGTTACATAATCGCCGAAGTTGCACGCAAGTTGAAAGAAAACAAAAAGGAATTGCCTTTTACACTCTATATAGTGAATGCAGTACAAGAGGAAATTGGTCTGCGTGGTTCGGAAATGATTTCTAGAAGATTGAAACCGGATGTGGCGGTTGTGATTGATGTAACTCATGACACACAGTCGCCCATGTATGACAAAAAACGGGACGGAGATATAGCTTGTGGTAAAGGCCCAACACTTTCATATGGCCCGGCAGTTCAGAATAATCTGTTAAATATGTTGATTGATTTGGCAGAAGAAAAGAAAATTCCATTCCAACGTGCAGCAGTTAGCCGATCTACCGGAACTGACACTGATAGTTTTGCATATTCGGCAGAAGGGGTGGCCTCTGCATTGATTTCCTTGCCTCAAAAATATATGCACACTACAGTAGAAATGGTACACAAAGACGACGTACAGGCTTGTATAGATTTGTATTATGAGTTTTTGTTAAGTCTCGAAGCAGGTACTGATTTTAGATATATAAAATAAAAAGGATATAAAAATTTGACATGGGGAATCCTCGTGGCATTTTTTTTTACATGAAAAATAGGATTGAAGAAATTTCAGAAAAATACTTAGTAGGTAAAAGTCTGGAAATGAACCTGATGGAAAATAAAACTTTTGAACTATGGAGGAGTTTTATGCCTCACAGAAATCAAATAAATGGGTTGAAATCAGACCTATTATATTCTGTTCAGGTTTTTCCGGTTGATTATTACCAAAATTTTAGCCCCGCGACAAACTTTGTAAAATGGGCAGCAATGGAAGTAAACGAGGCTAGTGAAAATTTTCCCGAAGGAATGGAAATGCTGGTGGTCCCTCCAGGCAAATACGTTGTTTTTGAATATAAGGGACTTAGCAATAATCCGGAAGTATTTCAGTATATTTTTGGTGATTGGCTTCCCAAATCAGGTTTTCAGCTAGATAACAGGCCACATTTTGAAGTTTTGGGAGAAAAATATAAAAATAATGACCCGGATTCTGAGGAAGAGATTTGGATTCCAATTTTTTAAAAATGAAAAAAAGTAGCCTGAAATTCAGACTACTTTTTTGATTGGAATCATTTTATCCTATAACAAAATCAGTGGAATTGCTCCTCTTCTGTGGAGCCTTTTAGTGCGGCTGTTGAGGTTGCTCCGGCAGTTACGACATTCTGAACGGCATCAAAATATCCTGTGCCCACAAATGCCTGGTGCTTGATGGCTTTAAATCCATGCTCTTGCAGAGCAAATTCTCTTTGTTGTAACTGAGAGAAACCTGCCATTCCCCGATCCATGTAGGCTTTGGAAAGCTCAAACATAGAAGTATTCAAAGCATGGAATCCAGCTAATGTTATGAACTGGAATTTATAGCCCATTTCTGCAATTTCTTCTCTAAAGGTTTCCATTTTACCCTCAGTCATGTATTTGGCCCAGTTAAATGAAGGTGAGCAGTTATAAGCTAACATTTTATCAGGGAATTTTTCTTTGATACCCTGGGCAAATTCACGTGCCAGTCCCAAATCAGGATTTCCGGTTTCCATCCAAATCATGTCGGCAAAAGGTGCATAACTCAATCCCCGGTCAATACCTTGCTCGAGGCCATTTTTTACATAAAAGAATCCTTCGTTGGTTCTTTCTTTCGAGATAATGAATTTATGGTCGCGAGGGTCAATATCTGAAGTAATGAGGTTAGCCGCTTCCGCATCGGTACGTGCCACCACTAAGGTTGGGGTACCCATAACATCAGCTGCCAAACGAGCGGCAATGAGCTTATTGATGGCTTCCTGAGTAGGCACCAATACTTTTCCTCCAAGGTGGCCACATTTTTTGGCTGATGAAAGCTGGTCTTCAAAATGTACACCTGAGGCACCGGCTTCAATCATTTGCTTCATCAATTCAAAAGCATTAAGATTCCCGCCAAAACCTGCCTCTGCATCCGCTATAATTGGAACTAACCAATCTTTATCCCCATCTTTATTTACAGACTGAATCTGGTCGGCTCTCAACAGGGCATTGTTGATTTTTTTAACCACAGCAGGAACCGAGTCTGCAGGATACAAACTTTGATCGGGATACATTTGTCCGGCCAAATTGGCATCAGCCGCAACTTGCCAACCTGACAAATATATGGCGGGCATCCCAGCGGCCACCTCCTGAATGGCTTGATTACCGGTCAGGGCACCCAAGCCGGCTACCCAGGGCCTGGTTTGAAGCGTATTCCACAATTTTTCGGCTCCCAAACGGGCTACGGAATATTCCAGATCATAAGATCCCCGAAGTTTGATAACCTCTTCGGCAGTAAATGGACGCTCGATTCCTTTCCATCTTGGGTTTGTAGCCCAATCGGTGATAAGTGCATTAATTCTCTCCTGGTTTTTCATAACATTATATTTTTTTAGTTTGTAAAAAGTTTAATTGACTGTTTTATAATTGCTTATAAGCTTTTAGTGTTAAAAATTCTTCGAAATTTTCGGTGAAAATCAGATTTTTGAATAAGCCTGCCGCTTGTTCAATTTTTGACTTAGAGAGCTCAGGAATCTGAAATAGTTTTTCGAGTTCTTCATCAAATAGCCGCTTGATATATTCACGGGTAACAATCTGATTTTCATCGGTTTTTACGCCATGGTGCAGCCACTGCCATACCTGGGCCCGAGAAATTTCCGCAGTGGCGGCATCTTCCATGAGATTATTGATGGCTACTGCCCCGGAGCCTTCCAGCCAGGAAGCTATGTATTGTATTGCTACCGAAATATTGGTTCTGATTCCCCTTTCGGAAATACTGAAGTTATCAATATTCACATTTAACAAATCAAAAGATTTGACATTTACATCTTCTCTCATGATATGTTTTTGATGTGGATTAGTACCCAGTTTTTTATCAAATTGCTCAAGTGCTACCGGAACCAAATCAGGATGTGCTACCCAGGTACCATCAAATCCATTTTCAGCTTCCATTTTTTTATCTTCCTGTACATTTTTTATGGCTATATCATTGATTTGGGCATTTCTTCTGTTCGGAATAAAAGCCGCCATCCCGCCAACGGCATGAGCACCTCTGCGGTGACAGGTCTTCACCAATAAACTTGTGTAAGCTTTCATAAACGGCACTCTCATCGTGACCAAAGCCCTGTCTGGAAGGATGAAATCCGGATTCTTGCTGAATTTTTTGATTACACTAAAAATATAATCCCAGCGGCCCGCATTGAGTCCTGCAAGATGATCTTTTAATTCATAAATAATTTCATCCATTTCGAAGGCCGCCAGTATAGTTTCAATCAATACCGTGGCTTTTATGGTGCCTATGGGTAAACCCAGGTATTTTTGAGCTTCTACAAAAACTTCATTCCATAAAGCTGCCTCTTTGTGTCCTTCTAGTTTTGGTAAATAATAATAGGTACCTGAACCTCTTTCGGAAAGCGTTTGATGATTATGGAACAGATATAGGGCAAAATCAAACAGCGAAGCTGAAACTGGTTCATCTTCAAACCTAAAATGTTCTTCCAACAGGTGCCAGCCCCGTGGCCTTACCAGAAGAACAGCCAGGTTTTCTCCCAGTTTGTATTTTTTTTCCGGTGTTTCGAAGGTTAAAGTCCTAAGATTGGCATCAATCAAATTTTGCTGACCATTGATGCAATTGTCCCAGGTTGGGGAATTGGAATCTTCGAAATCTGCCATAAAAACCTTTGCACCAGAATTTAGGGCATTGATAATCATTTTTTTATCTACAGGACCGGTGATTTCGGTTCGTCTATCCTGTAGGTCATCCGGTATGGGGCCAACTTTCCAATCCGAAATCCGGATTTTTTCCGTTTCTTTCAAAAATCTTGGGAGCTCATCTGCTTCCAGCTTTTTTTGCCTGATTATGCGATTCGCCAAAAGTTCTTTTCTCTTATTTCGAAATTTACTTTCGAGGTGAGTGACAAACTCTATTGCCTCGGGAGTAAGGATTTTCGAAACAATTGGATTGGTCTCGTTGATTATTTTGTAATTGCCATTAATTAAGGTTTCCATAAAATGATCTGATAAAATGTAAATGATGATTCAAACATAAAAACGAAAAAACACATTTCAGCGAAAATTCGCAAATATTTTTATTTACATCTTGATTTTTTGTTAAATTCTTAAAATAGTACAATAATGTTGTATTTTTAAAAGACATTTTATCAGTGCATTACAATGAAATGCAAGAATATTATATAGGATTAGTATAATTTGGAAACTAACAGAAATTACATTTTTTGATTATTATGAAAGAAATCCAAACGGTCATGAACTAATATTTTATCAAAATGGTTGAAATAATTAGCAATGGGGACGACCGGTTTTGACGGCATGATGCCATTGCGAGTATAAGCATGTATGGAGTTGGTGGAAGGTCTCCATTTAAAAAATCTACCGAACAATAACTGGCAATACTCAGTATGCCATGGCTGCTTAATTTCGGAGTAAATTAGCATTTGCCATCGTTCCTCTTTTGCTAACCTCTGTTGCGGGAGATCAAGGAGCGTCGAAAATAGAGAGGCGTTTCAGTGCGGACTTCTGATTCTGAAATAGTAAACGAGAAGATAAGGTGAGGGTTAGGTACGTCAGACGGCTTCCCGAACTCGAAAATTAAGACTGACTAAACATGTAGAAGGCTCGACAGTAGCCGTGTTCGGACCAGGGTTCGAATCCCTGCGTCTCCACTCTAAAATCGCAATCATTTTATTGGTTGCGATTTTTTTTTGCTAAGTATTTATTCTAAAATCCCCTACTTAACGAAATCTCAAACTCCCACAATCTTTTATTTTATCCCTACCTATCCTTTAAATAAAATAATCATTCAGAAAAATGAATTTGAAATTAAAAATCAGGAACTTTATGATTCGTTTTTAAAAGTTATTTACAAATATTTTAAACCAAAAAATATGAAAAAACTATTGCTATTGTTATTACTGGTTACAAATTGGGCAATTGCTCAAACCAAACAATACCCCAACATTGATATTCCTTATAAGAAATTTGTATTGGAAAACGGACTAACCGTAATTGTTCACGAAGACCATAAACTCCCTATTGCTTCTTTCAATATCTGGTATCATGTAGGAAGTAAAAATGAAAAACAAGGAAAGACCGGTTTTGCACACCTTTTTGAACACATTATGTTTACCAGCACTGAGCACTGGAGCAATTTTGACGAAGTAATGCAAACTGTCGGCGGTGGAAACAATAATGGAACCACTAACAACGACCGAACCAATTACTTTGAAACCTTTACCAATACCGGTTTGGAGAGAGTTTTATGGGTAGAGGCCGACAGAATGGGATTTCTGTTGAAAGGACTCGACAGCACAAAAATTGAGATTCAGCGAGGTGTAGTACAAAACGAGAAACGTCAGGGAGATAACCAACCCTATGCCATTGCTGAAGAATTGACAGTAAAGGCTACTTATCCCAGCGGACATCCCTATTCCTGGACAGTGATTGGGAGTATGGCCGACCTGAGTGCAGCCAGTGTGAATGACGTAAAGGAATGGTTCAGAACCTATTATGGACCCAATAATGCCGTGGTAGCCATTGCCGGAGATGTAAATGCTGAGAATGTAATGGAATTGGTGAAAAAGTATTTTGGAGAAATTCCCGCCAGCCCTCCAATCGCGAAATTCACACAGAATATCGCAAAAATGAAAGGTCTTACTTACCAACAAGCACAGGACCGGGTTCCTCAGGCTCGATTACAAAAAACCTGGAACGTCCCGGCTTGGGGTACTGTTGAACTTACCCAATTGAATTTGTTGGGTGATATTTTGACCAACGGTAAATCATCAAGATTGTATAAAAGATTGGTTTTGGATGAAGATTTGGCTACAAACGTGTTTTTCTATACCAATGAAGGGGAAATTGGCGGACAATTTTATCTTTTTGCTGATGCCAAACCTGGAGTTAGTCTGAAAAAAATCAACAATATCATCAATGAGGAGTTGAAGAAAATATTTACTAACGGTGTAACGGTAGAAGCAGTAGAAAGAACTAAAACCAATTATTTCGTACAATTACTGAAAGGTTTGGAAACAATCGGAGGTTTTGGTGGAAAAAGCGACTGGTTGGCCATGAGTGAAACATACGGAGGGAGTCCTGACGCCTATAAAACCATTTTGGAATACATCAAAAAAGCGAATCCTGCCGGGACAAAAAAAGTTGCCAATGATTGGTTGAGTGATGGGGAATACGTTTTGGAGATATTGCCCTATCCCGATTTCACAACCACAGAAACCAAAATAGACCGTACTGCAATGCCTCCGGTAGCTAAGCCTTCAGCAGCCAGGTTTCCGGCAATCAAGACTTTCAGCTTGAGCAATGGCCTTAAAGTATATCTTGCCGAAAAACATGAACTGCCTTTAGTAAATATGATTACTACCTTTGGAGGTGGTTTTACAGCGGATAAATTTGCCCAATTAGGCACAGCTAAAATGACAGGTACCATGATGCTCGAAGGTACCGCCACTAAAACAGGAACTCAGATCAGTGATTTGTTGAATTCTTTGGGTACTACGCTTTACAGCAGTGCCGGAGTGGACAATTCGGTTATAAATATGAGTTGCCTTAAAACCAGCTTTGATGCCTCTCTGGCACTTTATTCCGATGTTTTGCTGCATCCTTCTTTTCCTGAAAAAGATTTTGAAAGAGTAAAAAAAGAACAATTGCTGGCAATAGATCAGGAAAAAGCCTCTCCAGGCAGACTGGGAAGAAGAGTTTTGCCCGCTTTGCTTTACCCTGCTGATCATGCCTATAATATGCCTTTGACCGGTACCGGCACCGCAGAATCGGTTGCTAAAATTTCCAGAAATAGTTTGCAGAAGTTTCATGAGACGTGGTTTGTACCCAATAACGGATTTATGGTTGTAGTAGGAGATATTACCGAGGCCGAGCTGAAAACTAAACTTGAGAAAAGTTTGGTAAACTGGAAATCCAAAGCAACTCCGGCAATCGCAATTGGTGATGCTCCTTTGGCGGCATCCCCTGCGGTTTACATCATCGATAAGCCTGAGGCTTCGCAATCTCAAATTTTTGCCGGACATACTTCGCTTTCGGCCAAAGACAAGGACATCGATGCTTTTGGATTGATGAACAATATTTTAGGTGGAACATTCCTCTCCAGATTAAACATGAACCTGAGAGAAGATAAACACTGGAGCTATGGTGCGGGATCAAATATATCGCCTACCAAAGGCCCGGGGATGTTTTTGGCCAATACAGGTGTACAAACCGACAAAACCAAAGAGAGTGTGGTTGAAATATTGAAAGAACTGACTCAAATCAATGATAGCAAGCCTATTGCACAAGATGAATTTGAGAAAGAAAAAAATGGAGCCATTTTATCAATTCCGGGGGATTGGCAAACCAATAATGGTATCATCGGCTTTTTGCAGAGAAGTATCCTATTTGATCGTGGACTGGATTATCCTAACCAATACGCGACCAATCTTGAAAACTTAAGCCTTAGCGACATGCACAATGTGGCAAAGAAAGTTGTAAAAGCTCAGAACATTACCTGGCTGATAGTGGGTGATCGTGCAAAAATTGAAAGCGGAATTAGAGAGCTAAATCTCGGACCCGTAAAAATCCTGGATAAAGACGGAAAGGAAATCAAGTAAAAAGAAAGGCCAATCTGAGAATTCGGATTGGCCTTTTGCCCAAATTCTACAATAAAATATTTCTAAAAAGAGTTCCCAATAATAAATCACATAGTTTCAGTTCATTAAAAAACTGTTTATTTACACCAGAATATTCGCAATTGTTTTCTTAATTGGGGCATGAGGCGATTTGTGCAGTAAAGGTGGTTCCTTTTGCCTCAAATCCATTTTTTAAAAGAATACTTTTCCCAGAATAAATAATAGTTTTCGCATTAATATTAGCATCCGTTTCGATTGGGTTTAAGGCTTGGTAATATGAATTTGAAGTAATAGTTTTGGGTATTACCCTTGAATTTGGACAAAAATTAAAAATACAACTATTCGATAAATATAAACTTGAGATTTCCTGAGGATTTGGGATTCCAGAAATAATTTTAATATTGTCCATTAATCCAACAAACGAATTCAGATTATCGTATTTACTACCAATACTATATGTCAGTGGGTAGTTATAAAAACTTGGGTATTGTCCACCCTGATGCCGAATACTATTATCAAGGTTTTGATTTATATAAATATCATAACCGTTACTTAAAAATTGTACTGAAATAAAATACCATTGCCCCGGAATTAATGTTGAATTAGAGGAAAATGTCCTCAAAGTTGAATTTAAGAAATATTCACCATTTTTATTTGCTACTATTTTCAGCCCACTCTGTGTTTTCAAAAGATAAATTGAATAATAATTTAGGATATTCCCCATTCTAAAAAGAACTATTTTATCAAAATTTTCAGCTTTTATCCAAGTTGAAAAATTAATACTTGTTGGTTTTAAAGTAGAATCATAAAATTCATACCTTGATAATTCCGAAAATTTTGCAGCGTTTTCAAAATTCCCAAACCTATCTGAATCTAGAAATACACTTGTAGAATTTGAGCCTTTATAATTTGGTTGAATAATTTGATTATTGAATGGTAAGCATTCAGCCAGCTTGGGCTTTACATAAAACTTTATTGTATCATTTAATTCTACCAATCCGCAGTGGTTTTTAATTCTATTCAAAACCATATAATTCTCACCACTTTTATATGGCATAGTCCTTTGAGTTGGAATAATACTATTTAACAACCTAGCATAATCATTTATTTGTTCAATTCCATTGATATTGTATTTAAAATCGAACGGACCTCTCCCTGAAAACTTTAAACTGTATTTTAGCATATCCCCCTGATCAACAATATATTCACCTAAGGGTGGCAATACTACACCCGGCAAATTTTCGCAAATCCTATATTGACACTCAGTTATTGAACTAAAAAGTCTGTTTACAATGGTGTCATTAATTGCACCACTGAAAATTTTAAAATCATCCAATAAGCCAATAAATGAATTTCTCTCAGAGCCAGTTTTTTTTCCAATGTAGAAAGGGAACTCAATATTGTAAGCGAAAATAAAATTAATTTTAGTATCTATAAATAGCTTATTGTCTAGATATATTTTAAGGTTACCAACACTGAAAAGGTTACCACTATTAAATATTAAAACCAATTGATGCCAAGAATTATCAAGGTTATTTACTATGAAATCAAAATTGTAATTCTCTTGCAGTTTTTGAAAAACAATTCTGTAGTTATTCCCATTCAATTTCTCCAGAAATAGCCGATCTTCAAAATTACCAGAAGTTACAAAGTCAAAGAATTCATATTTTTGATTTACAACCATTAGATTTGATGTCTTAAACCTGAAACTTACACTGTAGTTTCTTGGGTTACCATCTTTAATAATAGTTGAAACAGTTGAATTTGTATTTAAAGAAACTGACTTACCAAGACCATCATTTAAATAAGAAATACCTACACTGGTAGTTGAATTTGAAAAATAATCATTAGTATTATCGTTAAAATTATAACATCTTATTTGAACAGGGGATGTAAAAAAATCCATCGTGTCAGCTAAAAAGCCGGATCCACATTGCCCGCTTAAATGGTTAATGCTTTCATATTTTTCATTATTTAACATATGAAAGGTATATTGGCTATAATTGGAGCCGCTATATGGCTGATTTGGATTAATATTCTGTGTCCAAGCTAATGTTATTTTTGGAATTTGACTGCCAATTTGATAAACTAATCTATCTAGCCAAAAAGATTCAAATAACACATTTTCATAAACTTCAGATACCCCTGGATTGTCAATTCTAAACCCTGGCAAATTTGCTTTTGGAATTGTATCACAAAAAGAAACTGTACAGGACTCTTGATTTGCTAATTCATGAATTTTGGAATTATTGAAACTCCCTGATAAGTATCGGAAATGATCTATCGAACCAGTAAAAAAATTAGTTCCCAATAGATTCTTTCCAATAAATAATTTTGAATTTATTCCATAATCAGGAACTTCAAAATCATTCTGGGTTATTGATTCTTCATGATTATAATTTGATCCTATTGTAACCTTTGAACTATCCTTTGAAATCCACAATTTTTGCCAAACATTATTATGAGATGGGATTCGAGTTTGGTAGATTCTGTTTCCCCTTAATTTGCATGTAAAAACAAACTCATTCTGAATCAACTCAAGCTTTTGAGCTGAATTGTGCTCAGATCCCAAGTTTAGGATAGTTTGGGATGTTCCACTTATTTGTTCAGGTTTCACCCATATTGAAATT
Source organism: Cytophagaceae bacterium (assembly GCA_016722655.1). Classification (NCBI taxonomy): domain Bacteria; kingdom Pseudomonadati; phylum Bacteroidota; class Cytophagia; order Cytophagales; family Cytophagaceae; species Cytophagaceae bacterium. The sequence continues at coordinate 317,415 of JADKIR010000005.1, forward strand.
AAATAATTCTCACCGATTAAGTCTCTACCAGAATATTCCAAATAGTCATCAATTCCATTTAAATGAATTGCATTATTTACTTTCCCTATTCTATCTTCAGTGTATTGGAACCTTGCATTTGAGAATTCCTGACCACTTTGCTGGTCATCCAGAGAATTATCAAAAGGAATACAAGAGACAAGTCTTCTATCTCTTGAATATACTAGGTAGTCAATATTGTTTTTTATGACTTTCCCAGTTCCGCAAGTATTTCTGACAGTAGCCAAATCTATGCTAAAGGACTCACTATAATGAACAAAATGCCTCCAATCATATAAGTTATTATCAGCTGTATATTCATATACCCCATCCTCGATTGTAAAATAAAAAGGGGGAGTTCCAGTAAATTTTATTTTCGGAATAAACTCTTGTCTTTCCTCTTCTCTAATCATAAAATTATCAGTGACAAATTCTGCGGTGGGTAATTCACAATTTTGTACTTGGGGTACAAAATGCTTAATTGTGGTTGAGGTCTCCCCCCCCATTGTGTTTATATAATATGTATCTGGTAAGTTACTTTCATTTCTTATTCCAACTAAATAATAAGCACCAGAAAATGCGTTCTTTAATTGTAATCTCAATTCTTGCTGCGTGTCCGTACATTGTATTGGTCCACTAAACATAGCTTGACAAGCATCAAAATATGTTGTAGAAAAAGGACCCCATATTGAGCCATTTATATTGACATGATTATTAGTTCCAATCCAAAGCTCTCCTCCAACTGGATCTAAATTTTCAACTTTAACTAATAACCAGGTTTCATTTTGAATACCTCCGGTAATACATCCCCAATTTACATTAGGGCCTCCAGTTCCAAAGGTATTATCATTAATAACTGTGGGCGTAGAAAAATTAGAGTTATAGGTAACAAAATCTGAATTAACATTTAAATTACTACAGAAATATTTTGGATTTGGACAAATTTGTGAAACAGCTTCACAAACTATAAGTACCATAAAAATAGTTTTTCTTATCATGGGATTTGTAATTAATTTCAGGTTCAAATTTAATTATTTATTTCTTATTTCTCCACCGACAAACTAAACGGAAAATCGCTTTCTTTTGCTCCTTTATTTTCATTGGGTTTTGAGCTCATTTTTAAATCTAAAATACCGCCTTTCATGATGGCTTCGTGAGTCAAATAGTTTTTGGTATAAGGCTGGGCATTGAGTTTTGCATCTTGCACAAAAACTGTTTCATAAGAATTGTTCGGGGCATTGATCACAAACTTTTTACCGTTTTCCAACGTCAAAGTTGCTTTTTTGAATAAGGGTGATCCCAATACATACTCATTGGTTCCGGGGCTTACAGGATAAAAACCCAGTGCCGAGAATACATACCATGCGGAAGTCTGTCCGTTGTCTTCATCACCACAAAGGCCATCAGGGGCATTTTTGTACAATTTATCCATAATATTCCTAACCAATTTCTGTGTCTTCCATGGTTGACCGGCATAGTTATACAAATACGGCATGTGTTGTATCGGCTGATTGCCATGAGCATACTGCCCCATATTCATAATCAGCATTTCAGTGATTTCGTGAATCTGCTGGCCATAATAAGAAAAATCAAAAGTCGGAGCGGTGGTAAATACGGAATCCATTTTATTGACAAAATTCTGCTTCCCTCCCATCAGGTTTTGCAAGCCTTTGATGTCATGAAAAACACACCATGTCCAGTGCCATGAGCAGCCTTCAGTAAAGGCATCGCCCCATTTATCGGGCCTGAAAGGAGATTGAAAAGTGCCATCGGCATTGCGACCCCGCACAAAATTCACATTTTTATCAAAAACATTTTTGTAATAAAAAGCCCTTTTGTAAAGAGTATCCTGCTCAGCTTTCGGGCGATTGAGTGCTTTGGCCAGCTTCCAAAGCGTGAAGTCATCATAACTGTATTCGAGGGTTCGGGCTGCATTTTCATTGATATTTACATCATAAGGAATATAACCCAGCTTATTGTAATATTCTACCCCATAACGGCCCACTGAACTGAGTGGCCCGGCATTTTGGGTATTTTTCCAGAGAGCTTCATACAAAGTATTAATGTCGTAGCCTCTGATACCTTTCAGATAAGAATCTGCTATCAATGACGCTGAATTGGAGCCTACCATACAATCTCTATGCCCGGGACTTGCCCATTCCGGCAACCAACCACTCTCTTTATAGGTATTGGCGAGCCCTTCCATGATCTGGCCATTTAGCTCCGGAAACATAAGTGTAAAAAATGGAAATACCGCTCTGAATGTATCCCAAAAGCCATTATCGGTAAACATGTATCCCGGTAAAACCTGTCCATTATAGGGGCTATAATGCATGATTTTGTTGTCTTTATCCAATTCATAAAACTTCCTAGGAAACAACATGGTGCGGTAAAGTGCCGTATAAAATGTACCTTTTTGAGTTTCTGAACCGCCTTCTACTTTGATTCGGTTGAGCTGTTTATTCCAGATTTCCTGTCCTTCTTTACAAACCTGATCGAAAGTTTTGTTTCCGATTTCTCTTTGAAGGTTGATTTCGGCCTGTTCGGGACTTATGAAAGAAGAAGCAACTTTCAGATTAACAGCCTCATTGGTTTTGGTTTTAAACCTTATCACCGTTCCTACGTGCTTACCGGTAGCCTCCGTTTTTAGCATATCTAAAGTACCATCCTTTGCAATATGCACTTCATCAAAAGCCTTATCTACATAAATCACAAAGTAGTTTTTGAAATTTTCGGGCACGCCGCCGGAGTTATTGCACGAATATCCAATTATCTTTCTTTCCTCAGGAAATACCTCAATGTGAGAATTTTTGAAAAATGCATCCACAACCAAATAAGCTTTATCGGTTTGAGGATAAGTAATTCTGAATCTGGCTGCCCTTTCTGTTGGAGTGATTTCTACCGTCGTATTATAGTCTGAAAGATAAGCTTTATAATAATGAGCCTGAGCCACTTCGGCTTTATGCGAGTACCACGATTCCCTTTGATTTTCATCAAATACGAGTTTTTCTGTAGTTGCAAATATCGAAAATGCACCGTAATCGTTGATCCAGGGAGAAGGTTGATGGGTTTGTTTGAAACCTCTGATTTTCTTTGCACCGTATTGATAAGCCCAGCCGTTTCCCATTTTATTGGTTTGGGGTGTCCAGAAGTTCATTCCCCATGGTAAAGCAATAGCAGGATAAGTGTTTCCATTGGAAAGACTGTAATCTGAATCGGTCCCAACCAATGGATTTATATAAGATGATAAATCAGAGTTTTGAGCGAAAATATTGAATGACAATAAGGTAAGCAGAAAGGCTTTTTTCATTTGGAATAAATCTGGTTTTAAAATGTGAAATTAGGCAAATACCTCAACAAAAAGAATGGGAAATTGTAGTTTTTAAAATTTTTAATTAATTATTTCCATTCCGGGAAATTCAAGCGGATTCTCACACTTTCAGCATAAGATTTTAAAGCAGATTCATCTGACAGATTTAACACTGGAAAATTGGATGGATTTTGTTCATAATCAGTAATAGGAATAACAAAATAAGACTTTTTGGGTTTCTTTTCAATGTATCTCCAGACCGGTAAATAACCCGATTTTGCGATTTCAACCTTTTGCTTTGAATTTTTTTTCAAAAGTACTTTCAACAAGATTCCTCCGTCGGCATTAGGCATGGTGTGGTTTGAAATAAAATTCCCTAATGAGTAGGCAACCAGATGTTTACCTGTCGGGTATTCAATAATTTCAATGGGTTGCACCACATGAGGATGCATGCCCACAATCATATCCACGCCGTTTTTAAGTAAAAATGCTGTCTGTTCCTTTTGTTTGTCGGATATTTCAAGACTATGTTCTTTTCCCCAATGCAGAAAAGCAATGATAAAATCCGGATTAATTTTTTTTGCTTTTTCTAAATCTATTTTGATTTGATTGGTATCTGATTTATTTATAATGGAGGGTTTGATGGTGGGAATACCGTTGGTACCCACAAAAGTGTAATTTAAAAAAGCCAGTGTAAAGCCGTTTTTTACAACAATCAAGGGATATTTCTCCTCTCTTTCTTTTTTATTTTTAAATGTACCCGAATGATGAATTACCAATTGGTCCAATTTATCAATGGTATGCCTCACTCCTCTTCTCATGCCATCATTGGCGTGGTTGTTGGCATTGAAAAGTACATCAAATCCTGCATCTTTCAAAGCCTCGGCATAGGCATCGGGACTTCGAAATATAGGCAAAGGCATAAATCCACTATAAGGCTTTCTACCTGGCAAAGTTACTTCCAGGTTTCCAATCGCCAGATCTGCATCTTTTAAAAATGATTTAATATATTGGAAACAAGGTTTATAGTCATATATATTCCTTGCTTTTTTTGCACTCAAAAGCTGTGATTCATGACCCATTATATCCCCGGTAAAAATCAGGGTTAGGGAATCCTGTGCAAATATATTTTTGCATGAAAGAAAAATGAAAATTAGGAGTACTGTTTTTCTCATTAAGAATTAAAAATACATTCAACACTTTCTTAAAATTAGGAATAAATTATTTATCTATCTGAATTTCTGATTTTTATACCAAATAATAAAAATGATTTGCTTGTCAATTTTTAAATCCTGAAACTTGCTTAACAAATCAAAACGCAAAAACTATGGCTACTTTTGTAAACACTTATTCGCCCCGAATTATCTCAAATTCTTCTGATAATCAGTTGACTGCATGTGCATTGGTCGGAATCAACTCTGTGGTGATGGGTTGGTCGGTACCCGATAATTTTGACCGAAAAGACCTTTTGGGATTTGCGATTAAGAAAACGGTTTTTGAGGAAAATGGATTGGTGAGGTACCAAGCCTGGCTAGAAGGCAACAAACGTTTTGATTTTCAATCTCAAACAGCTCTAAGTTTGTCTTCAGAAGAGGCTCCTTTTCAGCGTTTTGTATGGAATGATTATACCCTCAATTCAAATTTTTCCTATTCATTTGAAATATTCCCACTTTTGGGTGATCCTAAAAATCCAACAAAAGGAAAACCTGCCGAATTAAGTTTTAAACCAAGTTTTAACGATGATGGTCAGTTTGGACTTTATACCAATCGGGGGGTAACAGCGGCACAGGTTTATCTGAGAGATTTTGGAAAAACCAATCCCAAAGAAAGTCGGGAAGCCCAAAAATGGCTTTCGAGAGATTTGAAAGAATCTTTAATCAGATTTATCAATCAGGCACAGGCGGGTGATAAACTGCATTGTGCCATATATGAATTTGAGGATGAAGAAGTTGCCACGGCTTTCGAAGCGGCCACCCAAAGAAATGCAGAAGTGATGATTGTGTATCATGCCAAAAACCAGGAAAGAAAAGAGAAGAATGAGCATACCCTGGACAAATATCACTTGATACCTAATCATGCAAAACCAAGAACTAAAATACAGAATATCAGTCACAATAAGTTTGTGGTTTTATTGAAGAATGGTTCACCAAAAGCAGTTTGGACCGGCACCTGCAATTTTACCTTCAACGGTTTTTACTTGCAGACCAATATGGCAACCGAAATCAGCCATCCCACCACAGCAGATGCATACAACAAATACTTTGAAATATTGGTGGGAGATCCTGATATGAAAGGACGAAACAATCCCGCCAAAGCATCTATTTCTGATTTGATTATGCAAACAGACGCTGCTTTGAATAATGAAGGTTGGAAAGTCAACTTTTCACCGATTTCCAAAAAACATTTGCTTGAAAAATCGGCTGACTTAATCAAACAGGCCAAAAGTGCGGTTTTGTTTTCGGCTCCTTTTGGATTGGATCAGGTGTTAGTAGATGAGTTAGGATTAAATGCTTCAAAAATAATTGAATATGGATTGGTTAATAACACTGCCAAAGCCAAAATCGAAAAATTACATTTTGCCAATACCCGGTTTTATACCCCTACCCGACTCGAGAAATATGCCGGCATTCCCTGGGATGCCAAGGCGTTTGGCAGTCATAAAATCCATACGAAATCACTGGTGATTGATCCCTGGAGTGCTGATAGCAAGTTGATTGTAGGCACAGGAAATTTTAGCGACGAAGCCTGCACCGATAACGATGAGAATTTCCTTATCATTGAAGGCAATCAGCGAATTTCGGCCATCATAGCCACCGAATTCATCAGAATGTGGGAACATTACAAAAACCGCTGGTTTATTAGTCAATTAAATACTGATCCGGCGAGTATCCCGCAATTAGACAAAACCGGAACCTGGTCTGACACCGCCTACAATGTAGCCAGCCGTAGCTATAAATTTAGAGAGAGGGAAGTATTTACGGGGAGGGAGTGAATACAATCAGGCTTTAGGAGCATCTTTCTTAACCTCTCTGATATACAAATCTTCCACTTTTTTGCGAGCCCATGGCGTTTTCCGAAGGAAAGTCAATGAAGAATTGATACTGGGGTCAATCCTGAAACAATTGATTTTGACTTGTGCATACATGGCGTTCCAGCCCATTTTTATGATTAAATACCTGAGAATGGCTTCCAGCGTCATGCCATGTAATGGATCCATTTAAATGATTTTTAAGAGTTTTTGGTAAAATAATGTCACCGCAATTGCGATTCCGAAGCTAAGCAATGTGCCTATCAAAATATATTCCGTAAGCCTTACTTCGTGGCTTTTGGTGAGGTCTCCAAACCGAAAAACCGACTTGGCTGCCAATAAAAACCCGACGCCTTCCCAATGGTTGAGCACTATGAAAACAAAAACCAGAATCCTTTCCATCATGCCTATGTATTTGCCTGCAGCATTGGTGGTTTCGTTTTCCTGTTTCCATCTTGACATCAACAACTTAATCACCACTGAAGCAATATAAGTAATTGATATAAAAGCAATTGAAAGAAGCAAGTATTTCTTTTGGAGTAAAATCATGTAATCTATCCTGAATTCAAAATAGATTTTTGCTACAAAAAATATTACGAGCAGGTGTAAAAGCTGATCAATAATGAAGAGTTTCCTGGGCTCCATTTTTCCCTGAAAATACAGTTTCGCCCAGTCAATGAGGAAATGAGACAAGGGAATGATTAAGAATACCGCCCAATATCTTAATTCAAATTGCAGAAGTACCCACAACAAAGCGGCATGTATCACCACATGAAAATACAGATATTTTGACTTGTGCTTTTTGCGGTTTTTATCTGCCACCCACTTGTCGGGTTGAAACATAAAATCACCCAAAATATGAGCCAGAATGAGTTTCAGAACAAATTCAGTCATAAGCTATGGATTTTGAGTTTATAGTAGTCCAATACCTTTTGTATTTCATCGTATCCTGCTCTTTTCAGGCCTTCACTTATCGTACTCTGGCCATCTTTCCCGATTTTTTTTGCTATTTCCATTTGATTGGCTTCCGGGTGCTCCAGTTTCAATTTGACCAGCTTCGCTGAGGTTTCTGTCCATCTTTCCATGGTCAAAGTCACCAACGATAGCATCACATTCAGTGCAGTATCAAGGTCTTTATTGGGAGTTTTTATGGCCAAAGTTTGTTTTTTCAGTTCATCAAAACATGCTCCTGAGTTTAGAAAAGCCGTTCCGTTGGATTCCGTGATTTTGGCACTGCGATAGGTCACTTCTCCCAGCCCAATAGCCAGTCTCACGTCCAGGCCCGCCCATTGTTTTATCTCGGCTTTGATTCTGATAGCAGCTTCCAGGGCATCCGTGTTTGCAGTATTTAATTGAAAGCTATCGCCACGGTAAATCTCCCAGTTTTTGGGTTCTTTGCCGTATCTTTTCAACACAGACTTCAAGGCAGGCAGCCAGTCGTCAGGACTTACTTTCCTCGAATTTATGATATCGCCTGTTATAATTGCTTCCATTTTTGTTTAAAAAACATTCAAATATAAACAACAGATATTGTTTTTCCAAAAATATCGTCTAATTAACCGATATTCTTAATTATCGGTTCCAGAGACGATATTTTAAATTATCGGCTTAAGAGACGATAATCCAATTTATCGGTCATAAAGCCGATAAATTTACAAAAACATTGTCAATTTTAAATTCAGAGAATATTTCATGAAGTTTACTTTTTAAAAAATGCTTTCAGGGCATTGCAGACTTATCTTTGCAGAAAAAACATCCTCCTGAATGGATTATTTCAAAACCCTGGCTGATTTGCTCAAAACAGAAAAAATCGAAGACCAGGCTCAATATAAAAGACTTACAGAAACGGCTTCGATAGGCGAAAAACGGGCAAACGGACTCACCTGGTATCCCATCGCCATCAGAGGGCAGGAATTGGGTCGCGGAGATTATCTGACTGTTGAAGTCGAGCGAACTACCCATCAGGACCTCTCGCATCAGTTCAGGTTTGGAATACCGGCAGTGATATTTTCCAATCACGACCCCAAAGTTGACCGGGTTGAAGGCATAATCAACCACCAAAGCGGTAACAGAGCCAAAATCACCCTCAGAACCGACGAACTACCTGACTGGTCTCGTGACGGAAAACTGGGGCTGGAAATACTCTTCGACAATAATTCTTACGAAGAAATGGAGTCGGCGATAAAAAAGGCTCAGGATTATAAAAATGCAGATGTTTTAACCGGAATTTCTAAGCCGGTTTTTGAAAATAATTTCGAAAAAATAAAAATCCAAAACCTTAACGACTCACAAAATCAGGCAGTTAACAATATAATATCGGCACAACAACTGGCCATAGTGCATGGTCCTCCGGGTACAGGAAAAACCACCACCATAGTAGCCGCCATCACAGAAATGGCTTCAAAAAATCAGAAAATACTGGTTACCGCACCGAGTAATGCTGCAGTAGATCTGCTGGCTGAAAAGCTTTCAGAAAAAGGTCTGGAAGTTCTAAGGGTGGGCAATCCGGTGAGGGTATCCGAAAGGCTAAATAAGCTTACTTTAGAGGCTAAAATGAGTCAACATCCTGCTTTTAAAGATATTAAAAAACTAAAAATTCAAGCCAACGAATACCGGAGCCTCGCCCACAAATACAAGCGGAATTTTGGAAAAGCCGAGCGGGACCAACGCAAAGCACTTTTTGATGAAGCCCATAAGATTTTGAAAGAAATCGAAAACATCGAAGAGTATATCATGGATGATTTAAGAGCAAAAACACAGGTTGTTGCGGCCACCTTAGTTGGAGCAAACCATTATACTGTATCCAAAAATCAATACGATGTGGTGATTATCGATGAGGCAGGACAGGCACTGGAACCCGCCTGTTGGATACCCATCCTTAAAGCTGAAAAAGTAGTATTGGCGGGCGATCATTGTCAGCTCCCTCCTACCATAAAGTCTGAAATAGCAGCTCAACAAGGTCTTTCTGTTACATTACTAGAAAAACTGGTCAATACCCATCCCGAAGCCGTAACGCTACTCGACACGCAGTACCGCATGAATGAGAAAATCATGGCACATTCGTCAGGAGAATTCTACGGAAACCGCTTGATTGCTCATGAATCTGTAAAAAACAGGGTCTTGAATCAGGAAATACCGCCTCTGCTTTATATTGATACAGCAGGATGCAGTTTTGATGAAAAAATCGAAGGAACCAGTGCCACCAATCCTGATGAAGCTGCCTTTGTAGTAAAAAGAATGGAGGAGTTCAGCAAATATTTTGACAACAAGACCAGCGTAGCAGTAATCAGCCCTTACAAACAGCAAATCAAAATACTGGAAGAACTGGTAAATGCATCCGAAACTTTAAAACCTTTTCTAACCAATATTTCTATTAATACGATTGACAGTTTTCAGGGCCAGGAACGTGATGCGGTGTTTATTTCCATGACACGCTCCAATCCAGAAAACCAGATAGGTTTCCTCGGCGATACCCGACGCATGAACGTAGCCATGACCCGAGCCCGTAAACTTCTGTTAGTGGTAGGCGATAGTGCAACCATCGGCAGCCATCCGTTTTATGCAGGATTTATCGAAAATTCAGAGAAAACCGAGGCGTACAAAAGTGCATGGGAATTCTTAAATTTGTAATCTCATGAATTTACAAAACCTTCCAACAGTAAGCATTATCATCCCTTCCCGAAATGAAGAGAATAATCTTCCTTTTTGCTTAAAATCACTCGAAAAAATAGATTATCCGAAAGAAAAGCTGGAAATAATACTAGGAAATGATAATTCTGAGGATGCTACGCCACAATTGCTACAAGCCTTTGCCAATCAATATTCTCATGTCAGGTATATAAATATTCCAAAAGCCGAAAAAAATGAAACACTGAAGGCAAAAACCAGGGCTTTGAATTTTTTGATAAAAGAGAGCACCGGAGATTTTTTATTTTTTTCAGATGCAGATATTGAACTACCTGCAGGTGGGATAAATGCCATGCTCAAAAATCTGGAGCCCAATATGGGAGTAATGGTGGGTGTCACTGCTTTCAGAAATACTGATTTCCTCAATGCCATGCAAGGCACAGAATGGCTCATGGTTCTGACCATGATGAAGTTTTTTTCGGACTATAAAATCCCTACCACCGGAATGGGAAATAACATGATGGTGACTAGAAAAGCTTATGAATCGGCAGGTGGCTATGAAAAGATTGGTTTTTCGATTGTCGAAGATTATGCTCTTTATCAGGCAATTATAGCCCAAAGATTTGACTTTAAACATGTCTTTGAACCCGATATTGTGGCTTATACCCGACCACCGGCAAATTTTCTGGAGCAAAGAAAACGATGGATAAAAGGTGCTTTGGAAAGTAAGTCCTGGCTCATCGTTTTAGGGCTATCTCAGGCATTTTATTTACCTGTTTTTATACTTTTGGCAATATATTCTCCAATTTCATTGGGTATTACAAACGGCATCTTGTTGCTCTTTTATTTATTTATAGTTTTATTTTTTGAAAAAAAACTGGCTCTGAAAGGTTATATGCGGTGGCTTCCATTATTTTTGATTTACATGCCGCTTACCTGGTTTGTTCAGTATTTCGTTTTTCTTTTTTCAAAAAAAATAGACTGGAAAGGCCAAATATTCGAATCAAAAATATTCTGAAAAACAATTTATTTGAAAACATTATAATTAAAAGAGCAGATTTTGCATTTTTGTGTGTTTTTTAAATCATTATGAGCAAAAAAGCTTTAGAACTCATCATCGACAACCTCGACACCGTTTTCAGAGGAGATGCCTGGCACGGTCCATCTGTAATGGAAATCATCAATAGTTTACCTTTGGAGAAGGTCACCCAAAAACAGCAGTTTTCCAGTGAAACTATTGCACAGCATGTTTTTCATCTGATGGCATGGAGGAAGTTTGCCCTGGAAAAACTAAACGACAACATACATTACAGTCTTGAAACTGAGGAAGACAACTGGGGAAATGCTGAAGATATTAAAGCTGAAAACTTTCAGATTCTGGTAGAAAACCTTAAAAAGAGTCACAATGCTTTAATTGATAGCCTCGAAAGTTATGATGATGAGCTTTTGGAGCGAAATGTACCCGGAGAATACTATAATTTTTATAAACTATTAAATGGAATAATTCAGCATGACACCTATCATCTTGGGATGATCTGGGTGTTGTGGCAGTAAATTTATCGCTATGGCACATACCAATACCAATATCGAAAACCTAAAAAACCTTTTTAACTCTGCGTTTCACGGCGGAGCATGGCATGGTCCTTCAGTGCTTGAGCTCACTAAAGGTCTGACAGTAAAAGAAGTATCTTACAAAGCAGGAAATGTTCATAATATCGCCGAGCTCATTTACCATATCACAAGCTGGAGGATTTTTGCTGTAAAAAAATGCAGGGAGACGAAGCCTATGTGATTGAGGACGAAAAACTTAACTGGGGAAATATCGGGAAAATTGATCAGTTTGAGCTCGAAACACTCATGATGGAGCTTACCCTCAGCCATGATGAATTAATAAAAGAATTGGAAACCAAAACCGATGATTTTCTGAATAAAATAGTTCCAGGGGCAGAATATACCTTTTTCACTTTATTGACAGGGATCATCAATCATGACCTTTACCATGCCGGACAGATTGCCATTTTGAAAAAACTAGCAGCTAAAAACGCTAAAGGTGGTGACGATGACTTCATTGGAAGTAGCCGCTACTTTGAAGATGATCTGGAAGATGATTTTATTTAAGTGACAGATATTAAAACAAAAAAGCCTTCGAAATCAGTTTTCGAAGGCTTTTTTTATGAGATATTTTTTAGTCTGCTTTGGTGAATTTTGAAGTACGGCCAATCAGGGAAATTCCGATATAACCTCTTACATCGAGGTGCGTAGGACTCACCTGAGTGATAATGCAGGAATAAGTCTTGCCGTTTTTTGGGTCATAAATCGTTCCATCTTCCCATTTTTTATCACTGACTTTTTTGAAGTTTTTCATAAAAATCAGGCCCATTAATGGAGTGCTTCTCAATTTGGCTTCAGGGTTTTTGGTGTCTGTACGTGGTTTACCATTTTCTAGAGGGTCTTTGAGCCATACCACCTTTCCGTAAAATTTACCTGCATTTTCATAAAACTGAACTCTGGAAGTTTTCTCTTCATTGTACCAGGTTCCTTTGGTGATGTCCTGGGCTTTTGCTCCAAAAAACATTAATAAAAATGCAACTGAAAGAATTCTTTTCATTCTGATTTTATTTAAGAATTGATTATTGTTGATAGTATTTTTTTGTAAAATTCAAAAATAAGAAAGGAAATACAAATTCCAATCGATGCTCCAACAAAAACATCTATAGGAAAATGTACACCCAGATAAATACGACTATAGGAAACAATTATTGCCCATAAGAGCATAGCTGGTTTCAGGTATTTTTTATAAATACCAATTTGTGATATTATAAAAAACAAGGCAAAACTATTGGAAGCATGCGATGAAACAAAGCCATATTGTCCGCCACAATTGCCCACCAGATGCATCTGAGACATAATTTCTGGATTATGACATGGTCTTAATCTTCCAAAAAATGGTTTCATCAACCCGGAAGTAATAAAATCAGAGCAGCCTACGGCAACTATTATTATAAGGATATAAATAATTCCTTGCTTAATCCCGAATTTTTTAAATAATAAAAAAATAAGAAAAACATATAGTGGTAACCAGGTTCGGGAATGCGATACCCAAAGCATTATCTGATCAAAATAGCCATTGTGGAAGCCATTTAGCCACAAAAACAAATTATGGTCGATATTTATTAAAAACTCAATCAAACTTCAAAAGTGTCCTTACTTTTTTCATAGTATCCGACGCAATATCCGCCGCTTTCTCCTCTCCTACTTTTAATTTGGCCTCTAAAGCAGCACTATCAGCCATAAAATAATCAAAAAGCTCCCTTTGTTTTCCGTATTTATCCAAAATCAAATCCAAAAATTCCTTTTTGGCATGACCATAACCATAACCACCCGCCAAATATTTCTGACGTATATCGGCTATTTGAGATTCGCTACCAACTAAAGAATATAATTTAAAAACCAGACATGTTTCCGGATTTTTGGGTTCTTCCAAAGGCGTGGCGTCTGTCACAATTCCTTTGATTTGTTTATAAAGCTCTTTTTCAGGAAGAAAAATATCTATGTAATTATTGTATGATTTGCTCATTTTTTGGCCGTCCACACCAGGAATGGTCATAATTTGCTCATTAATCAGGGATTCAGGCAGCACAAAAGCTCTCCGAATACTCGGTTAAACGAAGCCGCAATATCTTTTGACATTTCCAAATGCTGTTTTTGGTCTTTCCCAACTGGTACAAAATGAGCCTGATACAATATAATATCAGCAGCCTGAAGGACAGGATAGGTAAATAGCCCCGCATTCACATCAGAAAGTTTATCTGACTTCTCTTTAAATGAATGGGCATTGGCCAACATAGGATAAGGTGTAAGACAACTTAAATACCAGAGCAATTCCGTATGAAAATGAGCCAGTTTCGACTGACGATAAAAGTAATTCTTTTCGGCATCAAAACCACAAGCTAACCACGCCGAAGCTACCGCCCGGGTATTTTCTTTAAGAACGACAGGGTCTTTAATGGTTGTAAGTGAATGTAAATCAGCAATAAACAGAAAAGATTCATTTTCCGGATTTTGTGAAAGTTTTATTGCCGGCTCTATTGCTCCTAAAATATTTCCCAAATGTGGTCGACCGCTGGCCTGAATGCCGGTTAATATCCTTGACATATGTTATTTTTACGAAGTTTTTATTTTTGCAAAATTAGCTATTAAATATATGATTAAGGAGAGTACTTTAGAATTTTTAAAAAATCTGGAAGAAAACAATACCAGAGAATGGTTTGAAAGTAACAGAAAACTATATGAAGCGTCTAAAGCCAATTTTGTTGACTTCTGTAGTGTTATTTTGGAAGAAATGAAGCTATTTGAACCAGATTTTTCAAACACACAAGTCAAAGATTGTATTTTCAGAATCAACAGAGATGTTAGGTTTTCCAAAATAAAAGTCCATACAAAAACCATCTATCTGCAGCATTTGGTCCCGGTGGCCGTAATTCCGGCAAAATTGATTATTACATACAATTACAAAATGGAAAAACTTCCATCGGTGGTGGTATGTGGCAACCTTCGGCTGGAAATCTGGCTAAGTTTAGGCAGGAAATCGATTACTCTCCTGAAACTCTTAAAAGTATAATTGAATCAAAGGAATTTAGAAATCACTTTCCTGAGGTCTATGGTGAAAAACTAAAAAAAGCACCAAAAGGATATCCTGTTGACCATCCGGAAGTTGAATTGTTAAAGTATAAAGAGTTGTTTTTCTATAAGACATTTTCCAATACTGAAGTGCTTTCAGGCGATTTCCACACTATTATTCTTGGACATTTCAAAATTCTTAAACCATATATCGACTATGTAAATGATTTGTTTTTCGCAGAATTCTAAACATTACAATCAGAATATTATTTTAAGTTTTTATGAAAAGACAAAATATTATTAAAGTTTACACAAATGGCTGAATTTTGGAGAAATCAACATGGTTTTCAAGTTATAATCAGGAATATTTCAATTATTTTCAAGAAAATGATATTTTTCAATTGTACTTTTCTAATATTTTTCAAAAATATTTAAATTTTATTCCATTTTTTAACGTGTTTTTTCATTTTTTTTCAAAATTTTATTCTGAAATATTTGGAAAAAGCCAAATCATAGGTTTAAATTTGTACAACAAAACAAAAGAAATTATGAGACATACTATTGACAAGCAGACTTACAAGTATCTTTTCGGAATCCTAATGTTTTTCGCCGTTATTTTGGCTCTCATTACCGGAATGTTGTATATTGATTTGGCAGGATTTGCCCCTAAAACTTTAACGTTTTCGGCTTCTTTGTTTTTTATGCTTGTTGGTGTTTCGTTTTGGTTAAGAATCGAATATTTAAAACATTATAATTTATATGCCTACAAAGCCAGAAGATTGCCAATGTGGTTTACTGCTGGTGCTTCAATGATTGTTGGCATACTGATATTAATCTAAACTCTATCCTACTTAATCATAAAAGAGGCTTTTTGCCTCTTTTTTTTTGTTTATTTTTAAACAATTCCATCTGATTTTTGGTTAACAAATTTGACCATTCATCAAATCATTTTAAAATGCTTAAAAAAATCATATTTTCATTTATTTTCTTTTTTTCCATTTATTCAGCTTTTTCACAGAAAATCGGTAGTATTTCAGGTAAAGTCCGGGATAAAAGTTCTCAGGAAGAGCTGCCTTTTGTAAACCTGCAATTGAGTGGCTCAAACAAAGGAGCAACTACTGATGAATCAGGTAATTTCAGAATTTCAAACATTCCGGTAGGAAGTTATAATCTGGTGGTTTCCTATGTAGGATACAAGCCTTTTACGCTTTATAATATTGTTGTTAACACCGGAAATGAAAATAATTATGTGATTGAGCTTGAAGCCGATGTTGCTACCCTGGATGCCGTCGAAGTTAAAGCAAAAACTCAAACTGCGGTAACAGCCACTATCGAAACGCCTTTGAGTGTTCAAAAACTAACCACAGAAGAAATCAAAGCCAGCCCGGGTGGGAATTTTGATATAAGTAAAGTTATACAGGTTTTACCGGGAGTTGGAGGCGGTGTTGGAGGTGGCAGCTTCAGAAACGACATCATTATCAGAGGCGGCGGAGCTAATGAAAACGTATTCTATCTTGACGGTATCGAAGTACCCGTAATTAATCATTTTCAAACCCAAGGTAGTAGTGGTGGGCCACAAGGAATGTTAAATGTGAGTTTTATTGAAGATGTAAAACTCAGCAGTTCAGCCTTTGATGCGAGATATGACAATGCATTGAGTTCGGTTTTTCAGTTTAAGCAAAAAACAGGTAATCCCAATGATTTTCAGGGAAATATCAGATTAAGTGCCACTGAGCTGGCAGGAACACTGGAAGGTCCTCTTTCAGATAAAACTACGTTTCTCGCTTCGGCCAGAAGGTCTTATCTGCAATTATTATTCAAAGCCCTTGATTTACCTATCAGACCCAATTACTGGGATTTTCAAACGAAAATTCAACATCAAATCAACAAAAAGACTTCTTTGAGTTTTATCGGTTTGGGTGCAATAGATGATTTTAGTTTTGTGATTTCAGATGATTATTCACCCGAAAAAGCAGAAACCATAAATTCTTCGCCCACTATAAACCAGTGGAATTATACGGTTGGGGCATCGCTCAAAAGGTTGGTTCACAATGGATTCTGGAATCTTGCCCTTAGCAGAAATATGTTTGACAATAGCATTGTAAAATATGAGGACAACCAGGAACCCGAGACTTCTGCTAAAACTTTGGATTTGAATTCCAGAGAAATCGAAAACAAACTTCGCTGGGACATGAACAAAACCGTTGGAGCCATGAAGTTTTCATATGGTGCAATGGTGCAATATGTAAAATATCAAAATACAACTGAAAATGTAATCCGGAAAGAAATTTTGAGTTCAACGGGTGCGGTAATTCAACCCGAATTGAGAATAAATTTCATGAGTCCATTGGAGCCATTTTTTAAATATGGTGCTTTCGTACAATTTGGTAAAAGATTTATAAATAACAAATTAGGAGTTTCCGGTGGTCTCAGGACTGACGGAAATAGTTTCACTGATGATGGAAATAATTTCCTGAAAACAGTTTCACCAAGAGTGTCTTTTAGTTATTTTGTCAATAATCATTGGGCTATAAATGCCTCTGCAGGGAGATACACCAAACTAGCACCTTATACCATTCTTGGATTTGCCGATAACACCGGCAAACTTGTCAACCAAAACGCCCAATACCAAATATCCAATCACCTGGCGGGAGGTTTCGAGTACTTGCCTGATCCTAGTTTAAGGTTTACACTGGAAGGATTCTACAAAGGCTATGAAAATATGCCGGTCTCCATCAGAACCGGAGTGAATTTGGCCAACATGGGTGCTGATTTTAATGTTTTGGGCAATGAGGCTGTTCAGTTTGATGGAACCGGAAAAGCCTATGGCATTGAGTTTTTCGCACAGAAAAAACTAACCAAAAGGTTTTTTGGCGTAATGGCATACACATTTTACAGGAGTTTATTTGCCGGTACAGATGGCAAACTTGTTTCCAGCAGCTGGGACAACCGACATTTAGTAAGTTCAGCTTTGGGTTATAAGTTTAGAAAAAACTGGGAAATAGGACTTAAATTCCGATTCCAGGGCGGTGCTCCTTATTCTCCGATAGATATTGAAACTTCAAGAAAGAATTTTGTAACACAGGGAATCACCTATTATGACTATTCGAGGTTGAACAGTATGAGATTAGGAGCATTTAATAGTTCAGATTTAAGAATTGATAAAAAGATAAATTTCCGGAAAACAACACTGGATTTATATCTGGATGTAACTAACTGGTATTTATCTAAAAGTCCGGATGTGCCGGAATTTGCTCTGAAAAGAGATGCGAACACCAATAATTTCCTGACCACTGATGGAAATCCGATAAAAGGCGACGGTTCTAATGGGATCGATGTTATTGTAAATGAGCCTTCTGCCCTGGTTACACCAACGATTGGTTTTATTTTAGAATTCTAATTTTGAATTTTATAAAACGGAAAATAAAAAAGGCCACACTGGCCTTTTTTTATTATTTTGAATTCAGAATAGCCTGCGTAAAATCTTCAATAAGATCCTCAATATCTTCAAGCCCAACCGAAACCCTCATTGTTCCTTCAAAAATCCCAAGTGCTTCTTTATCGGCCACAGCCACTTTGGCGTGTGTGGTTGTATTGGGATTGGTAATGGTGGTTCTGCTGTCACCAAGATTTGATGTCAATGATGGGATGGTCAGTTTCTGTGTAAATCTTATCACTCTTTCAAATCCTCCATCCAGTTCGAAAGTTACCAATGCCCCACCTGATTCCATTTGTTTTTTTGCCAGATCATATTGTGGGTGAGACGGTAAAAACGGATATTTCACTGATTTTACTCCTTCGATTTTTTCCAAAGCCTGAGCTAGTTTTAAGGCATTTTCGCAATGCCTGTCCATTCTTAAGCCCAGCGTTTCCAAACCTTTGCTTAGTACCCAGGCATTAAATGGCGACATAGATGGGCCCGTTTGCCTGCAAAAGAATCTCACATGCTCAATGTATTCTTTTTTACCCACAATAATACCACCCAAAACTCTACCCTGTCCATCAAAAAACTTAGTGGCAGAATGAATAATCAAATCAGCCCCAAATTGTCCGGGAGTTTGAATCAAGGGAGTTGCGAAGCAATTATCTACCGAAAAAATCAAATTATGTTTTTTGCACAAATCTCCAATCATTTCAAGGTCAACCAATTCCAGACCGGGATTGGAAGGTGTCTCGAGGTAAATCATTTTTGTATTGGGCAAAATTGCCGCTTCCCAAGCTTCTTTAGGCTCTGATGCCTCAATATAAGTATAAGTGATTCCCCATTTTGGTAATATTTGGGTGATAATCTGATGAGCAGAGCCAAAAAGAGCTTTTGATGAAACGATATGATCCCCGGAAGATAGCAAGGCACCAAATCCGGCAAATACAGCAGCCATACCGGTTGCGGTGGCGATACCGTCTTCAGCTTCTTCGAGCATACAAACTTTATCTACAAATTCCTGTACGGTAGGATTAGAAAAGCGACTGTAAATATTTCCTTCCAGGGTATTGTCAAAAAGGTCTTTACCCATCTGAGCATCTTCAAAGCAAAAACTACTAGTAAGGTAAAGAGGCGTTGAATGTTCCCTAAATTGACTTTTTTGGGTTTGTGTTCTGATAAGTTTTGTGTGCTTTTTCATATTATTTATATCCAATCTGCTAAAATATAAGGCTTTATAAATTTAAAAAATATTGTTTTTATAATTTGCAATCCAGGATTTATGAAAACCTGAAATCTTTTCAAAAAAAGGAATCAGAATTTCTTTTGCATCTTTTTCAAAATCACCGCTTACAAAAATAGGTTCTGAAATCACACATTTTTTCAATGGTAAATCGAAACCCACCAAAACGATAGGAATTTTTGCTCCCAAAGCCATATAATAAAAACCCGATTTAAGTTTCTGAACATCCCCTCTTGTGCCTTCCGGAGCAAGTGCAAAAAGCATATGTTCCTTACTATTAATGGCTTCAATATAGCTTTCTACCAGATTGTTTTTTTCGGTTCTGTAAACCGGCGTACCTCCCAGCCATCTGAAAATAAACCCAAAAGGCGGTTTAAATAGTTCAGCTTTCCCCAAATATCCGATTTTCATTTTCATAGCCGCCCTTAAACCCAAACCCACAAAAAAATCCTTGGTGCTATTGTGAGGTGCAACTACAAAAATACCTTTTTTGAGTTCGGTTGGCACTCGTCCCTCAATTTTCCAACCTAATATTTTAAAGAAAAATCTGAAAATGAAATTCATTATTATAGTTATATACTTGTTAAAGTACTCTTTTATAGTGTTTTATATTTTTAGTTGATAGGATTGGGAGAAAAACAAACAATAAAAATAAGTATAGCCAGCCAACCCAATAGCTGACGGGTAAAATTCAATGGTTTAGATTCTCCGGTATCCGGATGATAAACTCCCAATACCCGTCCAATTAAAAAGCCAAATGCCAAAAATCCGGAATATCCGACTGTTTGAGGTGAATATTTCGTGATTAAAAATTGTAAAAGAACAACAGATAAGGCTAAAATCCAATTTGAGGCTTTACTTTTAAAAATTCGCGAGAACGAAAGGTAATTAAAATATACAAAAAAGAGAAATTTCAAAATCAGTTCATATTGTTGGTCGGTATAAGCTGCCGAAAATTCATTTAAGCTGAATAATCCAAGACCTGAATAGGCCACTAAAACCACCAAAAACACAGGGGAAACTATGTCGAAGGCTTTTTTCCCAATCAATGAAAACATTATATGCCCGCCATCTAATTGCCCGATGGGCAAGAGATTTAAGGCTGTGAACAGCAATCCTAAAAATCCCGCAAGTAATATTGGATAATGAGATAGTTCGTAAATATGAGGAATTCTGGAAGGGTCTGCAAAAGTACTTTCAAGGAAATTATATAAAATACTTTTACCGAATACTATGGCATTGGGATTATTGGGTGTTAGATTTAATAAGTCTCTGTAGTTCCCGTTGAAATTTTTATATTCAGGATGTATTGCATAAACAAAATCATCGCTTGGTAAATTAGAAAAACCATAAATTAGCACCCCAACCGCCACCACAAAACCCGCCAGTGGCCCGGCTATTCCAATATCAAAATAATCATTCCTATTGGTAATTCTTTCTTTGATTTTAATAAAAGCTCCGAAAGTACCCAATGATGTCAAAATGCCTAACCATCCGGGAATGTAATAAGGAAGTGTCACTTCAATATTCCTGATTTTTGCCATAAAAAAATGACCGAATTCATGGAAGGTCAAAAAGGCGAGAAATGGAACTGAAAACCAAAAACCCTGAAGTAGGTCATCCAGACTGATAGTCTTGTAAAATGCCAAAACAGGTTTACCGGAAATCCATTCATATCCTGAAACCGTGGTAGTTATGACGGTAACAAGAAACAAAATCAGATGCAATCGGGGACCCCGGAATATTTTTTTCATGAAATTAATAAATCAAGTATAGGCATAAAATCCTCAGGTGGATTAATTTTAATGGCATTGATACCACATTCTTTGGCAGCATCAATATTGTCCTGATTGTCGTCGAGAAATAATATTTGGTGGGGTTCAAGATTTAATTCGGAAATTAAATGATGATATATTTCGAATTCAGGTTTGTATAATTTTATTTTGAAAGAAAGAAAGACCCGGTTGAAAATCCTGAAAAAATTTGAATAGTTATGTTTTTCACGAAAATATCGCGTACTGGCTTTTATATGAGTATCATTTGTGTTGCTCAATAGATAAATCGGCACCTTTAACCTTAGATCTTCCAGATACCTGATTCTTTTTTCCGGGGCATCGAGAAGGAGAGCATTCCAGGCATTGTCTATTTCATCGTCGTTAAGCGGATACCCCAATGTTTGCCTTATTACATCTCTAAACTCTTCTTCTTCAAAAAAACCGATTTCATATTTCCTGAATATCTGATTTTCAGTAAAAAGAGCTTTAATTTTTGACGCAGGTTTAAATGTCAAATCAGAAAATGCCTGATAGGTTTTTTCGAGGTCAATATTAATAATCACGTTGCCGAAATCAAAAACTACGGCTTTAATCTCATCTTTTAAAACCATATTATTCGATTACAACTCCCATTGAGCAGAATTTATCTATTCTGCTATTGATTCTTTCTGAAGGACTCTGTTTTTCAAGGTTTTCGATTTCCGCTAAAATTGTATTTTGGAGAATCTCCGCCATTTTATCCCAATCCTGATGTGCACCTCCTATAGGCTCAGGGATAATACCGTCAATCAAACCATTGCTTTTCATGTCTGTGGCTGTGAGTTTTAATGCCTCAGCAGCCTGCTCTTTAAACTCCCAGGTTCTCCAGAGTATAGTTGAACAGTTTTCAGGGGAAATAACTGAATACCAGGCGTTTTCGAGCATCAACACCCGATCTCCTATTGCAATTCCTAATGCTCCACCTGAGGCTCCTTCTCCAATAATAATACAAATTACAGGCACTTTTAGTACCATCATTTCTTTCAGATTTCTAGCGATTGCTTCTCCTTGACCTCTCTCTTCGGCTTCCAAACCGGGAAACGCCCCCGGAGTGTCAATTAGTGTTACAACTGGAATATTGAATTTTTCCGCCATTTTCATTAACCTTAAGGCCTTTCTATAACCTTCAGGGTTGGGCATTCCAAAATTCCTGAATTGTCTTTCTTTGGTTTTTCTGCCTTTTTGCTGGCCGATCACCATTACACTTTTTCCGTTTATATTGGCCAGACCACCAATAATGGCCGGATCATCTCTAACTGTACGATCACCATGAAGTTCGTGAAATTCAGAACAGATTCTTTCGATATAATCCTGGGTATAGGGTCGGTCGGGATGTCTGGATAGCTGTACCCTTTGCCAACGGGTAAGGTTATGGAAAGTTTCGGTCCGAAGTGCATCGATGGCCGAATTTAGGTTCCTTACGGCATCACTCACATCAACATTATTTTCCTCTGCAAGTTTTTTCATGTCTTCGAGTTTAGCTTCCAGATCGGCTATAGGTTTTTCAAATTCGAGTAAAGTCTTCATTCATAGTAATTTTAAAGTTCGTAAGTTTGATTTTCTTCCGGAATTTCAACATCCGAAAAACCATCTTCGAGCAAAATTTGCCTAAAATTAATCATAGCATCCAAATCTCCGTGTACAAGGAATACTTTTTTTAATTTTTCTGGTGATTGTTGTCTTGCAAAATTCTCTAAATCCGATAATCCGCCGTGGCCGCTAAAAATATCAATTTTTCTGATTCTGGCATTTACATCCAGTTTCTTGTTTCTGATAATTATATTTTTCATTTCGCCCGAAAGCAATTTTCCACCTACCGAATCATCGGTTGCGTATCCGACCATTAAAATGGTGGCATAAGGATTCTCAATATTTTTTTCAATATGATGTTCTACTCTTCCCCCTTTTATCATGCCTGAAGACGAAATGATTATGCATGGTTCTGCATGAGTAGATATCGCCTGACTGTCGGCCGATGTTTCGATATATTCCAAATTGGCAAAGTCAAACAAGCTGTCAGTTTCCTCATAGAATTCTTTAGCGTCTTTGTTGAGGTATGTCCTGTATTTCTCATAAACCTTCGTGCTATTTTTGGCTAAAGGACTATCAGTGAAAACCTTAATAGGTTTAATATTGTAATTTTCATACAATTTATTAAGGGTATAAAGGAGACATTGTGTTCTACCTACACTAAAAGATGGAATTATCAATCTTCCGGCTTTATCAACGCAAGCTTCTTCTATTATTTCCTTCAAAATCGCTTCAGGCTCACCTTTATCTTTATGATTTCTGTTTCCGTAGGTTGATTCCATTACAAGATAATCAACATCAGGAAGTGACTGAGGGTTGGGCAAAAGGGTAAAGTCTCTTCTTCCTATATCACCTGAAAAACCAATTTTCTTCCAGACCCCATTTTCTTTAATCTCGATCAGGATATGGGCAGCACCAAGCAAATGTCCGGCCTGAATAAAAGTTACGTAGCCATCATCTTTAAACCTAAAACGTTGATTATAAGCTATAGGAACGAAATTCCCGATGGCATTTTTTACTTGCTTATCAAAATACAAACTTTGAGTCTCAATGCTTTTCCACTTTTTCGATTTTTTGTGGCTTTTCTCTATTCCTTTGGCAATACGAGTATTAAGACTTGCAGCATCATAAAGTAAAAGTTCCGTCAAATCAATAGTGGGAGAAGTACATAAAATCTGACCTTCAAATCCCGCCTGATAAAGATTTGGTATTTGCCCTGAGTGATCTATATGTGCATGTGTAAGGAAAACAACATTAATTAAAGAAGCATCAAAAGGGAAATTCCCAAATTCTTTGGCTGATTTTCTTTCCCTTGAATCATTTAGAGAAGAACCACAATCTATCAAAATTCGATAATCATCGTCTAACTCCAACAAAAACATACTTCCTGTCACCCTTCGGGCCGCACCGTAAAACGATAACTTCATCGAATATTTTTCTATTGAATAATCCTTTTTTTCAGGTCGCAAAGATAATTAAAATAGTACCTTTGTTATTATAAAATGTCGCTTATGAATGTTTTTTGTCTCATTATTTTGCAGATTGGGCAACTTACTTCGGCTTTGAATAAAGTTATTGATGAATATAAAATTCTTAATGAAGCCAAATATGTAAATGTTTCGGTTTCTATAAGAGAGTTAAAATCTTCTAAAGAAGTTTTCTCGCACAATTCAAACTTGTCAATGCCGCCAGCTTCAACTTTCAAGCTTTTGTCAACGGCTTCAGCTTTAGAAACCTTTGGCCCCGATTACAGGTTTCAATCCGATGGTTTTTTGAGTGGAAAAGTAATGGACGAGGTACTTTTGGGAAATTTAATTATTAATGGCAACTCTAACCCGGCATTTGCAGCAAAAAGATTTAATAAAAATTCTATTTCAGACATTGTAAACGCCTTAAAAAACCAAAACATAAAAAGAATAGAAGGCAAAATTAAAGTAAAAAGAACGAAATCTTTTAATATGCCTCTCGATTGGCAAATCGGGGACGTTGGAAACTATTATGGAGCTTTCCCTTCAGAATTTAATTTTAATGAAAACATGTTTTCTGTTTTTTTCGACTCCGGTTCAAAACTGGGTGATACCGTCATTATTAGCCGGGTGACTCCGGAATACAGCAAATGGAAAATTAAAAATCTTGTAACTACGGCAGTGCCAGGATCTGGTGATCAGGTAAATTTTATTTCGTTGCCCTTTTCAAAAGAGATTATTGCTGCCGGTACAATCCCAGTTAATTCTAAAAGTTTTGAAATTAAAGGTGCCATACCTGAGCCTGACATGGTTTTTGAAGAATTATTAAAAAAATCTTTAATTGAAAATGGAATAGAAATCGCTGGCCAGGATTATGTAGATGAAACTTTTATCCCATTTTTTACTGAAAGTTCACCGGCAATTTCGGAACTCATCAAAGAATGTAATTATAAAAGTGTAAATTTCTTAGCAGATGGTTTTAGCAATATTTTACTCCAAAAAAATACTTTAAAAAATCTATCCGAAGTGTATAATTTAACCTTGGGCGTAAGAGATAGTGTCGATTATTCTTTATTCCGAATTAATGATGGCAGCGGTCTTTCTCCCTCAAATACCATCAGCACATCTGCAATGACCAGATTTCTTTCAGCTTATTCAGGTTCCCGATATTTTGATGTGTTTTTAGAAAGCCTGCCAGTGGTGGGTGAAAGTGGAACTGTGAGGAGTTTTGACCCTAACAAAAAAACTAAAGGAAGGATAAATGCTAAGAGCGGCTCAATTGGTGGCGTTAAGAATTTATCAGGTTATTTTAAAAATGAAAAAAATGAATTATATTCATTTGCCATATATTTGTCCGGTTTAAATGATACCGCTGGATTATTTTCCCGCAATTTTTATGAAAAAATATTGACTACGATGATTGATGTAGGTCAATTTTAGATATTATTGCCATGTGTTTTCAAACCAAAAAATAAAACTTAACGTATCCGTACAAACGGGGTTCTAAGTGTCCGTTATTTTACTCTCCATTTTTTATAACCATAAAATAAATAAGTAAAATGGGAGTGTCCATATTCGAAAAAATCGATCGTAGCTTAGGTCCATTAGGTGCAATTTCACATTTTGGTCACCATTATTTCAGCTACCCAATTCTTGAAGGGGAAATTGGCCCTTACATGCAATTTAACGGTAAAAAAGTCCTTAACTGGTCTCTAAATAATTACCTTGGCTTATCTAATCATCCTGATGTTCGTGCCGCTGACGCAGATGCTGTCAGTCACTTTGGTTTGTCTTACCCAATGGGCTCACGAATGATGAGTGCCAATTCACATTATCATGAGCAATTTGAAGCCGACCTGGCAGATTTTTCAGGATATGAAGACGCTTTTTTAATGAATTTCGGTTATCAGGGTATCATGTCTGTTATCGAAACGCTGGTTGATCATCGTGATGTAATAGTATTTGACTCAGATAGTCATGCTTGCCTTATTGACGGAATAAGACTCCATAAAGCCAAAGGTGGGGCATATTACAAATACAACCACAATGACATGGCTAGCCTTGATTTGAATCTAAAAAGAGCCACAAAGCTTTCAGCTCAAAACGGTGGTGGAATATTGGTAATTACGGAAGGTGTTTTCGGGATGACAGGGCAAGTAGGTAAACTGGATGAGATTGTGGCCATGAAAGAACGATACGATTTTAAGCTCCTTGTTGACGATGCTCATGGATTTGGTGTTATGGGTAAAACCGGAAGGGGTACACCAGAGCATTTCAATGTTCAGGATCAGGTAGATATATATTTTGCAACTTTCACCAAGGCGATGTCGGCGATGGGGGCATTTGTTGGAGCCAGCTCAAAAGTGGTTAAGTATCTTAGGTACAATGTAAGGTCTCAAATATATGCAAAAGCCCTTCCGATGGGTTATGTTTTGGGCGGAATAAAGAGACTGGAGCTTATCAGAGAAAATCCTCAGTTTAGAGAAAGACTTTGGTATATTGCTAAAAAACTTCAAAGTGGTTTAATCGCCGAAGGATTTAATCTTGAAACCACCAATACGCACGTGACCCCTGTATATTTTAATCAGGATTTTACACAAAATGAAGTCGGAAACATGATTATCGATCTAAGGGAAAACCTCAACATATTCTGCTCAGTGGTTATTTATCCGGTTGTTGCAAAAGGCGTGGTGATGCTCCGGCTCATTCCAACCTGTATGCATTCCGAAGCCGATGTTGAATATACTATTGATGCATTTAAGCAAATAAGGGAAAAATTAAGCCAGGGTGCTTATAATTACGAAATTCCACTAAAAAGTGAGATTTATTCAAATTTTTAAATTAAAATTATGCCATTTTTAACACTTTCAAATGCCGAGTATTATTATGAAGAATACGGTTCAGGCAGTGAAACCATAGTTTTTGCACATGGTTTATTATGGAGCCATTGGATGTTCCATAATCAAATTGAATATTTACAAAAAAACTTTAGAATCATAGCCTTTGATTTTCGAGGTCAGGGTAAAACCAAGGCCAAAAACTCAAAATATGATATGGAAAGTTTATATAATGACAGCCTGGAATTGATAAAAATCCTCTCCGATAAGCCGGTAATATTTGCGGGACTGTCTATGGGAGGCTATATTGGGATGCGTTTGGCGGCCAGAAATCCTGAATGGATAAAAAAAGTTGTCCTGATGGAGTCATCATCGGAGGCCGAACCCGCTGAGAATATTGCGAGATACAAAATGCTTAATACTTTGGTAAGAACGGTTGGCTATTGGCCTGTTGAGAAGCAAATTATGAATATTATGTTTGGTAAAACTTTCCTCAACGACGTAAACCGCAAAGCAGAATATGAGGTATATTTAAAAAAACTCAAAGAAAATAACCGTACCACCATCACTCTGGCTACAGAAGGGGTGATTTCGAGAGGTTCTTTTGATGATGAACTTAAGAATATCAAAGTTCCCACTTTGATTCTGGTTGGCGAGGAAGATGTACCAGCACCAATTGAAAAGTCAGAGTTTCTTCATAAAAATATTGAGAACTCAGTTCTTAAGGTGATTCCCAATGCCGGACATACGGGAGTTTTGGAAAATCCCGAACAATATAATCTTTTAATTGAGGCTTTTGTTGAAGCTTAAAACTTACTTTTGTGTCTGTTTTTGATTTAAACAGGCATTATGAAAGGATTTGTAAATTTTCTGAAATATTCGAGCCTTCATGTGGCGGCAATAAGCATGCTCCACATGATGGCTTTTTTTTATTTGCCGGCAGGTGATTCAAAAGTTCATTGGCCTACAGTTTTACAACTCTTTATTTCCACTTGGATCATTTACATTCTTGACAGATTACTTGACAATCTGAAATCGCCGAACCCAAGTCCCAGGCATGAATATTTTAATAGAAATCAATATAATTATTCCATATTAATCGTCGGATTATTTATTATTGATGTAGTCTTATGTTTTTTTCAGAAAACTGAAATTCTAATTTTCGGAATGATTTTAAGCTTCTTTATTGGAATTTATCTATATTTATTAACAAAAAAAGACTGGTTTGTTCCCTACAAAGAATTTGTGATGCCATTGTTTTTTGTTTCAGCTGTGGCTGTTCCTCCTTTGATAATAGCCAGTAGTATCAATTTGAGTGCATGGATTTTACTATTTATGTACCTTTTGATAATTTACCAGAATTTATTCGCTATTTCTTATTTTGAAAATTTAAATAACGAAAAAAATACAAATATTACTAAAAATATTTCTTTGCAAAAACTTAGAAAATGGGTAAATTATTTTAGCAGTTTTAATATTTTTATTTTTGGTTTTTTCTTTCTCAATCTTTCTACATATCCTGATAAGTTGGCAGCAATAATTGTTTCGATATCAATAATGTATGCTTTAAGCCTTGTTTTTGAAAAAAAGATAAAAACTATTTATCGCGAGATTCTTGACAGCCTACTTTTTCTTTTTCTGATTATCTTTCTCTTTTAATTTACTATTTCCTCTGCGATAAACATAATATAGAAAGCCTCCCAAACCAAACATCAATAAAAAGTAACTGTCTTTAAAACTTACATTTTTGTAGATAAACTGGTCTGACCAAATAACCAAAAGGCCCAAACTTCCGAACAATAAAAGAGAATCAAATAATTTCATATATTGTTAGTTATTAATATTTTACATTTATCTAAACAAAACCTGGGATCATTTATCCAAGTTTCCCAATAATCTCAAACTTATCAAATACCACAGCAGTATGCGGAGCATCTTTTAATTCTTCAGTAAGGTCTTGCCCAGCCCAATGCTCATAATGTTTTCCGTTTTTCCACAGACGGGAACTTCCTACATCATACACAAATCCGTTTAATGCAACCCAGATTTCTGGTTTATCCTGGCCGTTTCTAAGGGCCAACTGATTTTTGGAAATTATTCGCATTTTCTTTGTTTGACTCAAAAATACGTCATTAATCAAAATATTTGGTTAAATGAGATGAATTCATGGCATTTTTTTTGACTAATTCAGCATAAAAGATATATTTGCATAAGTAACATAAATTCAAAAAAATGAAAACCAAAATCTTATTTTCACTTGTTGTCATATCGTTGGTTGTATTTGCTGGTTGTAAAACCAAAATTAAACCCACTTCAGATCTGGTTAAGAAAATTTGGATAATACAATCAGTTAAAGAAGGAAGCACTGAAGTCTATAAATCAGGTAGTACCAGCAATATTCAGCCAGGTTATGGTTCTTACAAATTAGATTTGTCGGCACCTCCTACTGTAATTTTAAAAGAAAGAGATGGTAGTTCTTTTACCGGAAAATATGAAATTACTTCCTCAGAGTTAAATTTGACTGGTCTTACTCCGGAACCAACCGGTACAGGTGGAAATATTGAGTATTCGGTTACCACTGCCACTGAGACTTCTTTGGTAATTACCAATTCATCACCTAACCCAAAGACAGGTGGTACAATTAATACCTATAGTTTGGTTCCTGCCAATTAAGATTTTTGATATTATTTAAAGGTACTTTCCACCCGGGAAGTACCTTTTTTGTTTATTTAAGCTATTAAAATTACCTTTGTACCATGGAAAAACAAACTTTGGAATCTTTGGGTGAATTTGGTCTTATCGATCGTATCTCAGAAAATTTTCAGAAAAAATCGGAATCAACAGTCAAAGGAATTGGGGATGATACTGCGGTAATTGATTGTGGTTCAAAATATCAATTGATCACTACAGATATGCTTTTAGAGGGTGTTCACTTTGATTTGGTCTATACTCCATTGAAACACCTTGGTTATAAAGCGATTGCTGTTAATATTTCGGATATTGCGGCTATGAATGGAGTACCAAGACACGCCACTGTGTCATTAGGCTTAAGCAACAGATTTGGACTATCTGATGTCGATGAGTTATATGAAGGAATAAAATCTGCTTGTGAAGATTACAACATAGATTTAATTGGCGGGGATACTTCATCCAGCCGGTCAGGTTTGGTTATTTCAGTTTCGGTAGTGGGTGATGTAGAAAAAGATAAAATAACTTACAGAAGTGGTGCCAATGAAAACGACATCGTTTGTGTTACAGGCGATTTAGGTGCTGCTTATATGGGCTTACAAATTTTGGAGCGGGAAAAACAGGAGTTTTTGGCCAATCCGGCCATGGAACCCAAAATTGACAATAAAAGCTATGTAGTCGGCAGGCAGTTGAAACCTGAAAGCAGAACAGACATCGTTTTTGATTTATTGGAAAAAGGAATTGTTCCTACATCTATGATTGATATTTCCGATGGGTTGGCGTCAGATGTTTTGCATTTGGCAAAAAAATCGGGAAAAAGTTTCACGATTTTCTTCGAAAATATTCCAATCGATAATCAAACCCTGGAAACTTGTGCCGATTTTAATTTAAATCCGGTTACAAGTGTCATCAATGGTGGTGAGGATTACGAACTTCTGATGACGATCTCTCAGGCTGATTATGAAAAAATTAAAGATATTTCA
This sequence comes from Cytophagaceae bacterium, assembly GCA_016722655.1. Taxonomy (NCBI): domain Bacteria; kingdom Pseudomonadati; phylum Bacteroidota; class Cytophagia; order Cytophagales; family Cytophagaceae; species Cytophagaceae bacterium. The sequence continues at coordinate 348,000 of JADKIR010000005.1, forward strand.
GAAATCACACCAATTGGGTTTGTAAAAGGCGAAGGTGCCTCCTGGTTGGTTTTGAATTCTGGTGAAAGAACAAAATTAATTGCCCCGGGCTGGAAAAATGTATAAAAATATTTCTAAAACATTAATATTAAGTCTTTTATCTGTTATTTCGGTTTTGGGTCAAAACGAAATTTCCGATATTAAAAATCAATTTAAAATTGATAGAAGAACGACTGTTTATGAAATAGAATATATTTCTGAAAGCAATACTCTAAAAGGAAAGACCAATAATGTAGCTGCAAAAAAAGCTTTGTTGGAAAAATTAAAAGTTAAAAACCCAAAAGATTCAATAGTAATATTGCCAAATCTCCTACCGGGACAGCAGCCTTATGTAGTAGCCAATGTTTCAGTCGTTAATTTGCGTTCTGAACCAGAAGAATCGGCAGAATTATCGTCGCAGGTGCTTTTGGGAATTCCGATGAAAGTTTTCGAAAAATACAGAGGTTGGTACCGCGTGCAATGCCCGGACCAATATATCGGATGGGTTGACGCCAGTACTGTTAAGCCATTTTCTGAAAACCAAATTACTGATTACCAAAAAGATAGCCTGGTTATTTTTTCCGACTTTTACGGAAAAGCCTACCGGGATACTTCCAGCAATGCATTGCCAATCAGAGACCTGACTTATGGTAATATTATTGTGAAAAATAAAATTCTAGGGAAATTCATTGAGGTAACTTTTCCCGACAAAACAAAGGGATACATTTCGGTAAATTCAGCAAAACCCATAAAATTTTGGCTTGAAAAATCTGAAAGCTATGGGGATGAAATTGCAAGGTTTTCATTGAATTATCTCGGAACTCCTTATTTATGGGGTGGTACTTCGGCCAAAGGGGTCGATTGCAGTGGCTTTACCAGAATGTCTTATTTATCAAAGGGTTTATTTCTTCCTCGTGACGCATCACAGCAAGCTTTGATCGGAGAAAAAGTAACAATTGATTCTACGTTCAGTAATCTCAGAGTTGGAGATTTATTGTTTTTCGGAAATACAGAGACCAAAAGAGTTGTCCATGTGGCACTTTGGCTAGGTGGACTTTCGTTTATTCATTCATCAGGGATGGTTCGAATCGAAAGTTTTGATCCAAAAGCTCATAATTATTCTGAATACAATCTTCGCCGCCTGCTTTTTGTAAAAAGAATCAATCCTGAAAGTATCAAACTCAAGGAAGGATTGCTTTATACCCTTACAAAATGACCTCAAATTATAAAGAGTTTTAGAATATTTTCTTAAAAATTTCCGAATGAATAAAGGCACTTTTTTTGATTTAAGCGACAAAATAAAATCTTCAAAATTTGCCCGTTTTTTTGAAAGAAAAGTACCTCAAAAACTTATTCAGAGGTTATCAAATGATGGTCTTCCCCTTGTTATAGCTTCCATTTTAGTTGGTTTGCTTTCGGTTTTGTACGAATTAATGTTTGAATGGGGAGAAAAACTAAGTATTAAAATCTACAATTTCAATCCTCACATTTTTTGGATTCTTTCTCCTTTGACCTTTTTCCTCAGCTTTTATATTATCAGAAATTATTCAAAATTTTCAAATGGTAGTGGTATTCCTCAACTTTTGGCGGCAATTGATCTTAGTGATTCGCCCAAAAAAGGGATTTTAAATAAACTTTTGGGTTTAAAGGTCATTTTAGTGAAAATTGCTTCCAGTTTAATATTACTTATAGGTGGCGGAAGTATTGGCCGTGAAGGGCCAACTTTACAAATTTCCGGTTCTATTTTTCAGTTAGTTAGCAGATTATTTTCTAAAACTAAAAAAATTGACCTTAAAACCATGCTCATTACAAGCGGGGCATCGGGTTTGGCTGCTGCATTCAATACTCCTTTGGGAGGGATTGTTTATGTAGTGGAAGAATTGAGCAAATCACATATTAATAAACTTAGGGTTCCGGTTTTTACGGCGGTAATATTTGCAGGATTTACAGCACAGTTTTTTATGGGTCCTTATTTATTTTTAGGATTTCCAAAAACTCAAACCTTGCCACTAAATCTTATTCCACTGGGTTTTGGTCTGGCAATTTTGGGTGGAATTTTTGGATCCTTATTATCCTTATTTGTATTAAAAATATTCACTATGTCCGGGAAATTTCAAAATCCATATGTGATTCCTGTGATCTTAGGATTACTTTTTGCCGCTTTACTCATCAATACAGGACAGGAAACTTTAGGAACAGGTAAACCATTGATTAACAGAATTTTATTTAACGCAAACCATGATTTACCCTGGTACACTTTTCCAGGTAGATTTTTGGGAAGTTTGTTTTCTTTTTCATCGGGTGGTGCAGGAGGAATATTTGCCACATCTTTGTCTTCAGGGGCAGCTTTGGGCAATTGGATTGCCTCTTATTTTGATATTTCCACAGGTAATCACAACCTCTTAGTTTTGATGACCATGATAGCATTTCTGACCGGGGTAACGCGTACGCCATTTACATCAAGTATTTTGGTTTTAGAAATGACTGACCGCCACAGTGCAATTTTTTTCTTCTTAATGGCTGGAATAATCGCACAATTTGCCTCAGAAAGGATTTTGAGAAAACCTTTTTACGAAATTCTGAAAGAAAGAATTCTGGCAGGATTCGAAAAATCAAAACCCCAGGTCAATTCTTGATTGTCGGTCATTATTTGGAAACGCAAGTCCGGAGGGCAAAGATTTAGGAACAAATCTTTGCAGATTGGGATCACGAAGACCATTTTTTATAAAAGCCGCCAGATCAGAGATTTCCTCATCGGAAAGATTCAAAGCATGAAATTTTGTAGAAAGCTGGACATCTGGCACATTTGAATTTTCTTTTTTTGCCAGATTTTTATATTTTAATACAGCTTCAATATTTGTCAAACTGGAACCATGCCCATAAAATGGTGAATCTGAAAGATTGTATAATTGAGGTACCTTAAATTTATACATGTCTTCTGACTTTCCGGTGAACCCTCCCCTACCCTTAAATTCCGCACTTCCGGCTTTTACATTATGAATCAATGCGTTACCCGAAGTAGGATAATCTTTCATCCCAATCGCATGGAATTCCATATTTGCCAAAGAAGGTCCGTTATGGCAACCGGTGCATTCGGCTTTTCCAAAAAATAATATGGCCCCTTTTTTCTCTTTATCTGACATAGCATTTCTATTTCCTTTCAACCATTGCTGGAAAGGTGCCTGATTGGCGAGAAGTGTTCTTTCATAAGCAGCAATGGCAAGTGAGCCATTAAGTTTTAATTGTGCCGCATTATCGATTGAAGCTGCATCAAAAGCCTTGATATAAAGATTTTTATAAGTGGTCAGGTTGTTTATCAGAATTTTATCAATCGCCAGCCTATGAACTTCTCTTCCGGCAATTGCCTGAGTCTCAACTCCCTCATAACCCAAATAATTGGTTTCTTTTGGAGTACCTTTTGTCCAGCTGCTTTGAGTACCGGCATTTAAGGCTGTTCCTCCAAATTGACCGTTCCATAAAATATTTTTCTGATAAGCGATATTTAGAGCCGAAGGAGATTTTACAGGCTGAACATCAATTTCAGTTGCTTTGTAAATATTACTCATTACACGTTTTTCTCCCTGAACACCAAACCCACTTCCCCCTTCACCAATGCCCTGTACAACGCAAGCCTGAAAACCGGCTTTGGCATGGTGACAACTTGCACATGAATAGCTTTGAAACGCTTCAATCTTTTTTGGATTTTGCCCCAGAGCAGTTTCATGAAATAGCAGTTTACCCAATTCTACTTTGGCTTCTGATAAGGGGTTTTTAGGATCCTGGGGAATTTTTGTAAGCTCATAGCTTTCCGGCAAAACGTAGTAAGATATACCCTTTCCAGAGGAGGAAGTTTCAATTTTTTGGGTGAGCTCCGTGTCCAGTGTGCTGGCTATCGGATCCTGATTATTTTTATTACATGCAATTGCAAACAGACATGTTACCGCAAATGCAATTTTACGATACAAACCTTTCATTTTTATCACTCTTTTCCTGACAAAACAAAGATAAGAATAAAATAAATACAAAAGTATATTTTTTGCGATATTTTTATGTCTTCAACTTTTTCTTTTTGGCTGCCGGAAATAAAACATTATTAAGAATTAGTCTGTATCCTGCGGAGTTGGGATGCAAATTCAAGTCTGTAGGCTCTTCATTTACAAGATGCTGGTAATCTTCGGGGTCATGCCCACCATAATATGTCCAGAAACCTTTTCCCGCTGTACCATGTATATATCTGGCTTCATTTGATGCCCTGTTTTCTGCCAGAACTATAACCTCCGATTTGATAAATTGCTTTTTAAAAGCGGTAGTCTGACCCATAAAACCCTTAATAAGGTTACTATGATTTTGGGTGAGCATGGTGGGGACAGGGTCGTATTTTGCAGAAAATTCAAATAAGGTAAAATAATCATTGGCTTCATTTACTCCCCTTTCTTCATAGCGATTGTCTATCTCAGAAAATTCAATCACGTAGGGATCATCTTCAAGCTTAAAGTTTTTAAAAGCAAATGTTCTTTGAAAATCTAGTTTGGAATTTGCGTTTGGATCTGATCCATCCCCATCATATACCGATTCAACAATATCAACACCTTGTGCAGCAAGTGCAATTTCGTAAGTATCTGTTGCATTGCACATTGCAAACATATAGCCACCACCCAAAACAAACTCACTTATTTTTTTGGCCACTGCACCTTTAAGTTCTGAGGGTTTTGTATAGCCATATTTTTTTGCGATAAACTCAATCTCCTTTTTCTGCTCCTGGTACCAGGCAGTACTCTTGAGATTTAAAAATTTTCCAAATTGACCTGTGAAGTCCTCATGATGTAAATGTAACCAGTCATATTCAGGAAGTTTTCCCTGCATTACTTCGTCGTCATAAACTTTATCAAAGCTAATCTCAGCATAAGTAAGGGCAAGGGTAACGGCGTCGTCCCATGGCCTGGCTGATTTTGGGGTATAAACCGCAATTTTTGGTGCTTTTTGCAGCTTTACTGCATCCATATTTGCGTCCGGATGCTTTACTTGTCTGATTATTGCATCATATTCCGAATCAGAAATAACTTCATAGGATATTCCTCTTACTACACATTCATTAATAAAATTTTGGGTCACCGGCATGGCAAAACTACCGCCCCGATAGTTAAGCAACCAGTCAATTTCAGTTTCATAATTTTTTAATACCCAAAATGCCAGACCATAGGCTTTTAAATGATTTTTTTGCACGTCGTCCATAGGAATAAACAACTGATTTCCCATTGAACGGACCGTAATAAGCAAAAAAATGATAAGCGGTAAAATGCCTTTCTTCATGGTTTGTTTATAAAAAATAGAATTTTGAACTTTGCATAAATAACCTCAACCCGGGGTTTTTATTATAAATGTGAGCTTATTTGTATGATATTTCATCAAAGATAGTTCCAAACTTACTTTTTTAAAAGAAATGAATCTTAAAGAAAATGTTTTGGAAGGACTCAGGTCTATCAATTCCAACAGACTAAGAACCATATTGACTGCAAGTATCATTACATTTGGGATTATGGCACTTGTGGGCATACTTACGGCCATTGAGGGTATGCAAGGTTCTGTAAATAAAAGCTTTGAAGGATTGGGTGTGAATACATTCGATATAAAGGTGGAACAAAATACGGGCAGGAGAATGAGAGGTATGGTAACCAAGCAACCTAAAGCTATCACCTTCAGGCAAGCTTTGGAATACAAAAAGAAATTTACAGAAAAAACCCGCTCATTTGTAAGCATTTATACGTTTGCATCACAAGGTGAAACCGTAAAATATGAAGCTCAAAAATCAAACCCTAATGTGTTAGTAGTTGGAATAGATGAGAATTACCTGGGAATGAAAGGTTACAAAATTCAGTCTGGGAGAAGTATAACACCCAATGACCGAAGTTATTTTAACAGAATTGTGGTAATAGGTAATGAACTGGTTCTCAAGTTTTTCCCCAACACTTCACCTTTAGGAAAGGAAATTACTTTAATGGGAGAAAGATTTACCATAGTGGGTGTTTTAGAGAAAAAAGGAAGTATTACAGGTGGCGATGATGATAGAGTAACTTTGATTCCGTTAGAAGTGGCAAGAAATTATGACCAGAACGGCAGATTTTCCTATGAAATTACCACTTCGGTACCTGATGCTGTTGACCTGGATTATACCTTAGCGGAAGCGAGCTCTGTGATGCGTCAGGTAAGAAGAGATAAAGTTGTGGATGATGATTCTTTCAAAATAGAACGCTCTGATGCCTTACTAAGTGATTTGAATGAAGTTACCGGCTATTTAAGAATTGGAGGGTTTGCCATATCTTTGATTACTCTTATCGGAGCCTCCATTGCTTTGATGAATATCATGATGGTTTCTGTAACTGAAAGAACCCGTGAAATCGGCATTAGAAAAGCTCTGGGTGCTTCGCCAAAGAAAATCAGATTTCAGTTTTTGATGGAAGCAATTGTTATTTGTCTGATTGGTGGTCTTGCCGGGGTGATTTTAGGGATTTCAGCAGGAAATCTGGTATCATATTTTATGACTGACGGAGGGTCGTTTGTAGTGCCCTGGAACTGGATCATTCTCGGCTTACTTGTAACTGTAATAGTTGGATTGGTTTCTGGATACTACCCAGCTTTTAAAGCATCGAAATTTGACCCGATTGAAGCTTTAAGATATGAATAATGGAATTTTGTGAAAATATTTTTAAGGTGTGGTTTTCAGATGTTTTTAATAATCAATCATTTGAGATTTGCATTTAGAAATATTTAAAAAAATATGCAATCAAAATTTGTAAGCTAGAAAATCATATTCTACTTTTGCAGTCCCAACAGCAGATGTACTCGCCCAGGTGGCGGAATTGGTAGACGCGTTGGTCTCAAACACCAATGAGGTTACACTCGTGCCGGTTCGACTCCGGCCCTGGGTACAAATGTAAGAAAAGCCTTTTTGCAATAGCATAAGGGCTTTTTTTATGCCTTTAAATATTCTTAAAAGCCTACCTACCTTTCATTTTATTTTCAAAATTTACCTTAAGTCAAGTATTATTTTTTTCTACATAAAAAATTAATTTATAACTACTTATAATATTTTTTTTATTCCTTTTTAACAAAGTCAAGTCTTAATAAATTTTCTGAAACATTTTTATTCATTTTGTTTTATAATACCTTTGAAAAATACAATTATTTTTTATCTCTATTTTGGATATAAATGACATTTTATCAATTAATTAAAAATTAATTCAATGAAAGAAATACTTGAAAATAGAATAGCTGTCATCACCGGTGGAGCTGATGGAATTGGAAAAGCCACAGCCATAAGATTTGCATCTGAAGGGGCTTTGGCTCTCATTTGGGATTTGAATGAAGAGAAAGGAAATGAAACAGTAAGTGGTATTATTGCCGATGGTGGAAAAGCTGAATTCTATAAAGTTAATACAGCAGATTATAAAGCAGTAGAAATAGCTACCCATCAGATAATTGAAAAATACAGACAAATAGATATCCTTATCAATAACGCTGGCATCACAAGGGATGCTTCATTGAAAAAGATGACTCCGGAATTGTGGCAACAAGTAATTGATGTCAATCTCACCGGTGTATTTAATTGTGCCAAAATAATAAGTGACTTTATGGTAGAAAAAGGATGGGGAAGAATAGTAAATGCCTCATCGGTGGTTGCTCTTTATGGTAATTTTGGACAAACCAATTATGTGGCCACGAAAGCAGGGGTAATCGGAATGACAAAAACACTAGCCCGGGAATTAGGTAGAAAAGGTATTACAGTAAATGCCATTGCTCCAGGATTTATTTCTACAGAAATGGTCAAGAAAATGCCGGAAGAAGTATTAAAAGGAATGGAAGAAAAAGTACCTTTAAAACGACTTGGAAAACCCGAGGATATTGCAGCCGCTTATCTGTTCCTATGCAGTGACGATGCTTCATACATCAATGGGGCAGTATTGAGCGTGGATGGCGGTATGACAATATAATTAAAACCAAATAAAAGAAAATGGCCTCATCTTCTCAGGTAATCGGAGCAGCAATTCTGTTTTTCTTATATGGAATTGTTATCATTTATTTTGTAATTAAGGGTTCCAGAAAAACAAAAAGCATCAGTGACTATGCGGTGGGAAGCATGGCATTCTCGCCCGTATTTGTGGGTTTATCGCTAGCCGCAGCTATGACTAGTGCTGCAACCTTTGTAATAAACCCCGGACTGGTGGCAACCTATGGCTTTAGTGGTTATCTGTCATTTGGAGTATTCTTTCCATTGGCCTCTTTGGTTTCACTGGTAGTTTTAAGTAAAAGCTTTAGAAAATTCGGTCAGTCGGTGCAGGCGGTTTCATTGGCTAGCTGGATCGGAAACCGGTACAATAGCAAAGCTTATTCACTTTTTGTCGCGTTTCTTTCTTTATTGCTCATCACTTTCATCATTTTGATTCTTGTGGCATTAACCAAAGTAATAAGCCAGGCACTCAATGCCGACCAGGTTTGGGTTTTGGGAATTTTGACTGCATTTGTTTTTGGCTATATGATGTTTGGTGGAGCCAATTCCATGGTTTATACCAATACTATTCAAGCAATTATTATGATTGCAGTTGCTGTAATATTGATAGGTTCAGGTTACAGGTTTTTCCAAAACGGAATTACAGGAATTTTTGATGGCCTTAGAAATATTGATGTAAACCTTGTCAAAAATACCAATACCCAAAGTCCTTTGTTTCGCGATTTTTTTGAAATAATCTTTGCCCAAATGGTTGTGGGTGCGGCTGTGGTTTGTCAACCGCATATTATTACCAAATCACTATTACTAAAAGAAGAAACAGATGTAAATAAATATTTAACCACGGCAGTAATAGTGCAGTTTTTGTTTTTTTCGGTTGTGATCGCCGGACTTTTCGCCAGATTGGAGTTTCCCGATATGCAATACTCCGGAAAGCCTTTAAACATTGACAGTATTATTTCCGCTTATGTAATTCAGGTATTTTCGGGCGGAACCGCCGCCCTATTGGTTGGATTGCTCGTTATTTTAGGATTAATTAGTGCCGGTTTTTCCACCATAGAAGGTCTGATCCAATCTTTAAGTACAACTATTACGACAGATATTATTAAGCCACTTTCAGGAAATAAAATTGAAGAAAAGCAAATAACAATAAATCGAGTTGTGATTGTTATATTGGGAATTGTTTCTTTTGTTTTCGCAAGACAACAATTGCTTCATCCCAATTTGAGTGTTGCGATTTTTGCCCAAAATGGCGTTTATGCATATTTCTCCATCTTATTTGTACCAATAGTATATGGTATTTTTCTAAAGAATATTAAAATTTCGGTTCCACTTTCCGGATCAATTACTGCCTTTTTGGTTTATTATTTTATCTATTATTTACTGCCTGGACTTATCCAATCAGGAAGTTTAGATTTGGGATATAGCAATATTTATTTTTCAGGAAAAACTCAAAATCCTGCCATTGCAGCAGCTCTGGCAATTGTTATCTCCCTGGTTGTGAGTTTTAGCCTGTTTTTATTTACAAAAAAATCAAAAGTCGAAAATTCAAAATAATTTGATAAATGACTGATTATAAAGACATATATAAAAGTAAACTTTTGCCTTTAGAGAAAGTTGCTGATTTACTTCAAAGTGATACTGATGTCATTGTAGCTCAATGTGCATCTGAACCTCAGGGTTGTATGAGTAAATTTCATTTGGCAAAAGAGAGGGTAAAAAATGTAAAGATTTTTTCGGTCCTTACTTTAAAACCATATGAGTTTTATATGAAACCCGAAATGAAAGGCCATTTTGAGCTTTGCAGTTGGTTTCATGCTCCAGGTTCACGTCAGGCTTTGAAAGAAAAGACAGGTACTGTAACATTTGTACCCAATATGCTTCACAGAGCTGCTTCTGACCGAATGAAAGTTCGTAGGCCACATTTGTTTGTAGGTACTTGCACTCCGCCTGACGACAAAGGTTTTGTTTCTCTTTCTTTGGGAATAACTTATGAAAAAGATATTCTAGAAAATGCTGAAATAACCGTTTTGGAGGTAAATGACCAGCTTCCCAGAACTTTTGGCGATACCCAAGTTCATGTTTCAGACGTGGATTATTTTGTAGAATTTTCACAAGTCCCTCCTACTCTTCCTATGCCTGTTCCTGATGCCACCGCAATGGCAATTGGTGAAAACATAGCTAAACTGGTGGAAGATGGCTCTACGCTTCAACTGGGTATAGGGGAAATTCCAAATGCAGCGGCTTTAATGCTCAAAGACAAAAAAGATTTGGGAGTACATACCGAAATGATGGTGGATTCGATGATGGAACTCTATGAAATGGGCGTAATCACCAACAAAAAGAAGGGGATTCATCAGGGAAAATTCATAGCCACTTTTGCAATGGGCAGTGAAAAATTGTATAAATGGCTCGACAATAACCCCTCAGTAGAATTTTTAAGAGGAAAATATGTCAACGATCCATGTCTGATCAGACAGAATACAAAAATGGTCTCCATTAATACTTGTATCATGATAGATTTTACAGGCCAGGTGGCAAGTGAAAGCATTGGAACTGAACAATACTCAGGTACCGGAGGGCAAACCGACACTGCAGTGGGTGCCACAGAAGGTCTCGATGGGAAAGGAAAGTCAATAATTGCATGTAGAGCTACCGCCAGAAATGGCAGCATTTCTACGATAGTTCCTGTCCTTCCTCCCGGAACAGCGGTAACACTTCATAGGAGTAATACCGACTACATTGTGACGGAATTTGGAAGCGTGAGACTAACCGGCTTGACAGTAAGAGAAAGAACCGAAGCATTGATTTCGATTGCTCATCCTGATTTCAGGAAAGAGTTAACCCGAAAAGGAATCGAAATGGGTTATATAGATTAAAAATACTAAAAGATATATGTTACCAATAAAAATTGTCGGAACCGGCCTTTATGCCCCGGGAAAGCCTATTGACAATCAGGAACTCAAACGATTAGCTAATATTGAGTTTGATGCTGAAAAAATAGAAGCCAAATTGGGTATCAAAACCCGGCATATTGCCCGTCTCAGAAACCTTCCTGAAACAACATTGGATTTTGCCACTCAGGCATCGTTGGAAGCTATAAAAAATGGAGGTATTGATGTTGACGAAATAGGTCTTTTTATTGTGGCAACTGATACCCCTGAGTACATTACGCCTGCAACTGCCATTGTTTTGCAGGGTAGAATTCAGAAAAAGGAAAAATGGTCAATGGCATTTGATGTGGCATCTTCCTGTGCGAGTTTCGCGATGGCTTTTGATACAGCTGCAAGTATTTTAGCCGGAAATCCTGAAATAAAATACGCATTAATCACAGGTGTGTACAACATGCCCGCTTTTGTTAGAGACGGCGACGCATTTGGATACAGTATTTTTTCTGATGGAGCCGCTGCTTTTATTTTGACAAAAGATTCTGAATCAAAATCTGCTTATATCGGTAGTCAAATGCTGGCAGATGGCACCCAATATGATTACATCGGAGTATATGCAGGAGGATCAAAAATTCCTGTAACCCATGAAATTTTGGACAAAAACGAAAATGGTCTTCTTAATCTCCAGCCACTTCCCGGCGACAGAAATGTAAGACTGTGGCCAATGGTTGTAAATAAAATTCTGGAAAATCACTCTCTTGAAATTAACGACATCGACTATTTCTTTTTTACCCAAATCAACAAATCTGTAATTGAAAAAGTAATGGAAGCTATTGGACAGCCGATGGATAAAACTGTTTGTGTAATGGATCAGTTTGGCTATACAGGCTCTGCGTGTCTGCCCATGGCTTTTCATGAAGCAGTAAAATCAAACTTGGTAAAAAGAGGACAAAAAATATTGTTTGTGGCATCCGGTGCGGGACTTTCGGTCGGTAGCAACCTATTTATATATTAAATCATGACAAAAGTAGGAATAGTAGGAACCGGTATTTATCTACCCGAAAAAAGGATGACAGCTTCTGATATTTCAGCGGCTACAAAAGGTGTCTGGAGCGAACAAGCTGTTATTGAAAAACTTGGGATAGTAGAAAAACCTATTCCGGGAGCACAGGATGGAACACAGTTCATGGGTGCTCAGGCAGCAAAGGAGGCATTGAAAAACACCGGAATTGAGGCAAACGAAATTGATGTAATATTAAGTATTGGTGAGGAATGGAAAGAATATCCCCTTACCACCACCGGAATTTACATTCAAAATGAAATTGGAGCAAATAATGCCTGGGCGATAGACATCCAGCAAAGATGCGGAACCACAGTTGCAGCTCTGAAAATGGCTAAAGACATGATTATTGCCGACCCTGAAATCAATACTGTTTTAATCGCAGGCGGTTACAGAAACGGAGATTTGATTGATTTTGAAGACTCATCTGTTTCATTTATGTATAATCTTTCAGCCGGTGGTGGAGCCATTATTGTAAAGCGTAGTCATCCTGAAAATGAGATCTTGGGCACGCACATGATCACCGATGGTTCTATGTCAAGAGATGTAGGTGTAAGATACGGCGGTACTTCAGAACCAATCAATGCAGACAATCTGGAAAAAGCCTATAAATCTCTTTCGGTGTTCGATGAAAAGCATATGAAGGACAGGTTGAATGAAGTTTCAATCAACAACTGGTTTTTATGTATCGATAAAGCCTTTGAAAAATCAGGTATCCAAAAGAGTGATTTAGATTTTTTGTGTTCACTTCATTTTAAGAGAAGTATGTATGATCACATTTTAAATGAACTCTCACTCAGAGCAGACCAAAGCATTTATTTGGATCATTTCGGGCACATGGGGCAAATCGATCAAATACTAATCCTTCATTTGGCCAAAGAAAGAGGTTTGCTAAAAAATGGTTCCATTATTTCAATGATTGCGGCAGGTATTGGTTATGCCTGGGGAGCTAATGTGATACGCTGGGGTACTTAAGTCATAGATTTTTTTATTCATTATAAACAATTGAATATAAATATATTAAATCATTGTTTTTAAATAATTGACTATTAAGTCAACCCTTGTTATTTTAGTTTAGGATTTCATTTTATTAACAATATCATCAAATTTGTATTTTATTAATATTTTAAAGGATATAACTATGAAAAATTTATTTTTATTATTGGTTGGTATTACTCTTTTTGCAGTTGCATGTAAAGAAAGCGAAGAAGTAACTCCTACTTACAATCCCTCAACAGATGGCTTGGTAGGCGAATGGTATTCTTCAAAAACAAACATTGCTCCTCTATTGGTAAATTTCAAAGTGGACTCACTTTATGCAAAATTCAATTCCAATAACACTTATCATGTGGAATCTTTTGCAGCAGGTGCAAAAACTACATTGGAAGGAACTTATTTACAGAAAAAATCTGATGTGGGTTCAATCTGGACCATTACTTTGAATCAGTCAACTCCAACTGCTTTGACTTCAGAAGGTATTTTTGAAATCACCAAAGAAGCATCAGGTAAATATCTGATGAAATATGAAGTGGCTCAAACTTCACCAAGCATCGGTGCTACTGCTCCTACTGTTGCCGGAGGATTTGGAAGTACAAATGGCGGGAAAATCGGAGCAATCAATGTTCAGAAATATTACAAAATCGTAAAATAAGAGTACTATTTAAAAGTCAGAATAGTGGTTTTATCAAAAGTCACTGTTCTGACTTTTTTCTTTAAATTGAATTTCGTTTTTATCGAAAAAATTAATACTTCCATGAAAAAAATTGGTGCATTAATTATATTCTTATTGGTAACCAATGGTTTATTGGCTCAGAATCTTCCAGGAAATCAATATTTTTCCAAAGAAATTCCAGAGAAAGCCAACCGTGAGTTTCAATTTCTCGCCTATTACATCAACCAGGCAGTTACATCAAATATGTATCCTGAAAATGACTTCCTGAAAGGTCAGATTGTTGGGCGTTTATTCGGAGGAAACACTTCAAAAACAAGTAATACCAAAACCAGTGCCTATTTTGAGCAGCGTTTAATACCGTTTTTCATTTACCAACCCAATCTCTTTAATGGTAAAGCCATTTTAAGAGCTTCCTTTGAGTTGGACTGGACATGGGGAGACGCTGCTTATGGCGTTGGGGGAAATTTCGGGGGCGGATTTTCTGCTGATCAGGTAAATCTTCAAACACAAAACCTTGAACTTGAGCTTATTCCTGCAAAAACCTGGGCAATTAATCTGGGTTTACAGAGAATTTTTGACACACCTTATAATCCTTACCGTACAGTTTTTGACAAAATGTCAAACACCGGATATCGTCTGGCTTATTTCGGGACCGACGGAACGGGAATATCTGTAAGAAAAGACAATGATTTTTCCAGAATAAAAGCCGGAGTATATAAACTTTATGAAAACTACGTACAGCTCAATGATGACGTAACTTTAATGGAACTTACCGGCGAAAAAGATATTACCAAAAACTGGAAAATGGGGGCCTCATTGTATTATGTACGTGACCGTTCGTCTGGTGCAGGTGGCGTTTCGATTTTAGGACAAGGACTTAACAGTCTGATGGCCAGCCACAATGGTGTTTATCAATTTGCATTTGGGGATGTGCCGAACCGTGCAGATGTAGGTTGGGCAGGAATGTTTTTCAGCCGTAATGCCGACCATTGGGTGGATCCCTGGCAGCTGAGCGGATTTTTTAATATGAATTTTGGAAAAGCTGATACACTTGCCAATCAAAAAATTTCAAAAACTGAATTTACCCGTGCCACTAATATTTTTGGATTTGCAGGCAATGCCAGAGCATCCTATCGATATGGTCAGACATTAAATGACAATATCACATTGGATGTAACCTATACTTCGGGAGATGCCAATGGGCTTTCTGATAAAAAATATTCGGGTGTAATCACGGGTAACCAATGGGGAGCACCGGGAGCCATTTTTATCAGCAGCGGGTCGTATCTTCTGATGCCGCACGGAAATGTAGTCAATCGTTTTACTCCTACTATTCCTGATATTTCCAATATGGGATATGGGCTCACTGCCGCTGTCCTGACTGCATCAAAAGGTATAATTCCAAATAAACTAATTGCCAAAGCTGGTGTTGCCAATGCTTTCGGAAATGTAGCCCCAAAAGGTGGCGGGCATTATATGGGTACTGAGGTAAATACCAGTTTGAGTTATAATTTTGGACCATTTATGAGCATGGAAGTGCATGGTGCCTATCTTAATCTTGGAGATTTCTATGATAGCAAGCAAGCAACCTATGGAAGTCCGGTCAATGGCGGAATAGATGGAAGACCTGCCAGTCCCTGGACAGCATTTGCGGTTTTTAAATGGTTGATGTTCTGATTGTTTTCTAAAAAATATAATTAAGAAATATCTCAGAAAAATTTATATAGATATGAAAAAACAAATATATACCTCCATATTTTTCCTGGCTGCAATTTTGGTGTTTGTGCAATGTACCACTTCCTACAAGTCAATCAGGAATTTAAAAAGTATGGACGAGCTCCAATACCGAGATGCATTCAAAAAAATCCATCTGCCGGTTTCTGGTTATGACATTGCCTATACTGATCAGGGAAGCGGGAAGACAATTATTTTTATTCATGGTTTGGGAAGTTATTTACCAGCATGGAACAGAAATGTAGATGAACTCAGCAAAAATTACCGTTGCATCGCGATAGATTTACCGGGATATGGGAAATCAAGCAAAGAACCCCATAGTGGCAAAATGTCGTTCTATGCAGGTATAGTGAAGGAATTGGTTCAGGAATTAAAACTTGGAAAAGTGTATCTTGCCGGTCACTCTATGGGCGGACAGATTTCGATGACGACACATTTATTATTTCCAGAGATCGTGGAAGGTTTGATTTTGGTTGACCCTGCCGGTTTCGAAACATTTAACAAAGGGCAAAAACAATGGTTTAGGGATGTGATGACGCTGGATGGTGTAAGATTGACAACCGCCGAGGCTATTCAAAGCAATCTTGCCAGTAATTTCTACCGTGTACCAAAAGAAGCCGATTTTATGGTTACTGACCGTATGGCCATACGAACAGCAAGTGATTTTAATGCCTATTGTTATGCTGTAGTGCAGTCGGTGAGCGGTATGGTCAATGAGCCGGTTCTGCCATATCTGACTGATATTAAATGCCCTACAATAATTTTCTTTGGAGAAAATGACAATCTTATTCCTAACAGATATCTGAACCCGGGAAGAACAGTGGAAATCGCCAAATCAGGTGCAAACAAGATTTCCGGGAGTAAATTGGTAATGGTTCCCAAAGCCGGGCACTTTATGATGTTTGAAAAACCCGGGGTTTTTAATACCGAAGTGAAGAATTTTTTACACTAAAATATTGTATAATATCGAAAGAGGGCAAATTGATTTTTTGCTCTCTTTTTGTTTTATATATTTATAGAAAAAACAAAACCAATGCGGCAAAAACTTCAGTCATTTCAGGATTTTACCCAGTCATTGTACCCGCATGAAATCGAATATCTGATTAATATTCAGAATTTTAACAAAAGTCTTAATTCGAACATTCTTAATCAAATAAATTATAACCTTACATCAGGAAGACCTCCCAAAGATTTTGATCAAACCATCGATAAACGCACCTATTCTTACCTCAAAAACTGGATTCAAACCACGCTCAGTAAAATAGATATTGACGAACATCTGGCCTGGCTGATGGCTACTGAAATGAAAGTCATCACAGATAAAATTACGCCTGATGACGAAGCTGAATTGGTTTCTAATATGAAGTCCATCAGTCCTACTCATTATAATTTTATTCGATTTTATAACGCCATACAGTATTATTGGGAATATCTGATGGTAAGGGGACAAACCAAAAACCTGAGTTTTGTCGCCAAATACCTCAATGAATATGCAGAAACTTATAAGAGGCTGAAGGAACTAAATCTGGAATTAAATTTTATCACTGACAAACTCGTAAAAAATGACGATTTGTCGGAGATTGAACAATCAGAAATAGAAAAATTCTTATCCGAAACCTACTGGAATGAAGAAAATGATGGATACACGCGTTATAGGGCGGTTGTGAGGCTTACCATACATTTTTACAATACCCGCCGTTTTGAGAAGCTTGTATCGGTTTACGAAAATCTGGACCAGGTACTTAAAACACCCACATTCTATTGCAAACGAGTTTTGGCAAATTATTATGCAAACCGTGCCATGATGCATTCCAAGCTCAATCAGCTTGAACAAGCCAGAAAATATGGGTATCTTTCTATAAGAAATAAAAACAGTGACTACCTTTTTTATTTGGTCAACTTATGCAATGTGTTGATTAAACAAAAAAAGAAAGAAGAAGCTTACAAACTGATGCAGAGTGCATTAGGCACATTAAAACAAACAGGTAATTATTATTATAAGATAGGTTTCGTGTCGTTCTATATCCGGACTTTACTCGAAAACAACAAAGTATTACAGGCTATTGAATATGCATCAGGATTTTTTGAAGCATATAAAAATGAAATATTCGAACATCGCTGGCATTTGTTTATTTCTAATTATTTAAAAGCTCTTATCCATGGAAAAAAATACGCCAAAGCTTTATCAATTTGCAGAAGATATAAACTGGTAGCTAAAGAAAAACAAAGGATTCACCGGGCTGATTATCTGCCGGTTATACAATTTTACACTTTATTGCTCGAGTACCAGGAAAACCAGATTGGCAAAGAAAAATTTCTGAGCATATTAATTAAATCAATCCAGGAAATGATGGACAATAATTACCGTACACAGAGAATCAATGATCTTCTGGAAGAAATGTATGGATACCTGCCTGAAGAAATTGGTGAATTAAAACGTAAGATTAGTCTTAACAAAAGTGCAAAATAAAATTATGCTGCATTCAATTCCTTAAGAATAGAAACCACACCCAAAACATTTTGTTTTAAAGTTTGAAGGTTTTCTTCTGCGTCTGAAGCCAAAAAACCATCTCTTGCATCAGACTCTGTGACTTGCAAAAAGTATGCTTCATCGGTCATAAGAAACATCTGCAAGTTAGATTTTAAGGCATGGGCCATAACCATAATGCCTTCAAAATTCCGACTCCTAACTTCCCATTCGAGAGATTCAATCTCTTTAGGCGTGTTGTTTATAAAAAGATCTACCAAAGTTGAAAGAAACTCAAAGTCTCCTTCCGTTATGGTATTTAAATAAGAAAAATCAATATCACCTAATCTGACTTTTTCTTTAAGATGTATTTTAAATGCTACCACTCAATAGTAATTTCTTAGATACATCCAATTATTTTGCCAAACATTTCTTTCTTAAATCAATTGTTGAAAATTCAAGAGAAAATCAAATGATTTTAAATATAAAATTCTAATTATAAATATTTTACGATTTTTTAAAATCAAAAAATATTCCTTCCATTAAAATCAAAATGCGTATAAAATTTTGTTTTTTCTTCCAAAAAAAAGAATCAATTCCATTTTTGAACATGCTTTTTAAATTTTGGAACATGTTAAATTAATTCGTCTTGCTTTTGGCAAGTTTCATAAAATATTTTTCGAAATAAATGTATGTAAGGTAACTACAAGTGATAGTAAGAACAGCGGCAATTAAAATTGTGTTAATTTTTGAGAAATGGAGTATCCTTTTATTAAAAAAGTTGAAAACCAGATAAACGATCGGATGCAATAAGTAAACAGAATAACTACCTTCACCAAGCATTGAAAGTGATTTTTGAATTATAGTGGGGATATTTATTTCAATTTTGAAAAATGCAAGGCTAATTAACAAACAACTCAAAGAAAATATTATCCTGTTGGTTCCACTCACCAAATCAATCTGATCGCCCTGTGCAGGCCAAAAAATGAAAATAACCAGACCAACAATCAATATTAAAAGATTGACCATTAGTTTAAACCGATGTTTTTCAAAAATATATCCTAAAATAAATCCTCCCAAAAACAAAAACACCTGATTTAGAGGATTGGTATAATGGTGCCATTGGGCAATTAATTTTTGGTCTGGATCAAATACCACAAAAGAAAAATTAAAACCCAAAGCCAGAATCATGGTTGAAAGAATCCAAAAGGCGGTTTTGGAATTGTTCCCAAAATATATAAAAACAGGTAAAAATGTTAAAACACCAGCTCGTTTCCGATTGACCATGAACCAACCGCCAAATAATAGTCCCATTTGATGAATCCAAATAATCCGGTTAGATTTAAAAATATCCGATAAAAATCAAGCTCCTTCCTTTCAATAATTACAAATAGGATTGTAGCCAACCATAAAAGAGGAAAGATGCGGAATATTCGTTTTATCCAAAAATCTTTTAAAGAAGAAAAACTTAAGGTCATTTTGTGGAAATATACATGGTAAAGTGTGAGACCACTAAGTACATAAAATATAGAAACGCCATAAATCCCTACCCTACCCAGAATTGATTCTGCTGGAAATGCTCCGAAATTCCACAATGAAAAATGGTAAATCATGATACCGAATGCGGCAATTCCACGTAAATAATCCAGATTATGAAGACGGTGCATTGATTTTGTCGAGAATGATAATTGGTGCGAATTTAATGATAATTATCAATCCTTTTCAGAGAATATTTTCAAAGTTAAACCACAGATTTTGCAAAAAAAAACCGGGTTGCCCCGGCTTTCTGTTTATGCTTTTGGTTTTACTTCTTTTGGTTTGGCGGTTTCGGCAGGTTTTTCAGCTACCACCGGAGCTACCACTTCTTTAGGAGCCTCTATTGCCTTTTTTACTGTCTTTTTTGCCGTCTTTTTTGCAGTTTTTTTGGCGGCTTTCTCCAATTTCTTTGCTTCTTTTTCTTTTTTCTTCTTTTCTTTCTTTTGTGCTTCTTCTATGGCTTTAAGTAGTTCTTTTGTGGCTTTTTTTACCACTTTCTTAATAGATTTACCTGAATAATCTTTTGTAAGTTCTTCTAAAGCTGAGACTACTTTATTTTTCAGTATTGCCTTTTCTTCTTTCATTTACGATTTAAATTTTAATTAATCTCAAATTAAAAAATATTTTTCCAATTTCCAATGTTAAATTTTTTGCCAAAAATATTAAGCGATTGATATTCAATTTATAAAGTATAAATCTTCATGCTGTTTTTTTATTAATAATGCAAAAAAAAGGACTCTGTAAAAGAATCCTTTTATGTTAATGATGAATCAGCTCAACGCCCTCCTGTTTCCATTGGCGAGTTAAGGATGTCGTTCAAAAGTGTTTCGGCAATAAATTGAGCTTTGTAGGTAACTCCATAATCTGAAAGCCTGGCGGTAAATGATCTGATATGATTTCTGGAACCTTTGGTCAAATTGGCATAAACAAGATTAATGTCTTGATTGTCAATCTGTTTTTGATGATCCATTAAATCGTAAATATCGAGGTCTTCGATGGTGGCCCCTACACTTAAACCAGCGGAAAGACTCGCTGAGCCTTTGGAGGTAAGGTCATTGTAAAGACTTTGTAAAGTGGCAATGGTAAATACCCCGGCGGCATTATTACCCACAGGATCAGTGATTTGGTATTTTTTGAGTAATGCCAAAATGGCATTTGTATGGGTATCTTCACTTTTTGATATGTTATTAAATACATTCATTCCCCATTTCTTATACAAAAATACATAAACATCGCGAGCGAGTTTTTCCTCTTCCCGCATCAGGAGTAAGGATTGTTTCTCAAAATCACTCAGGCTTTCGGAGGGAAGGTTTACGGCAGTCGTAAGGTCCGCCGTCAATACTGCTGGTTCTACATTGGATTGGTCACATGACTGGGAAAAAAATCCCATAAACATTAATACAATTAAGTTTTTCATTTTGTTTGTTGTTTCTTTTACTAATCTATACGATTGTATTTTTTGTTTCGTGTGCTGGCAATTTAGAAATATGTTGAACTTAACATTTCATTAACGAATATTTCTTTTTCATAGATAATTAGCACATTATCTTTCCAACTTATCAACTTAAACTTTGCTGCCCAATTACCACATTAGCACATTATTAATTAGCAAATTATCAATCCAACTTATCAACTTAAACTCTGCTGCCCAATTACCACATTAGCCCATTATTAATTAGCACATTATCTTTCCACCTTAAATATAATACTCCGAACTATGCTTAATCTCTTTCAAAACAAAAGTGCTGTTGAGTACGCCGATGTTTTCTATTTTAGATAATTTATATTTTACAAAATCATGGTATTCTTCCAGGCTATTTACATGAATCTTCAAAACAAAATCAACCTGACCGGCCAAATGGTAACATTCCTGTACTTCGTGTAATTTCTGTATTTCCTGTTCAAAATTTTCGATGAAAGCTTCATTATGATACCGCATCGAAACCTGACAAATGGAGGTAACCGATTTATTGATTAGATTTTTATCCAGGATCGCCACATATTTTTTGATGTAACCCAGTGACTCCATCCTTCTGATACGCTCATATACCGGTGAAACCGTAAGATTTAAGGATGATGCCAGTTCTTTGGCCGTAACTTTTGCGTCTTTCTGCAGCACCCGCAGTATTTTTTTATCGATTTCGTCTAATTCTTCCATAATTTTTATTTCAAAATACTAATAACGATTCATTTAAAAATATAAATAACTGTATTATTGACTATTTAAAACTATTATTCCTGTATTTTTATTATTATTTTAAAATAAATATTGTATTATTTAATTTTGACCATAATTTCAATTTACCTATTAATATGAAAGACAGGATATTGGTTACGGGAGCAAACGGACAATTGGGTACCGTTTTGGTGGAAGCATTAATCCAAAAGTATGGTTGGGAAAATGTATTTGCAACTGATATAAAAATTCCGGAGCTTAACCATCATGGCATCAGCAGTCTTGATGTTCTGGACAACTTAAAACTGGAAAGATTTGTATTTGACAAACAAATCACCATCATATATCATTTGGCAGCGATACTTTCAGCACGTGGTGAAGCCGAACCACTAAAAACCTGGGATATTAATATGAAGGCCTGGCTTAATGTACTGGAGGCCGCAAGAAAACTAAAGGTAAAAAAGGTGTTTTATCCAAGCTCTATCGCAGTATTTGGTGACTCTGCCCCTAAGAATCCATGTAAACAAAACGCTGTAACCGAACCGACCACCGTTTACGGTATCAGCAAAGTTGCAGGCGAAAACTGGGCTCAATATTATCACAAAAGATACGGTTTGGATGTTAGGTCTCTCAGATATCCTGGTGTAATCAGTTATCAGTCGATGCCCGGAGGTGGCACAACAGATTATGCAGTGGAGATATTTCATGCTGCCATAAAAAAGGAAAAATATAATTGCTTTCTGAAAGCAAATGCTACCTTACCCATGATTTATACTGACGATGCCATCAGGGCAACTTTGGAACTTATGGATGCCCCAAAGGATAATATCAAAATCAGAACCTCCTATAATCTTGCAGGAGTAAGTTTTTCTCCTGAGGAGATATTTGAAAACATCAAAAAAAGCATTCCGGATTTCGAAATAGAATATCAGCCCGATTTCAGACAGCAGATTGCCGAATCATGGCCTCAGGTTATGGATGACAGCAATGCCACTAACGATTGGAACTGGAGGCCGGATTATGATCTTAATAAAATGACCGGTGTAATGATTGAGAATTTGAAGGTATTGCTGGGGAAGGAAAAAAGTGTGATATGACCTCACCAATTCGTCGGACCGCCCCCGTCCTCTCCATATGAGAGGGAGCTAAATTTAACCCGGCATCTAATGAGGATTGGGAGCAAAAAAACTTCACCCTTTCTTGAGGAAACGGAGCCAAATTATTACAGAAATAAATTTAGGTTTACTTTTTTTTAAAATAATTAATTTTCTTTAACACAAAAAGAATAAAGACATGTTTGACCAGGTGAAAAACGAATTAGCCAGAGAACTGGAAGAAATAAAAAATGCCGGACTCTATAAGTCTGAAAGAGTAATAACCACCCCACAAGGGGCTGTTATTAAGACTTCTACCGGTCAGGAGGTTTTAAATTTTTGTGCCAACAACTATCTCGGCCTTTCAGCCCACCCTGAGGTTATCGCCGCCGGAATCGAAGGCATAAAAACCCATGGCTTCGGGATGTCGTCAGTGAGATTTATTTGTGGCACGCAGGATATCCATAAAGAACTGGAGCAAAAAACGGCCGAATTCCTCGGCATGGAAGACTGTATCCTCTATGCTGCGGCCTTTGATGCCAACGGTGGTGTATTTGAACCTTTGCTCAATGAGCAGGATGCCATCATATCTGATGAACTCAATCATGCCTCAATCATTGATGGCATAAGACTTTGTAAAGCAGAGCGTTATCGTTACAAAAACAATGACATGGCTGATCTGGAAGAACAACTAAAAGCTGCGAAAAATGCCAGAAGAATATTGGTAGTAACTGATGGGGTATTCTCGATGGATGGCTCCATTGCAAAATTAGATGAGATAGTAGATTTGGCCGAAAAATATCAGGCCATGGTGATGGTGGACGAATGCCACGCAGCCGGATTTATCGGAAAGACGGGAAGGGGTACTACCGAATTAAAAGAAGTCTTCGGAAAGGTTGACATCATTACCGGTACTTATGGAAAGGCTCTGGGTGGTGCTATGGGAGGTTTTACAGCTGCCAAAAAAGAAATCGTAGAGATGCTCAGACAAAAAAGTCGCCCATATTTGTTTTCCAATACCCTGGCACCATCTATTGTAGCGGCGTCTATCCGAGTACTTGAGATGCTTTCAGCTTCTACACATCTACGTGACAAACTGGAAGCCAACACCCAACTTTTCAGAAGCAAAATGACCGAAGCCGGCTTCGATATATTGCCGGGAGTACACCCCATTGTGCCCATAATGCTTTACGATGCTCCTCTGGCACAGCAGTTTGCAGCGAAACTCCTCGAAGAAGGTATTTATGTAATTGGATTTTTCTTTCCAGTTGTAGCCAAAGGAAAAGCTCGTATCAGAGTTCAACTCTCGGCAGCTCACGAAACTGAGCATATTCTCAAAGCAGTGGCAGCATTTACAAAGGTTGGGAAGGAATTGGGAGTGATTGAATGAGTTGCGAGGTTGTCTTAAACGCAATTAGGTTAAAGCCCTTCGACAGGTTCAGGGTGACAATAGGTTGCTGGGTTTTAGTTGGAAAAAGGGCTATGTCACATTTAGCTTGTCGAAATGTAATGGAGAAATGCTTTGGCATTGAGGAACGGCCCTTCGACAGGCTCAGGGTGACAATAGGTTGCTGGGTTTTAGTTGGAAAAAGGGCTATGTCACATTGAGCTTGTCGAAATGTAATGGAGAAATGCTTTGGCATTAAGGAACGGCCCTTCGACAAGCTCAGGGTGACAGACAGAAGGGTTTTAATTGGAAAGTTAATGTGCTAATTAATAGTTTGATAATGTGCTAATTGGTATTTGCAATTGGTGGTTGGCTTTCCTGCTTAATGATCTTCACTCCTTAATCTACCTTAATGTTAAAAAAAAGACGGGGTGAGGTTTTTTATAACCATGAAGAAATTAAGGGCATTAAGAAAATGCCTTCGCGTAACTTAGCGACTCCTTTGTGTGCTTTGCGGTATAATTAAACCACAAAAGTTGCGAAGAAGACACAAAGCTTAACTTGGTTATTATGGAAAGCGTTGCTATTGGTAATGTGTTAATTAATAATTTGCTAATGTGATAATTTATAATTCTTTAAGTTAAAGCCCTTCGACCACTCGGCAAGGTCGGGATAAACTGAACTCAGGGGGAATGATGGAATGATGGAATGGTAAAATGAAGCGTTTTCGAAATGATAAATTACGGTTTATTAAACCCGCTTGCGAGTGAAATGAGTATAAAAAACAAGTAATTAAATCAATATATATTCTAGATGGCGTAAAATGCAGGGTTGAATCTATATAGTTTAGTTTTAATCCTTATTTGACAGCGAATTCTTCTCCCCATTTTCGAAGCTCGTCGATGACAGGTCTGAGCTTCTTACCTTTTAAGGTAAGCGTATATTCTACCGTAGGAGGTACCGTGGCATATACTACTCTTTTGAGGATTTCATTGGCCTCCATATTCTTCAATTCTTTGACAAGCATTCTGGTGTTTATATTCGGAATTGTTCGTTCTAATTCCTTAAACCGTTTGGTACCTTCAAGTAAAGAATAAATGATGGGGATAGCCCATTTTCCTCCCATTATGTCCAGAATCTCCTTTAAGGTACACCTGTGCTCAACATTTTCTAAATTATTTTCTTCCATAACCTATTGAATATCTGCAAAGCTTTACAATATGGTACTACTTAACATAAGTGTAACTACTTGCAAAAGTAAAGTAATGGAAATAGTTTTGCAACAATAATTTGAAATTAAAAACAAAAAGATGAACAGTAAGACAAAAAACATTACCGGCTGGGTTTTGGCCGGATTAGTAGCATTCGTATTTGTAGGAAGTGGCATATTGAAATTGATGGGTGGCACACCAGAAATGGTGAAAGGTCTGGGAGGTATTAATAACGTAACCCTGCTTGGAGGTTTGGAATTAATTATTGCAGCCCTGTTTCTATTTCCTCGCACAGGGGTGGTTGGGTCGCTATTGGCAATTGCCTACATGGGTGGAGCCATGGCGGTGCATTTAACCACAGGTCAGTCATTGATCATGTTGGTGGTGATTCAAATCCTGATATGGATTACCAGCGTAGTCAGATTTCCGGAATTGGGTCAACAACTTTTTAACAGAGCGTAAAAGTATTCTGGTCTGCACAACTTTTATAGGTTTTGTGCTAATGGGTTAAAGGGTTAATGCGGTAATGTGTTAATATGCTAATGGGGTAATGTGTTAATGTGCTAATGGGGTAATGGGGTAATGGGGTAATTTGTTAATGGGGTTTTATGGTGGGAAGAGGCAATAGCCAGTAGGTTCTCGACAGCTACGCTGGTAAGTTTCGCACTCTCGTGCTCACTTATGCTCGAACTGACATTGGGAATTTAAGGTGGAAAGAGGCAATAGCCAGTAGGTTCTCGACTACGCTCGAACTGACATAGGGAATTTTAAGTTGGAAAGGTGGTAAGTTAGAAAGTTGGAAAGAGATCATCAGAGTGCAAAAGAGG
The DNA here is from genome assembly GCA_016722655.1 of Cytophagaceae bacterium. Lineage (NCBI taxonomy): Bacteria > Pseudomonadati > Bacteroidota > Cytophagia > Cytophagales > Cytophagaceae > Cytophagaceae bacterium. Next base: position 374,072 of record JADKIR010000005.1, read on the forward strand.
AAATAAAGAAATTGTTTCACTCTCCTAATCTACTCAAACAATTCTTACCAGCCCCTCTCACTCTGGAGAGGGGTGCCTGAAAGGCGGGGTGAGGTTTTTTACCATGAAGGGATTAAGATCATTAAGGAAATGCCTTGGCGGAACTTAGCGACTCCTTTGCGTTCTTTGCGGTATAATTAAACCACAAAAGTTGCGAAGAAGACACAAAATGCACAAAGAGTAATTAGTTTTTCGGGAAAGAGGTATCAAGCAGTTGGTTCTCGACAGCTACGCTGGTAAGTTTCGCACTATCGTGCTCACTTATGCTCGAACTGACATAAGGAATTTAAGGTGGAAAGTGATCATCAGAGTGTAAAGGAGCTAACTAGATTTTTTTCACTCCTAACCAACATAAATAATTCTTACCAGCCCCTCTACCTCTGGAGAGGGGTGCCTGAAAGGCGGGGTGAGGTTTTATTTAACCATCAAGAAATTAAGGGCATTAAGAAAGTATTCCAATGTGGAACTTAGCGACTCCATTGCGTGCGGTATAATTATTACACAAAAGACACTAAGAAGGCACAAAAGGCACAAAGGGCACAAAGGGCACAAAGGGATTCTGTTTCCAATTAAATTATGAAATAAGGAGAATAAAAGTCCATTTACTTTACAGAGCTTTGCAATTGATTAGTCTTACTTTATATCTGTGATTTAGCTCAAGTCTATGTTTTAGGAATTATGCTGGATCCAGTCAAATAGTTTGAGGGCATCTTCCTTTACAAACAATTGGGTGCCTTCGTTCATAGTGGCAGCTGAACCACAGGCGATTCCATATTGTACTACCTCGACGGGCGATTTGTTTTGAGAAAGTGCCCAAATCATCCCTCCTACCATACTGTCCCCAGCCCCTACCGTACTTTTAACTTTAATTACAGGTGCCGGAATATGTTTTGAAATGTCCCTGGTCACCAACTGAGCCCCTTTGGGCCCCATCGAAACCACCACGATTTCACAAAATGATTTGGAGATCAATTCTCTGGCTGCTTTTTCAACTTCATTTAATTCCAGAGATGGAGCACCTACCAGACTTGCCAATTCGCCCAGATTGGGTTTCAATAAATACACCCCTTCACGTAATGCACTTTTGAGGGCATCGCCTGAAGTATCCAAAACAAATCGGGCGTCTATCTTTTTTGCAATTCTTGCCACTTTATTGTAAAAACCGTCGCTCAAACCGGGAGGTAAACTACCGCTGGCCACCAAATATTGTGGCTTAATAGATTTAATACTTTCTAAAACTTGTTCTTCTTCAGTTGAATTCAGGTTTGGTCCCGGCATTCCGAACCTATATTGAAGTCCGGTAAGGGTATCAACGGCGATGAAATTTTCCCGGGTAGGCTGGGAAATAGAAATGGGGAAAGTGGGGATGTCCTCATTATTAAGTAAATCATTCAATAATTGGCCCGGATAGCCGCCGCTTGTAAAGACGGCTAATGATTCGCCTCCTAATCTCCTTATCGCTTTTGAAACATTGATTCCACCGCCACCTGAGTCAAATTTGGGAGTTTCACATCTGATCTTTTGCTCCGAAACAAGACCCTCAAACCGGGTGCTTTTATCTATGGAGGGATTTACCGTGAGGCTTACTATTTTAAAATCAGTGCTTTTTGACATTTACTGTTTTTATTTTTTGAAAATGAGAAATAATGTCCTGAATTATAATGTATTAATTGGGTATTTATTTTAAAAATTAATAGATAATCAAATTACAATCTGTGTATTCATTTTTTTTTGCGGAATATAATCTTGGTATTAATTCACAATTAACTTCTTAACAACGGTTTTCTGGCCGGTGTCAATTCTTATGAAATAGGTTCCTTTGGATATGTATTCGGGTAAAATCATTTTAGGACTCTTTCCTTTCAAAACCACTCTTCCACTCATGTCCAATATTTCCAAACTTTTGATTTCTTCACCGGGTAATTCGATATTGAGTTGATGTTCAGCAGGATTAGGAAAAACTATGACCTCTTCCCGGTTTTCCGTTCCCAAAGTTGCTTCCTGATATATTCCTTTGTGCCCTTTTACCATGGCTATCGTGACTGAATACGGTTTTAGGGTAACATTTAGCTTATTGTTGGCAGGTTTTATAGTTTCCTTTACCAATGCATTCTGCGATTTGGAAACGAAGGTTTCGGCTTTGGGTAAATCCTGAATTCGTATTAAGGGCACATCCGAATCAAGTATATATTGATCAAATGATACGCTTACCGACTGAATGGTGGCTGTTTTGTTTATTATTAAAAGCGAAAGAGAATCACCGTTACTATTTTTAGATGGATAAATTCCTACCTTTTCGTCGGAGTCTGATGTGCCTGAGCAATATTGGGCTTTATTGTAATTGCTGGTGAGGTGCATCACCTCCCACATGCCGGGTTTCCAGCTCCAGGGTGTAAATATCTCCACGCCGTTTTTCATAAACTCCCCCATGGTAGAGGCATACCATATTGCGGAAAGGTTGGCATCTTCGGTATTAATGCCTGATTCGGTCAAGGCCAGTGTTCTGTCATGGGTATTTCCAAGATACTGATCAAGCCATCCGTTGATTCTCCCAAATATGTATTCTTTGTTTTGAGAAGTATCCCAGCCACCATTGAGTCTTCGCAGGCCGTTGGCTTCGGGATAGACATAGTTTTTGTCAAAGAATACCCTGTGCAATTGGGCTATCTCGGCAGGACTGGAGGTTGAAGGATAAAAATGCAGATCGATCACATCGAACATCCTGACTCCGGTCTTTTTTTCTTCCTCGACCAGCCTCATGATGAAGTATTCTGTCCAGTTATATTTTTTTCCATTGTATTCCACGGCGTCGTTGTTCCAATTGTACCATTGCCATTCGTTGGCAGTTACCGGGCCGGTGAGTTTTATTTCAGGAAACCTTGCCCTGGCACTGATAGCCATCTTTATATAACGCTGAATAAATTCCTCTGCGGTGATGAGGCTGGGCATCACGTCATCATGGGTGCCGTTCCATATTTCGGGTTCGTTGTCCATGTTCCAGTAGCGGGCGTTTTCTTTTTTCACTTTCAGGCGATCAAACCAGTGGCTCAGTATAGCTGTGCTGGAATCGGCAGGCCAGGGTTCAAGATATAGTTTGGGATTACCCTCTACTTTGGCTTTTGTTCCGGTGGGGTTAAGTACGCCATTGCCGGCGAGGTTTTGATTTACCCCTTCCCACCATTTGGAGCCATTGTAATTCCAGTCATTAAAATTGTTCTGATTATTGGCAGCAACCCATCCTATCAACTGGAATGCCCACATGCCTTGTGCCGAGGGGAAGTTTTTTTGCATGTTCAGCACTACGTTGTCCCAGTCGTTGGTATAGATGTTGTTATACCAGTCTGGATGGCTCGAAAGCTTTTTCCTCCAATTGTATTTGGTGCTGTTGTTGCCTCCGTTTTCTCTGAAGAATCTCACGCCGGCATCTTTGATACGGGTAAGATCTGCAGCACTCATCTGAGCAGTGGGGTCAGTTGAGCTGAAGGAGTTATTCCGGCCATAGATATAGGGAGAAATGGGTCTGACCTCTGATTCGGGATTTACTGTGAGTTTAATTTGGGAAAATCCTGGTGAAATTAGAAGAAATAATATTGAAGTAAAGGATAAGATTCTTTGGTATTTTTTCATTGTAAAGAATAAATAGACCTAAAATTACGAGCAATATTCAGGAAATCAAAAGGAAGGATAATGTGTTAATGTGGTAATGTGCTAATGTGCTAATGTGTTAATGTGCTAATTGATAATGTGATAATGTGATAATTAGGTTAATGCCCTTCGGCAAGCTCAGGGTGACAGTAGGTTGCAGGGTTTTAGTTGGAAAGTTATTATTAGAGTGCAAAAGGGCCAAAAAAGATTTTTTCACTCCTAACCTACACAAATAACTCTTACCAGCCCCTCTACCTCTGGAGAGGGGTGCCTGAAAGGCGGGGTGAGGTTTTTTTTACCATTAAGGAATTAAGATTCTTAAGGTATTCTCTTTGTGGTTTCTTTGCGGTTCCTTTGTGTGCTTTGCGTAATTATGTTACACAAAAGTCGCGAAGAAGCCGCAAAAGGCACAAAGGGCATTTGTATTAATTGGAAGTTTTAGGTAAAAAAGGTAACAGACATCAGGCAGTAGGCAACAGTGTTTTAGATTCAGATTGCGTAAGAGTAAATAAAGTAATTGTTTCACTCTCCTATTCTACTCAAACAATTCTTACCAGCTCCTCTCTCTCTGGTGGTACGACATACAGGGAGGGGTGTCACGCTAACGGCGTGACGGGGTGAGGTTTTTTTTACCATTAAGGAATTAAGGGCATTAAGGGATTCTCTTTGCGGTTCCTTTGTGTTCTTTGCGGTATAATTGTTACACAAAAGTCACGAAGAAGGCACAAAATGCACGAAGGGAATTTGTATTTTTTGGAGGGTTGTTGCTATTTAGTAAACAGGCAACAGGGAGTAAGCAACAGGATTCTTTTTTGGCACTTTGGTAATAGGCGTAGCCGAAAGGTCGCATATTTGAGCTATAAGTAAATCAAAAATGTTTCACGCTTAAGTCTCTGAAGAAGCCTTCGGTGCCGACTTCCACCCATAGACCGATGCCGCCACGGGCTTGATCACCAAGCTTTAAATCATTAACAATCAATGCCGGCTGGGTATTGTTGTTGAGAAAGAGACTCGCTTTGTTGCCCTTTACAACCACTTTCATAATTATCCATTCGTTTAATCCCATATCGGCATAGGATTCATATTTTTCAGGGCTGATTTTCCGGAGTTTATCAAACTTATAGTCAGGATAAGAAAAATATTGGATTGCATGATTTCTCCTTACCTGGTCATCCGCCCTGCCATTGGTAGGTCTGATGTAAATTGATTCAAAATGTTCGTTTTTTTCATCAATTCTAAATGCAATCCCGATAAATCCCCGTGCAGTAGGACTTGCATTTTTCAATAATCGGCTCAGAACCTTAACCTCAATCTCCCCATCCTTAAAATCCAAATCTTTAATTTTTACGAAAGTAGGTTCATCAACAGGTATCAGGGTCGAATCCTTCTCTACTCTCAGGGCATTTTTACCTTCAATCTTCTCAAAGGACATATAAACTTGATTAGCAATCAGATTACCTTTTTCCAAAATTACCTTTTGTGCAAAAACTATCTGATTAATAAATATCAGTAAGAAAAATATTCTTTTCATATCATTCAATTGAATTCAAATTTAAGAATTATGCAACCAGAAGATAAACTAATACCGAAATTAATCAGCGGCAGCCCTGCTGAATCTATAAAAATCCCTATATTTGAATATGACAGCTAATCATTTCAATATAAAAGGTTTAAATCCTGAGCAAGTTTTGCTTGCAAGAAAACAATTTGGTTCCAATCAACTCCAGTTCAAAAAAGAAAATACCCTATTTTCTGCCATAGTCAAAATCCTGATTGAACCCATGATGATTTTGCTTTTAGTGGCTGCTACTATTTATTTTATCAGTGGAAAAACAGGCGATGGAATATTTATGTTGGTAGCCATTCTATTCCAGGCTTCCATCTCATTGTATCAGGATTCCCGCAGCAAAAATGCCTTGGATAAACTTCAGGATTTCACCCAACCCAAATGTAAAGTCATTCGAAACGATGAAGTTATAGAAATTAAAAGTGAAGATTTGGTGATAGGAGATAGTCTTATGGTTGAAGAAGGAAGTTTCATTTCTGCTGATGGCAAGATTGTTCATTCCAATGATTTTTCGGTAAACGAATCTATCCTAACCGGTGAATCTTTCCCGGCCTATAAAGATAAAGACAGTGAAGATCCCAATATTTATAGTGGTACCACAGTAGGAAGTGGATTGGCGATAGTGGAAATCACGGCCATTGGAAACGACACCAAACTTGGGAAAATAGGTAAAGGTCTGGAGAGTATTAAAGAAGAAAAAACACCGCTGGAAATTCAGATTGCCAATTTTGTAAAGAAAATGGCCATAACAGGACTAGTAGTTTTCCTGATCGTTTGGGTAATCAATTATCAGCATTCAGCAGATTTCTTAAAAAGCCTTTTGCGATCGCTTACCCTGGCGATGAGCATTTTGCCTGAAGAAATTCCAGTGGCATTTACAACCTTCATGGCGTTGGGTGCCTGGCGATTGATGAAAATGGGCATCGTGGTAAAGCAAATGAAAACCGTGGAAACGCTCGGCAGTGCTACTGTGATTTGTACAGACAAAACAGGTACCCTCACAGAAAACAAAATGAGCCTTGCCCAACTTTATTTATTGAAAACCGACCGGATTTTTGAAACTTCAAAGACCATGACAGAAGAAGAGCAAGCTCTCCTGCAAACTGCCATGTGGGCCAGTGAACCCATTCCATTTGACCCTATGGAAGTGGCTTTGCATCAGTCGTATAAAGAGATAAGCAAAAACGACGAAAGACATGATTTTAAGATGATCCACGAATATCCCCTGGGAGGACAACCACCCATGATGACCCATATTTTTGAAAGTAAATCGGGAAATAGAATCATAGCGGCCAAAGGAGCACCGGAGGCATTGATGGCAGTTGCAAAACTTTCGGAAAAAGAAAAGTCTGACATAAATAAAGCCATAAGTACTATGGCCACAGAGGGATACAGGGTTTTGGCAGTGGGAAGCTCCGGCTTTTCCGGAAAAGAATTCCCCAAAACACAACAGGAGCTGGAATTTGTCTTCCTGGGATTGGTAGCATTTTATGATCCCCCTAAAAAGAATATCAAAAAAGTACTGGAACACTTTTACGAGGCTGGCATAGCGGTAAAAATTATTACAGGAGACAATGCCGCAACCACCACATCGATAGCCAAACAGGTGGGATTCCGGGATTTTGAAAAGAATATCTCGGGAGATGAGCTTATGAAAATGAGTGAAGAAGTCCTAAACAAGGCTGTGATGGAATATTCCATATTTACCCGAATGTTTCCCGAAGCCAAACTCAAGATCATCAATGCACTCAAAGCCAATGAGCAGATAGTGGCCATGACCGGTGATGGAGTAAACGATGGTCCCGCACTTAAAGCTGCCCATATTGGTATTGCCATGGGAAAAAAGGGCACTGAAATAGCCCGTCAAGCGGCTTCGCTGATATTGCTGAAAGATGATTTATCTAAAATGGTGAAAGCCATAGCCATGGGCCGAAAAATCTATACCAATCTCAAAAAGGCCATTCAGTACATCATATCTATTCATATTCCCATCATTCTTACCGTGTTTGTTCCCTTGGCATTGGGCTGGAAATACCCCAATATTTTCTCGCCGGTACACATTATTTTTCTTGAAATCATCATGGGACCCACCTGCTCCATCATTTATGAAAACGAACCGATGGAAAAAAACACCATGCAGCAAAAACCCAAGGCCTTGTCGGTAACTTTCTTTAACTGGAAAGAGTTATCCGTGAGTATTGTTCAGGGCTTGGTCATCACTGCAGGGACACTATTTGTGTATCAATACACCGTGATACAAGGCTATACTGAAGCACTCACCCGCACCATGGTTTTTGCAACACTGATAACTTCCAACATTTTTCTGACGCTCATCAACCGATCCTTTTATTATTCTATAATTACTACTTTGAAATATAAAAATAACCTGGTGTTGTGGATCATATTTATTACGGTCTCTATCGTCGGAGTAATTTTGTTTGTAAAGCCCCTGACCCGATTCTTTGAATTTCAATCGCCAGATATAAGGCAATTAGGATTGGCAGTCGGAGCTGGTTTTGTATCGGTGATATGGTATGAAGGTGTAAAATGGTTGAAGAGAATAAGATAATTTAAAAAGTTATTGATTGAAATGGCATTATAATTTCCTTTTCAGAAAATCAACCACTTTTTTGCTGTACTCTTCGGTATCAAACATTTTCCCATAATGCGGGGCATTGGGTACGATGATCAGTTCTGACTCCACGCCTACTGCCTTGAGCCAGCCATGCATCAATTTTGATTGCCGGTTGGGAACACTCTCGTCTTTTTCACCATGAAATATAAGAAAAGGAGGATCATTTTTATCGATATAAGTCACAGGACTGGCAGTTTTGGCCAAATCAGGCCGGGAAATTGGACTTGCACCCAATAGAATAGATTCCGCAGCAAATGGATTCTCACTTCCGGGCATAGAGACCAAATCCACCGGTCCATAATAATCTACCACCGCCTTGAAGTTAAACACCTCAGGTTTATTAGGATCAAAAAATGAAGGCACACGGTTGTTGTTGGCCAGACCTTGCAATGTGGCCAGGTGTCCTCCGGCTGAAAAGCCCATGAGAGCGATTCGGTTTTTGTCCAGATTATATTTTGCAGCATTTTCACAAAGAAAACTAACTGCCTGATTGCAATCCTGAATCAGTGCGGGAAATTTTGCCTGAGATGCCCAGCGATAATCAATGGAAGCCACGGCAAAACCATTATTAATCAAGGCGGTGAGGGTATTTCCCATATAGCCCATATCGGCGTATTTATCGTTTACAAGCCAACCGCCACCGTGGATAAAAACTACAAAAGGAAGCTTTCCCGCAGATTTTGCCGGCAAATAAATATCAACCAGATGTTTTTTTAAGGTATCGTTTTGATATGAAATATTTCCCTGCAAAATGGTTCCCTCTGGAAATAGCTTCAAAACGGGGTTAGAGGTTTGGGAAAAACCGTTTACTGTGATTAAACACAATATAAGAATCAGGAGTTTTTGGCTTAAATATTTCATAACCTAAAGATAAAAAGATTTCCAGTTTAATTCATTTAAAATTTTAAGAATCGACTTATCTCAGCATCATCGGATTCACTCATGTTTTTTGCTTAAAAATCGTTCTATGTAAAGGATATTTAAAACCGAGTTCGCAGGCAATTTCGTCAATGGTTTTCATTCTCAAATACTTTTCTTTTAACTTTTTAATATAAAAACTATGCATATAATTAAAGTAAAATAATAGATTTTGACCAGGTCATAAAAAAAATCATTTTTTTTCTTGCAATATGTAACGTTATATGTTACAATTGCGTTATGATTAAAAGTTTCCAACATAAAGGACTGAAGCTTTTATATGAAGACGACAACCCTTCAAAGCTGCTACCCATTCATGTTTCAAGGATTAGAAGTATTTTAACCCGACTAGAATTTGCGACATCTTTAGATGATATAAATATACCTGGGGCGAAGCTTCACCCTCTTGCAGGAGAAAGAAAAGGCTTTTACAGTGTGAAGGTTTCAGGAAACTGGCGGATTATTTTCAGATATGAAGATAAGCATGTGTATGATGTCGATTATTTGGATTATCATTAAACAAGAGAACAAAATGTTAAAAAGAGGTATGCGACCTTCACATCCTGGAGTCTTAATCAAAGAGACCATAGAAGGTCTGAAAGAAGAAACAGGGATGGATTACACTCAATCGCAAATAGCAGAAGGCCTGGGAGTAACCCGGAAAACACTATCTAATATATTAAACGAGCACCAGGGTATAAGCTCGGAGATGGCCGTAAGGCTTTCAGAAGCTTTTGGTACATCGGCAGAATTTTGGTTAAATGTTCAGCGGAATTATGACCTTTGGCATGCCGAAAGGGCGGTCAAAAGGAATCAGGTCAAACAGTTTTGGCCTAAATCAAAAAACAACGCTACAGCTCATCATGTTTAAGAGACCATCTAATTCATTAGTCAAAAACCTCAATTGACAGTTCTGCGAAATAATGCCGAAAAATATGCCATGTTTTTAAATGGCTATCAGTAGCATCAAAAAACCTATCAAAATAGGTTCACAATTGATCGGAAAAAGGTAAGAGCTACAGGGGTCGCCTTCGACTTTTATAGCTGCACATTTAAAGATTTTAAAATCAAAAAGATGAATGAAGCTAATTATTCACATATTACCGATACAAATAATCGTGATTGCCGATATCTAAAAGTATAACCTTGTCGTCCTGAATGATAAAATCGAGCAAAATTCGATATTTCATATTTATACTTACCGAATAAAATTCTTGCAGATTTCCTTGTAACTTATGCAAACGAAGGGAAGGATGAAATGGATTGTCCTCTAATAAATATATAGTTTTAGAATATTGATTTTTAAGTTCTGGATGTTGTTTTTTGAATTTTTCAAGACTTTTTTCGAATCGCCTTGTACTGACTATTTTAATCATTCCAGAGCCTTTTTAAATGTTCATCGGCTGACTCAACAACAAATCTTCCCTCCTTAATATCTTGCCGTGCTTCTGCCAGGGCTCTATCTAATTCATATTCACGTAGTTCATCAAACTTCTCAACTTTCATAACCACATATTTTACTTTTCCACGAACCGTAATGCCGACTTCATCGAAGTGTTCCATTTCCTCATCTATGGCCTTTAAACCTCTTACTTTCAGATCATTTGCAGCTATCATATTATATATCTTTTTTAATAGTACTTTTAAAAGTACTATTAAAGACACTATTAAGCAAATGTTTTGTTGAAATTTTTAGATTGTACTCTCAATTCACCCCCCTAAACTCCATCGGGCTTACTCCTACTTTTTGTTTAAAAAGCCGTGTAAAATGCTGAGGATATTTAAATCCGAGGTCGTAGGCGATTTCGCTGATATTTTTAGTTGTGTCCAAAACCTTTTCTTTGGCCAATTCCATCAATTTTAAATGTATGAATTCTATCGCCGTTTTGCCGGTTTCTTTTTCAATAAGTCCCCAAAATAGTTTGCAGATAGATTCAATTTTTCTGAAAAGTAAGCAACAGAAGGTATCCCATATTTTTGAAGATCATCACTCATCAAATAGGATGTAAGCAAATTATCAAACTTTTCGATGACCATATGATTGGCGTCCTCTCTTGTGATAAACTGCCTGTCATAAAACCTGCTGCAATATTTTAGTAAGAGCTCAATGTTGGCAACAATTATCTTTTTGCTGTGTTTGTCTATGTTTTGCCTTATTTCTGACTCGATATTTCCAAAACAAATGTCCACCATTGCCCTTTCTTTTTCTGAAACATGCAATACCTCATAGGAATCATACCCAAAAAACGAGTAATCATGAATTTGTTTGGCGAGGTTGGTACCTTTCAACAAATCAGGATGAAAAACCAGGGCTGTGCCATAAGGTTGATGCCATTCGCCTTCAGGTTCTGAGCCGGCAATTTGACCCGGCCCAAAGAAAACTATGCTTCCCTCATCGTAATCATAATATTTCAGACCATATCGAAGGTCGCCACATTTGCTGTCTTTGATTACAATAGCATAAAAATCCATTTTGAACTTATTGCGTTTTAGCAGATTTCCTTTCCCCAAATCCAATACACTGATAAGTGGATGTAGGGTCGGATGGTTGAAAGTCTCATTATATGTTTTTATGCTATCGTAAATAATCATCTCCTCATATTTTTAGTAAATTTAAATACTTATAATCAAATAATTAAGTCAACCTGTAAAACTGGTAAGCCAAAAAGTAAAATGTATAAAAGATATGCTCTGTCAAACTTTAGTTTTGCAATTATAAAATAAAAGACTTTCTTTTTATGAAAAACAATCGTTTTTTAAAAATTTGGTTAATACTATTTTTTAGTTCTGCTTTTTGTAATGCCCAAACCGCTGATAGTACCTATAATATTTCGACATTTTCGGGTTCGGTGGGATTCACTAACAATGGTTTCTCCATCATACCCACTTTCTCATTAAACCATTCCGCTTTCGTAGCAAGTTTGGCATTCAAAAAAAAGAAATTTAGTTTTGAACCTGACATCAGAATGGTTCCTGACGCTAAAAATGGAGGGATGCTTTGGTGGCTGCGTTATCAATTAGTAGATAACAAAAAATTTGGTTTCAGAATTGGCACTCATCCTGCATTTACTCTTATCCGAAGGAGCGACACAGAAGATGGCTCCACCAAAGAAATAACAGAAATGCTGAGGTTTATTGCCTTTGAGGCTGTTCCAAGTTATCAAATCAATAGTAAGTTGGGACTGAGTGCCATGTATCTTCAGGGAAATGGTCTTCAAAAACATGGTCCACAGCTCACGAGAGTTTTATTTTTAAATTCTGCCATCACGGATATCAATCTGAGCAAGAATCTTTACTTTAATATTTTCCCTTCGGTCTATTTTTTATATACTGATGGTTATCGGGGAGATTATCTGACGGTTACCGGAGCTTTGGGACATAAAAAGCTTCCTTTCACAATTCAATCTACAATCAATCAAACCTTTAAATCAGATGTACCCGGTAACAAAGACTTTATGTGGAATGTGACACTGAATTATAATTTTAAGAAAATTTTGAAAAGAATTAATTAAACACCTCCTTTTATGCTTAGATTATTTATTTTCTCAACCGGGTTTTTTATTCAGTTCTTAAATTTTTCTTCCCCAATAAAAAAACAGGAATTTGATAAAAAATATATTGCAATGGAAAATATTAAATTAGAAATTACAATCGGGAAAAAGGTATTTACTGCAACTCTGGCTGAAAATGCCACAACAAAATCTTTTGTAGCCCAATTGCCATTGACATTAAACATGAACGAACTAAACAACAATGAAAAGTTTGCTCAATTACCCAAAAGTGTACCAACCCAGGCCTCAGTACCAAACCGCATAGAAGCAGGTGATTTGATGATGTATGGTTCAAGCACACTGGTTTTATTTTACAAAGGATTTTCTACTTCCTATAGTTATACAAAAATTGGGAAGATTGATGATGTTACCGAACTTAGCTCGGCTCTAGGTAAAGGGAATGTTATGGTGAAATTTAAATGGGAAAAGTGAAAGCGATGTTTTCACATTCGGAAATCCCAAAAGGCACCTTCAAACATTTTGTATGAATGATTCAAAAAATATTTGTGTTAAACATCTGGAAGTAAATTTGAAATTCCTGAAATTAAGATTTAATATGGATTAAATTCTGAGGATTTCTTAAATTTGAATTTCTGTAAATTTAAACATGGATCAAAAACCAAAACCTATATTTGAGAAAAGGATATTTTGGGATGTCAATTTCGAAAACCTTGACTATGATGCAAAGGCCAATTTCGTGATTGAACGGGTTTTTGAACGTGGTGATGTGCAGGATATCCGAAACTGCAGGCGGTATTATGGAGATGAAAAAGTGACCGAGGCTTTATTAAACGCCAAATTTTTGCCGAAACACACCATGTATTTGGCAAGTGCAGTTATTGACAAACCTATTACCGAATTCAGATGCTACACCTTGAGACAGTCGATGGGCGATCTTTTACCATATTAAAAGAACTCATGCTTCTGCCCAACCTCAAAGATTTTTGTTTGGTGGGTGGTACTGCACTTTCATTATTGTATGGTCATAGAATTTCTGATGATATAGATTTATTTAGCAATTCTAATTTTGAAAATCAAACGATTATTGATGGAATAATTTCAAAATTTCCTAAAGAATATCGTGTTCGAACCTCTACCCATTTTGGAATATTTGGATACATCGGTGATCTTAAGCTAGATATTGTTCGCACGCCACATCCTTTGATCAGACCCATAGTAGAAATAGATGGAATCAGGATGTTTTCACCCGAAGACATAATTGCTATGAAAGTGCAGGCAATTTTGGGTCGGGGCAAAAAAAAAGACTTTTGGGATATTGCCGAACTGCTCAACCATTTTAGTGTAAAAGACTTTGTAGAATTCCACAAAGAAAAGTATTCCACTCAAAATCTCCTTATATCTGTTCCACAGACTATGGTATATTTCGACGATGCAGATGAAAGTGAAGAACCAATCAGTCTGAAAAACCAAACCTGGAAATCAGTTAAAAAGCAGATTACTGAAACCGTCAGAGCTTATTTAAGCTGAAATGAAAAATCAACTACAGATATGTTTGTCTTAAATATTTCTTTAGAAAAACTATTTAGCTTTTAATTTTTACGAAAATTTGATGTTTTAAATCCATCGTTTTATTTTTAATTATCATTGAAATACGAATCATATATTTCCAATTCAGATTTATTTTTATTTAAAAACCTAAGATTTATTCTTTTCCAAAATGGCGGTTATCATTATTTTTAAATTATATACGGATTTATTTTGTGTTTAATTTAAAATTTTATTCAACATGAAGAATACAATCCAATTCTCAGTTTTATTTTTATTCATTAGTTTTTTCTCTACTGCTCAAAAATTTGATTTGAATTCAAGCATTAATAAAGGAAAAAGCCTGTACACCAAAAATTGCGTCGCCTGCCACATGATGGACGGCAAAGGTCTAGAAAGGGTTTTTCCGCCATTGGCAAAAAACACTAATCTTTCTGATAAAAAAAGGGTGATAAATATTGTAACAAAAGGAATGAAGGGTGCAATAAAAGTTAACAATATACCCTATAAAGGCGAAATGACCCCTTTTAAATTAACTGACGAACAAACCGCGGATGTGATTAATTTTATTTCAAATTCCTGGGGAAATAAGTTTGAGCCTGTTCAACCTTCTGAAATACAGCCGGCTTTAAAAGCAAAAATAAAAGACTTTGTACCTTATAAAAAACCTTAGATTTTAGGTTTTTGTAAAGCATCCGAAAAATTGTTTTTTTATTAATTTTAGGTTGTTCAATTGTTATTTGTTTTTACTCTGCAAATAACGTTGAAATGGTTTAGGGACAATGTTCTATTATTTGATTAATTATGTTTGGAGATTTAATTATCTCTTGCATTGAAGGATAATCCGGAAAAGAAAAAAAGTTTTGTAAAGAACTTTAAACCGATATTCTCCAAAAAGTAGAGAATTTTTAAAGACCACACCGATATTTGAGGAAATATTCATTTATTTTAAAAGTTGCAGCACTGAAAAGTTCAGCAAAAGATTTCAAAACCGATAGCCTGGTAAAGGATTGAAAAACGTACAAATTAAACGTAAATGACCTCTCTAGCCATTTTGTTATTGCTTCTTGCCATAATTGCGTTTCTTTACTCCTCTGTTGGGCATGGGGGTGCAAGTGGTTATTTGGCAGTAATGGCAATAGCCGGAGTTGCTCCATTGATGATGAAACCCTCAGCACTGGTCATGAACCTGGCAGTTTCGGCGTTTTCCTTTATTGGTTTTTATAGGGCAGGGCATTTCAAATTTAAACTTTTCCTTCCTTTTGCAATCGGTAGCATCCCCCTCGCGTATGTAGGAGGAGCAATGACCCTTACTGATGATATCTATAAGAAAATTCTTGCGGTAACTATACTATTTTCCATAGCCCGAATGCTCTACCAATTTAAAGGTAATTCTCAAGAAATCAGGGAAATCAACCCTGTTTTCGGCATCCTGACCGGTGGAATGATAGGTATCCTTTCCGGTATGATTGGTATTGGCGGCGGAATAATCCTGAGCCCGGTGATGTTACTCATGAGATGGGGCACCATAAAAGAAACTGCCGCAGTTTCAGCCTTATTCATTTTTGTAAATTCATTGTCAGGCCTTTATGGTCAAATGCAAAACGGAGGCATACATCTTACAGAGAATCTGCAATATGCAGTGGCCGCAACTATCATAGGTGGTTTATTCGGGTCCTATTACGGGAGCCAGCGGTTCAACGTCCCCACTTTGCGGTTTCTCCTGACTATCGGCTTGAGCATTGCTTGTCTGAAATTATTGTTAACCTAAATCTAAGGTTTCATTCCCAGGGCTTTGATATATCCTGCATCCACTTCACAATTTTTGAACTTCATATTTTCAAGCAATTGCGTCATAGCTTTACGAACCATTACCTGATCGGGACGAGCCTCCCTTATTTTCCCAAATGAACTCCGGTCTTTTTTGGTGTATTCAATAATCTCATCCCAACCCTCAGGTTTGGCAATTCGCATCATTCCGCTTTTGGGTACCATTTTTTTATAAGGCCAATAGGTCCAGCCAATCTTATTTTTGTTTAATAATTGGGTAAACTCCTCAACCCACTGATCGGTATTTTCTCCGGTTTCTCCCATATACATAGGAAGATTAGTTTTTTCTTTAAAATCAACAAATTTCTGAATGCTCTGCTGCTCCACTTTACACCAATAGATATGACAGGTGTACATCAATTTATCATCAAATTTCCAGTCATTGAAAACTGTAAAGGTGGAGTTCCACTGAGCACCACCCAGCATGATAATATGGTTCTTATCTACCTTTCTGATAGCTGAGACACATTTTTTATACAATGGCTCCAGGGCGGCATTTAGCCTTGGAATATCCTTTTCATGATAAGTAGCGATGGGTTCATTTAATAAATCATAAGCCATAACGGTTGGATTGTCTACATATCTTTTGGCTATTTTCTGCCAGATAGCTATAAATTTCCGCTGACTTTCAGGTTCTTCAAAAAGCCATGGATACCCATAGCTGTCGTCGATATTGTCACCGGTTTGTCCACCCGGGGCATCATGCATATCCAGGATAACATAAATACCGGCTTCGCCACACCATTTTATAACTTTGTCGAGCAATTCAAAACCATTCTGATTTCCGGTGAGTCCCATGTAATCTTCTTCAGTAAAAAGTTTGTAGTGAAAAGGGATTCTCAAAGTATTCATCCCGGTTTTCCTGATATAAAAGATATCTTCTCTTGTGATATAGTTTTCTTTAAATTTTCTCCAGAATTGGTTGGTGAAGTCCTCTCCTACCATTTCACAAAAGGCTTCATTTATCAATCGAAAGGAAGAGGCTTTATCTTCAAACAAAAACATATATCCTTCAGGGTTGAGCCAATTGCCAAGATTTGTTCCTTTAATTTCAAAAACTTTCCCTTTATTGTCAATCAGATCCTGACCTTTTATCGAAATGAATTTATTGTTTTGTGAGAAAGAAGGAAGAATGGAAATCAGCATTAAACCTAATCCCGCCATTGATTTTGACAATTTATTTTTCATTGGTTTTGTTTGTTTTATTTTTGATGAAATTATTGATCTGAAATCCTGTTAACAAGTTTATAGTAGATTCAAAAATATTCTACACAAATTGGTATTAAAAATAACAGTTTGAATCAGAAATCAATGATTTTTTTGCACGATATTTTGGGGAATAATAAATCTAATAAATTTCAAATTAGCACCGTTTAAATCTTTGAAATTTGATTTTCGTATATAATAGTTTGATTAATATAAGTTTTTGAAAGATTATTTTATGAAATTTGAGAAATCAATTTATTAATATGGCAAAGTACAACCTTAAAGTAAATGGAAAGACCCGGAGTATAGAAGTCGATGCTTCTACTCCTGTGTTATGGGTTTTAAGAGATCACCTTCAACTTACGGGAACCAAATACGGCTGTGGTATTGCCATGTGCGGTGCATGCACTATTCATCTTAATGGAACCGCAGTGAGATCTTGTCAACTACCGGTTTCATCTGTAGGAAAACAGGAAATTACTACTATTGAAGGATTATCTGAAAAAGCAACCCATCCCGTACAAAAGGCATGGTTAGAGCATGATGTGGCTCAATGCGGTTATTGTCAATCCGGTCAGATTATGACCGCTGCGGCATTGCTGAGAGATAATCCCCATCCTTCTGATGAAGACATTGAGGCTACTATGAGCGGCAATATTTGCCGTTGCGGCACTTACCTTCGGATTAAAGATGCCATCAAATCTGCTTCGGCGAAATAACCCTAAATTTGATTTAAGATTTTATGAAAAATACAGAAAGATTGGACAGACGCTCATTCCTAAAGTCTTCAGCTCTTGCCGGAGGTGGTTTGATGCTCAGCTTCAGCTGGTTTACCAAAGCCGAAGCTTCCACAAATATTACGGCAGGAGTTTCTGAAAAATGGCATGAACTAACAGGATATATCAAAATAACTCCTGATAATATTATCAAAATTCTTTGTCCCAACCCTGAGTTTGGTCAAAATGTTATGACCTCACTTCCCATGATTGTGGCTGAAGAGTTGGATGTGGATTGGAAAAATGTAGTTGTGGAAATGGGACCTCACGATAATGTAAAACTAGGACCGCAGTTTACCGGCGGAAGCAACTCTGTGAGAATGTACTGGAAGCCATTAAGAACTGCCGGTGCTTCTGCTAGACAGATGCTGATAGAAGCCGCAGCACAAACCTGGGGTGTTCCGGCGAACGAAATCAATACGAAAGCCGGGGTATTATCCCATAAAAACGGTAAATCGGCAAAATATGGTGAAATGGCAGAAAAAGCTGCCAATATTCCTGTTCCGAAAGACATCAAAACCAAAGCCGTAAAGGATTTTTCAATTATCAGTAAATCAAAGAAAAATGCGGAAGGAATTAAAATAGTAACAGGAAAGCCGCTTTTTGGTATTGACTATCAGGTGGATGGCATGTTGATTGCCATGATTCAGCATCCTCCGGCATTTGGGATGAAACTCAAATCTTTTGATGGTTCACAAGCCTTAAAATTGCCCGGAATAAAGGATGTTTTCAGCTTTAAATTATATGAGGATGGATTTGAACAGGGAGGATTTGACACCCGCACTTTCAATGAAATGATCGCTGTGGTCGGCAATTCCACCTGGGAGGTCATGAATGCCCGCAAAAAGTTGAAAGCCCAATGGGAACCGGCAGGTGATATCAAAGATACCATGATGGGCAGAGGCGGGAAAAGAGAAGTAACTGTGCCTGGCAGATTGGAAACTACCGCCAATCAGTTTGAAATGATGGCTGAATTTGCCAAAAAACCTTCTCAGCAATTAAGAAAAGATGGCGATCCCGAATCTGCTTTCAAAAATGCAGCAAAAATTATTGAAAGGACCTATAATGCCCCGTTCCTGGCACACAATACCATGGAACCTATGAATTTCTTCGCACATGTGCAGGAAGATAAAGCCCTTGTGGCCGGGCCTTTGCAAGCACCCGGATGGACCGAACCGACGCTGGCCAAAATATTGAACCTTCCTGCTGATAAAATAGAAATTCAAATGACACGGATGGGTGGTGGATTTGGTCGAAGAGCGTATGGGCAATATGTGTTTGAAGCTGCCCGTATCTCACAAAAAGTAAAGGCACCGGTAAAACTAATATATACCAGGGAGGATGACATGACTTACGGAATTTATCGCCCCATGTACACCGCGACTTATCGGGCGGCATTGGATGGAAATAATAATCTGATTGGATTCCATGTGATTGGCGGTGGTATGCCGGAAAGCCCGATACATGCCAACCGTTTCCCTGCCGGAGCAGTAGATAATTATCTCGCGGAATCCTGGGAAATTCCCACCAACATTACTATTGGTGCATTCAGGGCACCCCGCTCAAACTTTAATGCAGCTGCAGAACAGTCATTTTTGGATGAAGTGGCAGAAGCCATGGGGAAAGATCCGATTGATTTCAGGCTGGAATTATTAAAACGTGCCAAAACCAATCCCGTAGGTAAAAACAATGAATATGATGCAGACCGTTATGCCGGAGTATTGGAATTGGTAAAAGAGAAATCAGGTTGGGGCAAAGCTGAAAATAATAAATACAACCGGGGTGTAGCAGCCTATTTTTGTCATAATTCTTATGCTGCCCATGTGGTGGATATGGTCACAAGAGATGGTGAACCCTATGTGGAAAAAGTAACCAGTGCCATGGATTGCGGTATTGTGATTAATCCTGATGCGGCTGCAAATATGGTACAAGGTGCCGTGGTAGATGGAATTGGAAATGCATTTTATGGTGAAATGACTTTTAAAGATGGTGTACCTGCCCATAATAACCTCAACACTTATCGCATCATAAAGCATAATGAAGCCCCCAGGAAAATAGACGTTCATTTTGTACAAAATGAAATCGATCCTACCGGTTTGGGTGAGCCTCCTTTTCCGCCAGTTTTTGGGGCTGTGGCCAATGCCCTATATAAAAATACCGGAAAGAGATATTATAACCAGCCATTTACGGCAGAGCAACCCGCTATTTAAATGAGCGTATTTTTTATAATAATTTTAAAAGTAAATTAGCCTCTCTCCTATCCGGGCGGGCTAATTTTTAGAATTAAAATCCTGAAATATTATTTTCTGAAAATTTGGTTATTTTTCCGTTTGATATTCTAAATTTCGTTGTTTTTGAGTTTTTAGTTTTATCAGGGAATATTTTTCGAAAAAATCTTTAAATCAAACATGCCCCTCAAGCCGGTAATATATCTGGATTATAACGCCACTACCCCTGTTGACCCACAGGTTTTGGCTGCCATGTTGCCGTATTTTTCGGGTGCATTTGGCAATCCTTCCAGTAATCATTTTTTCGGTTGGGAAGCTGAAGAGGCAATAGAAAATTCCAGGAAATCAATCGCAAAGAATATCGGAGTAAAACCCACAGAGCTTTCATTTTTTTCAGGAGCTACCGAGGCCTTAAATACTGCTATTCTTGGATATGCAGCAAATTTCTCTCCGGCCGAAAGCCATATCATCACCTGCCAAACCGAGCACAAAGCAGTACTGGAAACCTGTAAATACCTTGAAAAACTTGGCTTTGAGGTAAGTTATCTTTCTGTAAATTCTGATGGAGAAATTAACATTGAAGAACTTAAAAGCAAGATAAAAGAAAATACGATCCTGATTTGTCTGATGCTGGCCAATAATGAAACAGGAGTCATTCATTCCTTAAAAGATTTAATCAAAAAAATTGATAATCCAAAAATCAAGTGGCTGGCGGATATAACTCCAGCCTTAGGTAAAATAAAAATTGACCTGGCAGATATCCCGGTGGACATGGCGGTATTTTCGGGACATAAAATTTATGGCCCCAAAGGAGTTGGCGTTTTATTTAAAAAATCTGAAACAAAAATCAATCCTGTCAGTCATGGCGGGTTGATCGAAAAAGGTCTTAAGGCTGGGACGCTCAACGTACCGGCGATAGTGGGAATCGGTAAAGCCGTAGAACTATGTAAGGTTAATTTAGAAACTGAAAATGAACGAATTAAAAAGCTGAAAGATAAATTAGAAACGGAACTTTTGACTCTGGAAAATGTAAAAATTAACGGTGTAAATGCAAATCGATTAGTTAATACCTCAAATATAGTTTTTGAAAACATCGAAAATGCCCATTTACTAAAAAGACTCAATCAGCTGGCACTGTCCCAGGGATCAGCCTGTAATGCCAATCAGAGCAAACCTTCCCATGTACTCAAAGCAATGGGGCTCAGCGATTATCAGGCACTTTCATCTGTCAGAATAAGTATGGGAAGATTCACTACTGAAAGTGAAATTGATGCAGCCATAGATTTCTTCAAAACAATAATTCCAACACTCAGAAAATGAACGAATTAAAAAATATTATCCGTAAATATGAGGATTTAAAAACCGGTAATCTTCAATGCGTTTTGGCGACTGTGGTGAGGGTGGAAGGTTCTTCTTACCGCAGAGCCGGGGCCAGAATGATTGTAGATGAAGCCGGCAATATGTTTGGAGCCATAAGCGGGGGTTGTCTGGAAGGAGATGCATTAAAAAAAGCCTTACTGGCCTTGCATAGAAATGAAAAAAAACTAATAGTCTATGATACTTCTGACGAAAACGACGCCGTAGTTGGTGCACAACTGGGATGCAATGGACTGATAAAAGTATTGTTTGAACCTATTGATTTTCAAGACTCTAGCAATCCTGTTGAAATATTAAAATGGGCAGATGCTCAAGCTCATGGAGCAAAAGTGCTTATTCAATTTTCAGATTCAGTACAGATTATTGGGACCATAGCTGCAATTGATCATCATTCCAATGTTTTATGCTTTGAAAATCCGCTCTCTTTTGGGTTAATGGAAGAAATACTCAAGTCAGAGAATGTGGCTGAAGGATATTTTCATATCTATGAAAATGAATTTTTTATAAATAAAATAAAGCCACCTTTACAGCTTCTGATAATAGGTGCCGGAAACGATGCGGTAGTTTTGAGCAACATGGCCGGCCTTTTGGGATGGGAAATCAGTATTTTGGATGGACGGCATACCCATACTTCGGCTCATAGATTTCAGGAAGGTTGCCAGGTTTATTTGGGTGAGGCTTCGGAAGTTTTGAAATATGTAAATTATCCTGAAAATACAGCTGTAGTATTGGTTTCTCACAATTTCCAATATGACTTAAAAGTACTCAGTCAACTACTCACAGTAAAAAACATAACCTACATTGGAATTCTCGGCCCGAAAAATAAGTTTAATAAATTATTGGATTCGCTTAAGGAGGAGAGTATTACAGTTAATACCGATGACCTTTCCAGACTTTTTTCTCCGATGGGTTTTGATATTGGAGCAGAAACACCTGCCGAGATAGCACTGGCAACATTGGCAGAAATTCAGGCGGTGATTAAACAAAAAAACGGAGGATCTTTGAGAAATAAATCCGGGCGAATTCACGATTGAAAAACTATGACAATAACATTCAAATATTTCGGAGTTGTACAGGAAGCTACCCAAAAGGAAGAAGAAATAGTAACTTTTTCGGAAAACATTCTTTCAGAATCGAAAATAAGAAGCTGGATAGAGAACCACTATGGTAAGATTTTAACTGACAATATCAGGATTGCTGTTAATCAAAACTTTGTCCGCGATTTTAAAATCTCAGAAGACGCCGAAATCGCATTTCTGCCACCATTTGCCGGAGGATAAATGAAAAACCAGGAAAGATATTCCAGACAAATTCTGCTTCCGGAGATTGGAACAGATGGCCAGCAAATGATTGAACAGGCTAGTGTTTTGATTGTGGGTGTGGGTGGTCTGGGTACTTTGGTGGCCCAATATCTGGCCATGGCCGGCGTTGGGAAAATCGGCCTGATGGATTTTGATCGGGTATCAGAAAGTAATCTGAACCGGCAGGTACTTTATAAAGAAAAAGATATAAACTTACCAAAAGTCGAAGCTGCCAAAAAGAGTTTATTGGAAATCAATGCCACCTTAAACTATCTGACTTTCAATGAGATACTTTCCACTGAAAATGCTACCGGGATTTTCAGAACGTTTGATTTGATTGTAGATGGCACCGATAATATCATTTCGAAATACATCATCAACGACACCTGTAATGAACTAAACAAACCCTGGGTTTACGGCTCTATTTATCGCTTTGAGGGTCAGGTTTCTGTTTTTAATTATGAGAATGGGCCTACCTATCGTTGCCTTTATCCCGAAGACGACAACCAGGTACTTTCTTGCGAAGAAGCCGGGGTTTTGGGTGTGGTTTCGGCAACGGTTGCGATTCAACAAGCCACCGAAGCTTTAAAGATTATACTGAAGAAAGAAAACATTCTCATTGGAAAGTTATTAGTTACCAATGTTTTAAGCCACAAAACTTCTTTCTTTGGGATTCAAAAATCAAATATTGAAACCAAGAAAAATAAATTTCAGATTCCGGCAGATGCCTTTATTTTGGATGTAAGAAACGAAGATGAGACACCTGAAGCCGACTTCGAAAATGTTTTGAAAATTCCGATGAATATTTTGGAAGAAAATACTAAGGAAATTCCGAAAGATAAGCCAGTTTATGTATTGTGCCAGTCGGGAATAAGAAGTGCTAGGGCAGTAGAAATCCTTAAAAATAAATTTGATTTCCAAAATCTGATAAATGCAGAAGGCGGGATTTTTAAAATAGAAAAAAAATAATGGAAATATTTTACGACGGTCCGATTTCACCCCAATTGATAGCCGAAACCATTTCTTCTATTCAGGCAGAAAACGAAGTGGGTGCCCATAATATTTTCCTGGGGCAAATCAGGGCAGACAAAATAAAAGGAAAAACTGTAACCGCCATTGAATACACCGCTTACCACGAAATGGTAAAAACCAGAATGGAGGAAATCAGAAATGAAGTGCTGGAGAAATTTAATATTCAGGATTTCAGGGTTTTTCATTCTATCGGGAAAATTAAGGTTGGAGAAATCTGTCTTTTTGTAATTTCTATTGCTCCGCACCGCCAGGAAGCCATTAATGCCACCACCTATCTACTCGAAACCATCAAAAAAGAACTTCCGATTTTTGGCAAAGAACTTTTCGGGGATGATTCTCACCAATGGAAAACCAACAGGTTTTGAATGGCAGACTTGGTGAAAAATTAAAATCCATCATAATTACACCACAACATAAATGTTACCCTGCAGAGAATCAAATATTTGTCTGACCATTGGATAAATTTCTATTCCAAAAAAAACAACCCCGATTAATGTTTGATTTTCAATATTTTACTAATTTAGTATTTGAAAAGACCACACGGTCTGCCAAAGTAAAATGATTAACCGACAACAAACTCTTATATACGGATATGTTATTGATATTTAACAATTTAATAAGTTTTAAGTATTTCGGAGAAAATGGATATAGACGCAATTGTGAAGAAGAGTTGTGTAAATACAATTGTTAGGCGAAACTTGAATGAACATAATTTGACGTCAAGCATTTATGATTTTCGACCTTTCGTTAAATGGTAAGTCAGTCCACCACACAAACTGACAAAGGGAAATTAGCAGAACGCCCTATAAGGAGAAGCACTAACTTTAAATTTTAAAAAAAATGAAAAAATTATTTTTTATTTCGATTGCTTTCTTTGCAATCTCTTGTTCAAAAGAACAAATCGAATCGAATTTAAATTCGGAACTTGAAATTTCAAAAGTCGAAACCTTTAAAGAGATTACCTATAAAGGATTTACAGCTGCTATTCCAGAAAGTTTCCCTGTTGAGGTTGGAAGTTTTAATGCAAATGATTTAGAAAACATTTCTAATCAACCCAACTCAAAAAACTTAAGAGGTACACAAAGTAACAGCTTTGATGATATTATTGAAAAAGTAAGAAAGCGTTATCCTGATATTCTTAATTTCGACCCAAAGGATTACAAAAAATACTTCCCTAAATTATCAATTAATGAAATACAAAAAGAACAAGAAATGGTATTGACATTTGTAGAATCATTAATGGGTTATGAAATAGCTGTGGAATATTCA
Source organism: Cytophagaceae bacterium (assembly GCA_016722655.1). Taxonomy (NCBI): domain Bacteria; kingdom Pseudomonadati; phylum Bacteroidota; class Cytophagia; order Cytophagales; family Cytophagaceae; species Cytophagaceae bacterium. Next base: position 398,952 of record JADKIR010000005.1, read on the forward strand.
AAATTATCTAATAAAAATTTAAGAGTCGCTTTTGAGCCAAATTCTTGTGAAAAATGGTTTTATGCTGGTCATTTAAGATTAGATAGAGACGGATTAGAAACTGCTGCGAATAAATCATTTGAATATGCGGGTTATGGTTACAAAGATAAATCAGATGCAAATCGACATGCTGTTTGGAATGTTTATTTAGGTAAGTATGGTGCATATAGGTATTCTACCGTTGATAGAGTAAAAGAAGTTGTGAAAGGATTAACGGATGCTCATGAATGTAATACTTCTGATGATTTAGATAAAGCTATGGACCTTCATAACAATGATGTTGGCATTCAATATTTAGGAACTATTGCAGAAAGATATCATGCTGGTTTTTTAAATTATAGCACTCAGGTACTTACGAGCGATCAGGATATTTATAATTATGTAAATAATTTAAACACTGTAACAAAAACTACTGTTTCTGAAATTAATGCACAAAATAACACTACTCTTGTGAAAACATTATGAAATATCTAATAATTGCAATAGCTATTGGCTTTTTGTCATGTAAAGACGATTTTGCAAAGGAAAAATACGATGTTAATCTTAACTTTGAAAATAAAACGCAATCTAAAATTAAACTAACTATTTTAGAGATTAACAATAAAATAAAATGGGAAAAAAAAGAAATTCTTACAAACGGAAAATTAAGTATTAATTTCAATATCAAACGAGATATTGGTAGTCCAGAAGGAGGTTTCATTTTCAAAGCATATTTTGAAGATGGAGACTCAATTGTAACGAACACGGGGTATTACACTAATTATCAATTTCAAGACAAAAGCCCAATTTATTATAATGTTACTAAAAATGGATTTCAAGTACTTTAACTATTAAGGTCAAAAAGCCTCACTAATTTGATGTCTTGGTGGGGCTTTACCATAATACAGAAAATACAAACATCGCCCAACAACTAAGATTCTGTGTTAATTTCCTAGTATTATTTGTTATTTTTGTATTTAAAGCGACTTTATGTCAGCTTGTTTAGTGGTGGTCATATTTATTATTTCCACCACTATTTTTTTTAAGTCAGTTCCAATTCCTTCCTTCAATTCCTCTACAATTATTATTACTTTTGTTTGGCTGTTATTAAAATTTTTGTCATACGGTTTTTGTGTTTTGTAAAGGATTTACATCAATTCCAATAATCTTCTTTGTACCGCTACTACTGCTTGCATTTTTATCCCATTTCTTGTTACTAATCTGACAAATATTGCCTTCGAATTATCATTACATTTTATAGAGCAGAGAGCTGACATATGTAGAGCTTTTCTTAAATGTTTATTTCCTCTTTTTGATATTCATTCGTCCCTTCAGAGTCTCCGCCAGGGACTCTGAACACAAAGAGGACGATACTGCTATTACAAAAAAAATGAAGTCGATTTTTCTAATTCCGTCAATTCTATTTATCTTAAATTTTGTAATTTTGTTAAAATCAAAAATTGATCCAGCAATATGGCTATAAAGAATACTCCTCAAAAATGCTCCTGCACAGAGGCAGCCACAGTGTCCCTGACGGAGACACTGTGGGGACTAAATTGGGAACTAAATTGATGAAATCGTAAAAATGAAAAATTGGGTATTAAAAATAGTTTTGCCTTTGACAGTGATTTCATTCGGGACATTTACAAAATGGTGGTATGCTATACCCATTGACGCTCCAGACACAATGTTTGTCGGGTTTCCGTTAGCATATAGTTGTCAAGGCTGGCATACTTCGTTATCTCTACAAATATTTGTGACGGAATTTGTAATAGACATCTTGCTTTACTTTTTATTTTGGTTCATTTTAATATTCTGTATAGACCGTTTTATGACCATTGTTAAGACATACAGATGGGTAACAATAGGTCTATGGTTTGTAAGTGGATTTTTTATTGTCTCTGGAACTTTATTGGCAGCAAATCCTGACAATATATTTTTCCTAAAGCGACCTTTTGACATGCAAGTTTTGGAAACTGGTTACGAATTCATTTGGCAGGATACTGTGCGACCCGATTACTCTAAATATATACCTAAGGAGAAATGAAAACAACTTTATTGAACCACAGAAATGTTTCAATTGCCCTTTTGACAGTTCAATCATTCATTTTGCTATATATTTTTGCGACATGGTATAAGTTCAAAAAAAATTTATCTGAGCATGGTGGTGAAATGGCAGATGGCATCTTCGGACTTCTACTGATTTTTGCAACAGTTTATTATTTAGTTATTACTGTCTGGACATATAGAGTTTATAAAAATCCCTCTCCAAAATTAGCAGGATTCCAACTTGGACTTATCTTCATTTTCAGTATCCTGACCGCAATTATTCTATTATTCAAAATATATTTTTGACTAACAATATGCTACGATAAACATCAATTGGAGACCATAACCCAGGCAATTTCAGCTAACACTTCCTTCGGAATTCAATAATGTGAAATGTAACTTTTATAATGAATGCAATCAGGCCGTATAGGATTGGACTGACCCGGGCAACTTTAGCTTCAACAGTTTTTCTCCTGATCCTATGAAACTGAGCTTTCAATAAGTCAATCTAAAATCAATCCAACTTCACAGCCAGGGAGCTCAGGAAAATCCAACGATTGGAATCATTGTGCGTGTCTTTGCCTGAAAGTTTTTTAATTTCGGTTCTGAACCATATTTTACCGAAAAGTTTCCGGTCGTAGTTAAATGAGAAGGAAGATAAACTGGCTGGCGGAATCCCGATTATGTATATATATCTTAAGACTTCATTATTAGGGTCATGGATATATTCGCCTCTTAAGGCAAAGCTATTTTTATTGCCTACCGGCAGGCGTGCAATAAGCACGGGTGTCCACCATATACCACCATTGATATGTCTTGATTGGTCAATGCCGATATCCAACCCAGCGGTGAGGTTGAGGCCCCGGGCCGGGCTGTAAGTCATATAAAGATCGTGATAATTCCTTTTTATAACATTAAATTCTCCCAGGCCGATGAAATTGCTGTAATTGATTACCGTAGCAGAATTGATTTTATAGTTCAATTGTAAACCTACAGCCGGTGTCTGCCATTCCTTAAAGTTTTGCCAGCCATTGAGATATAGCAGCGAAACCAGCCAACGCTCATCGTTCCAGGTTAGTTTGGCTCCACTTTCATAATAGGGCGAGTTTTCGGCCATAATACTTCGGCTCAATGTCGGGCAGTCGGCTGAGACTGCACTCTCAAAGCCTATATGAGAAGGAAACACCCCGGCATCGAGCCACAGATTGTGTTTTGAACTCAATTTTAGACCTGCGTTGGCCTCAAACAAATCTACATACCGGCCAATATTTTCTTTGGCATAGCTGCCGGCCGCCACCGCCAGGTTAGTTCTCCATCGTTCCACGGCATAGGTGGCTTTTACATAGGCCAGGTTGATATCGGGTTTGCTGAGCGTAGTGTGGCTGTAATAATAATAGGGCAGTCGGTCAAAACCAATTTTTTTGGAATCCACTGAGAAATAGGCCTCAGCGTAAGCACTTAGATGAAAACTCCTGCTGCTGTCGGTCTGACCATAAGCAGCAGGAATAATAAGCAAAACTATACTAAGTGTTAACAGTGTTTTTATGTTCATGTATTCTGGCGAGTTGTACATTTTCTATTGCATGATATACCAAAGGAATATTTTCAATTTCCACGTCACTTTTATCCAAACCAAAGGCTCGTACATCGCTCAAGCCGGCTTTTTTCAAATAAAAATAGCTGTTCAAAAGAAGACTTTCTCTAACCGTAAGATCATTTTCTACCGAAAGATATTTCTCCAAAACAATAAATTTCAGATCTTCTTCATCATTGAAAACACTTATTTCTGTGGCTTTCACCGGCAAAGTTAATTGTTTTTCCTGAATGAGTTCCTTTACAATCTTTTTGAAATAAAGCTCAGTGCGGGGCTGAATCCTGAAACCGATATTGATGGTTACTTTTATGATTTTATTATCCAGAAGCTCAATCACATCATAATTAAGGGTGTAAGGGTCGGAAGTTCGGTTAATATGCAAGAACCAATACACTTCCGCTTTTTTAGGTTTTTTCGAAAAAATTGACCTGATTATTTTCTCCTCAATTTCATGCCGACGATCGGCCTTGGTCAGATAAATCAAATGCGTAGCATACATCGGAATTTTTTCTTCATTACTGAGAGATGCAATCTTCTGAGCGTATTTGCCCAAATCCACAAATCTTGTAAATGAATTGTTGAGTTTCCGGGCCTCGTACCAGATATACATCACCAGAAATATGCCTAATTCAAAGAATAAAAACATCCATCGCTCTTTGATTTTGGCTACATTGGCGATGAAAAATGAAACTTCCACCACAAAAAATACGGTTAAAATGGCGAAAACAAGGTATTTGTTCCACTTTAACTTAAACAATAGAAAATAGCTAAGCAAAAGTGTGGTCATAAGCATGGCTACCGTTATTGAAAATCCATAGGCGGCTTCCATATGCTCTGATGACCTGAAATACAGAATCATAAGGATACACCCAAACCAAAGTAGATTGTTTACACTTGGGATGTAGATTTGTCCTTTATGATCAGTGGGTTGCCTTACTTTTACTCTCGGCCAGAAATTGAGGTTCATGGCTTCGTTAATTAAGGTATAACTACCACTTATCAAGGCCTGAGAGGCTATAATGGTGGCCATTGTCGCTATGATAATACCCGGAATCAAAAACCATCCCGGCATGATTTCATAGAATGGATTCCTGCCTTCCAGCATCGGATTGCCCTGAGTCAATAACCAGGCCGACTGACCGAAATAGTTGGTTAACAGTGCGATTTTTACATATATCCATGTGATTCTGATATTTTCCCGGCCACAGTGTCCCAGGTCAGAATACAATGCTTCAGCTCCGGTAGTTGCTAAGAATACCGCACCCAATAACCAAAATCCTTTGGGATAATGGGTAAGTAATTTATAACCATAATAAGGATTGATGGCTTTCATTACTTCGGGATGTTCCAAAATCATTCTGGCACCCAAAATAAATAACATTGAAAACCATATTAACATGATAGGTCCGAAAGCTTTCCCAACACTTTCTGTACCAAATCTTTGAAAGAAAAATAGAAATGATAATATGACAATGACAATTGGAACAGTTTGGATAGTTTCCAATCCTTTGATATTCTGGATTCCTTCCACCGCTGAAGCAACCGAAATCGGAGGAGTAATGATGCCGTCAGCCAATAAAGTGGTGGCACCCAAAATTGTAGGAATTACTAATTTTTTGCCATAACGTTTTACCAGAGCATATAGGGAAAATATCCCGCCTTCGCCATGGTTATCAGCTTGTAAAGTCAGCAAAATATACTTAAAAGTAGTTTGGATAGTTAAAGTCCAGAAAATACAACTTATCCCGCCATAGACTAACTCCTGAGTGATGGGTTTGGTGCCAATGATTGCTTTTAAAACATACAATGGGCTGGTACCGATGTCGCCGTAAATGATTCCAAATGTTACTAAAAGTGAGGCAAAGCTCACCTTCTTAAGGTTCTCGTTTGTCATTTTTTTGTGATTTCAAATAAGTAATAATGAATAAGATTGAGTTGAGATTTTAATTCATCGATATGATATTCCAGATAGGGCATCGAAATTCGCTCATAGATTTTCGCAGTTTCTGATTTTAGAAATTCCTTTTCCTCGGCACTGACTGATTCTTTTTCAGTCATTTCAAGAATATGTTGGTATTCGGAATGATTGGATAGTAAATCAAGCAGAAGAGCGTTTCCTTTGGATTGCATCATGGTAGAAAGCTCTTGTAAATTGTTCTTTAACCCTGAAAGATTCAATTTGAGTTTTTCTGATTCATTCATGCCACAAAATAAGCTTACAGCCTATATGGAAGGCATATAGAATAAACCCGAATACATAAAGAAAATATAAAGATTTACTGGAAGCGGTACCCTACCCCATTTTCGGTCAGGATATGAATGGGTTTATTGGGATTGTCCTCGATTTTTTTTCTGAGCGTACCCACAAAGACTCTCAGATATTGTGTTTCGGTTTGAAAACCTACCCCTTTGAAGTTTTTTAGGATATATTGGTGGGTTAGTACCCGGCCTTCATTTTTTGCAAAAAGTACCAAAAGACTGTATTCGGTTGCGGTGAGTTTAAGTATATCGCCATTCTTTTTGACGATACGGGCAACCAGGTCTAATTCCAGGTCACCAAATTGCAGCACTGTTATATTTTCTTTGGATTCAGATCTTTTTAAGGCCAATCTTATTCTGGCCATAAGCTCTGCTGTACGAAATGGCTTGGTGAGATAATCCGTTGCACCGCTATCGAGAGCCCTGACCACTTCTGATTCCTGATCTATTACTGAAAGTATAATTACCGGGCCATTGTACCATTCGGTTAATTCTTCAAGTAAATCGAGTCCGTATGTATCAGGTAAATTTAAATCCAGCAAAATCAGATCCGGGAAAAAACTGGCAGCCAATTGTTTCCCCTTTTTGCCATCTTCAGCAGTAATTACTTTGTAATCATGACTTTCAAGGGCTATCTCCAGCAATTTCCTAATTTGAGGTTCGTCATCGATTACCAATATTTGTCGCTTATTCATAATTGAGTTGATTGATATAAGTGGTTTCTGCCGGTACTATGATCTTTAAAAATAATCCCGCTGGTTTATTTTCCTCAATCTCTATTTTTCCGTTCTGTAATTCTACAAAACCTTTAATGATGGACATCCCGAGACCTGTTCCGCTTTTTCCTGCCGAATTTACCCTAAAAAACTTTTCAAAGATTTTGATATGATATTCCTCCGGAATTCCCAGGCCATCGTCAGAATATTGTAATTCTAAAACGCCATCCGCCGGAAATATTTTAAAAAGGATATTTGCATCAGATGGTGTATATTTTTCGACATTAGAACAAATATTAGATAGGATTTGCTCCCAGATGGCAATATCGATTTTATAGAAAGGCAGGGCACCTTTTGACTTTACTTCCAGAATTCGGTTGCCTAACTCAAATCTATGTAAGACATTATTTATCAAATCATTAATATCACACCATTCGGTTTTCACTTTGTACATTCCCGAATCCAGCCTTCCCATATTCAGCAGATTATCGGTTTGCTCCTTCAGGCGGTTACTTGCGATTTCTACCTCGTTCAGAATCTCCAGTTTCATTTTATCTGTGAGATAGGGTGAATTTTCCTTTAAGGTATCAGTAGCAGTAATAATGGCGGCTAAAGGAGTTCTGAATTCATGACTCAGTGAATTAAGTACTGTCTGATAGATATTTAACAACTTATCTCCTTCCTGCTTTTCTTTCAGGATTTCCTGTTGCCGCAAAATCCTGTTGGAAAGTGTGGCATAAATTACCACAATCACAAAATAAATACTGAACATAAGGATGTCTTCGGTGCTGTGGATGTGAAAAGTGTAATAAGGTTTGATAAAAAAGTAGTTTAAAATCAAAGCACTCAAAACCGAAGATATCAATACAGCTTGAAAATCAAGCAATATCCCCAAAATGGCCACATTCGCCAGTAATATCAGGGCGGTAATTTGATAAGGTATATTTTCCCGAAATATGAATAAGAGAATTGAGATTATCGCTACTGAAGAGATACCTAAAAAGATATTACGATATTTTATGGAAGGTTTGATTCTTTTACATTTTTAAAAAGTAAAGGTAGAATTCCGAATTTTAAAAAATATTATTTTTAGGTTTTTTTTATTGTCAGACGGCTAAATATTTTTAAAAAAAATATAGTTATTAAATCTCCTTAAATAGGATAATTATTCACAAATAGAAAAAATTAATATTTAATTCTTTGTGTCGGCTGCCGCCTGGGCCTTCATTTTTTTTCGAAAAAAAACGAAGAAAAAAAACTGCACCCTGAAAACTCACACACTCAAAATTCTCATAAACATTTATTTATGAATTATACTTTTCTCTTGTTGAGAATTTTGATTGTGTTCAAACAGTGCAGGCTGTTATAAGGTTACACATTATTATATTTAACCGTTTGACAGTATTTATTTTTAATTTATCTTCACCCAAGATTAAACCTTAAATATTGTGAAAGTTTTTTTTCGGATATTCTTCCTATGTTTGATTTTTTCAGGAAATAGCCAGATATGGGCTCAATCCCAAAAACCCCGCACCATCGTCACCACCGATGGCGAGCTGGATGACGTGGATTCGTTTATCAGGATGTTGCTGTATTCCAATGAGTACAAAGTAGAAGGACTGATTGTCAGCAGCTCACAGTGGCATTATAAAGGTGATGGCAAAGGCACTAAGTTTACTTCTGAAATGGAGATGACCAAAAAGCTCTATGGTGAACGCACCGAGCTCCGCTGGCCGGGCGAGCAGTGGATATATGATTTGATAGGTGCCTACGGAAAAGTTTATTCCAATCTCATCCAACATTCCAAAGATTACCCTACGCATAAATACCTGAAAGACAGGATCAGAATCGGGAACATAGACTTTGAAGGTGAAATGGAAAAAGACACACCCGGCTCAGATTTTATCAAAGTCAAATTGCTGGATGACGACACTTCGCCACTCTATCTGCAAGTATGGGGCGGCACCAATACCATCGCACGGGCATTGAGGAGTATCGAAGACGAATATAAAAACACGCCGAAATGGAATAGCATTTATAAGAAAGTTTGTAAAAAGGCCATACTTTACGCCATTCTCGACCAGGACGCCACTTATAAAAAATACATTGAACCCAACTGGAAAGACATCAAAGTATATTACAATGCCAACCAATTCTGGAGTTTTGCTTATTTCTGGAAACGAGCTGTTCCTGAGCAACTTCAACCTTATCTGGAAGGGAAATTTATGGGGGATATCATCAATAACCACGGACCTCTACTGAAAATGTATTACAGTTACGGTGACGGGAATCCGCCACTGGGAGAGTTGGAAGACATCTACAGCAATATGGAACAGGCCAAAAAGAATCAATGGGGAAGTTTCGGGCAATACGACTTCATATCCGAAGGTGATTCTCCGGCATTCCTGCATTTGGTGGATGTGGGACTCAATAATCTCGAAAACCCAAATTATGGCGGTTGGGGTGGAAGGCTCATCCAATCCAAAACCACGCCCAGCCGCTGGGAAGACGGTGCCCCTGCTGCGGACTTTAATCCTTTTACCCAGAAAATGGATGATGCCTACGCCCAAACCCGCTGGATTCCGGCCATCCAGAATGATTTTGCTGCCCGTGCCGACTGGTGTATCAAAGACTATAAAGGTGCCAATCATGCACCAAAAATCTCTGTGAAAGCAAACTATCTTTCCGCCAAACCCGGACAGAAATTAAATATTCAGGTGACCACCAGTGATCCTGACAGAAATTTTGTTACGATGAAATATTGGCAATATCAGGAAGTCGGAAATACAGATAAGAAATTGGAGGTACTTCCACAAAGTACGGGTGTAAACATTGTTATCCCCTCTGATGCCAAATCAGGAGATGTTTTTCATCTTATCGCAGAAGGTACCGACACCGGGAAGCCGGCATTAACGAGATATCAGAGAATTGTGATTTCTGTAAAATAGATTTTAAGAATTAAGAATTTTCAAGCCTATATACTGAGGTTGATGTAATTACAATTTCAGTTTTTTTGAATTTCTTTCGTTGCCAAGCCGGCGAGGCCCTACTTTCTTTGCTTACCCAAAGAAAGTAGGCAAAGAAAGGGAACAATCTTCAAAGCGTCACGAAAATTTGGAATCATTAAACTTGAATGTTAATATTTCAACCAGAAATTTTCTAAACACTGAAGATTGATTCAAGGAATTTTCATAAGTGTTTTTTTAAACCTATTTAAAATTTCAACTCTTCTACATGTTCCGCAGTCAAAGGAGCACAATAGTGCGAAATTTGCGAGCGAAAGCTCAGGCGAAGATTGATGAAACAGGATTCATAATCCTAAATCCGGATTTTTCAATGAGTAAATTCATTTTTTTTCTTATAATTGTTTAAAATTCTAGCTTAAACATTGGGAAAATGTCGAAGAGCTGATTAAATGCAAAATGAGTCTAAATTTACAAATTTTTAAAAAATGAAAATAACAATTCAATATCTGCTGATAGGTATAATCTTATTATCAAGTTGCGGACAAAATAGAAGACCAAAACCTGATTTTTATAAAAATCTATACACTCAAGAGATTTTAAATAAGACGCAATACCTGGAACTAATAAAATCTCTTTCAGCTAAATACAATGATTCAACTAAAACAATTCCAGATATTAAGATACATTTTAAATCATTGGAAATTTCCAATGATTCAATAATTCAACCATTTAAATATGACGTAAGAATTGGAAATGAATACATAGTTAGGGCAGATTCATTTGAAAAAATAGGTATGAAAATATCTCCGAAAACTTTTTTAACGACCAATGGAGAAAGAATTCAAATAGGAGGAAAACAAACAAAACCAACTCTTATAAATCTTTGGTTCGTTGAGTGTGGTGGCTGTGTGGCAGAGATACCAGCGTTAAATAAGTTGCAGGAAAATTATGCAGATAAGGTGAATTTTATAGCAATTACTTTTGACGATGACAAAAAGGTATTGCGTTTTTTAAAAAATAAAGAGTTCAACTTCAAACACATAACAAATGCAAACCAATTTATAGAATATATAGGAACCAAACCATATCCCGAAAATATTTTTATAGATAAAGACGGATTTATTCGAAACATTGAAGGTGGTCTTGGTAAAAACGAAGATTTAGATTTAGAGACAAAGTATTTTGGTTCTATAATTGAGAAATTACTACTTCCAACAACCAAAGCTTCAAAACAAAATTCGGCAAGCTATTCGACAACCAAAAATACAAAATTCTAGCATTTTGATTAATTCCAATCTTAAACGTAATCCACAGCCTCCTTCAAATGTTTCTTTAACAAAGAGATATTGGATGATTGAAATTCAAAAAAATGGTTAAAAATATCACTACCAAAATAAGGATTTAATGGCATAGTCATTAAGACTAGGTTTTTCAGGAAATGCAAATTGTAAATCCAATTATTTCTTATAATTGCTTATAATTCAAAGATATGGCTTATGAATACGGAATCAAAGACCACCAAAAACCTGCTTAATTTAGAATTAGAAAAGTTAAGATTGAATTTACAATTCCTTTTTGAGGATTGAAAATCCTCTTTATCTAGCTTCGACATTGAGAAAATGTTGAAGAGCTATATATACCCGGTTAAATATTTAAAGAAAAGCCTTCAATAGATAACAAACCAGAAGAGCCGAGAAGCCCAATACCGCCGATGCGGCAGTTTGCGATTTATATCCCTGACTTACACTCATACCTGACAGCTGCGTGACCACCCAGAAAAAACTATCGTTTACATGGCTGGCCACTGCCGAGCCTGCTCCTATGGCAACTACTGTCAGAGCTTTGTATATCTCTGAATCTAAGCCGAGTTGAGGCAATATCGGAGCAACAATAGATGCCGAAGTGATGATGGCAATGGTAGAGGAGCCCTGGGCGGTTTTTAACAACACTGCAATCAGAAATGGCAGCATTAAGCCAAGGTTGAGGTCACCCATGGAGCCACTTATCATGTCTCCAATCCCGCTGAGTTGTATCATTTTTCCAAAAATCGCACCAGCCCCGGTGATGGCTATAATTTCGGCAGAATTAATTATGCTTTCGCTTATCCATCCTTTGTTGCCAAACATACTTTTCTCCAGTTTGGCAGGCAAGAGTAAAGAAAATAAAAAACCCATAAACAAGGCAATAACCGGCGTACCCAAAAATGAAATGGCCGATACCAAGCCCTCATGTTTGATGAAGGGGCGGTAGTCCTGCAGTGATTTTAATATGATAAATCCGAGCGGAATTAGGATGGGCAATACCGATTTGAACAGGGTTGGGGGCGTAGGTTGCTGGGTTTGCAGGTGTTCCTCAGTTTCTGGCCTTAAAAAATTTCTTTTACCGACATAAATGATAAAAAGCACCGTAGGAAACAATGCCAGAAAGCTTACGATTAATCCCAACAATATAACCAGTCCCAGCTGGGCATTGAGTATGCCGGCGGCTCCAATTGGCCCCGGCGTAGGTGGCACCATCGTGTGGGTTGCCATTAAGCCCATAGATAGCGACACGGCCGTGGTGATGATAGAAAGGCCCGCTTTTCGGGTTAAGGATTTATTGAGAGCGTTTAATATCACAAAGCCTGAGTCTGCAAAAACGGGAATCGAAATTATATAGCCCATGGAGGCCATGATCCAGGGCACCCTGCTCATGCCGATGATTTTCATTATTTGTTCGGCCATTTTGAGAGCAGCACCGGTTTTTTCAAGGAAAGTGCCGATGATCACCCCAAAAATTATCACAAGGCCAATATTGCCTATCGTATTCCCAAATCCCTCCTTTATGCCTGTTTCTATGCCCTTTACACCTACACCGGTGGCTATGGCATAAAAAAGTGCTACAGTAAAAAGCACAATGAAAGGATGTATTTTGAGTTTTGAAGTTCCGGCAATTATTAATACCACCGAAACCACCAATAAGAGGATCGTCATTCAGAGTTTATATTTAGGGTTGAATTAAAAACGCTTAAATCTATGAAAATATGTCGAAAGTTTATCAAAACGCGGTTTAGATTTCAAATCTGTAAAATGTTTTTTTCTATATTGGGGATTTTCCAAAAGTCCAGAGAGCACGAGCGTGTGAGCTTTGCGAGCGAAAGCTCAGTATATGATTGGAAATCATCCATATCCAGCTTCGACTTTGAGAAAAGGTCGAAGAGTTAATTAACATTTCCCTTTTTAAAAATGGAAATCTTCCGGATCGGGCTTAGACATTGAAAATTTCTAGAATCTAAGTTATATCATTTCTAATTTTGTATTTTAGCGAACATAAAAGTACTTTTCAAATAATCTGTTGCAAAAAGCTGATTGATTGATTTAGATTAGATATTTAAAAAAAAACTTCATTTAAGAGAAATATACCTGACTCTATAAAAAGATACTGAATGAACAAGATACCTGTAGGACTTAAAAGAACAGCGACTCTTTGTATTTTAAGGCATAAAGATAAATTTCTATTACTTAAAAGACTCAAAGAGCCAAACAAAAATAGTTTTACGCCGGTTGGTGGAAAATTGGAGCCTTTTGAAAGCCCTTTGAAGTCGGCCATCCGTGAAACTTTTGAGGAGACTGGGATTAAAATTGATACAATGAAGTATTGCGGAATTTTAACCGAGACTTCACCAACAGAGTATAACTGGACAGGATATGTTTACATTGCAGATATTGATTTTATTGATCCTCCTTTTTGCAATGAAGGAACCTTGAAGTGGATTGGTTTTGAGGAATTATTAAAAGTACCAACACCCAAAACAGATTGGTATATCTACAAGTATATTCTTGAAAATAAACCATTTGCGTTTAGTGCAGAATATGATGAAAATCTTAAAATTTTGTCAATGACAGAAGAAATTGAAGGGAAAATAATTTTGTAAAAAAACTCTCCGACTCTTCTACATGTTCCGATAGTCAAAGGAGCACAAGAGTGCGAACTTTGCGAGCGAAACGGCTCTTCGACATGTTCCTTTAGGGCATGTCGAAGCTAGATAAAATAGGATTTATAATCCTAAATCCATTTTTTCTACTTGTAAATCCATTTTTTTATTATAATTGCTTAAAATTCAAAAACATGGCTTACGAATATAGAATTAAAGACCAACACGCTGTCTATTTCATTACTTCCACAGTTCATCAATGGGTTGATGTATTTACCCGTCAAGATTATGCAGATATTATAATCAATAGCCTAAATTATTGTCAAAAAGAGAAAGGTTTGATTATTTATGCCTGGGTAATTATGCGGTAGGCCGCCCCGTCAAACCATATTCATTTAATTGTTCAGAGTCATGAAAATCATTTAAGTGATATATTACGGGACTTTAAAACCGGGCTGGCGTTCCAGTTCACAGCATCACAAATAATCAAGGCCATTGAGAACAATCCTAAAGAAAGCAGAAAGAAATGGTTGCTGTGGCTTCTTAAGAAAGAAGATAAAATTTGGTTTTGGGAGGAAGGCTATCATGGAGAGGAAATAGAAAAGGATGATTTCTTCCAAACAAAATTGAAATACATACATATGAACCCTGTAAGGGCAGGTATTGTAGAAAAAGAAGAGGAATATCTCAATAGTAGTTGTGCGGATTATTATGGAATTAGAAAAGGTAAGATTGAAGTAACATTTCCGTTTTGAGGATTGGAAATCCTCTTTATCTAGCTTCGACATTGAGAAAATGTCGAAGAGTTAATTTCCGTTTTGAGGATTGGAAATCCTCTTTATCTAGCTTCGACATTGAGAAAATGTCGAAGAGTTAATTTCCGTTTTGAGGATTGGAAATCCTCTATATCTAGCTTCGACATTGAGAAAATGTCGAAGAGTTGTATAAAAAAAATAGTAAGCATTTAAACTTTCATCGCTGACGGCAGTCTATATTAAAAACCAAAGAATTTCATGAAACTAATAACAATAACATTTCTTCTGTTATCCACAGTTTTAGGTTGTAAAAAACAGGACGTAGATCCTCCTTCTAACGGCAATGAAATGTATTTCCCCCCAAATACCGGCAACAACTGGGAGCTGACTTCCATGAAGTCGCTGGGATGGAATGAAGCCGCGGTGGCAGACCTGAAGAATTTCCTGAAAGAAAAACACTCCAAATCCTTCATGATCCTCGTCAATGGCCGTATCGTGATGGAAGAATATTTCGATGGCCACACTGCCACCGACACCTGGACCTGGAACAGTGCCGGCAAAACGCTGGTTTCGACCACCACGGGCATTGCAGAGCAGGAAGGCCTCCTCAACATCAACAACAAAGTATCTGATTATCTGGGCTCCGGCTGGACCAGTGCTCCCAAAGACAAAGAAAACCTCATCACGGTCAGACATCTGCTCACTATGTCTTCGGGGCTCGACGAGAGCAATAACAGGGTCATAAAGGAAAACCTTACCTATGTCGCCGATGCCGGCACCCGCTGGGCCTATGCCAACGTATTCCAAAAGCTCATGGACGTGGTAGCCGCCGGCAGCAAGAAAGACTTTGAAGCCTTTTTCCAGGCCAGGCTGAGAGACAAAATCGGGATGGATGGCACCTGGAGAGACGGCCTCATTTTCAGGCTTTTTCATAGCACCACCCGGAGCATGGCACGCTTTGGCATATTGGCCCTCAACCGTGGCAAATGGAAAGACGAACAGATCATCAATGAGACATATTTCAATAATGCCACCAACACTTCCCAAAACATCAACCCCTCTTACGGGTATCTGTGGTGGCTCAATGGCAAAGCAAAATATATGGTGCCGGGCAGCCAGACGGTGTTCCCGGGCATGCTGGTGCCCAATGCCCCCGCCGACATGTTTGCGGCCATGGGTGCCGAAGACCAGCGATTATTTGTGATACCCAGCAAGAATATGATTGTGGTGCGTATGGGCGATGCCTCTGAGCCTCTCAATCCTTCCTTTGCCATCTCCGGCTTTGACAAGGCCCTCTGGGAAAAAATCAATGCGGTGGTGAAGTAAAAGTATAAGAATTCTGTTATTCTTCCTTTGTAAAATATTTCAAAACAAAAACAATCAATACTTTCCGGAATAAATTTGAATTCATATATTTGTATCCAATTGAATACACAATTATATGTATTACATCGAAAAAACCACCGAATTTGATAAATGGTTGAGGAAATTAAAGGATTTATGAGAGAAATTATATATTTCTTACTAAAATGGTAAAAATAAACTTCGATTTAAAATTCATAAATCAAATGAAAATACCTTGAATGTCTGTGCAGTGTTTAGAAAAATTTCGAACATCAATTTGATTTTTATTTTTTAGAAAAAATTTAGAAATTTTTCGTGACACATTGCACCGACCGCCCTTTTTTTGCTTCGTTTTTTTGGGCGAGCAAAAAAATGAAGAGGTAGCTAAGTTACTAACAACAAGCAACAAAAGATTGGAATTTAGTGCCCTTTATCTTGAAAAACTAAAATCTTTTGGTAAAAGGATACCGAGTTTATTTTAGAGAAATGGATGGAAAAATCATCATTTTATTAATGGGTGGCGACAAATCAACGCAACAACAAGACATTGAAAAGGTAAAAATTATCTTAAAAAGAATTACAAATTAATCAGATGGAAACTTCAAAATTTGATATTGCGGATTACCTAGACAGCAACGAAATGATTGCAGAATACCTAAATGAAGTATTGTCAGCAGGAAATGATGCTGATATAATTGCAGCCATTGGGAATATTGCCAAATCTATCGGAATGACAAAAATTGCACAGGAAACCGGTATGAGCAGACCTAGTTTGTATAAAGCTCTGAATGAAGGATCAAAACCACAATTTGAAACAATCATGAAAGTGCTCCGGGCTATTGGCGGACAGATTCAAATAAGACCTGTTGGGGTATAGATTTAGTCTTTAGACTCTATTTATTTTTCAAATATGTGCATTGAATTATTGTCTCAGACACAGTTTCGTTTACAGACTCTGATTCCCAGATTACACTCCCCTATTTCCATATTCAAATAGCTTTTCAATATCTCAAATTACCCTCCAAAAACTTTCTACGCCCCCCCTAAAACTTTTTTACCCCCTCCAAAAACTTTTTATGACCCCCTTAAAACTTTTTTAGACCCCCTAAAACTTTTTACGACCCCCTTAAAACTTTTTATGACCCCCTAAAACTTTTTAGACCCCCTAAAACTTTTTCACTCCCCCCTACAACTTTTTTAGACCCCCCTAAAACTTTTTACGACCCCCCTAAAACTATTTATGCCCCCCTTAGAACATTCAAAAAAGCCCTTTAAACATTCAAATTCCTTGATTTTAAATTAGTACCACTGCTTTGGAACACAAAAACCACCCATTTGATACCGAATAAGAAAAATCCCATTTATTTATTTGCCATTCAAAGTCAATATTTTATATTCGTATGGAATTTAGACCACACGGTCTGCAGGGTGGAATGGATTAATCGACAACGGATGCTTAAAAATAGATATCTTTCAGAAAATTAAATAATTACGGAAGCGGAATGTTTTCGTACAAAATAAATATATGCTTAAATCACCAAACACTAATGTTACAAACAAGCATAAACTACAATAGTGCAACAATTTTACAAACGAAATAAATTATAAACCTAGTAACACTACCGAACATTTTGACAATTAGAAAACGACATACCAATGAAACGACTTTTGAGCAAATGGGAATGATTTGGCGAAACACATTTTTACATTTAAAAATAATAAAACACCTTCAATTTACAAAAAAAAGAATTTCTTTTGCCACCTCAAATATGACACATATTGCTTTGCCCCGACATCCAAAGCCAATGCATCAGTAAAACAAAAAGGGCCATTATTCAATAACCCACCTATTAAATACGTAACTTTCGGAATTGAAATATGACTTACGAATCAGAGAAAATAACAAGAAAAAAAAGAATTGACCATCATCTAAAAGCTGCTGGCTGGATTATTATTCCTTACTCTGAAGGAATGCAATTGTCTACTTTGACAAATCATGCTATTGAAGAATTACAGACGCATAAAGGTCCAGCCGACTATGCTCTTGTGGTGAATGGCAAACTATTGGCAGTTGTTGAAGCAAAAAAACTTGAACTGGGTGCTCAAAATGTTTTGGAGCAAGCAAAGCGTTATTCAAAAGGTGCAAACAATACAATTGGTGATTGGGATCATTATCACGTTCCGTTTTTATATTCTTCCAATGGCGAATTGATTTACTATTTGGATGTAAGAGATAACAAAAACTTAAGCAGACAAATTTATAGTTTTCATACGCCTGAAGCAATGGAAACTTTGTTTAACTCTAAAAGGAAAACAGCTTTACAATGGCTTAAAGAAAAATCAATAAATACGCCTGGGCTAAGACCTTATCAAAAAGATGCAATCCAAGCATTTGAAAACAATTTGGAAGAAGGTAAACGCTTAATGCTTTTAGCGATGGCGACAGGAACAGGAAAGACCTTTACAACAGTAAATCTTGTTTACAGAATGTTGGCTTCGGGTTATGCTAAACGCATTTTGTTTTTGGTTGACCGTAAATCTTTAGCAGCACAAGCCGTTACAGCGTTTGCTTCATTTGACACTCCAAGAAATATTAAGTTCAAAGACGAATACGAATTATATTCTCAAAAATTCAGAAAGGAAGATTTTGAAGGCGAAGCATACGACCCAACTGTTTTGCCAAACTCTTATCTTACGAATCCAGACGGAACAAAAACATTTCTTTAGGTCTGCACTATTCAGCGAATGGCAATAAACCTTTATGGAAAAATGGGTGCATTTGGTGAAGACGAAGAAAACGAAGATGATGCTGAAACTTTATCAATTCCTTCACATGCTTTCGACTTAATTATTGCAGACGAGTGTCATAGAGGTTATACTTCAAAAGAAACAAACGTTTGGCGTAATGTTCTCAATCATTTTGATGCGGTTAAAGTTGGATTGACTGCTACACCTGCTTCACATACCATTGCTTACTTTAATAAACCAATTTTCAATTATCCACTACAAACCGCCATTGACGATGGTTTTTTAGTAGATTATGATGCTGTTGCAATCAATTCAGAAGTTTTGATGAAAGGAGCATTTTTAAAAGAGGGCGAACAAGTCGGAATGATTGACACCGAAACAGGCAGAGAGCAAATTGACCAATTAGAAGATGAAAGAGAATTTACTTCATCTGAAATTGAAGAGAAAATAACCGCCCCTGACACCAACCAAAAAATAATTGAAGAACTAAAAAAATACGCAGACGAGTTTAAAAAAGAAAGAGGACGATTTCCAAAGACTTTAATATTTGCTTCAAACGATATTCCATTGATTTCACATGCTGACCGTTTGGTGAATATTTGCAAACAAGTTTTTAATCAAGGGGACGACTTTGTAGCAAAGATTACTGGAAGCCCAACGGTGGACAGACCTTTGAAAAAAATAAAGGAGTTTCGCAATCGACCTAATCCTAAAATTGTGGTAACGGTTGACATGTTAAGCACAGGAGTTGACATTCCTTCTTTGGAGTATATCGTTTTTCTAAGACCTGTTAAAAGCCGTATCCTTTGGGAACAGATGCTTGGAAGAGGAACAAGAAAATGTGATGACATTGGTAAAACTCATTTTGTAATATTTGATTGTTTCAACGGAACGTTGATAAAATATTTTAGAGATGCTAGTTATAACTTTAAAATTGACCCTCCTGGAACGGAAACGATTACCATAAAAGAACTGATTGAAAAAATATATAACAATGAAGACCGAAAAGCAAACGCAAAGCGTTTGAGCAAGCGACTTCACCGAATTGAAAAAGATATGAGTGGAAATGCAAGAGACAAATTCAAAACCTATATTCCAGATGGTGATATGGGTAAATTTGCCGAGCAGATTTCTAAATATTTTGATAAGTATAAGTGATGACAAAGTCGTTTCCTGAAATATTTGAAAGCTTCACAAGTGTGATGGAATTGCTTAGAAATGAACAATTCCAAAAGCTATTGGTGGACTACGAAAGAGCTAAAAAAGTTTTTCTTGTTGGTTATGAAGTAAAAGACGAAGTTAGCTCAATGATATTTTTTGAAGCAGAGGGCAGATACGGTTTACAACCAGTTGATTATTTGCATGCATTTTCGGAATTTGTAAAGCGAAAAGAAAATGAAATTGCCGCTATTAGTATTTTATTAAACAAACCTAAAGAATGGAACACAAATGCGTTAAACGAACTTAGGCAAAAACTAAAAGAAAGCAATTATGAAGAAGCCACTCTGCAAAAGGCACATAAAATTGTTTACCACAAAGACACAGTTGATATTATTAGCATGGTAAAACATGCAGCCAAAGAAACCGAACCATTGTTGAGCCCAGAGGAAAGGGTAAACCTAGCCATAAATAAAGTAACTACTGGTAAGAAATTGAATGACGAACAACAAAAATGGATGGAATACATCAAAGAACATTTAAAACAGAACATGACTTTGGACGAAGATGATTTTAGCATTGTTCCAGCTTTGTCTGACAGAGGCGGCCTGAACAAATTCAAAAAAGTGTTTGCTGAAGGTTATAATCAGATAATCAATGAAATTAATCTATCAATAGCAGCGTGACGGATAAAAATCAAGCTTTAATTGCTTTATTTCAAAATGAGTTTGCAGACTTTGAGGATTTTTCTGAATTTCCAGTCAGAGTTAAATTAAAATGCAACTGTTGCGAATCTTGCCAGGTGGATTTAAGCAGAGAAGCTTCATACACCGGAATATTAGGTGATACCAATACTGATATTATGATAGTGGCAGAGTCGCCAAGTACTAAAAACGGGAATGGTTGCTTTGTGGGTGGTAGTATTAATAATCTTCTAAGAAGTAAAGACAAGAACCTTAAGAGTTTAATCAATTTTATCACGAATTATGATGTAAAGAAAAGGCAGCCTTATTTTACGGATACAATAAAATGTGGACTTGAGAAAACTAGAGAAAAGGAAAAACTAAATCCACGAAAAGACAACTGCATAAAGAAATTTCTACTTAAAGAAATTGAAATAATACAACCAAAACTTATTGTTTGTTTGGGTAATCATAGTTATGATATATTAGCACGGCTTATAAGGGATAGCAAAATTAGCAATGGCATTGAACTTGTTAAAGTACATCATTACAGCAATCGGGCTTCGCTCACATTAACTATTGAAGATAAAGAGAATATTATTTGGCCTATTCAGTTTAAAATGCTAAATAAAAATGAGGCATTAAATAAGGCATTAACCATCAAACATCTACAAGAGATGATAAATAGAATAAAAAATGAGTGATGTAGTAAACAAACTATGGGGCTTTTGCCATACCCTTCGCCACGAAGGAATTGACTATAACGATTATATAGAACAATTGTCGTTTTTGTTGTTTCTGAAAATGGCAGACGAAAAAGAAGTGCATTTAACCGAAAAATATAATTGGCAAGCACTGAAAGAATTAAGTGGTGGCGATTTAATGGACCACTACACAGACACACTTCGTGAACTTGCAAAAGAACAAGGACTATTAGGTGAAATTTTCACTCAAGCACAAAACCGTTTCAACAATCCTGTAAGTTTGAAAAAGTTACTCAACCTTATTGAAGAAGATGAATGGACTTCAATGGACGTTGACGTGAAAGGTGCTGCCTTCGAAGGTTTACTGGAAAAAGCAGCAAGCGAAGGAAAGAAAGGAGCTGGACAATATTTTACTCCACGACCATTAATACAAAGTATGGTTAGGTTAATGAAACCTGACCCCAGAGGTAAAAGTTCATTCACTATCTCTGACCCAAGTTGCGGAACTGGTGGCTTTTTGGTTTCTGCTTATGAGTGGCTAATGCATGAATGTAAAGGAGCATTCCCCCGTGAAGATGTGAAACGTATTAGTGAAAAAACATATTACGGGCAAGAGTTGGTTGCAAGACCAAGGCGGCTTGCACTCATGAATATGTATTTACATGGCGTAACTCCTAAAATAAAATTAGGTGATACTATTTACAATACACCCGACAGCACTCGATTTGATGTCGTCTTAGCCAATCCTCCATTTGGAACAAAAGGAGCAAACCAAGTCCCCGAAAGAGATGATTTCACGGTAGAAACCAGCAACAAGCAGTTGAACTTTGTTCAACATATCATGAGCACATTGAAAACTGGTGGTAGGGCAGCTATAGTTTTACCAGACAATGTTTTGTTCGAAGATAAAGCAGGAGAAGTATTTGAAATATTAATGCAGGATTGCAACCTGCACACTATTTTACGTTTACCAAGAGGAACATTTACACCGTATGCACAAGGAGTAAAAGCAAATGTAATTTTCTTACAAAAAGGATTACCAACCGATAAGGTTTGGATTTACGATAATCGCAGTAACATAGAAGGCATTACCAAGAAAGACAGACCGCTTAATGAAAAGCATTTTGAGGAGTTTGAAAAATGTTATGGCTCCGACCCTAATGGAGGCAGTAAAAGAAAAGACCAGGGAGAATCAGGTCGCTTCCGATGCTTTACATTAGAAGAAGTAAAAAAGCGTAATTATAAATTAGACCTTACTTGGCTAAAAGACGATAGCGTTGAAGATTCGGATAATTTGCCAGAGCCAAATGAATTAGCAACAGAAGCAATATCCGAATTGGAAGCTGTTGTTGATGATTTAAAAGAAATTTTAAACTTACTCGAAAGTGATGGAGAATAATTTACCTGAAAGTTGGGAGTTGGTTAAACTTGTTGAGCAATTAAACTTTTTACCAACAGGAGTCAAAGAGTTTGACGGCACCAAAAAATATTATTCAACTGGAAGTATTCAAGAAAATGAATTTACTTCAGAAGGTGAATTTACTTTTATGAATCGACCTTCGCGAGCAAATAGAGTTGGACAACTTGGAGATGTACTACAAGCAAGAATGAAAGGGACGGATAAAGGTATTTTAGTTGATGAAAAATTGAATGGTCAATTATTTTCAACCGGTTTTTTACAAGTTCGTCCTTATTCTGATACTTACAATAATAAACTTCTATACTTTCTAATTAAGTCTGACTTATTTCTTTCCCAAAAAAATGAATTAGCAACAGGTTCAACACAGGAGGCTTTAACTGATAATGGTGCAAGCGAAATTGAAATTCCACTTCCGCCTCTTGCTGAGCAACAACGCATTGTATCAAAGTTAGATGGTATAATGCAAAAAGTTGAAAGTAATAAACTACGCTTAGATAAAATCCCAAAACTTCTCAGGCGTTTTCGTCAATCGGTTTTGGCTGCTGCGGTAAATAATAATGGTGCGGAAGAAATTACAAGAAATGTTTGCGAAGAAATTCAAATTGGTCCTTTTGGCACTCAATTACACAGACATGAATATATATCAAACGGAATTCCATTAATTAATCCAACACACATTCAAGGTGGTGAAATAGTGCCCGACTTAGACTTGACAATCACAAAAGAAAAATTCAAAGAACTCCCAAACTACCATCTTAAAGCAGGGGATGTAATTATGGGAAGAAGAGGAGAAATGGCAAGATGTGCATTAATTGGGGAAAAGGAAAATGGTTGGCTTTGTGGTACTGGTAGTTTATTTTTTCGTCCCAATCTCAAGAAAATAAACTCTCAATATTTGTATTGGGTTTTAAGTAACTCCAATACCAAAGCCTACCTTGAAGGTGAAGCAAAAGGCAGCACAATGAGTAATTTGAATTTAAACATAGTCCGAAACATTCCACTTCCTCTACCATCGCTGGAAGAGCAAATCAAAATTGTTAAACAGGTCGAAAATCTATTTGCTTTTGCTGATAAAATAGAAGTACGTTACACTAAAGCTAAAACTATGCTTGATAAATTGCCACAAAGCATTTTAGCAAAAGCATTTCGTGGTGAGTTGGTAACACAAAACCCAAATGATGAACCTGCAAGTGTACTGCTGGCGAGGATTAAAAAGGAGAAGGATAAAATTTCAGCAGATAAGAAAGGCAAAAAAAACAAAGAATACTCCATTGAGGAAAAACCTTTGAAAATTGCAGCAGAAAAAGAAGTAAAATATAAAAAGGCAATGGTGTAATTATTAATGAAGAAATATTTTACATCAAATGAATATAAAAAGCGTAATACTAAATGGGCAGCCGTTAGTTTAAAGCAACGCCTGAAATCTGATGCAAAACTTAATGTAAAACGTAAAAAGAATGTTGGTCTAAAAAAAGATGAGAGAAAAAAGAAAAGAATTGATGAGACATTTATAAATAAAAAAGCTCCTCCAAATTTTTCATTCGTTGAAAACACAGAAGCTGTTTTACAATATTTAGAAGATTTGAAAACACTTTTTAAAAGGAAGCAAAATGTAATGATTAACCTTCGGGATGTAACCAATTTAACAAATGATGCAATTGTTTTACTGCTCTCGTTTGTTAAAAACCCGAAGATTGTAAATGGAGTCTCAATAAAAGGCAATTACCCAAGAGATGAACGACTGAGAAAAATATTTGTTGAAAGTGGTATTTTCAATCAAAATATGGCAAACGAAAACGAGCCTAAAAACTATATTTTAACACGACAAAATAAAAAAGCAGAAGGTGGCATTGCGGCTGAATTGATTAAAAGGTCTTCAAAAGAAATTTTCGGTGAAGAAGGTCGTTGTCCCGGAATTTATAAAGCATTAATGGAAAGTATGGCAAACACATGCTATCATGCCAAACCGCAACAAATAGGACACGAAACTTGGTGGCTGACCGTTTATCATGACCGAGAAGACAATCATGTATCGTTTGCATTTATTGATCTGGGTGTAGGTATTTTCAAATCTTCTAAGATGAATGATTTCAAAGCAAAAGCGGCAGCATTATTAGGCTTATCAGACAACAGAGAAATTTTGAAAGAAATAATTTCAGGTCGTAAATTATCTAGCACAAAAATTCCGTACAGAGGAAAAGGATTGCCAACAATATTCAAGGGTTTAGAACGAAATTATTATAGTAATTTGAAGATTATTTCAAATGATGTGAAAGCCGACTTAAGCAAAGACGAATATGTTAAACTTAAAATAGAATTTAGCGGAACATTCCTATATTGGGAATTAAACAATACTAACAGATGGACAAAATCATAATCAAAATCGCAGACGATTACACAAAAACGCCTGGTGTAAGGGAAGAAATTGAAGGAGACTTTCCTGGAGAAGAATTTTTGAAAAAGCTATTGCTTCCCAAATTCAAACAAGCATTGTCAGAAAAGAAATTGCTTTTTATTGACCTTGATGATACGGCAGGTTATGCAACTTCGTTTTTAGAATCTGCATTTGGTGGTTTGGCTCGTGAATATAGAGACCACAAAATTGTTTTAAACAATATTGATTTTAAAAGTGAGGACGACCCATTTTTAATTGACGATATTAAGGAATATATTAAAGACGCAAATAACAAATGATGAAAATTTGGATAGCCTTAATATTAGTGCTTGCAGGTGCAGCCTTGGGCATTGGAATTAATAATTATTACCCGACCTTCCCAGTTGAAGATAAAATTAACTTGGTTGATTTAGCGACTTTACTAGTTACTATTTTTCTAGCTGTTTACATTCCTATTTTCCTTGAAAAACACATGCACAATAAACGATACGAAAAGGATGTAATTATTAGAAAAATAGAAGGACTGCAAAGCACAATTAAAGAAGTAAATAAAACAGTTACAGAATGTGTTCAAAAGAACACAGTTTCAATTACAAACAGCCATACTATCATTAATCACTTCACGACAATTTCAAATGAACTCGATACTTTAATAACATTAATTAACCATTGCCAAAAGGACAAATTCAAAGTCGAAATCGAGAAAGTAAAAACGTTAAGACATCAATACAGAACAATTGTAACTGGTGGAAATTTTCAAAGAAAAAACTTTAAATTTCCAGCTCTGACAAAGAAAGAAGAAGAAGTCACTTATCACAGAATGGACAAAGAATTATGTATTTTAATCTTTAAAGTAAATGCAGTATAACCTATACACACAAACCTCACAAGCCCATGCACAAATCGCCCTTCCGGATGTTCCACCAAGACATCCCAAATCTAGATAAAAAAGAATTTTAAATCCTCAAATAAGTTAATAGTGAAATTCATTCTCCCACCACAAAAAACATTTTTTTTAATCCATAGAATGTTTTAAAACATTTCAATGTTACATGAATAATTTTGTTATTTTATCCTTTTACCAACATCGGAGGCATCTACAACAAGCAATAAACCAATTTATTAACCTTTTAAACCTTTAAAAAACTATGGCACTTATCAATCCTCATATCAATTTCAATGGCAATGCCGAGGAAGCATTCAACTTTTACAAATCGGTATTTGGCGGGGAGTTCGCAAAAATTATGCGTTTCAAAGATCTGGCCAGTGAGGAATTTCCTGTGCCCGAGCATGAAGCCAATAAAATAATGCACATTGCCTTACCCATCGGCAAAAACGTTTTGATGGCCAATGACGTCCCTGAGATTTTGGGCAAAACCAATGAAAACGAGAACAGGTCTAAAATCTCAATCAGTGCCGAAAGCAGAGAAGAAGCCGACCATTTGTTCAACGGTCTCTCGGCAGGCGACCAAATCGAAATGCCGATGGAAGACAGCCCCTGGGGTTCATACTTCGGTATGTTTAGAGACAAATACGGCATCGAATGGATGGTAGATTTCGACTCAAATTACAAAGGAGAAATATAATCCTGAGAAACCTTGCCTGTCCTTTTGATTTTTAATTCCTAATGGATTGAAGCCAATGAAATAAAAATGTTTTGATTATTCCATTTTTACAAAAATACAGCCGGTAAAAAGCCTGATTTATCATTGGGTATGAGCTTTGCTTTTTCTAAGTATGCTATGCTATACCTAAAAAGAAATATCCACATATATTCATTGCCTTTCAAAAACCATATTTTATATTCGTAAGGAATTTAGACACACGGTCTGCAAATTGGAATGTATTGATTGACAACGAATGCTTAAGAATGGATATGTATTTGAAAATAAATTATTTAAATCAAAAATATTAATTGCACTAAAAGAGATATTTACGCAATTGTATAGATATGGTTGTTGTGCTTCAGCCAAAAAAGACCTCGACAAACAGCCAACGAAATTGAAAGAGCTGTAAAAATTAGAGAGAAATATTTTGACAATAAACGAGAAAAATAAAGAAATGGCAAAGACAGAAAATATATACTATTCACTTGCCGAAATGAAGGACAAGTACATTGGCAAAACAGGAACTTCCGACAGAGACCAATACGAATACGAACTTCGTATGGACGTTTTAGGAAAAATGATAAAAACGGCTCGACAAGAACGAAACCTGACACAAGAACAACTTGGTGAACTTGTAGGTGTGCAAAAATCACAAATTTCAAAGCTTGAAAGTAGTGCTAACAGTGCGACAATTGACACAATTATAAAAGTATTCAAAGCTTTAAAAGCAGAGATAAACTTCAATGTAAAACTTGAACAACAAATGATAAAATTAGCGTAGAAAAAGATGGCCGAACGCCCAACATCATATTGGCAAGAGCATAGCAGTAGGAAGTCATTGACCTTTTGGAAAACTATTAAACATTTGTAAGTAACTGAACATTAGAAATTAAAATTCCATACCTTCGCCAATATGTCAACGTTGAACGCCATTGTAAAAAACAGACTGTAATTTAAATCTAGTAAATATGTTTAATAAAAAAGATTACGCAAAGCTCACTCTGGATGAGTTATTAATTGAAGAGAAAAAAACAAAGCAGTTAGAATTATTTTTTAGAATTGTATTAGGCCTCTTAATAGTTTCTATTTTGTATTTTATTGTTAAAGAAGGTTTTAGAGAAAGTTTCTCTAAATTTTTCATATTAATATTTATAGGAATAATTAATTTCAAAAATTCAAAAGACTTAAATGAAATTCGTTCTGAACTTATTAATAAAAGAAAATAACTAGTAGTGTTTTCAGAAGTTTTTAATCCCTGATTTTTTGCTCAGGCTATCTTTTTATATCAAGATTACTCGACGGACTTTGGCTTGATTTACAATTTTTGAGTATCGATATTTGGTTGGTTTTCACTCTTCGACATG
The DNA here is from genome assembly GCA_016722655.1 of Cytophagaceae bacterium. Lineage (NCBI taxonomy): Bacteria > Pseudomonadati > Bacteroidota > Cytophagia > Cytophagales > Cytophagaceae > Cytophagaceae bacterium. The sequence continues at coordinate 426,645 of JADKIR010000005.1, forward strand.
TTCCGATAGTCAAAGGAGCACAAGCTTGCGAACTTTGCGAGCGAAAGCTCAGTAGAAGCCAGATAATATAGGATTAATTATCCTGTATTTTTAAATCCAGAAAATTCTTATAATTGCTTAAAATTCAAATACATGGCTTACGATATTAGGTTTACAAATAACTTGGTGTTGATTATTATGGTAACACAAAAGATGAGATTGATTAACATTTGCTTTTTGAGGATTGGAAATCCTCTGCATCTGGCTTCGACGTTGAGAAAATGTCGAAAAGCTAATCTCAGTTGAAATTTTCAGTAATTTTGAAATCATAAAACGCTGGCAAAATTGAGCAGACCAAAAGTGATATTGCAGGTGACGGCATCCATCGACGGCAGAATTTCCCTGATGCCCAACACCACCATGTTTTCCCCCATCGATGAGTCATTGAAACCATTTACAATCAGTGATAAAGACTGGAAATATTTTGATGAAAAGGTAAAATCTTTGCACAAAATTGATTGCTATCTGGAAGGGAGCAACATGTTGGTGGCTGAGAATGATAAACTCAGAGAATTGCCCGAATTCCCTGGTGACACCAAAAATCTTTACAAGGATTACCTGCCGGAGAGCATTGTCCGGCGGGAAGGTCGCATCACCTGGACTTCTGTGGTTGATGGTCGGGGAAGATTTCGGAATGGCTATAAAGCCTATCAGGATAATCCTGAATCGTATATGCTGCATCTGACCAGTCAAAGTGCTCCGGCAGAATATCTGGCTTTTTTGCAAAGAGAGGAAATTCCTTATCTCGTCAGCGGAAAAGAAAAAGTGGATCTGGTTGAGGCATTTAATAAACTTTATAAAGTCCTGAATGTAAGGTGTATATTAACTTCCTCAGGCGGAAAATTCGCCGGTGCATTGATTCGTGAGAATCTTTTGGATGAAATAAATATTCTGTTTAATCCTGCCGTTTATGGTGGTTTTCAAACACCAACGCTCTTTAACTCGCCGGATATAAATCCACCCCACATTTTGCCAAACCAATTGAGATATATCGAATCACTAGTACTGGAAAGTGGTTGTATTTGGCTGAGATATGAGGTGATTAAAAATTGAATGTTGGCAAATTCCTTATAATACACAGGTGATTGTTTTACAGCCTTTTAAATGATAAAAACTTATTGAAAACCGGACATTAATCAGTAAATTTGTGGTGTGAAAACAAAGGCAAAAATTGGGCTTGATTTTGAAGTTGACAAACTCACTAATTCAATTGAAAATGTTGTTACAGGAGATAGTTTTGCAACTGAAATTTCTATTCTGGCAAAAAGTGAGTTGAAACTTGTTTCAAGGAAAAATGGTTGGTTATTTAATTGGATAGATGAATTTAGGAAACCTGAAAAGGAGGTTTATAAATTGACAATTGTTGGAAATACAAATATAATTCAAGGACTGATTTGTATCGAAATTAAAGCAGACCATGTTTATATGCATCTTTTAGAAAGTGCTCCATTCAACAAAGGTCATAATAAAATGTATGCAGGTGTAGCCGGAAATTTAGTTGCTTTTGCCTGTAAAGTTTCGTTTCAGAGAGGTCATGAGGGAAATGTTTCTTTTCTTTCAAAGACTCAGCTTGTAGAACATTATGAAAATTCTCTTGGGGCAACACATTTTGGTGGACGGGTAATGATTATTGAAACAAATGCGGCATTAAAACTTATTGATAAATATTTTTAATAAAAATCGTGATGGTAAGTAAGAAAACAATATTAGAAGTTGATTTTATAGGTGGCGAGGGTACTTTGACCAATTTAGAAGAAAAGGCTTTGAGTGAATATCTTCAAAGAAAAAAACTAAAAACGAAATCTAAATTGCTAAAGCCTGAAAACAAAAGGAATTATAAAACTGCCTGAGTTTTATAAAATGTTAATATCATGGTATGGAAATGGTTCAGTCTTCGGCATGTTCCGTTAGTAAATCCCGAAACTATATAAGAAAGAATTTCAAATCCTCAAACCATCTATACTTTTATTGTCAAAGGTTAAATATTAAAGAGGTTTTATTGACAAATACACGCTTTCCACATAATCTTCCTATTTTTGCTAATAAGCCCAAACCTAAAACCGATGACATTCAAAAAAATACTTCTTTATACTATTGCCATTTTGTTTTCGGGCTATTTGCAGGCTCAGTCAACATTTACCCAAAAACAGCAACAGGTACAGCAAGCTATAGTAAAAATGTTTGAAGATTTGTCCAATCGCGATGCTGCCAGCCTCCGGCTGGATTGCACACCTGATGTCACGTTTTACGAGTATGGGCAGGTCTGGAATATAGATACCTTGGTTTTCAAAGCCATCACCCTCAATAAAGCCGGCGATTTTAAACGCATCAATTCCTTTGACTTCATTGATACCGAAGTGAATAGCAAAATGGCATGGGTTAGCTACAGGCTCAGCTCGGCAATCACCCGTGATGGCAAACCTACCAACATTCAATGGCTCGAGTCAGCAGTCTTAATCAGACAGAAAAGATTTTGGAAGGTAAAACACCTGCACTCCACATTAATAAAAAGGATTTAGTAATTTGAATAAGACGGTTTTTTAATCAGGAAATACTTCCTTTGAAAATTTAAAAGACCTATTTGAAAAATCGATAGTTTGCGTAATTTGAAAATTTGAAAATATATGAAATACGATCAGCTGGTTCCCAATGTGTATTATCAGAATATCAACGATGGCCTGAAAATGTTCGTCGATTGTCTGGGATTTGCGATCGGTCACAGTGAGTTAAGTGCCAAAGAACCTTTTTGTGTACTCAACAAAGATGGCCTGAGCATTTATCTGTTTCAACATGCCCCACTCGCCAAAGAGCATAATCCTGAGTTTAGGATAGTCACCAAAAATATTGAAGAAGTTTATGAAAAGGTTTCTAAGTCGCATCCTGAATATCTTCATCCCAACCTAAAAGTAGTAACGCTTCGCCCCTGGGGTGCCAAAGAATTTGCCTTGAGAGATGATCAGGTCTGTATTGTTTTTCAGCAGTGGTAAATATATTTTGATTGCTCTATTTACAAAACAAAGTTTCTGAGGCTTCTCTCCTACTCCCATTCAAATGGGAAATTCTGATTACATATTTTCCCATGTTTGCTATTTCAAAAATTCACATTCAAATCAAATAATTCGTAAATTGTGAGCCCTGTACCATCTAAGCGGCCAATATGAAGCGTTGCTTTGAAATTACAGATTAGAAAATAATAAACTGAATTAATGAAAAAGTTAATCATAAGTCTGATAATCCTGATATCGGCATCCATCTTCAAGGTTTCGGCACAAAATGACATTCCACATCTGGAGAGCAAAGGCAATCAGAAGTATCTGGTGGTAGAAGGCAAGCCATTTATAGTTTTGGGTGGAGAGCTGGGCAATTCCTCTTTTACGAGCATGGAATACATGAAACCAATATGGCCTAAGCTTAAACAAATGAACCTCAACACCATTCTGGCTCCGGTGTATTGGGAACTCATAGAACCCAAAGAGGGTCAGTTTGATTTCAAATTGCTCGATGAGCTCATTGTCGAAGCCAGAAAGCAGGAAATCAGGATAGTTTTGCTTTGGTTTGGTTCCTGGAAAAACAGCATGTCGAGTCATTTGCCGGCATGGATCAAACAAAATCAGACCAAACACCCTAGAGCCAAAGACGAAAAAGGCCAAAGCCAGGAAATACTGACGCCTTTTAGTGAAAATAATCTTCAGGCCGACATTAAAGCCTTTACTGCTTTGATGAAACATTTAAAAACCTTTGACGCTCAGGCCCAAACGGTTATCATGGTTCAGCCTGAAAACGAGATTGGCATGTTGCCATCGGCAAGAGATTACCATCCACTGGCCAATGAGCTTTTTATGAAAGACGTTCCTGCCGAATTGACCGATTATCTCAAAAAGAACAAAGAAAATTTAGTGCCAGAATTTTTGAATGTATGGCGGAAAAACGGTTTTAAAACCAAAGGAAATTGGAACGAGATATTTGGGGAAGGTTACCACACCGACGAATTATTTATGGCCTGGAATTTTGCAAAATTCACCGGGAAATTGGCGGCGGCAGGAAAGGCTGCTTATCCTTTGCCCATGTTTGTCAATGCCGCATTAATCAGAGCAGGAAAAATACCGGGAGAATACCCCAGTGCGGGACCTTTGCCGCATCTGATGGACATCTGGAAAGCAGGAGCTCCTGCGATTGATTTCCTTTCTCCCGACTTTTATACCCCGGATTTTGAGCACTGGTGCAATCTTTACGTGAGGCAAAACAATACCTTATTTGTGCCAGAACACCGTTTTGATGTCACAGTTGGGGCCAAGTCCTTGTTTGCCATCGGACATTATGAGGCCATTGGTTTTTCACCTTTTTCCATTGAATCGACATCAAATCCCGAAAAAGAAGAAATAGGAAAAGCGTATCAGCTGATCAATCAACTAAGCCCGATGCTGGCCCAATATCGCGGACAAGGACTGATAGATGGCGTATTACTGGAAAAAGACAAGGTACTTTCCACCGTGGTTTTGGGTGATTATGAGTTTTCTTTTAAAAACAGCTACAGTCTGGGTTGGGAAGCCGGAGCCACCAAATCGGAATGGGATTCGGGCGGAGCATTGATTATCCAGACCGGTAAAAATGAGTTTTATATTGCAGGATCGGGTATAGTGGTAACTTTCAAAAATTGGAAGAAAAGAGAAAAGACGGTGGGCATTTTAAAAAATGAAGAGGGCGTTTTCGAAAACGGAGACTGGAAAGTAATCAGACATCTCAATGGCGATCAAACCCACCAGGGCCGCCACCTCCGGATAAGTCACGGAGATTATTCCATCCAGAGGCTGGAACTGTATGATTATGAGTAGATTGATGTTAAAGTTTTTTTGATGGTATAAGCATTCAGGTAAGTTTTAGTTTAAAAATTTAATCTTAAAATATCTAAATAAGCAATTGTTTAAAATCTATTGGCCATAAATTTGACGCTTTTTAGGTAGAATATTTTCAAATGGATATTTACGGAAACTAATAATCAAACAACACGTATTGCCTTTTATAAATCATACTCGTATTTTTGTATAAAAACGTGATTATGAACACGAAATTAACATTAACATTAGAAAAAGAAGTCATTGAAATTGCAAAGATTTATGCAAAAGAAAAAGGACAAAGTCTCTCAGAAATGGTTGAGAACTATTTCAAATTTGTTACTGTAAATCAAAAAAGAATTGAAGAAAAACAGCTAAGTCCTAGAGTCAGAAAGTTAAGAGGTGTTATAAAAGTTTCCGACAATTTTGATTATAAACAAACATGTAGCAAAGAACTTGCGAAAAAATATGGAATTTAGCATTTTGCTTTATGCAAATAATATATAAACCTTGAATGAAAATGAAGAATAATAAAATAAGATAAAATCCCGGGGCAGCACAAGGTTATTTCACTTCACTAAATCCTTACATAATTACACATCCAAAGTTTATTTATTTTCTAAAATATCGAATAATACTATTTCCTGGATTACTTATAAACTGGAATTACCCTTTTAAATATTTGCCATTCTTAGGCAAATTGCTTACATTTGTATATATTCATAAACACACAGTCTGCATGGATTTTAAATAATAATTTGCAAAAAGATTGTATATATTAAACGATTGACCCTAAAATCCTAATTATAAATTTAAAGCAAATACCTGTTTAGACTTCATAGTTTTAAGATTAAGGATTTAGCATTGGCCGTTGGCCGCCATATTTTCATAAACTAAGTGGACTGTATTAAACTAAGATAAGAAATGACCGAACTTAAGGTAAAAAATATAGCAATTGGCTTTGTAACAGGAAGGTTACTGTTTCAAAGTGTATTAAAAACCTATATAAACAATTGGTTGGAGCATGGTTTAATTAAGAACAAAAACGTGAGAATTCACATTTTTGTGGCTTATGATTTAAGATACAAAAATACCAATACCAACAATTATAAAAATGTTCCAAAGGAATTACTGGAGCTTGTTGACTCAATTCATTTTTATGGCACCAACGAGGTATTAAATGAAATGGAAATCTTAGCAAAAACAGACAATACGATAAACGCTGAAGATTGTCGGTTACTATTTGGAGAAGGCTACGCAAAAAAAAGAAACATCATTACTTATTTTGCCATTAAGCATAAAATGGATAAGTTACTTTTCATCGACGATGATGAATATCCATTGGCCACATACCAGAATAAAAATGAAAGGTTGGTGTGGATGGGACAGAGCATTTTAAGTACTCACCTGAAGTTTAATGATGATTCTGATATCACCCATGGGCTTCATTGTGGTTATATCTCTCCGATTCCATATATGAAATTCAATGAAATCCTTACTGAAAATGATTTTAAACTATTCATTGAGGCTCTCAGCAATGATATCATTACCTGGGATAAAATGAAACAGGTAATTATTCATCAAAAAGGGGTAAACTATTCGGATGAAAATATAATTCTTACCCAGGATTCCTACGAAGTAAAGGAAACCAATGGAATGAAATTTATTTCAGGAGCAAATCTATGTTTCAATCTTAAAAATTACAAAAAGTTCCCTCCTTTTTATAATCCACCGGGTGCAAGAGGGGAAGACACTTTTATGAGTACCGCTTTAAGTAACTTAAAAGTTGTAAAAGTACCCTGCTATACATTTCATGACGGTTTTTCTATGTACAACAATTTGTTAAATGGTGTTTTACCGGTAGAATTAAAACCAATTGAAATTACAAATAATGAAAATCTAATGCGTTTTGTGAACGCCACCATAGGCTGGATCAGATATAAGCCTCTGCTGGTTTATATCACTGATAAGGATAATTTTGAAGCCACCATGTTATTAATGGAAGAAAACTTAAAGCTTACCATTCCAAAATTGTGTGCTTATTTCAAAACCAATGAATTTGAAAAAATCCTGATTGAATTTGACAAATACCGAAAAAATGTACATAAACATTTTCACGACTTTGAAAAGACCAAATCCACCTGGACGAGGTTATTGATGAATGCTGTTTAAGGTTTTAAATAAAATATTATCTTTCATGACGACATGGCATATTTTTCTTTTTCTCAAAAATTTAAGAAATTTATATGTAAAACAGATTGAAAAATGGGCTACTATATTGACTTAGAAAAACTTTCCATCGATGATTATCGGTTAAAATTAGAATCTGGTTATTTACCGCCAAGCAGGATGATGCTTAAAGACAATCTGGAGGAACGATTTGCTTATTTTAAAACTTTGGGGATCAGTAATGTAAAGGACTTGATTCTCCTGCTAAAGAAAAAAGACAAGTTCAGTGAATTTACCAGGCAGGATGTTTTTGCCGGTGATTACTTAACCATTTTGTTGAGAGAATTAAACAGCACGCTTCCAAAACCCAATAAATTGGCTGACTTTTTAGAAATAAGGGCCGGAGCGGTAAGTAATTTAGAAAAAATTGGCATTTCAAATACAGAAAAACTATACAACAAAGTACTGAGTAAATCTGACAGACAAAATCTATCCCAAGCCACCGGGATTAATATGGAGGACCTTTTAACATTAACCAAATTGGCAGATTTGTCAAGAATAAAGTGGGTTGGAGTAACCTATGCCCAAATGCTTTATGAATTAGGGGTAGATACCGTAGATAAAGTTTCAAAGTCTGACCCGATAGATTTGCATGACCGAATAAACCGGATGATCAAAGAAAAGAACATTTTTAAAGGTTCAATCGGTCTCAATGACGTGAAAATATTAATTGCAGCTGCCGGAGAATTACCTTTGGATATTGAATATTGAGGTTAAAGTGATGTTTTTCTTCTTGTTCCGGAAAGTTTTGCAATACCCTCCCACCCTTTTTACATTTTTGACGATTTAATCAAATCGCCTTTTTCCTAAAATGCTCTTGAATAAGTATTTATTCGGATATATATATCATTTCACCCCAAAGACCAACCGGCTGACTTTGTAGTTTTTGATCAGAAAATGATACAAAACCCAACAAATAAACAAGGTGGACAAAGCCATGACCGTAAACTTAAGGAGCAACGCCACCTGCCAGTTAAGCCAGTAATATCCCAAAATAATAATGACGGTTTGGTGTAAAATATAAAAGGGATATACGGCTCTGTTGCAGTATTTGATAAATTCATTTTCGAAGTTCAAATAATGTTTGGCAAAGCCAATGATCCCCAGAATAGTGCAGAAAATAAAAGTAATTTTAAAAACCGAATTGAAAATCTTTACCCAGAGGATTTTATCTGACAATGGCCCAAAGACGGCATCATAAAATACACTAAACAAAATAAGAAAAATGCCTGTACCCAGATTCAGGAATCTTTTCTTCTCCAATCTGTTCCAGATATCTTCCTGATTGCCAAATATATAACCAATAATGAAAATCAAAAATGAGAAAGTGAAATTGAACCAGTCGGAAACGAGGTTATGGGTTGTGGGCCACTTATCTCTTAAAAACAAATAGCTTAAAGACAAAGGCAAAATTATGAGGGCAGTGGACCATTTTGAAGTAAGCAGCTGTTTTGATTTTAAAACTTTAAACAGTGGAATAGCTATTAGTGAAAATACCAGCAAATAGACCACGAACCACAAATGATGCCAGCTGAAGTTGCCTTTGGGATATGGAATAAATTCAAAAACTTTGGAATAAAAACTGAGGTAAGTGCCCGTATAGCCTTCGGATACCAGTCGCTCAATATAAATTTGTGGTGGTACAATCACGAAGATTCCAAAAAGTAGTGGTATCAAAAGCCTGGTTATTCTTTCTTTGGCAAAAGCTCCGAAGGTACGGTTTCGGGTTGCAAAACTTACCCCTGCTCCCGAGACAAAAAACAAAAGCGACAGCCGCCAGGGGTTCACGAGTGACATCCATATTTCAAAATCGGAAGACGTGACCGGATTTTTGAGGTGAAAACCCCAGGTATTAAAAAACATGCCGGTATGATACAAAATCAAAAGCAGGAAGGCCAAAACCCTTACCCAATCCAGAAAATGGTGCCTGATTTTCATTGCTTATGAAAGTAGAATATTTAATATGTAAAGATAGCAGACAGTTTTTTATTGTGATAGGATTTCCTAAAATGATAAGGATTTTTGCCGGTATATATATTAGCCTGCATTATAGGCTTGGGTTACCTGGAGGCTAATACGATTAATATTGCCCTCAATCCGAATATGCCTCACCCAATTCCCTATGATATAATAAGTGGAGCTTTTCATTTAGTGAAGATTTTTATCGTAAGCATGATTATTTTTGCAATGAAATAACGAATAGATGCCGGAAAAAGAAACCCAAGTGTTTTATCCTGAAAGTCAGGTTGCCTGGAGAAAATGGTTAGAAGAAAACCATAAAACAGAACAGGCGGTTTGGCTTGTTTTTTATAATAAATCCTCACCAAGAGCTTCAATTTCATGGAGTAATGCTGTTGATGAGGCACTTTGCTTTGGATGGATAGATAGCAAAAAAATAAAAATAGACCCGGAAACCTCGCATCAATTTTTCAGTAAAAGAAAATCTAAAAGCACCTGGTCAAAAATCAACAAAGACAAAGTGGAAAGACTTATTGAGCATGGCTTAATGAATGAAGCTGGTTTTTTAAGTATTGAAATTGCAAAACAAAATGGCTCCTGGACAATTCTGGATGAAGTTGAAGAATTAATCATACCTGCTGATCTTGAGGCTGAATTCTCCGAAAAACCCAATGCAATGGAATTCTTTTTGAGTTTAAGTAAATCTGTAAAGAAAATTATACTTTCCTGGCTTGTGTTTGCCAGAACCACTGAAACCAGACAGAAACGAATCAGGGAAATTGTTGATAGTGCTGAACAAAATCAAAAACCAAAACACTTGCGATAAGATGGCTTTTAGGTAGAGCATCCTGCTTTTCAGAAAATAGATACATTAAAAATATAAAATCCTGAAGCACAAATATTTTATTCTAAAATTCTGGATCAGAGATAATTTTCATTAAAAAAACGGTAAATTTGAATTTAAACAAAGAGACGAGGAAACCATGAAATAGGATTTCCTAATAAAAGAATAATTGTATAATGGTTTTTTGATAAGTCTCCAATTTTGGGAAATTAAAAATGGCAAAATTTGACCGATTAAAACAAATTACCGACCAACTCCTGAGTCAGGGAAATTCTGAGATAGTTGACTCAGCCTTCTCAGAAAGTTATGTGGCACATTCGGGGGATAAGAATCACAAAGGGCATGCATTTATCAAGCAATTTATCAAACAATTGCGTACTGCGATTCCTGACTTAAAAATTGTAAAAATCGAGGTTCTGGCTCAATCAGAAAACCTAATCACCTGGCAAAGAACATTATCCGGCACCCACAAAGCTGCATTAAAAGGAATACCGGCATCCCATAAAAAGATAAAATGGTACGAGATGGTGGTAACTCGTTTTGAGGGTGACAAGATCGCAGAAGAATGGTTAATTTCGGATCTGGCTTTCCAGATGATGCTGAAATTAAAATGAGGGTTACCAAATGCTTATCTTCTTGCTTAATTGGTCATGGGTTGTAGGGAAATGTTATTTTAAGTTGGAAAGTTGGTAAGTTGGTAAGTTGGTAAGTTCCGGGTAGCGGGTTGCGAGTACTGAGTTTGAAATTGTGCTTGCCTAAAATCTTAATGACCTTAATTTCTTAATGGTTAAAAAAAGATTTCTTTGTGCATTTTGTGTCTTCTTTGTGGCTTTTGCGAAACTTAAAAAAATAACTAATCGACCCATAATCTTATTATAAATATCCACAGCTAATCATTAATTAAACAATATGATAACATAAGCACAAAACAAATAATATCTGAAATATTGTACTTTTGGGTTATTATTTGATTTGAATGAAGTTAAACATTACCTTAAGCCTGATTTATATTTTTATAGGTAAAATAGCACTTGGTCAGGACAGTTCCAAAGTTCATTTACTGCCCGAAATTAACGTTTCCGCTTTACGGTCTCAATTAAGTAATCTTGAAACGCCTGCGAGTATCCACAGCATCAGTGCCCGGAACCTGAAAAACAGGATATTCAGAACTTTACCCGAATTCTTCGAAAACAACGGCACTTTCTGGCTTCAAAAAACCAATCATGGTGGCGGCTCATTGTTTTTGCGTGGACTTACCGGAAATCAAACGCTCACTCTCATAGATGGTATCCGCCTTAACAATAGTACCTTCAGATACGGACCGAATCAATACCTCAACACCATCAACCCTTTCATGGTCAGCCATATGGAAGTTCTTTCTGGCGGTGGCTCGGTACAATACGGCTCTGATGCTATTGGTGGACTATTGCAAATTTTCACTCATGACCCAAATTTTGATAAAAAGGTGGATTTCATAGCCAATACCCGATATGGTAGCCAAAATATGGAGAAAAGTATTAACAGTTCTCTCAGCATCAGCCATAAAAATTTGGGATTATTAGTAGCAGGTTCTTTCAGAGATTTCGGTGATTTGGTGGGCGGAAAAGGAATTGGTATTCAGACGCCCTCTGGCTATCAGGAATATGCCTACGATATCAAAGGAGTTTGGAAATTAAGATCGAAAACCAGCTTGATAATGGCACACCAAAAAGTGAGACAAAATCATGTGCCGGTATATCACAAAGTCAAACTTGAGGATTTCAAAATCAATGAGATGACGTTTCAGATCAGAAACCTGAGTTATCTGAAAGTAGAAAACGAAGAAAAATCAATTTGGCTTAAAAAACAAGGTCTTACATTAAGTTTTCAGGACAATCCCGAAGAAAGAACATTACAAAAAAATAACAGTGCGATGGTCAGAACTGAAAATGACCGGATTAAAACACTGGGATTTTCTGTAAATAATGTTTCTATTCCTTATAAATTTTGGACAATAAATACCGGGTATGAAATTTACAAAGACCAGGTAAACAGTACCCGCATTGACGAAACAGTCGGTGTTACGACTCCAAAAAGAGGGCTGTATCCCAACAATTCCGAATATTTGAATCAGAGCCTTTTCAATCTGCATCAATTTCAAATTCGGAGTATATTCCTTAACCTGGGTCTTAGATACAATACCATACAGCTGGATATTCCGGATGAAAAACTGGGAATTTCCAGAATGGATTATCAGGCTTTTGTTTACAATGCCGGTTTATTGAAGAAAATCAATAAAAAATGGGCAGCATATGGCAGTTTCAATACATCATTCAGGGCACCTAATGTTGATGACCTGGGCACGCTTGGAATTGTGGACTTCAGATATGAGATTCCTTCAGGTTCACTTAAACCTGAGTTTGCCAGACAACTGGAGTTTGGGCTTAAGTATTATTCCGAAATTCATAACATGCAATTATCGGTTTATAAAAATAACCTTACTGATCTGATTACCAGGGAAAAACTGGAAGGCCAAAAAGTAGAAACTTATCAGGTTTATGCCAAAATGAACACCGGTAAAGCTTTAATTAAAGGATTAGAATACAACTCAAAAACGATAATTTCAAAGAAATTAATTCTCAATTTGGGATTTTGTTACACCTATGGTCAGGATTTAATAAAAAATGAACCACTTAGAAGAATTCCACCAGTATTTGGAAATTTTAATCTTAGATATTCTGGAAATGACTGGTACATTCAGCCAGCCTTTACTTTCGCCGGAGCTCAAAAAAGATTGGCTGCAGGCGACATCGCCGACAATCGTATCGGTCCCGAGGGCACCCAAGGATTTGCAGTATTTAATTTTCAAACGGGTTATAATTACAAAAACATAGCCCTGGATATTTCTGCCAATAATTTGGGTAATGTAGCATACAAAACCCATGGTTCCGGCATTTATCAGGTGGGTAGATCTTTGTGGGCGAGCTTAAGTTTTAAATTATAAAAACATTGAATTTTAAATAAAATAAAATATGAAAAAGGTTCTTATTTTCCACTTCATCAGTACTTTAGCTCAGGCTCAAATTCAATATGAGGTTACCCCTCCAGCGGGAAATCTTCCTGCGATGGCCAATAAAAACAACGTCAGTGTGTTACCCAACGGACGATTCATCACCCCGATGGGCAGGCAGTTTATCACCGCACCTCATCCCTATGGACTGACATTGAGCAAAGATGGCTCTGTGGCGATCACTTCCAACTCGGGCATTAACCCATTCTCAATCAGTATTATAAAAGGTTTAAATGGAACCAACCCAAAGGTGATACAGGTGCCCGAAGGAGCTAAAACCGACAACGGAATTTTGGAAGCCTGCTTTATGGGTTTGGCCATTAACAAAACGAATACCATTGTCTATGTATCAGGCGGGGAAACCAATAAAATACATCTTTTTAATATCAACAGTGGTAAAAAACTCGGCACCATTGATTGTGCGGTAAAAAATACTAAAGTTGATTACAGCCACGGTTATCTGGGGGATATGGTGATGTCTGCCGACGAAAAATTACTTTTTGTGGTGGATCAGATAAATTTTAGAATTGTGGTGATTGATTTATTAACCAAACGAATCGTGGATAATATTCCAACGGGCCGCTACCCTTTTGGCATTGCACTCACGCCGAATCAAAAAAATCTGGTTGTGGCCAATGTTGGCGTATTTGAATACAGCCCTTTTACCGATATTGATAAGAATAATCTGAAAAACACAGCTCACAAATGGCCCTCTTCTATTTATGGGTCAAAGGAAATGAAAGAAGGAAATCCCTCTGAAGGTGTAAAGCCACTGGGTGATCCCAATGCCGATGAGGCCTTTTCTGTCTGGACTTACAACATTTCAAGATATACTAAAAAAACCACTGTAAACCCTTTACAAAACATTAAAAAAGTGAAGACAGGTTTTTTGGTGGGACAAAAAATCGAAGACTTTGAAGCAGTGGGAGGAAGCAGCCCCAACTCTCTGGTAGCCACCAATGACAAAATCTATGTTTCAAACGGCAACAACGATTGTATATCCATCATCGATATAGAAAGCGGAAAACTTGATCAAAATCTTATGCTGAACCCTGAGCCCAGGTTGGGTAAGTTTAGGGGTTTTATTCCTTTTGGGGTTGCCATTTCTCCCGATCAAAGCCGGCTATTTGTGGCATTGGCAGGAATCAATGCCGTGGCAGTAATTGACACTAAAGACCAGCTAATCAAAGGGTACATACCCACAGCATGGTTCCCTAGCAAACTAAAAGTCACACCGGACGGTAAAAAACTGGTGATAGCCAACGCCAAAGGATACGGAAGCGGACCCAATGGTGGTGCCACTTTCAAAATCGGACAAGAAGGAAGTTATATTGGAAGTCTGATGAAAGGTGTGGTTTCGTATATGGATATTCCGACCGATTTGGAATTGAAAACCTTAACCCAAAAAGTGATTGACAATAATTTTAGATTTACACCTATTGACCAGGTCAATGCTGAAGCCAGTAAGGTTATTCCAGCCAAACCATTGACAGGGTCTGAAAACATCAAACATATTGTATTTATTTCAAAAGAAAACAGAACTTATGATGAAGTTTTTGGTCAATTGAAAGAAGGAAATGGTGAAGCTGAATTGGCTCGTTTTGGTTTGAATCGCACAGTAAAAAACAGGGCAATGGACTCAGTAGTACGACATACTGACATCATGCCCAACCATCATGCATTGGCTAAAAGGTTTGCAATCTCAGATAATTTCTTTTGCGACTCTGATGTATCCGCTGATGGACACCGCTGGCTCGCCAGTACTTATCCCAACGAATGGGTAGAAACCAACACCGCAGCTTCTTATGGCGGACGCAAGGGAATGAGAGAAGAATCAAATGCACCTGGAAACTGGTCAATTTATGGTTCAGCAGGCAGTATTTATCCTGAAGACTACAATGAAGCCGGTTCCCTATGGGATCATATGGAAAGAAACAATAAGGATTTTTTCAATTTCGGATTTGGTGTTGAAATGGCCGGTGCTTTTTCTGACAGTACTATGAAATATACGGGGGAACTTTATACCATCAATTATCCTATTGCAGCACCTCTTTTCAATAAGTCCTCGCGTACATTCCCTACCTACAATATGTCCATTCCAGACCAGTTCAGAGCCGATGAATTTATGAGAGAGTTTAAAGAAAAATGGAGCAATGGTAATCTGCCTTCTCTCATCACTTTGCAGCTTCCCAACGACCACGGCTCCAAAGAACGCCCTGCTGCCGGGTGGCCATTTCAGGAAAGTTATATGGCCGACAATGATCTGGCTTTAGGCCGAACAATTGAGTTTTTGTCCAACACACCTTACTGGAAAAATATGATGATTGTGGTGACAGAAGACGACCCGCAAGGAGGCGTAGATCATGTGGATGCCCACCGTAGTTTGCTGATGGTGATGTCACCCTATACCAAAAAGAATTATGTTGGTCATGTACATTATAGTTTTGGAAGTATTTTTAAGACTTTTTGGAAAGTATTTGGAATACCTTATCTCAATCAATACGATGTTTCTGCGGCCGATTTGAGTGATTTGTTCACCAATGAACCCGACTATAGCCCCTATAGAGCTGTACCGACTGATATCAGAATATTTGATCCACAAAAAGCCCTGGATCCATTCGATGAAAAATTTGACTGGAAAGCCTTTAATGAATCAGAAGAACTGGACAAAACTGAAACCATGCAGAAACGTCGTGCAGAGGACGATAAACATGAGAAGAACAATTGATTCTTTTCCCCCTTTGACTCATAGAATTTTGGTTTAAAAAATATCAGTTAATTAATACACCCCATCAGGATTTTTGGATCTTGATGGGGTGTTTTTTCATAGGGAGTCCTTTTTATTTATTTAAAAAGACGATATTTATATTGTTAGAAAATAGCTAAGTGCAATAAAGTATTGGTCAAAAAACAACTTATCACTTTTCCAAAGGCAATTTTATCCTTGCTAATATATTTAATTTCCAATGGCTATTAAATTCCAACGAACAAAATAAGATACAGGTGCATTGTCAGTATTAATAACTTTTCCAGTACACTGAGTGCTAGTGCAATTATATATTACCAAAATAATTCGATATAATTCACCTGTTGTTCCACCAGTCAAGTATTGGCTACCCACCAAAACTGTTGGAGCACTGGTAAATCCTGAAGGTAAATTAATCGTAAAAGTATCGGATGCATGTGCCGCCAAAACGAATGGAGCTGGCTCTGGGGTTATAAAATGTGCTATTTTCATATTGGAAGATGAAAGTAAATTATAAGCAACTCCTTTGCCATTATTTACAGTTAGTGTACCATCAACAACTGCATTGCTATTAACCGTTAAACTGGTAGTAGTCGGTGTGATACTATTGACCCTTAAGTCACTACTTATATTAACATCTCCATTGAATTGAGCAGCTGGCCCAGTTGAATTATTTATTACATATAAAGCAGGATTCGTGCTCGAGGTAGTTTCAAAATGCCCGCCATGCAATGATGAAGAAATACCTTTAACCCCATCTCCTGATGTGCTTGTGCCATAGACTGCATCAGCTGCAAAACTTACTCCTTGAACACCATAACTATTAGTACTTTCTCCTTTTACGCCAATGCCAAAGCCACTTCCACCACTTGAAACTGGCAAACCAATCCCATGGACTCCTATGCCACTATTTTTTACAACTCCATAAATCCCTTTACCGTTACCATCGTGCTGTCCATAAATCCCTATTCCATTTGAATTCTGGCTGATATTTATACCAAAAACACCTATTGAAGAAGGATTTGCAGAACTTGGTGCTGTATTAGTCGATGCACCATAAACGCCAGTACCATAAGTAGGAGAGGAAGTCTCACCTGTTATTGCTCGCCCATTCCCCGAATTCGAAACGTTAAAAAGGATATTGGGTGCTACCACACTTCCGCTACCCGAATAAGGAAGAGTAAATCCACCTACAGTCATGTCTGTCCAAGCGGTTCCGTTGCAGAAATACATTTTGTTGTCACTCGTATTATAAACCATCCTGCCTTTGCCGTTGGCATCACAGGTAGGCAAAACTGCCACATTGGGCACGTCGATTCTATTGGGTAGAATGGTGGCTGATTGAGCAAAGCTTTTTAAGCAATAAAACGAAGAAATTAAAACGATAAATTGGGATAATTTTCTCATGTCATACTTTTTGTATAACCAAATTTAGACAAATTGAAATTTAAAAATCTCATTAAAAGTATGATAAAACGGAGTTTTTAATTTTACGGTAATTTGGATAGAATATTAACTTTTCAAATTCTCCGATAAACTTCATCGAAAAAAAACCTCATTCTATCTCCCCAAACACCGTTTTCTTCTCTTATTCCGCAAGAAATCACCATATTTATTTCTGCTCCAAATGTTAAATCCAGGATGTTTTTTACTTTTCTACTATAAAAACCTTCCATGGGGCAGGTGTCGTATTTTTCATTGGCCATGGCCAGTATAAAGGTTTGAGCTGCCAAAGCACAAGTTTTATGGACTACGACCCGCATGTCGTTTTCAGATACCTGATAGGTGATGGTTCTAAAAAGTCCGATAAGGTTTACCATTATTTTTCTAAAAATGCCCAAAATGCCCAAAAACCGGGAGTATAAAAATGGCATTACAAACCCATAATACATTTTCCAGGTTTTAATCCTTTTGGCTTGTTTCTCTGTTGGGCTATTTTTCAAAACATTTTGAGTTTCCAGCTCCACAATTTTTCTTGCCCTTTTGCGGTGCATATCCTGTCGGGTCACAAAAACTACCATTTGCTGGGCAGTAGTGGCCGCTTGTTGACCCAAACAAGCCTCAGCTAGTTTTTTTAGGATTTCAGGATTTGTTACATGATAAAACTCCCAGAGTTGCAGATGGGAACTATTCAGAGCTAATGTTGCCAATTCTATACAATGCATTACTAACAACATGCTGGATAGAATGAAGAACAATTTTTTCCTTCTCATCTGATGACCATGTTTTTTGGGGTTTTGAGATTCCCAAATCTAATTAATTGTTAACTTAGTTTTGTGTCCAAGTATTTAACGACTTATATGGACTCTGATTGGATTTAACTTATTTTCTTTATTTTCACCTCATAAATTTTCAAAAATTATCTCGAATATTAACTACCAATACAATAAAAACTAAACGACCAATTTGGTTTTTACTTCATCCAATCTTCTTCTGGAAACCTTAATATTAGTCCCATTTTTTAGAACCATTAATTTATTTTCAGAATCAAAATTGGAAATAAAGTTTTGATTGATGATACAAGAACGGTTTACTCTTAAGAATTTATCTGAAAGCAAAAGGCCATACATTCCCAAAGTGTAAGACATAATTCTTTTTTTGCCAGAAGACATTAAAAAGACAGTATAATTTATGTTTGCTTCCAGCATAATTACGTTATCAATTGCCTCTTCGATTAACTTTTCATGAAGAAGTCTGAAAT
The DNA here is from genome assembly GCA_016722655.1 of Cytophagaceae bacterium. Taxonomy (NCBI): domain Bacteria; kingdom Pseudomonadati; phylum Bacteroidota; class Cytophagia; order Cytophagales; family Cytophagaceae; species Cytophagaceae bacterium. The sequence continues at coordinate 445,044 of JADKIR010000005.1, forward strand.
TTCTTTTTACTATTTTCATATAATTTTTAAACGCTGTATAAATAATAAATGGGATTGTATCGATCTAAGGTAAGAGAATACTTCAATTTTGCTCCTATTGTTGGAGGCAAAGAATAATTAGCTTATTATACCCTTGGTCAATTAATTTATTATAGAGATGAATGTCAGTTTTTTTTAAAAAATGTCATTTTGTCATTATTTTGGACACAAAGTTGAAAATAAGGAGCATATCAAATAAATTTTTATAAATGAGAGGTTAGAATTTGGACTTGAAGTGTTAGGATTATTCTTTTAAGTGTTTATATAGAATTCTATTTTCAGCTTTCATCTGTTAAATGAGTTTCCTTAAAAATAAGTTTTGATCTTAGTTTATTTTTTAGCCACTTAATTCTAAGAAATGTTAATTTCTCTGCATATTCATAAAAATCTATTCAAGATAGAAATTTATCATTTAAACCCACCTTGGCTGCAACTCATTGAGATTTTTTTTACTTGTTTTTTTATAATTCTCATTTTTGCACAATCAAAAACATTAAATAAAACATGAATTCTATTTCAAATAAACATTGGAAAAACTTAACTATTTATTGTGGATTTGGGGCCTATGTCTCATATTTTCTTGCCGCATTTGCACCATTAATTGATACAATAGCTATTATTCTTGCTTTTGCATTTGGGCCCTTTTTTATGCTTTCCTCGTTAGGGTTATATTATTTTTTAAAAAAATTCAATGACACAATAATTCTTCGAATAACTATTCTTTTTAACATAGTGGCCACAGCAATGGTTACGATGATGCTTGTGGTACAACAAACGCTTCAGGAATTTCATCAACGGTTTAAGAATTCTGAAGATTTGGGAGTTTCACAGGAACAATTAAAATGGATTTTTAAAGAAGTAAATTCCATACAGCTTGGAATTGATTTATGCTGGGATATATATATTTCAATGGGTACATTTTTCTTTTCATTATCGATGCTTAAAATACCACGAATGAATAAGATAATAAGCACCCTTGGTATGTTATTTTCCTTTTTATTATTAACGTACAATATTATTTTCTTCCCTGAACCTCCTTCAGAGGTTGGTTCAATTGATTTTGGACCTTTTGTGGCAATTTGGTATATTTTTTTATTCGGTTGGTTATTAATGAATAAAAAAATGGTCGTTTCTTAAAATGAAAGTTTTGACAACCAAATTTGATTTAGTTCTCTAATTATTTTGTCCAATTAAAGAAGTTCTTTCGTATTATTGAATCAATTGCCCCTTATGGGACCTAATTTAGGATTTTACTTTTACAAGATTATGTGCATTAACCGGGGGCATAAAAGTATTTTTTTTGATTTTTTTGGAACATTGTACCTCTTTTTCGAAAAAATTCCGAAACTAAGAAACCGGAATTAATCATTGTTCAAAAGTGAAAATTTATCGAAGTTCAATATTTCAGAAGCAAACTGGACATTTACAGAGAGTTTGAATTAACTGAAAACATCTAAATACCAAATTTTAGCTATTCAGCTTATTTTTCCTCCTGAAAAATTGAATGCTTTTAATAGATTCCATTTTGAGGCATCAAATCACATTAAATCAAATTTGGCGAATTAGGTATGGCAACAACCTCAACGAATACCATTAAAACGCTTATGCACTTTTGTAGCTATCAGACAATAATGAATAGATTTTCATCTTACACTGCTACAAATGAACCTTCATTTTTAGTTTTGAAGAGTTTTAAACAATTCAATTTTATAAAATCAATATTTATTTTACTTGAAATAAATCTTAAGAGTCGAGATATTTCAATCAAATTAATCGAATCTTTATATTTAAGTTTGGCTTAACTTAATTTATTTTTTATAATAAGTATTGCAATTCTGTAATGTAAAAAAAGCTTAATAATTAATAACTAAAGTTACTATAAATTTTTAGTTGGCCATTATCTAACGTTACAGGTTAAAGAATGGGAAGGATAATCATTTAAAATTCCCTCTTTCATAAATTTTTAAATCATATATTATTTTGACTTCCTTTTACATTTCAAATGATATTAAAAATAATTCACACAGTCGATTTTGATAAACTCAACTCAAAATCAATTCATAGCTATTCAGGTGATTTTTTCAGCCACTCGTAATGATTTTTTTTCTTTGGCAATTTTTAAGGTAGAATTTTGAGGCATCAAATTTCTGAAACTTAAATGTGGCGACTACCGCTTATAATCATGAAAAAGCTATTTATTTTTTTTACCATTTATCATTTATCATTAAACATTATCGCTCAATCTATCAGTCTAGATCCTAACACTTTACAGTTACCACAATTATCAGTTAATCCATCTTGTACTATATCAGACAAAGGCAAAATGATATATAATACTACCCAAGAAAAAATCATGTATTGTAATGGGACAGATTGGATTGACCCTACATCAGGAGGGATACCGAACAATTGGGTAAATTCGGGTAATAACAGTTATTTGTCAAATTTGAACGGGATGGTGGGAATAGGCACAAATAATCCAGCGTCACCTTTAAGTATAGTTTATTCGGGAGATTATACGGGATTAAATTTAAAATCAACTGTTGGGTATTCCCTGATGGGCATTGATTCAAAAAATGGCCTGGCTGCTTTAAAATTTTCCAATAATGAAGTAGGCAAATGGTATTTAGGAAATAATGTGGATAATAATTTTCATATTTATAAAATGGATGGAAACTATGGGCCGAAGTTTATAATTAATAGTTATGGCGTAGGTATAGGAGTAAGCGATCCCAATAATACACTGGATGTAAATGGAAGAGTTAGGGTTAGAAACAATGGCTCCACTTCTGGAATTTGGACGTCATCTTCTACTAATTCCTTGAACAGTGCCGATGGAGCTTTTTGGGGTTTAAAAAATGATAATACAGCCGGAATATATATAGGGGACAATTGGAGAATGGAATTGACTAACGCAGGAGATATGTCAATTGATGGTAGTCTAACTGTAAATAATGGGAAAGGTGTAGCCTATAATCCAACAGGTGCCACCAATTTAAAAATATACCCTTTTACAACCGCCAATTTTAGTGCAGTGTTAGCGGGATTTGCCATGTCTCCTGAAACCGGAATTGTTTTTGGAGGTAACTTCACAACAGCTCCTAAAGTAATTGTTGGAGATATAGATTATACCCTCGGCTCATTGGGCGAATTGTATCGGGTTCAACTTGTAGTGTATGGTTGCAAAGTTGATAATGCAAATAATTCAAGTTGTAAAGCAAGATTAATAAATACAAGCCCAAACCCTGTAAATTATAATATTATCTGGAATTGCATTGCAATAGGAAATTAAGAGAAATTTTTAACTAAAAACAAAAATGAACCAAATTCAAATTAACCTGGTAAAAAATACATTTGACCTGGTAGCCAAAATTCCAGCCGAAACTGTAGGTAAATTGTTCTATAACCGGCTTTTTGAAATTGCTCCTGAAGTTCGACCAATGTTTGGTCGCTCAGAAATAGTGGAGCAATCACGAAAGTTAATTGGTATGCTGAGTTATATAATAAATCGTTTAGATAATCTAGAGTCAATTATTGATGAAATATCAAAACTGGCTCAACGACATATAAATTATGGCGTATTACCTGAGCATTACAAACCAGTAGGTGAGTCATTGCTATGGACACTTAAACAAGGACTTGGCTCAAATTGGAATAAAGATGTAGAAGAAGCCTGGACAGTTTGCTATGTTACACTTTCCAATGCTATGATTGAAGTATATAAATAATTTATTAATACTATCCCTCTAACACCAGGACATTTTCGATTGAAATAATATTTTGACTTTAATTTCAAAAAACAATGGTTTGCTATTTTTAAATGGCAAACCAATTTGAACCCTCAAAGCAACGGAATTCTAACTATAAACACCGTTTCAGTTTCAATTGCCTCCATTGGACTTGAAGTAAAGTATTTGTATAAACTTTTTAGACTATCAAGGCCTTGTTTATTGGAGGATTCCACAAATTTCTTTTTCTGTAAATTATTTTTTACAATTAAAAAATTATTCTCTATAAAAACATTAATAATCAACGGATTACCTTCTTCTATAGTATTATGTTTGATTGCGTTTTCAAAAAGATTTTGAAGTGTTACCGGTATTATTCCATGCTTTAAAAATCGTTCTGGAATACTGATAATAACTTGCAAACCTTCTTCAAAACGAGACTTTTGGAGGTTAATGTAATTTTGTACAAATTCTAATTCTTTTTCTAAACTCACTACCTCATTCTCCTTATTTTGTAAAATATACCTGTAAATTTTTGAAAGTTTTTGCAAAAAATCGGAGGCAAGATCAGGTTCTGACAAAATCAAACCATTGAGCGATGTAAGGCTGTTAAATAGAAAATGTGGATTAAGATGGTTTATTAAATTTTGGTATTGTATCTCTGTTTTATCTTTTTCTAATCGGGTAGATTGAAGCTGTAAATGATGAATTTTTTTTCTCTGATTTATTCTAAATCGAATTAAAGCGAAAAGAATGAAAACGAACGTTAGGAAAAAAAGCAACTTAAACCAAATAGTATTGTAAAAAAGAGTTTCGATGTGAATTTTCAGAGTTTGAATAGGCAAATATTTCTGATTTACATCTTTAGCCCGAACCTTAAAGATATAATCACCTCCATCTAAATTACCATAAACAGCCTCTTTTTTATCTTCTTTATCAATAATCCAATCATTATCAAATCCTTCTAGTTTATATGACATTTCATATAAATAACTATTTGGTGGTGACAGAACACCAAAATTAACAGAGAAACTATTTTGTATTGAGTTAAATTTAACCTGAGAATTATTCTCATTTATCAATATTGATGTATCTGTGTTTGAGATTCGATTGATATATAATTGATCCTGAAAAGAAGGTATCCTTAAGTTTTTTAAATCTATCAAAATGAACCCTTGTTTTCCAATTGATATTATTTTATCGGATTTTAAATCTATCAATTGGTTTTCCCAGTCAGAAAAGGAGTCATTTGTTTTCAGATTAAAGGAATAGCTTTCGTTTTTTATTTCATTAAAAATCAATATATTATCTAATATAGAAATAATAATATTGTCGTTATGGTCAATGGTTAATGAGCCAATATATTCAGTTTCAATAATAGTTTTAAAGTCATTTGTCAAAGGATCATATTTGATTAAATCATAACTCCCTAGCCAAAATTTTCCGTTTTTGTCTTCCACAAAACCCGAAAACCCTATTTTTGAAAAATCAATATTTTGCTTATTTTTAATGCCAATAAATTTCTTTTTTTCTTTTGAAAATTTAGCCAAACCACCCGATTGCATACAAATCCAAAATTCTCCTGACCGAGTAATCAATGAATAGGAAGTTCCAAAATGTATTTTTTGAGTCTTATTCTTTTTGAAATCAATATCTAATTCTATTGGAAAGCTTTTACATTTTTTTGTAATCAAATGATAATTATAAACTTCATGAAGGTCTTGTACAAAAATCCAGATTGAATCTCCCAAAAGTCTGGTGTGGCATATGTTTATTTTCATTTTGGGGTTGATTTTAGACGGCAAAATAATATTCGAGAATTTTTTGGTTGATTTATCGAAAACAAAAATTTCGTATGCCTTAGAAATCAATATTTTATTACCATAATTTTCTAACTTAATAGTGAAGTCTGAGTTCGAAGAGATTTTTTTTGAAGAGGGTATATTGTAGCTTACTGTTTGATTACTTGATAAATCATAATTAATCAAACGGTTTTCATTTGTAAGCATCCACCAGCTGCTGTTTTTTTCATCAACTCTAAAATCCCTAAAAAAATCATTTGGCTTATTTCTAAATAATTCTTTTGAGAAATCATAAACTTCAAATAGTTGTTCATTTGGATTTTGGGTTGCTAAACCATTAATAGTATTAATCCCATTTTGAGTACCGAACCAAATTGTTCCATTTTTTTCCTGAAAAATATCAATAAAATTGTAAGCCGAAAATGAAATACTATTTCCTTTTTCGTATTCAATTGGGATTAATTGTTGCTTTTTCAGGTCTATGTAAGCCATTTTCTTATTATAGCTACTGACCCAAATATTACTATTTGAATCAAAAAACAATTGATAAACTCCCGAAAAGGAAATATTAGGATTTGGATTTAAACCAAATGTTCTAACATTTTTTTGAAGTCGGGTATTATACCAGACAATTTCTTGGTTGTGGTTATCTGTAAAAACCAAATTGTTTTCATTTGTTGTAAGTGCAGATATATTGGTAAGATTAAAAACATCTGCTTTCTTTGGGTTAAATGACTTATTATAAATTTTCTGCGAAGAATAATCTAAAAAATTTAAAGCTTCATTACATGAAATCCATAATCCATTTTTGTTGGGATCCTCGACCAATCCTTTTCTGAAAACCCTGTTTGAACTTAGTTTTTTTGTTTGAGATGATTCAATAGAAAAGTTGTATAGTTTATTGGTTTTTGTGTCAAATTTATATAATCCTTTGTCACGAATTGAAAACCAAATATTTCCTCTTGAATCACAAATTATATTAAGACAGGCGTAATCAGTTTTATTAAGTTCTTTGAATGTAAAAAATGCATTTTTCTTTTTGTCAAAAAAACAGATACCTTCTGTTGTACCTACCCATATTCTTCCTTGCTTGTCTTCACAAAGCGATTCAATGGAATTATGAACCAGAGAATTGTCATCTTTTGAATTATGTTTAAATGTTGTTGTAAAACCCGAATCATAGCGTTTAAGACCACTGGCAGTTCCTAGCCAAAGATATCCATTGCGATCTTTGAGCATACATTTGATTATGTTTTCAATGCTATTATCACTCACTTTCAGGTGGTCAAAAGTGTAGGGTAAGCGTTGAGCAGATACAGAATGAAAATAGATCATTGAAAATAAAAGATAACAAATAAAAATATGTCTACTGTTATTTTTTTTCTCTAAGACCTTCCTATAAGTTATTTTCGTCATTTAATTTGATTTGCTATTTCTCTAACCATTTCTTAAAAACAGGAGCCTTTTGACGGCTAATATCAATTTCGACAGATTGATGTGGATCTTTCAATTTGACCATCAATTTCAAATTTTCTAAGCCCCAAACTCTTTGAATCATGTCTTTATTGACAATAAACTGGCGATTAATCCTAAAAAAAGCATTAGGATCCAACATTCCTTCTATTTCATCCATAGTATTATCCAGGCTGAATTTTTCATTTGCTTTTGTAATAATATGAATTACAGTGTCATAATGGAAATGGGAAATTTCTTTGACTTTTACAGGAACCCATGCGTTCCTGTGATTACACAAAAACTGTTCTCTAAATGCTGGCTTAGAATCTGAACTTGTGTGCTGAAGAATCGCAGCAAGTTTTTGTAAATTAATCGGAGATTTTATCTGATTCTTAATTAAGTTTTTAGCCTTTTCTATGGCGTTTTTTAAGTCTTCTAGTTCAACGGGTTTTAATAAATAATCAATTCCGTTAACTTTAAATGCTCTTATAGCAAATTCATTATAAGAAGTGGTAAAAATAATTGGACAAGTGAGCTGGAACTTTTCGAAAATTTCAAAACTTACACCATCTGTCAACTGAATATCCGCAAAAACAACGTCGGGTTCGGCATTTTCAGCAAACCAATTTACCGATGTTTTGACACTGGGTAGTATCCCTAAAATTTTTAATTCAGAATCTATTTTGGCTATCTTAATGCTTAGTTCCCTTGCAACTAACTTTTCGTCTTCAATTATAATAGCAATCATTTCTATTAAGTGTTTATTAAACAAAGTATTGGAAAATCTACCTGACTTGCAAGTATTTGAATTTGGAAAGTAAAAAACTGAACTTGAATGGTAAAAAATAAGATCTGAGTTGTTTTTTCGACTCATTGCCTTTTCTTTACTATTCAATACTATATTTTGACTGTTCGGCGATATTAATTCGGTAAATTTAAAGATAATGTTATAATTTGAATATTATTAAAGGCGGTATGACTACAGAAGAAATCAAAATTGTTAAACAAACATGGCGAAATCTGGAAGGAATTGATCCGACATTGTTTGGGGATGTTTTCTACAGTCGTTTGTTTATTGCAGATCCCTCACTTAAGAAAATGTTTCGATTACCACAGGAGGTTCAGTCCAAAAAACTTATTGATACGCTAGATCTAATTGTAAAAAGCCTGGGCAGATTAGATGAATTAGGCAATCAAATAAAAGACTTAGGAGAAAAACATGTGAAATATGGGGTATTGCCGCATCATTATGATAAGGTAGGTGATGCCCTAATTTGGTCTTTGAAAAAAGGATTAGGAAAAGATTGGAATATCGAAGTAGAAAATGCGTGGAAAAAATGCTATACAATATTAGTTAATGCAATGACAAACTAATAATTACTTAAAAAATGATATTTATTAAGTCAAAAATTTATAGATACAAACTTCTTTTTTTGCCAATTGAAAGTTTTTCATAATTTTAATTTTTGTTCCGGGTTTTTAAGGATTAAAATTAATGAGGCAATAAAAACTTACTATAAGTCGATTTTGAATAAAAAACCCTGAGATAAATTACTGATAAACAAATTATTATTTATTACATTGTTATTAAGAAATATCGAAAGGCTACATTATATTTTTTTTAAGAATTGATTACAAAAACATAATTTTCAAATCCCATTGAGGTTACAGCAGGTTTATATATTTGCTTCATAAATATAAAAAAATGTCTGCTATTATTTTCAGATATAAAAAGAAGCAAAGTATTTACATTGATTATCAGGTTCTTTTTGAAGAATTAAGAGAATTGTGTTTTCCGACCTTTAAATATAAACAGGGAAATTGTCACAACATAGTTCATTACTGTTCTCTGATTCTCAATCATCGGGGTATAAAACATAAAAAAATATGGTTTTACGCTCCGGTAAGGTTTGTTTCAGGTTCAAAAGAATGTATCGTAATGCCTGACCCTAATCATTTGGCTATCAGCGGGAATCTAAAATGGGGCTATCATGTTGCTCTTTTGTTTGAAGATGGCCGGAATTGCCACGTATTTGATTGGATGATACAAGAAAACAAACCCATGACCATCAATGACTGGGTGATGAGCATGGGCCTGAAAAATTATAAGATTGATATTGTAGAATCTGAAAATTATCTTTTTTATGAAAATCCGGAAAAAGTTAAGAACAATGCTATCAGATATTTCAAATATGAAGATAAATGCCGGAACCATTATTGGATTGCCAAGGGGATGGCCATAAATGAAACTGCATACGAATTTTATCAGATGGAAGACCATTTTCGTGAAACCTATCCAAAAGATTTCAAATTGTTGGTGGGAAGTATTATCAATTTTGAATGTATAATCAGAGATAACCGCACCAATAACCGTGTAAATGATTCATTTAGAGAGAAACATGCTTTAATCATCCAAAAATATAGAAATATATATTTTAAAAATTTGAATAACTGGATTGATAAAATTGAGATTTATGATATTTAATCTCTAATAAACATTTGGCACATACATTTCCTTAGGAATAGGTTCACGTATATAATCCGGATTATGTACTCTTTCTGGCAGGATTACTTCCGGGTGTTCTACCACATCGTATGGAATCTGGCTTAGCAAATGACTAATACAGTTTAGGCGGGCTTTCTTCTTATCATCAGCTTCAATAATCCACCAGGGTGAGCTTTCTGTTGAGGTTTTGTCAAACATGTATTCCTTTGCTTTGGTATAATCTTCCCATCTCCTTCTGGATTCCAAATCCATTGGTGAAAGCTTCCATTGCTTCAAGGGATCATTCTTTCTCATGGTAAACCTGAGATTTTGTTCGTCATCCGAAATCGAAAACCAGTATTTTATCAAAATTATCCCTGACCTTATCAACATATTTTCAAATTCCGGCACGTCTTTAAAAAACTGTTCGTATTCTTCGTCTGAACAGAAGCCCATCACTCTTTCCACCCCTGCCCTATTATACCAACTTCTGTCAAAGAGCACCATTTCGCCACCGGCAGGCAAATGCGAAACATACCGTTGAAAATACCATTGTGTAGCTTCCCGATTACTGGGAGCGGGCAATGCGGCAACCCTACAGACCCTTGGATTAAGCCTTTGGGTTATTCTTTTTATTGCTCCCCCTTTTCCTGCAGAATCTCTCCCTTCAAATACTACCACTACTTTCAGTTTCTTATATTGGATCCAATCCTGAAGCTTAACCAATTCGCCCTGGAGTCTTAATAGCTCCTGAAAATAAAATTTTCTGTTCAGTGTTTTGCTCTCATCTTCTATACTACCTAGTCTCTCATCATCCAGTTCCATTTCCAGTTCCTCATCGAGGCTGTCCATGAGTTCCTGATGATATCTGTATTCCAAATCCATATTTTCACCTTCCATTTTCTATAATGAATATTTATAAATCTAATAAAAAAACCTTATTTAAAGACAATTTTAACCAGGATAATTTTTCCTGATTATTTCTATTTCTTTAAAAACTCCTGAATCCAGTATCCCGATTTTTTTATGGTTCTTTTTTGAGTTTTAAAGTTATTGTAAATGAGGCCAAATCTGGGTTTGATTCCATCTGCCCACTCAAAATTATCTACCAATGTCCATAGAAAAACTCCTTTCAGCCTTATGCCTTTACTTATCGCACGCCTGCATATTTTTAAGGACTTTTTGATATACTTTACCCGATTGTCATCTTCGAGTTTTCCGCCACTTAGCTTTTCATCAAAACACACCCCCAATTCTGTTACATAAATATCCTTCACATTTTTATAACTGCTAAATTGTTTCAGCATTTTCATCAAACCTTTGGGATATATCTCCATACCTAGCGGGCTGGTTTTAACATTTCTCTTATTTGCCGGAATCTCATTGGCAAAAAGAATAGGTGGTAAAAGGCTAAACTGAGCCACAATCCTGAAATAATATTGAATACCTATAAAATCAAAATCAAATTTCAGAAGCTCTTCATCGCCGGCCTGGAAATATTTATCGATTCGGTTAAGACCGGGAATTACTTCGGTCGGATACCCCAGTCCCAATGCGGGCTCAATAAAAAACCGGTTTAAGAGAGCATCCATTCTTCTGGCGGCTTTGATATGCGGGGGCCAAAAATTCTTTGGACTCACCACCGAGCAGGAAAATGTGGTCCCTATATAAGCTTCAGGAATATTTCTCCTTACTATTCTTCCTCCAATGGCCTGGCAGAGTGCGGCATGATGTGCAGCCGGAAGAAAGTTCTTCAAGCCTTTTCGTGCAGGTGCGTGGAGACCCATAAAATACCCCAAACCCACAAAACTCATAGGTTCATTTAAAACAATCCAATTTTTTACCTTTGACCCATATTCTTTGGTACAAAAATCAACATAACCGGAAAACCAGTCCAGGATTTCCCTATTTGTCCAGCCTCCTTTTTCCTCCAGGGCAAGAGGTAAATCCCAATGATAAAGCGTAATCCAGGGTTCAATCCCTTTTTTTAAACAATAGTCAATTACTTTATGATAAAAATCTACACCGCTTGGATTGTAGGTTCCAACTCCTTCAGGAAAAATTCTGGTCCATGAGATGGAAAACCTGAAAGCCTTGAGATTTAAGGCTTTGATCAGCTTGATATCTTCTTTGTACTGGGAATAAAAATCGGTGGCTATATTTCCATTTCCATTTTTAAATCTTTTATGGTTGGTAAATGCATCCCAAATCGACAAGCCTTTGCCATCGCTTTTCCAGGCTCCCTCAGTCTGGTACGCCGAAGTTGCCACGCCCCAGGTAAAATCTTTTGGAAAGTTCTTCTCTTTTAATTTACCGAATTCCATTCTTAGGAGTTAAAAATACAATTTGGCAAAGGTATCAGAAGTAGGGTATCATAAAAAATATGAACTATTAACTAAAGGTTAAGTTTTTGTAAAATAATTTCGTTTCTTTATAACGGAAGTTCGTTCTTTAGTAAAATGATTTCGTTTCTTTATAACGGAAGTTCGTTCTTTAGTAAAATGATTTCATTCCTTTATATCGGAAGTTCATTCTTTAGTAAAATGATTTCATTCCTTTATAACGGAAGTTCGTTCTTTAGTAAAATGATTTCATTCCTTTATAACGGAAGTTCGTTCTTTAGTAAAATGATATGTTTTCTAAATAACTGAAATTGTAAATCAGGCAAATAGTTTTTCAAATTTTATCCATTCGAAATTAAATATTCCTACGGTTTTTTCAATGTGCTCCTTCATTATTTTGAATTCCACAACCCTTCTAACGGAATAGTTGCTAAAAAGTTCTTTTTAAAACCAAACGCAGTTTCCCGTACCATCTAAGGCCTCAGCCGCATATTCATAGCCTATTTTATTTATTAATAGATACAAGCTTTCAGAAAGCATGGGGAAAAGTGACATTTCAATTAAATTTAACCCGAAGACATGACTCTGATATCCTCCATTTGCCACTGCATGCTTTAACGCCACCGTCCCTGGCTAAGCATGAAGGCGTTGTATTGCTGAAAAGAATTATCCAAAATAAAATAAAGGACAGAACTCATATTTCACCTCATTGGGGTATTTTCCCTGTCAAGACCTTAAAATTATCCTTAAAAAACTCCGGCTCTTCTATCATGATATAATGCCCGGCTTTCAGCGTTTTTACATGGGTAAAATCAGTTATGCCAGTTTTTAAGGTTTCATGGGCATCGTACCAATCTTGCCGGGTTTTGTGGTTTGCCTGATCGGCTTCTTTGTTGCCTGCATCTTCTTTCATGCTGGTCAAAACCACTACGGGTACATTGGGCAATGGTCCTAAGGTAAACATATATTCAAAATCACTCTCCAAATAAGTGGCTTCGTTGGTGGCTCCATGATTTGCACCAAAATTTTTAGAAAAGACTTCTACAATTTGCTTAACTTGTTCTTTTGTAGGCTCATTGTATTTTTCATGAGACGGGTCAACAAATAGCATCCCGGCCACTTTTTGAGGATTTTTTATAGTAAAATCCCGAATAATTAAACCACCCAGGGAATGACCAATCAAAATTACTTTTCGTCCTTTTGAATATTTCTCAATAACTTTTCCCAGATCATCGCTTAAAACAGCAATGCTACGATTAGTTTCTGCAATCGTAGATTTACCATATCCAGCTCTGTCATAAATTACAGTTTCGTATTTTTCAGCACAAAAATCTGCGATATTATTATTGAACCACACTGAATGATCATCTCCTAATCCGGCTTCCATCAGCACCAGATATTTAGAATTTTCGATTCCTGCGTGGTAGGCCATTAATTTCCCCGTATCATTCTCAAGAATATTTTCCTCAACCCAATTTTGTTTGGGAGAGATATTTTGTTTACAACCCAAAAGTATGACAAATAAAAAAAATAGCTTTTTCATAAAAATATCATTATCAAAACATGAAATAAATTAAGATTTTGTGATTTGAACTAAAGTAGGTGGACATTATCAATTTATTAACTTTTGGTTCAATTGAATTATTTGTTTTTTTCCACTAATCTGGAAATTACCAGTATTGTACAATAGGATTCTATTATCGAAAAGGCCGGCAATATTTGCCGGCACTTTTTTTTGGGGTTGAAAAGAGATTTAACCCAAAAATGTAATGGCTTGAAGAGGGCCCAAAAGATTAGAATTAGCCAGAAAAGCTAACGGAAACTAAAAACAGACACAATAAATCAAAACTCAGCAGGAAACTGCTCGAGAAACTCATAAAGCAGCAGACGAAAACCCCATAGGTAAAAACTACCGAAAATTAAGTTCAACATTGGCTTCATTCTAGGCATTGCATGCCGAACGAAGCCTTAGTTGTTAGCTGTAGCCTTTTATTCTTCCAGCTTGTTTTTTGTATGTTTTACAATTTCCTTAAAATTTTCTAACATACTTTTTTGTAGCAAAACGAACATAACATATTCAGGTTGTGTAACAAGAATAACTTTAAAATCTTTTTCTTGTATTCTTATTGCGTCATTTAATATGTCTCGAAAAGAATCAAGGTAGGTTTTCATTGTCTGTCCAATATTGTCTCTTGAAACTTGTCCTGAAAAAATTATGTATTCTTTCTCGTTTACAGATACTTTATGATGTATTTTTTCTTTAGTGTTTTCGTCAAAAATTTCGTCTTTGTATTCGAGTTTGATACCGTTTCTTTCAAATACAATTTTTGCCGATTTCAAATAGTCTAAAAACTCACCACGAAATAAACTACTTGCCCAAACTTCAAATGATCTAAAGTCAGAGGTTGGTGAGCCGTTTTTATATTCTGTCAAGTTATAAACACTTGAAATATAGTAGTCATTAGGAAAAGTTAGCCAACCTTTGCCAATATATTGATTTGTGTCGTCCGCAAAGTCAAAGTCAATCTTTTCTTTTATGTACTTTTTCTTTTCAAAGTCTTCTATTAAGTCAAAGTATCCAATCTTCTCCAATTTTTCAGAGAGGTTTATTTCTTTAGAATGGTCTTTTTTTAAAAAGTCAAATAGTCCCATAATTTTCTTTATGTTTAGTGTCCGTAAGGTTACAGCTAACGGTCAAGTGTATTCGAAGTGCGAGGTTACGAGCCATTATCGCATACACAGTGTTCTCAGCTTTTTTCTTCTTAATCTGTCGATGAACCACAAATTCCTATATACCAATCCTTTTTGGGATTATATACAGTCCAAAAGAATGTTCCCCACCATTCTTTTCCTGCATTGAAATAGGGTGAACAATCTGTACTCCATTTCATAATCTCTATCTTGGTCAAATCTGAAAAAATAAAGTTCATAAAGTCTATGAGATATTCTCCTTTCTCTTTTATTGTCTTACCTGTTTGAATTGAGTAAGGCGGTTCCATAAATGCATAAATAAAATTTCCATTTTGATTCGGGTACTTCAAATTGAATTCTTGAATCCTTTTATTCATGTCAAATTTATTCACTTCAAGTTCTTCGGCATCAAAATAGAAATATGAATTTATTGTTTCATTGCTTTCTCTCCCTCTTACGAATGGCTTTTCACGTTCTAAGTCATAAAAAGGTCCCAAGAATTCATCCAAATCAATATTTAATCCACTATTATCAAGTTCATCGAAACTTGTTTGATATATCGGTAATGATTTCCGGTTTCCCTTTGATGCACATCTGTTCCAATGGTAATTCGCATCAAAGTTTATCCGTTCCATTGTTTGCCTCGCAACAATTAAATGACATTCGTACTTTTCAGTTGGCATAACACCTTCATAATTTTTAGATATTCGGAATAAACGAAATCGTAATTCTCCTCCTTTCTTTTCGAAGTCGTCTGTTCTCGTTTGAACTTCTTCAGTCCGTATTTCCTGAATATTTATAAGCATTTTTGGATTTTTTTAATTGCTGAGAACGTTTTGCAGCTACCCGAAGGGCGGGACTTTTACCACAAAACTTAATTTGAAAAACTAATGTTTGATTAACCACAAAACTGTCTGCAGAGCACGAAACCCCGCCTTTTGGGTAAATGCTGTTGTCATGACCTCTCACCCTTTTTCTTTCTTTTGCTCCTAAACCCCTGTAAAATAAGGCTTTTATCATTTTTACTATCTTAATTTGGTGCAACAAAATGTAACGAAAAGCTTGTTTTGTTATACCTAATGTTGTACCTTTGTACTCTGTTGCACCGCATTGCACAACCCTGTAAAATATTAGATATGGCATCAATCAAATTAGTACTTCGAAATGATAAAGTAGGCAAAGATGGCGAAGCACCTTTGTACCTTAGACTTATCAAAGACCGCAAAACCAAATTCATTTCTTTAGGTGTTAGGTTAGTTCCAAATGAATGGGACGAAGATAAACAAAGAGTTAAAAAGAACCACTCAAATTCTGCAAGAATAAATGCACTACTGGCACAAAAGGTTGCAGAAGCTGAAGGGCAAGTTGCAGACCTTGAAAGAAAAAAATCACAGCCATCAGCAAAGAAGTTGAAGGAAGCCATCAAAGGAAAAGATGCAACCAACTTTTTTGAATACAGCTATGCAAGATGCGAAAAACAGAAAACAACATTATCACCTGCCACTTACCGGAATTACACCAAGTACATCAGTAAGTTTGAAAAATTTATGGGTACATCAGAAGTCTATTTTGAAGACATCAATGTAACCACCCTTAAAGATTTTGCAAACCATTGTTCCAAAACTTTGAGCAATAATAACACTACAATTCACTACTCCTTAACCATCCTTTCCATTATGTTCAAGGATGCACAAAGAGAAGATATAATTCCTACCAGTTTGTACCCCTTTGATAAGTTCAGAGTAAAGAAAGAAAAGAGCAGCCGCAACTACTTAAACAAAGAGCAATTAGCAGCACTCGAAGCATTAGAAGTTTCGCAATTAGGCAAAGCACAAATTTGTAAGGATATGTTTTTGTTTGCTGTTTATGCAGGTGGTTTGAGATTTGGTGATGTAATAGAATTGCAATGGAAACATTTTTTAGCAGCCGACAATCGTATTTCTAAAGTTATCCGCAAAACAGGAAGGCAACACAGTTTTAAAATGGGAAGTGTGGCCATTGAAATACTTGATAAGTACAAAACCAAAAACAGTCAGCCCGAAGATTTTATTTTTCCAATAATGGAGTACAGCGATTTGTATTTCAAGGATAATTTTTTCAGGTCAAAAGAAACAGAACGCCACAATGCACTAACCAATTTTCACCTCAATAATTTTGGAAAGACACTCAAACTTTCGTTTTCGTTGTCCTTTCATCTTAGCCGCCATACTTTTGCAACCAGAGCATTAAATAACGGAATGAGAATTGAACACGTTTCTAAATTGATGGACCATTCTGGAATTGGAATTACACAGGTATATGCAAAAATCATCAATGAAGAATTAGATAAAGCAGTGGATCAATATTTAGGTTAAAATCATTATTTTTCGCTTTTTAAATGGCAATAATTTCAGATAATCAAATAAACGCATACATCGACAAGCTGCTCAACTTCGTTGATGGCTTGCCTATGGGCGATAATGGCAAAGCATACATCAGAGCAAAATTGTTAGTGGATTTTTTAGACACTTGGCAATTTGATGATGAAGCCAACAGCTTCACCCTTGAAGAATACCTTGCTAATCCTTCAAATCCACGCTTTACAGAGGTTCAAACCACCTATGGTATAAAGAACACCGCACAAATTGAAAGGTGGATAGAAGGCTTTAAAACAGCATTAAAAAAGGCAAGAGGAAAAGCATTAGAAAACCATTTGAAAGAGTTAGATAATTTGCACCCAGCCCTCAAAGCTGCAAGGCTTATAAAAAGCCTGGCAGCCATTACCCGAGCAGAACTATTTGAGAAGCATAGTATCCAATCCATCAAAGACCCAGAATGGAACAACCAACTCAAAGAAATTTTAGGTGCTGAAATTACCTTTTCAAAAGAGCAAGCCGACCTACTAACAAAAGCCCCAAACCCACACCAACAAACACCGGCAAGTGAGGATGAAATATTGATAGTAGAAGAACTTGAAAACCGTTTGGCAATTGAAGCTGTGGAGTATAAGCGAAAGGTTGATGAACTTTGGGAAACAAATAAATTTGACCCCACTTATTTCGACAGCTTTATTTCAGGTCCTTTGCTTAATGAGTTTACCAAGTCCGTTTATGAAAGAATTAAGCCTTTGAATAATCAGGTTATAAATCAGTACCTCAATTTATCCCTGCAACAATTCAAAACCCATACACCACCCAAAAGACATAAAGCTTTTTTGCTTAACTATCATAATACTTATTGGTTCCCGAATGTGATGGAGTACAAAGAAAATGAGTATGATGCTAAATACGCCACCCACGTTTGGAAACATTACAGCAACCATTTTCATTTATTCAAAGAAGCATTTCAAAAAATTTATGATGATTTTAAAACAGGGTTAGTAACAAATGCAGCACCATCAGCAACAACCAAAATCAAGGATGATAATTTCAATATTTTTATAAAAGCTTTAGAATACAATTACCCTCTGGAGTATGCACCGTTGAGTTATTACTATCAGTGGCGTGACAACCTTTCTTACCTCAAAAAAGAAGTGTTGAGCAACCTCATTCACTTAGAACAGGATGCAAGAAAACCATACCTCAACCGCCTAAAGTTTGAACTGAATGAAACATTGCAGCATTGCCATACAAGCCAAAAAGAATTAAATAACCTTTATTCAAAATACGAAACCACAGAAGAACAATTGCTTCGCAATCGTTCTTACACCAACGCTTTGCATATTGCCATTAATGATGAACCACCAAAGTTCAAAGATACCTTTGAAGAAGGTTTTAACCCAGATACAGAGAACATTCAACACACCTTTTACAATTTCCATTATGGCAAAATAATTCTTTCAGCACTTGACTTTTTAAATGAACAAGCCATTGAATATGGCTTTATTCAGAAAGAAGATACACCTCCGCAACCCATCAAGAATAAGCCTTCGGCTTTATCTTTCCAGTACATCAACCACGTAACAGGTTCGCAGAACCTTACCGACCTAATGAACTCATTAAAGCGTTCCGCTTTTATTCATCAAGACACATCACTTGCCAATTTCAGAAGCATATTTTCATCAAAAGAAATAGAACAAAAAATAATATGGACAGGCAACATTTCCGAGTTAGCCCATTTCATCAAAACCCTTCACAACACAGCCAAAAAGGTAGAAGATACCAAACAAAAACAATGGGATATAACTATCAATTGTTTTGATATGGCAAACGGTACAGTATTAACCAATCAGAAATTAAAGCAACAACAAACTCCAGCCAGTGCAGCCATCATTGAAAAAGCAGTTAAAATTCTCTGATTTGCACTCTACACCTTACAATAAGTTTTAAAAAACTTTCTGCACACATCAAACGCCAGGCTTAGCAGCTTGGCGTTTTTTTTGGCATACTCTACACTCTACACCTTACTCTAAACCCTTATCAACAAAGGTTTTTAGCCACTCTTTACTGCACAAATTTGCTTCATAATTCATTTATAAACATCAAAATTTAAAAAGCAATGGAAGCAGTAATCCTAACAAAAGACCAGTATCAGGAATTAGTTGTGCGAATGGACGAAATTAAGTCCGCACTAACCGAAAAACAGAAAGAACCTAAAGATGTATTTCTTGACAATCAAGATTTCCTTCAACTGATGAACATCAGTAAACGAACCGCACAATCTTGGCGTGACGAGGGTATCATTTCATTTTCCCAAGTAGGAAGCAAAATCTACTACCGAATGAGTGATGTGCAAAAGCTATTAGATAGCAATTACAACCAAGCATTCAAAAAGAGAAAATGAGTATTAACCCTGTAAAGTTTAGAAGATGTCTATCACTAAAGAAGCCATATTGGCTAAAATATCAAGCTATGATATATTAAATCATTATTTACAACCCTATCACAACACAGGCAGGTTAATAAGTGGTAAGAATATTAGCAACCCATTTATAGCAGAAAAGCAACAATCACCCAGCTTCAATATTTTTTGTGCCTTGCCTCAACATGAGTGGAGATATAAAGATTTTGCAACTGGTGATGAAGGCAGTTGTTTTGATTGCGTAATGAAACTTTTGAATGTTTCATTTCCCGAAGCATTGGAAATAATTAACCGTGACCATTGCCTTAACTTGGAAAATGATCACAAAAAAGTTGTACAGCCACAACGAACAGCACCGGAACAAACAAAGGCAAATTTTTCTGTAAAGAAAAGGCCATTCAGCGATGCTGAATTAACCTTTTGGAATAAGTACAATATTTCCATTGAAACCTTGCAACGCTTCAATGTAGCAGCCTTAGAAGAATTTAGCAACATCAGTAAAGAAGGTAAACCATACACAGTTAAGAGCAGTTCCGAAAAATTCATTTTTGCTTATGATAACGCCACTTGGTTAAAACTCTACAAACCGTTAGATGAAAAACAGTACAAGTTTCAATATTTAGGCAATAAAGAGCAGGGGTATATTTTTGGATGGAAGCAACTACCCGACAAAGGCGAAAAGCTATTTATTACAGGTGGTGAAAAAGATGTATTGAGTTTGGCAGCACAAGGTTTTAATGCTATTTCGCTTAACAGCGAAACCGCAACTTTAGAAAAGGCAATTGCTGATGAATTGAAACTTCGTTTCAATCACATCATTGTACTTTACGATAACGATGCAACAGGCTTAAAACAATCCGAACTTTTGGCAGTAGCACATGGCTTTAATAAAATCACATTACCTGCTATTCCGAATAACGGCAAAGACATTTCCGATTACTTCGCCTCAAGAGGCTCATTATCGGCTTTTGACGAGTTGCTTTCAGCTTCGCTTCAAGTACCTCCACCCGAAGCACTAAACCCTGATAAGGTTGTGTTTAATGCAGTAGAATTAATGGCAATGGGAAACTTAGAACCTCAATACCTCATGTCTCCTATTTTGCCACAAAAAGGCACAGCAGTTTTAGCAGGGAAACCCGACACAGGTAAAAGCCAATTTGCAAGGCAATTGTGTATTCAAGTTGCTTTAGGCTTAAAATCATTCATTGATTTTGACATTAATCCTATTCACAGCCGTTCTATTTATGTGGCTACTGAAGATAATTTAGAAAACACACGTTACTTAATGAGCAGGCAGATGAATGGCTTAAATCAAGGTCCAAAAGACAACCTGCGGTTCATCTTTGCCGATACTATGGAGCAAGAAGAAATACTGAAAGAATTGGACAACCAACTAACAATAGCAGCAGCCGATTTAGTGGTGGTAGATAGTTTTGGCGATATTTTCAAAGGAGGCGACAGCAATAACAACATGGCAATGAGAAACACAGTAAAGACCTTTGATAAAATTGCCAAAAAACACAACTGCCTAATCTTGTTTGTTCACCATATCAACAAAGGAGCATACCGCCAAGCACCAGGGCAAGAGCATATTCAAGGAGGTGCAGGGCTAATGCAAAAAGTACGCTTAGGTATTCAGCTTTCAGAAGGCGATAATAACACAAGATATTTCACAGTGGTAAAGGGTAATTATTGCCCAAAGGAATACAAGCAAAATTCCCTTGTATTGGACTTTTCAGAGGAAACATTTTTATTTTCAAATACTGGTAAATTAATACCCACATCAGAATTAGGAACGCAACCCAATGAAGATAAAAAGGAAGAAAAGTACAGTGAGTTAGAAAGTATTGCAGAAGAAATATTTGGCGACCAATTGGTATCATACAGCAACTTTGTGAAACGGTTTTGTGAAATAACAGGCAAAAGCATCCCGACAGCAAAAAGGGCACACACCAACCTTAAAAAGTTAGAAATTATTGTTGAAGCAAACGGCAGCTATCGTTTAGCCAATCCAAGTAAAGATGAATTTTCAGAGGATGAAACAGACGAAAATCTCTTTTAGTATCAGGTATCATTGGTATCGTTTGCCTATGGGTTTTGATACTTTGATACTTGATACCATTTGGTAAAAATATTTACCATTCATCAAATTGCACTTTTTTACTTTTATTTGACTACTTTTGACAAGTCAAAATTAGTTGAATAGATGTCCTTCGGTGAAACCATAAGAAAACAAAGAGAAAGTAAAAATTTGCTACTTCGACAGGCAGCTGCCTTCTTAGAAGTTGACACAGCTTTTGTAAGTAAACTCGAAAGAGGGGAACGCAATGCAAGCCGTGAGCAAGTCGTTAAATTGGCAGAATTTTTACAAACTCCAGCCGAGCCACTCATTACAATTTGGCTTGCAGATAAAATTTCAGATACAATAAACAATAGCAAGGAGGGCGAAGATGCTTTAAAACTTGTACTTAAAACCTATAAGAAGAAATGAGCATTACATCTTACCATGCTAAATATTTCGCATACGAACTTACCAAGCGTAGTTCATCAGACAGTATGCAAAAACTGGCTTCTACCTTAGTAGATGCACAAGTAGATTTAAACCCACATCAGGTTGAAGCTGCATTATTTGCCTTTCGTTCTCCATTATCTAAAGGTGCTATTTTAGCCGATGAAGTAGGTTTGGGTAAAACAATTGAAGCTGCATTAGTAATTTCTCAAAAGTGGGCAGAAAGAAAACGAAAAATAATCATCATTACTCCTGCAAATCTTCGTAAACAGTGGTCACAGGAACTACAAGATAAATTCTTCCTTTCATCAATTATTCTTGAAGCAAAATCATTCAATGATTGCGTTAAAAAAGGAAACTTAAACCCATTCGACCAGCCGGAAATAATCATTTGTTCATACCAGTTTGCAAGAACTAAAGAACCTTATATAAAATCAATCGGTTGGGATTTAGCAGTAATTGATGAAGCCCACAGATTAAGGAATGTATATAAGGCAGGTAACAAAATTGCCAAGTCAATTAAGGATGCACTGAACGAAGCTCCAAAAATACTTTTAACAGCCACCCCATTACAAAACTCATTATTAGAGTTGTATGGTTTGGTAAGCATCATTGATGATTATTCTTTTGGCGATTTAAAAAGTTTTAAGACCCAATACAGCAGAGTAACAAGCACAGCAGATGCAGAAGCGTTTACAGAGTTAAAAGAAAGACTAAAGCCAATTTGTAAACGAACACTAAGACGACAAGTTTTAGAGTATATCCGTTATACAAACAGAATTGCATTGGTTGAAGAATTTTATCCTACTGATGAAGAACAGAAGTTGTATGATATGGTTACAGATTATCTGCAAGCAGATAATCTTTATGCACTTCCAGCAAGTCAGCGTAAGTTGATGACACTTATTTTAAGAAGGCTTTTAGCTTCTTCAACTTTTGCCATATCAGGTACTTTAGAAGGCTTGGCAAATAAATTGGAAAACATAGTTAAGGAATCCGAAACAGATAATTCAGATGAAGTTTTTGCCCTCGATTTTGAAACCTATGATGAACTAAAAGACGAGTGGGAAGGCGAAGAAGATGAAGAACAGGAGAAAGAGAAAAAGACCTATACTTCAGAAGATATTGAAAACATAAAAACAGAAATAAATTCACTAAAGGAATTTGAAAAGCTTGCCAAGTCTATAAGACTAAATTCTAAAGGTGAAAAACTGTTTACAGCCCTTGAAAAAGGGTTTAATGAAATGGATCGTTTAGGTGCTCCCAAAAAAGCTATCATATTTACTGAGAGTACCCGAACTCAATTGTATTTGAGAAATATACTCGAAGCAAGGGGTTATGCTGATAGAGTTGTTTTGTTTAATGGCTCAAACACAGATGAAAAGTCACGTAAAATTTATGCTGATTGGGTAGCGAAACACAAAAACACAGATAAAGTATCAGGTTCAAGAACAGCTGATATGCGGGCTGCATTAGTGGACTATTTTCGTGATGAAGCAGTGATAATGGTGGCAACCGAAGCAGCAGCAGAAGGTATCAATTTACAGTTTTGTTCTATGGTTATCAATTACGATATGCCCTGGAACCCTCAACGCATTGAACAGCGTATTGGAAGATGCCACCGTTACGGTCAAAAATATGATGTAGTAGTAGTAAACTTTCTGAATAAAGCCAATGCAGCTGATGTGAGAGTATATGAATTACTTCGTGATAAGTTTCAGTTGTTCAATGGTGTATTTGGTGCATCTGATGAAGTTTTAGGAAGTATCGAAAACGGAGTTGATTTTGAAAAACGTATTGCCCGAATTTATCAGGAGTGCAGAACCACCACACAAATTGAAGTAGCTTTCAATGAATTGCAAGCTGATTTGGAAGTGAATATTTCTGATGCTATGCAACAGACAAGGCAGAAGTTATTAGAAAACTTTGATGAAGAAGTACACGAAAAATTAAGAATAAACCTACAAGAGAGTAAAGATTATCTTTCAAAGTACGAATCTTGGTTGTGGAACATCACACAGTTTGCCCTTAACAGCAATGCAAACTTTTCAGCAAATGAGCATTCTTTCCGTTTGCTTAAAAATCCATACAACGACCTTAAAATTCATCCCGGTCCTTACCGAATAGGCAAGGCAATTGATGATTCAAATGTTTATAGAATTGGTCATCCTTTGGCTCAACGAATCATTGAAGAATGTAAAAAGCAAGATTTGCCATCGGTTGAATTAACCTTTGACTACTCCAACACAGTTAAGAAAATATCAACTGTTGAACCCTACATTGGTCAATCAGGCTATATGCTTGGCAGGGTGCTATGTATTACCTCTTTTGATGTAGAAGAATTTGTTCAGCTTTCAGCTATCACTTCAGATGGAAATGTTTTATCCAAAGAAATTTGCGAACGCTTTTTCTCACTCCCTGCATCTATATCAGACAATAAAACCACCGTACCCTTTACGGTTACTGATGAATTGGAAAACCATTTAAAAGCACACCAATTGCAGGTTATAGATGAAATAGGGCAACGCAACGCCAACTATTTTGAAATTGAATTAGAGAAATTGGATCTATGGGGTGAAGACAGGCGAAACTCTTTGAAAATAACCCTAAAAGAACTCGACCAAGAAATTAAAGAAATTAAGAAAGTAGCAAGGCTTGCACCAAATCTGCCAGAAAAACTAAAGCTGGAGAAGGAACGCAAAAAGTTAGAAAATGAACGTGATGCAGCTTGGCGTGAATATGATGGTGCAGCAAAAGAAATTGAACAGAGTAAAGACCGTTTGATTGACCAGATTGAACAAAAGTTGGAACAGGAACTCATAAAAACAGATTTATTCCTAATCAAATGGAATCTAATTTAAAATAGAAAAGATATGTCAGAAATACAAAAACAAGAACTCACCTCAATGAATATAGCCGAAGAGCAATTGAGAAAGTTAAAGGAACTTTTTCCTGAAGCATTCACCGAAGGGCTGAAAGTAGATTGGGATAAACTACGCCTCACATTAGGGCAAAGCATTGATGTTGGTAAAGAACGCTATGGAATGAATTGGCCAGGCAAAGCCGACTGTTTCAAAACCATACAGCAACCCAGCATTGCTACCCTTATACCTGCTCGTGATGAAAGTGTGGACTTTGACAAAACAGAAAACCTATTCATTGAAGGCGATAATTTGGAAGTATTGAAGCTATTGCAAAAAAGCTACTTGGGGAAAATCAAGTTTATGTATTTCGACCCACCATATAATACAGGGAAAGACTTTGTATATCCCGATAATTACTCAGAGAGTTTAGATACTTATTTAGAATATACAGGTCAAGTAGATGCTGATGGTAAGAAATTTGGAACAAACACGGATACTGATGGAAGATTTCACAGCAAGTGGTTGAATATGATGTATCCAAGGCTTTTTCTTGCTAAAAATATACTCAGCACCAACGGTGTTTTATTTATTTCTATTGACGATAATGAATTATACAATTTGAAATCTGTATTGGATGAAATTTTGGTGCTGAAAATTTTATTGCTAATATCTCAAGAGTTGCAAAAACTACCAGCTTCAGGTGAAATCATTTTGCACCAAGTAAAGATTACATTTTGTGTTATGCTAAAAATAGAGTTGAATTAGAAAATTTCAAGGATGATGTTGATTCTGATCAATTTAAAAAAATTGAGACAGAAGGCCCAAGAAAAGGAGAATTTTATAGGGATGATATAGCGTTTTATCTAACTACTCTCGAAACGCGACCCAACCAGAGATATTTTATAACCTGTCCCGATGGTCAAAAAGTAATTCCGCCTG
Source organism: Cytophagaceae bacterium (assembly GCA_016722655.1). Lineage (NCBI taxonomy): Bacteria > Pseudomonadati > Bacteroidota > Cytophagia > Cytophagales > Cytophagaceae > Cytophagaceae bacterium. The sequence goes on from JADKIR010000005.1 coordinate 470,677, forward strand.
GAAGTACTTTTCCTCCCGATAGACCAATTGATGGAGATGGCGTATGGCGTTGGAACTATGATAGCTTTAAAGAGAAAGAAAATTTAATTGTATTTAAAAAAACAAATAGGTCGCCATTAATTGACGAGAATGGCAAACAGGCAAATTGGAATATTTATACCAAAAGCTACCTGAAGGAGAAATTAGAAAGTGGTAATTTACCAAGAGATATATTTGAAGGGTTTTTAAACAGGAATGGAACTGAAGATTTAAAAAAACTTCAAATCCCATTTTCATTTCCTAAACCTGTTTCTTTACTAAAATATCTAATGAAAATTTCTGGAGTTACAGAAAATGATATTGTTTTAGATATTTTTGCTGGTAGTGGAACATCTGGCAATGCTGTTATGGATTTAAACTATGAGAATAGCTCTAAGATTAAATTTATATGTGTTCAAATACCTGAATTTAATGATGAGAAAAGTGAAGCTTTTACTAAGGGCTTCAAAACAATTACTGACATAGGTAAAGAAAGACTAAAGAGAGTTGCTGAAAAGTTAAAGGAAGCCATTGAAATAAAAAATAAAAAGAAAGAAAGCCAACTGAACTTTGAATCAAAAAACATAAATGAAGTTCAACCAGACCTCGGCTTCAAAGTTTTCAAACTCTCAAAATCAAACTTCAAAATTTGGGACAGTGCCTTAGAAAAAGAGCCGGAAGTTATTCAAGCCAAATTGTTTGAGCATATTCAGCACATTTCTCCCGAAGCAGAGCAAGAAGCTATTTTGTATGAGTTATTGCTAAAATCAGGTTTCCAACTTACCACCCCAATAGAAAAACTTACTTTGGCAGGGTTATCAGTGTTCAGCATTGCCGAAGGGCAATTGCTTATCTGTTTAGAAAAAGAACTTACCCACGATTGTATCAAGGCAATGGCAGAAATGCAGCCTACAAGGGTTATTTGCTTAGATGAAGGCTTCAAAGGAGAAAATGCAGATGCACTAAAAACCAATGCAGTTCAAATAATGAAAAGCAAAGGCGTTGTAAACTTTAGAACGGTTTAAATAGGGCGAAATCGCCATAATTAAAATAAACAGTATGAGCAAGCAAAACAAAATAATACAGGTTCAAAATATAGACATTACCATTTCACAGATTAATGAAATGGACTACATCTCCTTAACCGATATGGCAAACGCCAAAGAAGGAGAAGCAAGAGCAGCAGACATCATAAAGAACTGGATTAGAACACGTTCCACATTAGAGTTTTTAGGCGTTTGGGAGCAAATGAACAACCCAAATTTTAAAGTGGTCGAATTTGACCACTTTAAATCTCAGGCAGGTTTGCCCAGTTTTGTTTTAAGCCCTGGGGCTTGGATAGAAGCCACAAATGCCACTGGACTACTTGTAAAATTGGGCAAGTATGGTGGCACTTATGCCCATAGGGATATTGCCTTTGAGTTTGGGTCAGCTATAAGCCCTGTGTTCAAGCTATATTTAATTAAAGAGTATCAAAGGCTCAAAGAAGTTGAAAGCAATCAATATAATTTAGAATGGAACGTAAAAAGGATTTTGAGTAAGGTAAACTACACCATCCAAACAGATGCCGTAAAAGACTACATCATTCCCCATTCCACTTTGCCCGAAGCTAAAAAAAGTTTAGAGTATGCCGAAGAAGCAGATGTGCTCAATCTTGCCCTTTTTAAGTGTACGGCAAAACAATGGCGAGAAGCCAATCCACAATTAGCCTTGCAGGGTATGAATATCAGAGATATTGCCAGTATAAACGAGTTAGCTGTGATGTCTAATTTAGAATCGGCAAATGCCGATATGATGCGAAACGGTATAGCGAGAAATATCCGTTTTCAAAAGTTGTACGAAATAGCAAGGTATCAATTGGAAATCTTGAACAAACAAGATTTTTTGAAATCAATCAAAAAATCATCTCCAGATATTTATTTGGAAGATGGCTCTCAAAACCAATTACCTGAATAGCCTTATGAAGTTAAAGTTCGACAGCACCCAAGAGTATCAAATACAAGCTGTAAACAGCTTTATTGATTTGTTTGATGGTCAACCATTAAACCAAGGCGATTATACCATAGAAATCAACGCAAAAGCCGAAATAGGTCAGCAGTTAAGCACCATTCAAACAGAATTAGGTATTGGTAACCATTTGGCTATTGATGAAGATACTATTCTGAAAAACCTGCACAACATTCAGGAGAGAAACGATTTAGACCCCATTTCCGAACAAGAATTTAAAAACTATGGCAATAATTTCTCAGTAGAAATGGAAACAGGCACAGGTAAAACTTACGTTTACCTGCGTACCATTTTTGAGTTAAGCCAAAAGTATGGTTTCAAAAAGTTTATCATAGTAGTGCCAAGTGTGGCCATCAGAGAAGGCACACTAAAAAACATTGAAATTACAGCAGACCATTTCAAGGCTCTTTACAACAATATCGAGTTTGAGCATTTTGTGTATGATAGTAAGAAAGCAAATCGCCTTCGGCAATTTGCCACAAGCAACCAGTTGCAGATAATGATTATCAATATTGATGCTTTCAATAAGGAAACAAATATCTTCAATCAGGAACGCAACCAATTAAGCGGTTTTAGCCCAAGAGACTTTATCCATTCAGTTCGCCCCATTGTATTGATAGATGAACCTCAAAGTGTTGACAATACGCCAAAAGCACAGGAAGCCATCAAATCTTTGAACCCATTGTGTATTTTTCGTTTTTCTGCTACGCACAAAAACTTATACAACCTTATTTACAAACTCGACCCTATCAAGGCGTATGAATTACGTTTGGTAAAACAAATTGTAGTTGCTTCTGTTATTGGCACTAATGCTCAAAATGATGCTTACATAAAACTGTTGGAAGTTGATAATAGAAGCGGTATCAAGGCAAAAATAAAAGTACAAGTACAAGACAGGGGTAGCGTAAAAGAGAAAGATTTTTGGGTAAAGCAAAACGCAGATTTATACACCTTATCCAATGAGAGAGAAGCATACAGAAATGGTTTTGAAGTATTAGACATCAGTTGCGAACCGGGTAATGAATTTATAGACTTTACATCAGGTCGTTTATATTTAGGTCAAGAAAGGGGTGGTATTACAGATGATCTGATAGAAGTACAAATCAAAAATACCATCAAAAAGCACCTTGACAAAGAATTACAGCTTAAAGGAAAAGGGATAAAAGTATTGAGTTTGTTCTTTGTAGATAAGGTTGCTAATTACCGTATTTATGATGCAGAAGGCAAACCTGCCAAAGGCAAGTATGCTGAATTATTTGAACATCATTACAACGAGTTAATCAAGTTGCCACAATACCAAGAGTTAGCTGTTTTTGCTGTTGACAAGCTACACGATGGGTATTTTTCAGCAGACAAAAAAGGAGTGCTTAAAGACACCAACGGAAGCACTCAGGCAGATGATGATACCTACGCTAAAATTATGCGTAACAAAGAGCAATTACTTTCAATGGACGAGCCATTGAAATTCATCTTTTCACACTCTGCACTTCGTGAAGGTTGGGACAACCCAAATGTGTTTCAGATTTGTGTTTTGAGAGAAGTAGGCAGCACCAAAGAAAGAAGGCAAACATTAGGTAGAGGCTTACGATTACCAGTAAACAGCGAAGGAGAAAGAGTAAAAGACGATAGTATAAATAAACTTACTGTAATAGCAAGAGAAAGCTATGCTGATTTTGCAAATGGCTTACAAAAAGAATATGAAGAAGATTGTGGCGTTACCTTTGGTAAAGTGCCAAAAATAGCCTTTGCAAAGATTACAGCAACAGTTGGTGAAGAAGAAGTTGCCTTAGGCAGAACATCAAGCGAAAATATTTGGGCAGAATTAGTAAGCAAAGGTTTTATTGATAACAACGGTAAAATACAAACTACATTCAATCCTTCTAAAGAAGGATTTTCATTAGGTTTATCAGAAAAGTTTGCAGAAAAAGAAAGTGATATTATTACGGTACTTCAATCCTATCAGTTAGAAAGACACATCAAAAAAGACGAAGAACCCAAGCGTTTAAAAATTAATAAACAGATTTTCCTTGACCCTGAATTTGAAAACCTTTGGAATAAAATTAAGCACAGAACAACCTACCAAGTAGATTATTCCACAGATGTTTTAATTGCTAACGCAACTAAAACCATCAAGGAAATGGAAAAAATAGAACCAGTAAAAGTTGCTTACCGTGAAGATATTATTGGAGTAGAAAAGAAAGGTATTACAACAACCAATACAAAAGCAAACGAAATAAAATTAGAATACTCAGGCAATCTACCAGATATTTTAGCTTATCTGCAAAAGGAAACAGAATTAACACGTTCCACATTGGTTAAAATTCTTTCTGAAAGCAATCGTATTGCAGAATTTGCCATCAATCCTCAAAGTTTATGGATGCAATAGCAGCCATTATTAACCGAGAATTGCACAGGCTTATGATTGATGGTATAAAGTATGAAAAATTGACAACAGGGCAAACAGAATGGAGTATGCAGCTATTCAGAGAAGAAGAATTAAAAGACTACTTTGAACAATGTTTGGCAGTTAAAAATTCGGTATTTGACAGAGTAATTTATGATAGTGAAATAGAAAGAAAGTTTGCAGAAGATTTAGACAAAAGAGAAGATATAAAGCTATTTGTAAAACTACCATCATTCTTTAAAGTAGAAACCCCAATAGGCACATACAATCCCGATTGGGCAATAGTAAAGCACAATGATGATACAATCTATTTAGTGAGAGAAACCAAGAGCACCAAAAACTTTGAGAAGCTCCGCAATTCCGAAGCAGATAAAATCAAATGTGGCAGAAAGCATTTTGAAGCCATCGGAGCAAACTTTGATGTAGTAACAAGTTCAATAGAAGTATAATGAAAAGAGCATCAAGATATACACCCATACAGCGTATTGAACGAAACCTTCGGTATTCGTTCTCCTGTATGATATGCTTGATGTTTTCACCCAACCACACAAAGATTTACCCTTGGTGGCAAATTATCGGTCTATTGGGTTTTATTTGTTTTATGGGGTATATGGTATCAATTTCAAGTTAATCTGTAGATGAAAAAACCTAATATTTACAGAGAACGTTTGCTTCATCGTAAACGAGAAAAAAGAGATTGAAACGCCTGAGAAAACCACGGACATATTTTGGTTTGGGCTCAGTTTTTAATAAAGAGCAAAATTTCAGAGTCTCTGTAGATAAAAAAATTGTAACAGCTTTTAAATCTCCGTTATATAGTTATCTTGTTGATAATAATTTCATTACAGGGAGTGAAAAAAGCAAATTGTCAATACCAATACCTAAAGAATTTAGCCTGAGTGATAATTATGACAAGACTATTGAAACAGTAAAGGATATTATATACTCGCTTTGGAAAAATGTTGGTAAAGAAATTGAAATTGATTTCACAAATTGTCAAGTAGTTGACCAGTCTGCATTGTTCTTGCTACAAATTTTACGCCTTGAATTAAGCAATGACTTATTGGGCTTGGATAAGCGGTTATCTGTACTTTCATCAAAAGCTAAATTTAAAATTACAAAATCTAAACTACAGTCAGTTAATCTTGATTTGTTTCTTTGTGGATACATAACGCAAGTTTCAGTTAAGAAAGGCCTGCAACCAATAGATACTTTAGGCTACATAAAAGGTTCTAAATCACAAAAGCATTATTTAGAAAACAGAAAAGGAATTATAGGCACAAATATTGTCAGCTATATTGATAAATGTTTGATGTATAATGGTTACAGTTTAACTCCAGATGGCAAGGGCACATTAGGAAGTATGATTGGTGAGATTTTAAACAATGCCGAAGACCATAGTCCTATGAATACTTATTACGTAACTGCAAATTATTACATTGATAATAGTGAGTCAGACGAGAATGTAGGCATTCTAAATTTATGCTTTATGAATTTTGGCTTTTCAATTTATGAAGGTTTGGAGCAGACTAAAATAAACAACAAAGACGTTTATTCATTTCTTAATGACAATTATAATAATTTGGGGAAAATACCTTTTTCAAAAGAAAATTTATTTACCCTTTATGCATTACAAGATGGGGTTAGTCGTTTAAAATTTCAAGATGAAAGAAGGTACAGGCACTATGACATTCATAAATTGTTTTATTCAATAGGTGATTATGAAAATACTGAACGTGCTCTATCACCTCAACTTTCAATCCTAAGTGGTTCAACTCAGCTTTTATGCAATAATAGATACAGGCCTTTTCAATCAGAAGATGGTAGTTTTTTACTATCTTTGAACTCTGAAAATGATCTTACAAAACCGCCAGATAGCAAGCACGTTTTGCCTTTGAAATACAAATTCCCTGGCACAATTCTTTCCGTCAAATTTTGTTTAAACGAAGCTCATATTCAAAAAAAGTTAGAAAGTAATGGAAATAATTAAAATAGATTTAAGCAACTACAAAAGTGGTAAATCAACCATTTTTACAGGACGTCCTCAAGGGGAAGCTGTTCGTGAAAAGTTAAAACTTGATAGTGTTGATTCAAATAAAGATTCAATAGTTGTATTTTCTTTACCTGATGATACAACTTCATTCAATCCTTCTTTTTATTTAGGGCTTCTTTTTAAAAGTTATCAAACATTAGGGGTTGATAGTTTTGATTCAAAATACAGTTTTGAGTTTGTAACAAAAGATGATGCAACCAAGAAAGTTTTGATAAGTAATTTGGAAGATGGTAAGCGTTATGCTGTAAACTCATTAAATCCAGTGTCAAGTTTTAAATCATTGTTTTCTAAAAAGAAATAAAGATGGAGACCTGTTGTATTCAAGAAGTTAATTCTATCAATTGGAAAGAATATATTCCATTAATTAGCCCTGTAGTTGTCGTCCTGTTATTTGGTATTGAGCGTATATTAAGTTATTTTATTCGTAAGCGTGAAATTGAAAGAACTTGGTACTATAAAGTATTGCTTGACCCATCATTGGAAAAAATAGATACATTCTTTTTGTATACAGTTGATTTGTATATATCATCTTGCAAGTTATTAGCTGCTTCGCAGGAAATTCCTCATAACTCTTATATTTCTATGAAGAGTTCAGAAATTGGCAACTTTCAAAAAATAAAAAGAACTTTTGATAGCGACATTGTAACACCTATTATCCATCGTTATCCTGATACAGGTAATAAACTCCAAAATTCTCTTTTAGATTTAGAAGATTTATTTTCAAGTAGTCTGGACGAAAAAAAATTTACTCAAACCGACATTGAAGATTTTCAAGTAAAAGTTTCCTCAGCTAAAGCACTTTGGTTAAATACCTTATACGAACCAATACAATAAAGCGGTGTGGCAGAGCCACGAGTTTAATAACGGGCAGTTCCGCAGGGATTTTCCCCCAGCCTAAAAAAATCCCCGCCCTTCACTTAAAATGAAGCGTTCAGGGCTTGCACGGTCTTTTTTTAGGCTTCCGCACAGCCAACCCTTCTGTTGTTTTTTCTGTCACACTTTTGCAACCCAACGCACATAAGGCACAAAGCCATCCTCGTGCCTGCGGTGGCTTAGAGCCTTGCCAACCCTCAAAGCAAAAAGACGTAGGTACTCCAACCACCACCACCGTACCCACTTGTGCCAGAAAAAACAACCCAAAGCTACATTAACATAATGTGGCATTATGGTACATACCACAGGGCTTCGCTACGCTACGGGACAAGCCTAAGTCCCATAATAACATTATGTTAAGTAGCCGCACAAAGCCATTCCGCAACCCTGCTTCACTGCCCGAAAACCACAATTCCCCACCACCCTTTTAGCGGTGCAGGGGATAAGTAAAGCATAAGTTTATCTATTGCCAATGTGCTTGCGGTAGGTTCATTCATTACAGCTCCATTTCGTTACAGCGTTTCGCTATCGCTTCACGATCTTCCACTACATTACGCTTCCATTCATTTCACCCACCTCAGCACCCCCACAGCAAGAGTGGCTCATTCGCCACACTACACAATCCCCATGCAATATTCCATTCCGCAACTCCGGCTACTTGCCATTACACAAATGCAACTTTGCAAGGTTTGCAATTTTCGCAAAGTTCAGCCCACGCAATAAGTAGCCGAATGTTGCTCCATTCCATACCCAACGCTATGGGTCCGTTTCGTTCAATCGCCACACTTGCTTTTTCCTACCGCACTTCAATTTTGGTATGCTTTATTTTTCCTGCGACTTGTTAGCCCCAATCCAACGCACTGAATACATCTTGATTATCACTATAAGAATAAGAAAATACTACAACCATTTTGAATACAATTATTGATTAGAATTTGAAATACTGAATACATTTTGAAATAACGAAACGAAAAGCAAGTATTATGCACAGTCCAAAAATTCACACATTCAACCCAAAAAATCAAACAAGCGATTTTGATGTATTCATTTTATGCAAAGGATTAAACAGTGGCAAACCACTTGAAAAACCTTGCCCAAATTGCTTTGTAATTTCCTGCAAAAATTCCGATGAAATGGATTTTTACAAAACCCTTTCTTTCGGATTATGGAAGGCAAAGCACTTTCATCAGTTCCTTGTTGGTTCTGTTATTCCTTTTATCCGTATTGATGATTTTAAAAGCACCATCAAAACCCAAGCGGAAGAAGTCAGTAAAAATAAATTGGCTTTTGCTACCGATGTGCAAAAAGTGAAGCTGATTGAACGCAAAGAAAAACAGATGTACGAAACATTAGCATTATTAGCCGATGTAAAAAGAGCAATGATGCACCGGTACTTCAAACGGTAGCCGTAATGGCTGCCATAAACTGGGGAAATGCTTTTGCACCATAAAAAATTTATATGCAAAGATAGCAAGGGGGGCAGACGCACAAAGCCAACATTAAAAAACCCAAAAGACTACGGCATAAACACAGACCCACCGCACAAGGCTTTCATTTATTCCGTTTCCTTTTGGTTTTTTATCGCCCTTGCAGAGAGAAGCATATAAATTATTTCATTATGCAAAATCATCCACGTATTTCAGCAGGCAGCCAGTTAGGCAGGTTGCCATTTCTCTCAGCAGGTCATCCATCAGCACTTGCAGCTTTCACCTTTTGCCTATCAGCGTTATATCCGCAGGTCATCGTTAGCCCATCAGCCAGTTTTTGGCATCAAGGTTTATCGGCTTCCATGTGGTTGTTTCGTTTGGTGCTATCCATCAGGTGTTCGTGAGCTTTCAGCATTGCCCTTTTAGGGCTTTGCTGCTCTCATTTCGACCATAAACCCACCATAAGGATAGGGTAAAGGCAATATGATTGCCATCATAGTGAAAATTGATGCAAAAAGAAAAACCCCACCGATTTGGTGAGGCTTCCTTTTTTCGATAACCCTGTAAAGTTATTAGAAAATGTCTTGTACTTTCAATGCATTACCTGAATTGAACAAGTAATAATTTACACCAACTTGTTGATAGAACTCAATACCAATGCAATTCAAAACACTCACATCAGCAGTCAACACAGGAGAACCTGGAAGTGTACTTGTGATGGTGGTTGGCAATGCTACTGGAGCACCTAAATCAATGTAATTTGAATAAGCAACATTTGAAAGCTCATTTAATGAAGGATCAATAGGCTCATAAATTCCAGAAGTATCATTGTACTCAAAATCAGAAATAACTGAAATTGCACTAATCAATTTGAAATGTGTTGCACCAGCAGGAGCATTTACAAAATTAACTGGATTGAAAGCAGGTACAGTTAAAGTTGCACTATCACGAGCAGGAGTATTTGTAAGAGTGAAAGGAGAAAAGAAAATACTATCAAAACTCACATTCTTATCAAAATTCAACCCTTTTAAATACTGTGATTGAGTTGAAATCAAAATGGCTCTGTAACCCCTTGCTTCGGTTAAATCCTCCAAGTTGATTTTTTTCATGATAGCCGTTAAACGGCCTGTAAGCTGCGGGTCACTCATTTGTTTCATCAATTGAGCCAATCCAACACGAACTGATTTTCCAGCTGCTGCACAGCCTCCAAACTCCTTCATGTTTTCCCTTTTTCTTTCAAACTCAGGTGCAGTTTTTACTTGTTCACCATTTCGTCCCCAACTAAGCCAGCGAAGTGGCCTTGTAAACCTTTGATTTTAAAGTGGCGAATATCGCCTAAAGTACCTTTGTACTTTAATGGTCCTGATTGACGTGCCATAATGTTATTTTTTAATTTTTTACTAAATAAATTTAGTGTAAATTTACGCCATAACTTACTGACTATCAACTATTAATGTAGTGCAAAACAATGTATTTAAACGTAAAAGAACAGGCAATTATTAAAACACACCTAAAAGTTGCCAAAGTGGTAGATGGTGATGGAATAATTGTAACCAATTTATTCAACAAGCAAGAAGAGGAAATAAGGCTTTTGGGGATTGATGCACCGGAATTAAGAATGTGCAATAAATTGAAACAGGATGAAAGAGAAACCCATATTGCAGGGCAGTTATTAATGGAGCTTGGAAGAAAGGCTCAAAAATTTATGATTAGTGTTGTACCACCCGAAACAAATATCACATTAGTCCAGGAGGAGCAGAGCCAAATTGATGCTTATGGCAGAACATTGGCTTATGTATATTTGCCTGATGGCAGATGCTTAAATGAAATAATGATTGCAGAAGGCTTTGAAGCCCTACAATCGCTTTTTTTGCTCTGAACTACCAAAGTATCAAGAATTGAGCAACACCGCTAAAATCAAGCAAAAAGGGCTATTTTCGATAGTCCAAAACTGGTAAAAAATTAAGTTCTGAAATGTTGTACCTATGTTGTACCTAATTTGGTATAACATTTACAAAGTATTGTATTTCAATACATTATAAAGCTACTTGTGACAAGGTGCTGTTGGGCGATCGTTATTTTTTATTTGTTTATTATTTTTCTATGTTCGGCTTTTAATACGTTCGGTTTTTGCATAAATACTTTGTCAAATAGAATTAATTTTTCTTGAAATTTCATTGTCACTTGATCTTTGTTGTCGCACCACCATTTGTAAAATTCAACAGGTTTTTCCTTGTAAGGAATGCTTGCTTTTACTTGTTTGTCATAACCTTTAAAGTTAATTCGCATATTTAGTCCAAGGCTATCACGAAAATGTTCAAAATGGTTTGCTTTAAGTTTTGAAACCAAAATTTCAAATGTTTCTCCGTCAATTTTCAATTTGTGTTTTTGGAAGACTGTATGAAAGGAAACAGGATCTTCAACTAACCATTCTGAAATTTTCATCGTTTTTATTCCTTGTTCGTTTTCAATTGTCAATAAATTTGTGCTATTGTAAAACGATTCTGAATTTGGATGAAAAATGTGAATGTTGTTTTTTTCATCTAATTCAGTTGCTTCAGCTTTAATTGGTGTGGAATTATTTTTTAAAAATTCTATTATGTTTAAATTATTTGCTTCGCCACCTTTATGTTTATCCAATAAAATATCAACATCTGATCCAAGGAAAAAATCCTCTACAAAATCCCAACGCTCATCGTTGGAAAAACTGCGTAAAAAGAAATGATCAAAGATTTGATTACTCAAATGATGTCTTTCCAAAGTTTTTGACAATAAGGTATTTGTATAGTTGTTATTATTTGAATCTCTTTCTATTCTTAATGGATCATTTATACGAATGAAAACCATTGGATTTTCTCCACCTTTAATTTCAAAAGTTCCGAGTTCTAGCATTTCTAAAAAGTATCCAAGTCGTACATAATTTATCGAATTAGATTCTTTATTTGTTACATATCGATTTACAATGTATTCTTCGGTATTTCCGAACAAGTTATTTAGCCTTTTTGTAAGTGCTGTAAAACTTGCTAAATATTGGTTATTGAAAATTCTGTATTTATAACCATCAATTTCTCTGCGTTGTTGTAAAAAAGCATTTGCTTCTATTACACCTGTTTGAATTAGTCTTCCTGAATATGACGAAAGAATGAATTTGCTAATTTTTTCCGATTTAACTTCGTCATTTAAAAATTTATTTAATTCTGTTTCCAATTCTTTTTGATTGAAAAACGAACCTCCAAAATTTGCAAATATGGTTTGAATGTTTGCAAATAATGATTGTAGGCTTTGATACAAATTGTTGAATGTATTTAATCTTTCAAATGACATTTTAAGTTGTGGAATAACTTCAATTCCATCGTTTCTGAATAAATAACCTGTATAGAAATCACGTTTTACGATTGGGAAACTTTTATCATTAAAGTTTTGATACCACAATTTGTCTAAATCAATTTCTATGATATTATTTCCATTTTCTAAAGAGCTTATATGTGTAAAAGTTTCAGTGTATTTTACCCTATAAATTGATAAGTGTTGATCGGAAATCCTTGCAAAAACTCGAACAAATAATTTTTTTGGTCTTGCAATAATTACGTTAAATCGAGTTTTTGCTAAATAATCTTTTTCGATCATCATCAAAGCCGTTAAAACTTTTTGGTCAAGATCAAGAGCATTTTCAAAAATATGTCCAAAGTCATCTACTGATAAAAGCAAGTTTCTGCTTTTATTGTTTTTTATGTATGCTTTGTGTATTTTTTTAAGTACTTCTTTTATTTGATATTGCCTCAAAGCAGACATACCGTGAAGTGCTTTTGTAAATCTTTGATCTTGAGAAGAATAATTTAAAGCTGCAAATCCTTTAATTTCTGGTTTTCTTGCAACTCTACCAATTTCTTGAACATAATCAGGCAATAAACCAGAAGGTGCGTGATGATAAACCAATTCGATGTCGGAAATATCTACCCCCATTCCAAATGCTTTAGTAGAAATCATTATTTTTTTCTGACCACTTTTGAATTGTAGAAATGAATAATTTTTCTGTTCGGCAGTCATTTTTCCGTGATAACCAACAGCAATAATTTCATTGTTGATGTTCACTTTTGAGAGTAATTCTTCAATATGTTTTGAATAAGGTGTATATACAAGAGTTTTAAAAGCCAAGATTATTTGCCTCAATTATAAATTCTGCCGTTTGTTTTAATTTTTCTGTTAAATAATTTTTTGAAAAACCATCATAATTATTTACAGCAAATGTTATATCACTTCTTTTAACTTGTCCAATAAAAATGTATGGATTGTGCATTTCTAAACTAGTCATACTATCAAAAACCATATCGTTCGCACCGCCATAAATTGCTGTTGCAGTTACTGCAACCATTGGAAAACTTAAATTGTGATATTTCCTTACTTTTCTAACGTGATTTCCTAAAAACCAATAATCAACACGAAAATCTCTTCCCCAAGTTGTGATTAAGTGAGCCTCATCAATTACTAATAAGCCAAGTTTTCTTTCGCCAATAAAATGTTTAATGTCGTAAGACATAAAAAGTTCAGGCGACATATACAAAATGTCAATTTCTCCGCTTTGGCAATTTTCTATAACTCTTTCACGATCTATTAAACTTAATTCACTATTCAAATAGGCAACTTTATCAAAATTACGATCTGTAATAATTGCATTTACTTGATCTTTCATTAATGCAATTAATGGCGAAATAACAATAGTAATGTCGCCACTTTGAGAAACGTAAAATGCTGGCAATTGAAAAAGAAGAGATTTACCTGCACCGGTAGGTGCAGTTAAAAATAAATCTCTTGTTTTTTTATTTCTTTTTGAATTCTCGTATTCCTTAATTATTGTTTCAACAATTAAGCCTTGTGAAATTTCAGAAACTTGATTTCCTATATCGGGATTTCGATAAACTTTTAAACCTCTGAATTCTGCTTTTTCTCCCCAATATTTTAAAAGCAAATCATTTGTAGATTGATTAACTTGATAGTCCTCTTTTATTATTTCTTCTTTTAGAAGGAATAAAGAACCTCCGAAAAGATTTAAAACGTAATTTACCTTTTCAACATTTTTAATTATTGATCTATTAATTGGCTGCTTGGGATAGATTTTTACAATAGCATTTTTTTGAAGATTGTTTTCTAAAATGCAAGAATTTAAAAAGAAGTCTAATGCAGTTTGATCCGAACTAATATCAATATTTTCAAAATCGGAATTGTCAGATTCAATTAGTTCTGTCTTTTCTTCAAAAAGATTTATAGTAGTAAAGTCATCGTTCAATGTCTTTACAGAATAAAAGTAATAATCTTTAATTTGTATCTGTTCTGCTTGATAAATAGGGATTTTTTCGGGTCTTGCTTCGATATTTTCATCACTACTTTCTTCCAAATATTCATTTTTGCTTATCGGAAAGAGTTGTCTTAAATTATCTTGGATAATAATTACTCTGTCTTTAAAAAAAGAACTGTCAATATAGTTTATCAAGTAACTAAATTGAGCATAAGAAAGCAGATGAAATTGTTTTTCAGAATTAAGTTTTGTAAAAACGTTTGTAAACCAATTTCTGTCAAATAAATCCTCATTTCCATTCAAATGAAAAGTATCAACGTCCGTTATGTTGTCTATAAGATTGAATTTGTCAACTAACTCTGTTTGTCCGAGAAGCACAAATATTTGATTTGTCCTTCCTGCACTTTGGTCAGTTAAAATATTAATTGTTTTATTAGAGTAGAATTCTGAAAATGTCATATAGTCTTTTTGTTTGCAGTTTTTTTTATAATGTCGCCCAACGGCTGGCGGTATGAAACGGAGCGGATTTCGAAGCTGTATCTTATCCACCGAGACGACGTTTGCAACGAGCTGTAACGCTCACTTTACCACTGCCCCCGCTCTGTTTTATGACCGCTTGTTACCGCCTGGGTTTCTTTTCATTCTGTCTTTTTATCGTATCAAGTTAGCAGTACTTATCACCGTGCGAGGGGAAAAGGGCAAGCTCTTTTGCAATTTTTGGATTGCGGGAAGGATTTGTGCGAATTGCAAATGTGCTTGACCTTGTGCGGAGGCCTGCTACCATTTATCAGACCGCTTATTCTTCTTTTCGGCTTGCTTTTTCCTATCGGCGGAAGATATTTTCCTTTTTGCGTATCGTTTCTTCCTAAATGCGGAAGGTTTATTCTTTTGCGTACGCTTGTTTCCTTTTGCGGGTCGTTACTTCCTAAATGCTAAAGGCTTTTTCTAAAAAGTGGGACGTTACTTCCTTTCCGATGATGTCTGTTTCTATTTATAGTTTCGCTGCTTTAAATTGTAACTTCGATACTTGTTTATATTGTGGACTTGTTGCTCCGTAAATCGACTTGATGTATGTTTTGGTATCAAAAGCAATATCAATTAAGCCTACGTTTTCTTTGTAAAGAATGTCGTTACGAGAAATTCGGGCGTTGCTCAACGGTGTGGTTGCCGTAAGTACTGCGGTGTTTTTCGTTTTCAAATCGTTGTATAAGGTTGTCAACGCTGTAACTTTCAAATCTGCTTCGTTGGGAGCGTACAATGTGATACTTGTCAATAATTTTATCAGTTTGTCGAAGCTGTCTAAACGGCTATCGTAACTCATTTGCGATGATGAAACTTCTTTCGTTTCTGTTCCTTCGGCTTTTGCAGTTGCTTTTTCAGCTTCTGTAAGTTTTGGGGTAGCACGTTTACCTTGTATTTTGCGAACTAAGGTTGTTGCCGATTCATCAACTTGTGTTGTTGTATCGGTTGCTTTAAGTGCATTTAAAATACGAGTAGAGAGTTTGCTCAATGGCTCGAATGCTACTTCTCGTGCAGCTACTGCGTTGCTGTATGCAGGAAGTGCGGCATTTACTGCATTAAGTGCTGTTTTTGCATTGGTTGAAAGGGTTTGCAATGCAGTTAATTTGATAGATGCTTTCGAGGGATTGTAGGTTGCTCCGTATCCTGTTACAAATGAAATTAGCTGGTCGAGGTTTGCTACGTTTTTTGCGTGTCCTGTTTCAGATGTACTTGCCATAATGTTTAGGTTTAAGGTTATAAAATTGTGTTGTTTATTAATCAAAAGTCAATTATAACGCTGAGAATACGAAATATTGTGTATCAATCTTTTAAACATTATTTCAACAAGCACACAACCGTATCTATATTGTTGGCATTTCGCTATACGATTTACCTTCGAGTAAGCGACCGTTTTTCTTTTTATTTGTACCGCCCCATTGCTTGAAATAGAATGCTGTTTTTTGTGCGTTACATTGCTCTTTGATATTCAAAACCCATTCTTCTTTTATCGGGCGTGGTGTTCTACCGCTTTCACCCCCAACAATAACCCAATCAATATTTTGGAGATTCATATTAGGTAAATCGGTAATAAGGGGTTCGCAACTGAGGAATTTAACTTTTGCTCCTGTAGTTCGCAATTGGTCGATGCGTTTCATTACGTTTGCATCTTCGACCGTTACACCCATCCAAATATTGTGACTCCAATCGAGCCAACCCTCACTATCGTAGTAATTAAGTATGTCGGCACGTTTAGTAAGTATTTGAAAAACGTGTTGGGGATTTTCTTTCATTACCTTGAAAATCTTTTGTATATATTCAATGGGGACATCTTTGTGAAAAAGGTCGCTCATTGAGTTTACAAATATCATCTTAGGCTTTTTCCAGTTATATGGCTCTTGTAATGTGTCGGGATGCAATGTTACTTCGAAACCGTTTTTGTATTTTTCTTGCCCCATTGCCTGTAAACGGCGTGTCATAATTTCGGCATAGCAAAATTTACATCCCGATGTTATCTTATCGCAACCTGTAATTGGATTCCAAGTACTTTCTGTCCATTCTATTTTTGTTGATGCCATTTATTTTATGTTTCAATTTTATATAACTTACAATCATGAATATTAACGCTTTGATAATTCAAATCGCCAACTCTTTTTATTAGTTTATCCTTTTCTAATGATTTTACAACTTCTGTAAATAACTTTGGTTGACATAATTGAGAAAGGGTAAATTTGAAACCAGAAATATTGTCTGTAATTTCTTTGTTCAATATCATTTCTCTAATTTTTGCTCGAATCTCTTCTTTTTTAAATGATTCGTCGGGATTATGAAATAATGAACCTTTTACATAGTCATTATTAATATTGTCGCTCGATTCTCCAGCATAAATATCTTTATCCCAACAGACTTTTTAAAAATTTTTCCATCCCTAAGGAATGACTTGAACCGAAAATTAAACCGTAATGATTAGCACCTTTTTTTATTGAGAAGTGATGAATATAATATTCGGATTTATTAATTAAGCCTCTAAAGTAATTTGCAATTACCCTATGTCGCTCTTTGGGTGTGCATTTCTCGAAGTCGATTTTTGAAGTATCTATGTGTTTCTTTGTGTTTTCATGCTCTCGAAAACGTTGAATAAAAGACGATGAAATGAAGAAAATAAAATCGGTTTTAGGGGAATCGACCAACTCTTTAAATATGTTTTCGTCAACTTGACTAAAGCCGTATTGATCTAATAAAATGAACTTTGCAATTTTATCATTCTTCAATATTTTTTTGAAGTTATCGCTATTGAAAGCATCTTTAAACTCCAATTTAGCGATATGCTGTTTATATTGACAATCCTTTTCTTTACAATTTTGACTTATACACTTTTCAACAAATGTTTTTATTGAGGTTTCGAGTTCTTTGTTCTTATCGTCTAATAATTCGTTGAAACCAAAAACTATTTGTTTGTTTTTTACTGAATTACAAACCTTGCAATTTTCGCCTTTTGCTTCTTCAAGTAGTATTATGGGACTACCGGGTGTACCTTCAATGTCAGAACCACTTCCGGCAAAGAAGTCGTAAATAAAAATTCTATCAATATAAGGGTTATGTATAAATACGGGCAACCATTCACGAAAACACTCTCTAAAAATGTCGAGTTTTAATTTTGTAGCCTCATCAAAAGGTTTTTTGTTAATGTTTTTTGCCATATACTTCGTTTTTAATCTTAATATTGAAGTTGAAAATAATTTCAATTATTTTCAACTATTCTTATTTCTTCTTCTGTTAAATCATATAGTTTGTATACTAATTCATCAATTTGGGTTTCTTGTTTAATGCTGTCTTTACCGTCTTTTTTGAGGGCTATTATTTTGTCAACTAAATCGATGAATGGTTTTTGTGCTTTTGCATCTATGTTTTTTATTGGGAGTTTTTTGCAATTTTCAATAAGAATTTTTTGAAACAATTCTTTTTCAATATCAAGATATAAGAACTTATGAATAAAATTTAGCAAAGTTGAGTTTAGAATAGCTGTAAGATATTTTGGACTATTTTTTTCACAATTTTTAGGTATTACAGCAAAACCTATTTGCGAAAAATATAAACTATTTTCTGTATAGCCAGCATATATTCTAAGCGGATTACCGGAAACAATTTGACGAATTATTACACGAGGTTTCGTAAAGAATTTTTCGTCTCTAGGTGCTCCAAGCCATTTACCGTAACGGATATATTCTTTGGGGTAGAATCAATATAAAATCGTTGAATATTTTCACCTGTTATAACTGGTTTATACTCATTATTTATTTTAGTTTGAGAATGAAACGCTCTTTCTTTTATTTGTTTTTCCGTATGACCTTTATATTTATCATAAGGAGTTATTCCTAGAGTAAAATCAGCAATTTCAACTAATTGAATAGTGTTTTTTAAGGCTTTAGTTAGAACTTTTTGAATTTCGTTTGTTAAGTAAATATTGAATTTTATTTCGGAAGCGTTCCATATTTCTTTTGATAGAACTTGAGTAAGATTTGAATTTATAAAATCTACATTTTCATCATGTTTATATTGAATAACATTAAGATTTTCATTTTTTTTATTTTTAACAAATGATAAAATAATAGTTTCAACCTTAACATCAGATTCACTAAATACATTATCGGGGAGTTTGATTATTTCACTAACATTGCTATATATTAAATTCCTGATTTTTGAATAAGAGGAATTCATTAGTATTGAATTTGGATTAATAAAACTGAACTGACCACAATCTTTTAGAATCCGACTCCCTAATTCTATAAACAAAGAATACAGATTCATTCTATTTTCAGTAGTCACATAGTTAGAAAATAATAAATCAACAAATTTTGGTTCTAGCCCTTTTATGTCAATGTATGGTGGATTTCCAATAATTACATCAAACCCTTCAAAGTCACCTTTATTATTTAAGATTTCCGGGAATTCAAAACGCCATTCAAAAGCATTTTTATACAAAACATTGTTTTTAATTTCATCTAATACCGCTTCGTATTTTTTTATTTTTTCGGTAATAGCCTTTACGTCTTCATTAAATTTTTTCTTTTCGGCAGGTGTTTTTCAAACATATTGGTTTGCATGGTAAGATTATCGAGTTCTCCCTTTGCATTATACCAATTCATGAAATCTTTACCTGTTTTAATGATTTCCGTTTTAAAATCGGTTTTTATGGCATCTATAATCTGTTGCAAGCCTCGTTTTACCTCTCGGTTTTTCTCGTTTTTGTAATCGTTTACAAATCCTCGATAAGCCTTAATGTCGTATTTAATGCTTTTAAGGGCTTTGCTTAAATCGGCATCTAATGGGAAACGGCTTAATAAACTATTACCGCACTTTATGTTTATGTCAATATTTGGTAGTGTTTCAAGTTCCTTGTAATCGGATTCTTTGTAATAGGCGTTTTTCAAAAGTTCAATCCACAAACGTAAACGGCAAATAAGAACTGATTTTGGGTTTATATCGACACCGAACAAGCAGTTTTCGATAATGGTTTGCTTTTCGTGGAAAAGCGTTTTTTGCAATCGTTGAATTTCTTTATTTATTGGTTTTCCGTTGTTTATTTTATATTCTACAAGATTGCCTTGCTGGTCGGTAATAATTAATTCATCGTTTACAATATCGATTTCATATCCGCTTAGATTATTCCCTTTTTCGTCGGCTAAAATTCCCAGTTCCGATTTTATAGCTATAATTTCATTAAGTGCAGAAACTAAGAAGTGACCCGAACCAACGGCAGGGTCGCAAATATGGAGTGAGTTTACAATTTCATTAGCTTTAAGAACTTCGTCTGTTTTGAAATGACGAGAAGTGTAGTTTTTAACATCGTCGAACTTGTCAAATAATTTATCGTCTTTGCCCGAAAGTGCTTCGTTGAACTTGTCTACAATTGCCAACCGTATAGACTGGCGACACATGTACATGGTAATAAATGCAGGAGTGAAAATAGAACCATCTTTATATCCATTAATTTTCTCAAATACTTTACCAAGTACCGAAGCATTTATAAGTTGTTTGTTGTCTTTTTGCCAATCCTCTGTGCCTTCACTTGCAAAGTCGTAGGCATCTAAGAAATTGAAATAAGTAAGCTAACGTAGGCAGCTTGTCTGCCTTCTTTTGATTTCTTTTAGAATTGTTGAACCAATAATCTCTAATTCACCGTCGTTTTCGAGCGTATTAATTTTAATTGTTTGGTCTTCTAACGGGCTAATCTCGAAAAGGGAACTGTTTAGATATGGGACAAGACTATATTTCTTTTGGTTTGCATCGGTGCGGTCGGGAATGTTTACCGCTAAAACTTTATGAAATAGTTTAAAAAGTTCGTCGAAATCGTGGATTTTCTCCGAATACAGAAAGCGAAAATCTTTGTTGCCTCCGTGATATGAAATGAGTTGTCCTTCGAGCAACTTTAAGAAAAGTATTCTGTTAATCCATGTAATACAAAGTTCTAATGCAATGTTAAAGGTTTGTTCTTCTTTGTTCTCACCATATATTTTTATGTCGGGTATGCGGTGAAATGTATCTTCGGTTTTGAGGGATTCGATTGTCAATTCAATAAGAGAAGCGACATTTCTGTTTTCTTTTTTCCGACGGATTACATTTTTTGTTCCTTCTTTTGCTTCTTCCAACCCGATAATATGAAGCAATTCCTTATAAAAACCGCTATTTAGTGTATTGCTGTCATTGGGAGTCGCAATTTTTAATAAATGCTGTGGCGATAATATTTTGTATAATGCAACTAGTTCTTTGTCGTCATCGGTTTGGTCGTTGCGAAGAATTGAATCATACTTGCGAATATCAAAATGAACGCAAGGAATTTCCAATTCTAGTTTTGTAATAATTTTTGCAATTTCTTCATAAAACCAAGGATTGTCTTTCTTATCATTTACTTTGGTTTCGTATAGTTTACGTATCTGAGTGTTTCTGTAAATGTGTTTATCGAAGTAATTAGCATCAACAATATACCACTGATTTACATCGGTAATAATTAATTGTTTTAGTTGAATGTTTTCGTTTCCATTTCTCTCAGTTAAATAGTAAAGTATCAATTCGTGCAATGCTTTTTTGTTCGCATTGTCGGCAGTAACCATTTCTTTAACATTCGAGGGTCTTTTTGCTTCAATAATAACAGCAACATCGGTGTCCGTTGTCTTGCCCGTATGTATAACTAAGTCTTTTTTGTCTTTGGTGTTTATGGCATTCGTTTCAACGTAAAAAGTATCACGTAAGAAATCACGAATATTGTTTTTAAGATGCTCTTCGCTCTCGTCTTTTGGTTGTTTTTCAATAATACTAATCTTATCCAAAAGAGAAATCAAGTTCTTTTTGAACTTGTCTCTTTCACTTTCTGAAGGTCTTTGCTTCAGAAATGCTTTTAGTGCTTTTTTCGGTGATTGTATTAAAAACTTCATTTCGTAATTCTTATATTATCAGGCTAAAATACTGTATTTGATTTGTTTTCTTGTGGGTTTTCCTGAGATTTTGTCAACTAGTTATCAAGGGTGGTGGGTGGGCTCGGGTGCGTCGGCAAAATGAAGGCTCTTTTGCAAGCGAAGCGTCGCTCGTGGGTGGGGCTTGCAAATGTGCCTGAATGTGGGTGGGATTTCTTTTTTTTGTTTTTCAGTCATTTGTTATCACCGTTGTCGTTGTTTTTTTAACCTTGGCGGTAACGAGTATGTTTCCGAAACTCATTTTCATAGTTTCGGTAATATCTTTATTAATTTTTTATTGATTTTGAAATTAATGTTCTAATAATGAAGCCATTGTGAGTCTCGCTGAGTTTCGGTAATATTTTCATGAGATTATTTGTGTTTTGAATTTTATTTTTTTCGTATTCAAATATATTGTCTAAAGTACTGAAATCCAAATTTTTATTTCAGTTTTAGTTTATCCATTGGAATAACAATCCAGCCAATTCCTTTTGTATTAATATGCGTATAAATTTCAGTCGTTTTAAACTGTTTTGCCCAGGCAATGCCTGGATATTTCTCAAACCGGTCCCAATTTCAAAATATTGGGTTCCGAAGCAATGTCTAAGTGTATGAACGGTTAATTCTTATTGATCTTTGCAAGGACTTTTGCCTAATGAAATATTAATGGTATGCTTTTTTCTGAATGGTGACCACCAATTTTGCCCTTCGAGCTAAAAACTCATTAGAAAATCGAAGTCTGATATTTATTCAGCAACTGCAATAATAGTTTCCTGCATGGCTGGTTTTGAAAAACGGAAAGACCAAAATGTAGTAATTAATAAAGAAGAGAGACCAAAAATGAAATCTGTAAACAAAATACCGGAGTGGGTCAATACCGAAAGAAATGAGCTGTCTAAAGCCGAATAACCATGAAACCGTAATGAGGTGGAAACTGCCACATGATACGCACCAATACCCGCCTGACTAGGAAAAATCCAGCTGAGATTACCAATACAGGCAGTATTGATCAAACAAGTTTTGCCAGGAACAATATCCACCGACAAAAACATGATATTAAAAGTAAACAAATATAAAAACCAGATAATCAATGTATATACCGAAAACAGCATTAAACTTTTCCGGTCTTTAAGACCATGAAAACCCGACCAAACCGACCGGGCATATTCTTTTGCACGGGTTTGAAGCTTTAAAAATTGCTTTTTCAAAACGGTTTTTACCAAAACAAATACTAAAAACCCGGTAAAAATTACCAACGTTAAAATGAGAAGGAAATTTTGAGATGAATGAGTAATATCAACAACCTTATTTATCGAAAAACCGGAATAAAAAAATGTAAGACTAAGCAATAAAACAACCATGAGCGAATCCCCTGTCTTTTCGGCGATAAAGGTTCCCAAATTGACTGTGGGAGGAAACTTGTAAAACTTCTTAAGGTAGCTTAGTCGCGTAACAATTCCGGAGTGAGGTATAAATATATTTGAAAAAAAACTCATCAAGAGGACCAGGAAAGTAGGAAACAGTTTGACACCCGGATGAGAATTCTTCAACAGTATCTGCCATCTTAATGCCCTGAAGATATGCTCAATCAGAACAAACACAACGAAGATATAAATATAACTAAGCTTTACCTGCCTGAGTTTCGGCAGGATTTCTGAAAACGGATTTATACTTAAAAATATCCCGATACTAATCGTGGAAAATGCCAGAATCAGAATCTTTTTTTTCATATTTGATTGGCAAATGTTCCGGAAGAGAAAGCCGCTTTCAGTTTTATCCTTTTGACAAACGAGGACCGGGATTTTCTTGCATAAACCCCACTGTAAACCTCAGTATAAAGTTTTAGTAATTTTTCACGAATAAAATCCTTATCAAATTGCTTTATTAATTTTGATGAAATGGATGTGCCAATCTTATAAAACTCAGCATCTGAACAAAGCATTTTCAGGATCAGTGAAAACTCTTCGTTGGTTCTGGCTTTCAAATATTCATTCTCATACAGAAGCTCATATTCTTTCAAATCACGGAAAATCACCGGTAAGCCGGCAGAAGCGGCTTCAAGAGGTACCAGTGGGGAGTTTTCCTGATAAGAAGGAAACAATAAAACATCGGCTGCAGCATAGACCAATGGCATGTTTTCCTGTGAAATCATACCTGCAAAATGAACATTGCCCGGAGCATTTTCAATCTTTTGATTGATCCGGGCCACGCCCTCGGTCACCAAACCGAAAGGTCTGCCACCTACCCAAACAAATTCGAATTCCGGATTTTTTTCAGCTATTTCCAAAAAGTCTTCTACGCCTTTTCGTTTTTGAAGTTGTCCTACGCCCAAAATCACTTTTTTATGAGGCAAAATTCCCAGCATATTTCTGCCTTTTTCTCTGTAATCAGATTCCGGACGCCATTTTGAAAAATCTATTGGATTATCAAGTCTGAAAATCCTGGATTTAACCTTCAATTTTCTCAATCGTGACTCGACCATAGGCGAAATGGCAATACAGACATCGGCATGATTGAAAACCATTTTAAAGTATAGATTGGCAAAAGGCAAAATCATGCCGGAAAAAATCACCGAGCCTTTTACCGTATCAGGAGTAGTGTGTACCGTGTGTATTCGCCTGCCTTTATAACTTGCTGATTTTAGAAAATAATACAAACCATAAGAATGTGAATGAAAAATATCTCCTTTGCCCTGCCCGTTGGTGATCACCTCAATGTCGTTTTTCTCTTTTAAAAGGCTCTGCATTCCCATAAAAGCCGAATGCACCCCGGTGCCTTGTGTCATAAATTCTGTAGATGAAACCAGATGTATTTTCATAAATTCTATTAAACTTATCAAAATAACATCAATAGTTTTACAAATATTTCAAAAACACAAAGGCTTAATAATTATTTAATATTCAATACTTTACATAAATTTAACACTAAAAAAACATTGGGTTAATATTAAAAAATAAGCTTGAAAATATTAATTTCATTTCCCATTTTTTTTAATCTTTCAATCAATAAATTCTCAAAACTATCACTCATTCATTCATTCAATAATTCATTCATTCTTAATTCATTCATTAATTCTCTCATCTCACCCTCACCACCCTATATCCACCAAAAGCCCCAATAATATCTGAAGTATCTGATTGGGACGATTTACTAAAAATCAAATCTCCGGTTTTGGCCGGGCCGGCAATTGGGAATCCTTTTTGGGCATAAAATGAAAGGCTGGGATTATAGTGATCTTTCATTTTTACATTGATATTTGATTTCAATAATTTTTGTCCCAAAGCTTTTACGAAGCCTTGCTGTAAAATTCCAAAATGAAAAATAAACCAACTTAATCCCAAACCAAAAACCAATGCCGGAATAAAAGGACTGCTTTTTTTGTAAAAAAATAAAAATGCCAGACCAGAAATAATACTGATCATCACGGACAAATACCGGCTTCCAAAAACATCTTTGGTCTGAATAAGCATTTCATTCACAAAACGGTCTTCAATTTTAAAACTTTCATAAACAACCGGAACAAAAATCAACACCAGGATCAATCCTATGATTTGAAAAAAGAAAAACTTGTCGAATAACTGTTTTTGGTTCGAAAAAATTAGAGCCAGAGGGAAATAAGAGATTGATATATAATGTGGAAGCTGTGTCTTAGAGATTGAAAATAATATAAATGGAATCATAAACCATAATAAAAACAGAAGCTTGTGAGGCTCTAAATCATTAATTTTTAAAAGGTTAAAACCTTTATTTGAAACAAAGTATTTGAGGGTTTTTATGGCAACAAAAATCAAAGTATGTGTAAAGGGAATTATAAAAAGGATCAGCACCGGAATATAATAAAATAAAGATCCACCATGTGACTCCATGGTTTGAGCAAATCTTCCAAAATTATGTTTTAGGAAAAAATCTGTAAATAAAAATTCTCCGGATTTTTGAAAAGCAAAATAAAACCAGGGGGCAGGAATCAAAATCGCCACCAGCCAATACAATGGATTGAGATAACTTCTAATTAATCTCCATTCTTTTTTTAAAATTAAAAAACTGAAAATAATCCCAAATATGAGTACAAATGCGATGGGGCCTTTTATGAAGAATCCCAAACCCGCGTAAACAAAAACAGGCAACATACTTAATGTGTGCTTTTGATACCTTTTCCAGAATGAAAACAAAGCAAGACTTACAAATAGATTGAGGAAATTATCTGAAACCGCTGCTCTTGCCAGAATCTGAAATTGCAAAAAAGTGGATAGTACGATGAGTATTTTATATCCTGCCTGATTGGAAAATAGTTGTCGTGCCCACTGTCGCATTACCAAAACATTAACGATAAATGCAATAAAAGAAGGGAACCTTACAGCGATTTCCGTATTCCCGATAATTTTAAGAAATAATACCTCAAACCAAAAAAACAATGCGGGCTTATCATATCGGTATTGGCCATTTACTTTTATGCTGATCCAATCTCCTGTTGCAAGCATATTTCTGGCGGCTTCAGCAAAAAAACCTTCATCCTCATCAAAAAGCGGGGTCAATGTCATTCCCAGAATACTAAATGAAATATACGCCACTAAAAACCACATTTCATTACGGCTGAGATTTAACAATGAAATAACTTTAGGTAAAGACTCAGGTAATACGGGGAGTTTAAGTTTGGGCATTATTTGATTTAATTATGTCCAAAGATGTGAGGTCATTACATGACAAATGGGTTTTTGTAGGTAAAGTTTTCATTAAATTTTTGATAATGTTGCCATTATCTATTTATGCTTTCTATTATTATCAGACCGAAATATATGATTTCTCCGATCCCGGAAAACCTCAGAATCACTATTATAACCCCTATCAAAACTGGCAAAAAGGAGTTTTGACCAAAGCCAATTTTCATGCTCATTCCAAAGAATGGGGCGGCTTGACCAACGGGCATAATTCAGATCAGTAAATACTTGAAACTTATAAAAAACTGGGATTTAAAGTAGCCGGACTGTCTAATTATCATAAAATCAATAAAAAAAACATCTCTGATTTGCTGGAAATCCCTTGTTACGAACATGGTTTCAATATTGATAAAGTGCATTTTTTGGGAATCAACAGTACCCATACCGATGGTCTCGATTTCCCCCTAAAACAGGGTTTATCTCAAAAACAGCAACGAATCATTAACATCCGTGAAAATGCCACATTGGTTTCAATTTGCCATCCCAATCTCAGAAACGCAATCACAAAAGAAGATGTGGAAAAACTTTCAGGTTACCATCTTTTTGAAGTTTTGAGTCCGTATGCTACTTCTTTTGACCTTTACGATCATGCCATTATGAACGGTCATACTTCCTGGATTTTAGCCAGCGACGATACCCACGATTTAAAAAAACAGCCTGCCGGAAGTTATTTCGTAGGTATAAACACTGAAGCTAATAACAAAACGGAGGTATTAAATGCCTTGAAAAGTGGACAGCATGTAGCTTACAAATCCAACGATGGTATCACTGATATTGAAATAGACAGTATAAGATTTGAAAAAAATGAAGTTCGATATAGTTTTAAAGGAAATATAAAAAGTGTATTTTTGATTGAAGATGGAATACCACAAATCATCGCTTCAAATGGTATCATTTCTTTGAAAAATAACCCAAAGTTTATTCGTTTTGAAGTAATCGGAGAAAAATCATCACTTTATACCAATCCAATTCTTAAAAGCAATAATCCGGATTTTGTGGAAACAGGTTCTATTTACGCTGAAATTAATTTACCCAAAACGTTTTACTTCAGACTTTGGCCACTCGCATTGTTTTCAGCCGTATTTATCTTGCTATTTTTGAGAAGACCGCTTAGTGTATTGCCCGGTATCATTCAGAAAAACCTTAACACTCGTCGGTAAAGGGCACCAACTCATTGTAACCTCCTACCAGATTGTTGACTTCTTTAAAACCAAGTCCTTTCATGATATCTACTGTCTTGCTGGTACGGTTTCCGGAACGACAATAAATAAATACGGGTTTTGATTTATCCAGTTGTTTCAACAATTGCTCCTTAAAATCTTCACCGTAATAATCGATTTGTCTGGCATATTGAATGTGCCCGCTTTTATATTCATCCAGAGTACGAATATCAACCAATTGATTCTCTTTGCTTTCTTTAAATTTACCCATAAACTCCTCAGCATGGAGGTTGTAAATTTCAGTTTCATAAAAAACCTCCGGTGCTTCTTTTTCACAGGAACTACCAGCCAAACTTAAAATCCAAACCCATAGATATATAAAATACCTTTTTCCCATTTTTTAACATATAATTTGCAATTTCAAACTTAAGCTTTATTTTTTTTAATATTTAAGATTCAATGTTAAATCTATTTTAAATTTTCTTAATAATTACGCCTTTTTCTTTGCTTAAACTTCACATTCCGGTAATTTTCAGTTCACACAATACATAGACTTTTGCAGTGGAATTTTAAACTATTTATTAACCTCAAAAAGTTTATGACAATCAAAACTTTACCCAAACTAAAATCCGGATTTTTAGCAACATGCCTGTTTATGGTCTTGTTTTCCGGTAATTTATTGGCTCAAAGATCTGTTACAGGAAAAGTAACTGACGCCAAAAACAGCCCTATTCCTGGTGCAAGTATTCTTCAAAAAGGCACTTCATTTGGTACAACTTCGGATGTAAACGGAGATTTTAAAATCAATGTAGAATCAGAAAAAAGCGTCCTTACGATATCTTCTATTGGTTATAAAGCCAAAGAAATTACGGTTGGAAATCAAACTGTGATCAACATTTCATTGGAGGAAGATGCAAAGGCACTATCAGAAGTGGTGGTTACGGCACTTGGTATCAAAAAAGAATCTAAAAGATTAGGTGTTTCTATTCAGTCTGTTGATGGAAATGCTGTGATCAAAGCCAGAGAGCCAAATGCAATCAATGCCTTAACAGGTAAAGTTGCCGGACTAACTGTGGGATCTCAACCTGAGCTTTTGCGTAAACCAAACATTCAGCTTCGCGGAAACAGCGAAATCCTCTATGTTGTTGATGGTGTGCCTGTTAACTCAGACACCTGGAACATCAGCCCTGATGATATTGAGACTTACTCAGTTTTAAAAGGTGCATCGGCCTCAGCCCTTTATGGATTTAGAGGTAAAAACGGAGCGATTTTGATTACAACCAAAAGAGGTACCAAAGACAAAAGAGGTTACCAGGTTGATTTCAACTCAAGCACCATGTTTGACAATAGTTTTTATGCTTTCCCTAAAACTCAGGATGAATATGGTCCTGGTGACCACGGAAAATATGCCTTTGTGGATGGTAAAGGCGGTGGTTTGAATGACGGTGACTATGATGGAGGTTGGGGTCCTAAATTTGAAGGCCAACTTATTCCACAATACGATTCACCGATTGATCCTGTAACCGGTGTACGTCAGGGGACTCCCTATATAGCAAGAGGAAAAGATAACTTAGCCCGTTTTCTTCAAACAGGTGTTTTATCAACAAATAACGTTTCTCTTTCTGCTTCAGGTGAAAAATACAATGTAAGATTTTCCGGCTCAAATACTTTCCAAAAAGGTATTGTACCCAACACAAAACTGGACATTTTGAACTTCAATATGACCACTGATTATCAATTCAACAAAAAATTGAAATTTTCGAGTGGCCTGCAATACAATCGTCAGATGTCACCTAATTTCCCTGATGTCAACTACGGACCTAACTCTATCATTTACAACATGGTATTGTGGGCAGGTGCCGACTGGGATGTGGACGACATGAAAGATTACTGGCAGGAAGGAAAAGAAGGTATCCAACAAATATATGCGGAATATCAAAGATATAACAACCCTTATTTCATGAGTTACGAGTGGTTGAGAGGCCATTATAAAACAGATATCATAGGACAGGCTTCTATGACTTATCAGATCGCTCCTTCTTTAGATGTAATGTTGAGAACTCAGGTTACTACCTGGGATCTGTTCAGAAGTGAGAAATTCCCTTATTCTGCCGGAACATATGGAAGAGATGAGAGAAGAGGTGATTACCGCGAAGACAGAAGAAGTTTATTTGAAAACAATACCGATATCCTTTTCAAGTATGACAAAAATCTTTTCGAAGGTTTTAATGCTAAAATATGGGCTGGTGGAAATGTAAGGTCTTTCAAATTCAATTCTAACTTTGCTTCCACTGATTATCTCATCGTTCCGGGATTTTATAATTTTATAAATTCAGCCAATCCTGTAAAAGTATTTAACTTTAATTCAAATATGCAGGTTAATTCAGGCTACTATTCGGCTGACCTTAGTTATAAAGATTATATCAACCTTTCAACAACAGGCCGTGTAGATCAACTTTCTACATTACCAAAAGGGAACAATACATTCTTTTACCCTTCAGTTTCTGTATCCACCGCTTTGACTGATTATTTGCCCATTCCTGAATTTATTTCATTCTTAAAAATCAGAGGTTCTTATGCCAACGTTAAGGATGGTTTGACAACCGGATCTATTGCATCTGCACCTGGTCTGGTTTATGGGGAATCTTATTCTTCACCTTATGATGGCCCTACTTACCAAAATTCAGCAGTTTATTCGGTTTTATATTCTTATAACAATACTCCTTCTGCCTCTTATACCAACTCCCTAAATAACCCCAATCTAATTCCAAGTTCTACTTCACAAACAGAACTTGGTTTAGATTTAAAATTCCTTCAAAACAGAATTGGTTTGGAAGCCACCTATTTTATCTCTGATGAAGGTCCAAAAATCTTCAACCTCCCAATCTCGAGCACATCTGGTTACTCTTCTGCTCTTGTTAACGGTATCAAAACTCAGAAAAAAGGTGTTGAAGTGTCATTGACAGGAAGTCCAATCAAAAACGCTGAAGGTCTAAACTGGAATGTTGTAGCCAATTATTCAACTTATGTGGAAACACTGAAGGAAATATATCCTGGCGTAGAAAGCTTAAATACTTTTCTTAAAATAGGTGACAGAATGGATAAGTTTTATGGAAGAGCTTTCGTAAAAACTCCGGACGGTCAAATCATCAATGATGCTTCAGGAAGACCAATATATGCTCCTGTTTCTCAGTATCTGGGTAACATGCTTCCGAAATTTGTTTTTGGAATCAACAACCAGTTTGAATATAAAGGTGTAAATCTTAGTTTCCAGTTTGATGGACGTATTGGTGGGGTAATCTCAAACTATGTTCAGAAACAAACCTTCCGTGGTGGTCGTCATATTGACCTGGTTACAGGTGCTATGGGTGATGCCAGATATCAGGACTATTTGGGTGTTAAATCTTATGTAGGAGAGGGAGTGCAGGTAGCTAACGGTGCCACCATCAAATATGATGCAGATGGAAATGTTACAAACTATGCGGAATTGACTTATACTCCAAATACCACCAAGCAATATTTGCAGGACTGGGTGAGCCGATATTACAACTCTGATGAAGGTAACTTGATGTCAAGATCATTCGGAATGCTAAGAGAAGTGGTTATTGGGTATCAGATTCCTAAGAAATTGTTCAGTAAATCAGGAATTCAACAAATCAGTGTTTCTGTAGTGGGTCGTAATTTGTTGTATTTCGCTGAGAAAAAAGACATTGACCTTAACCAATATCTGGATGGCGGTTCTTCAGGTTTACAGACACCTTCAACAAGAAGATATGGTGTTAACTTAAATCTTACATTCTAAGATTTCTCATTTAAAAAATTATTGAAAAAAAATGAAAAAATTATCATTAATAATAATCGGAATATTGGGCTTGACTATTTCAAGCTGCGAAACAGATTTTTCAGCACTTGAAAAAGACCCCAACAGACCAGTAAATGTACCTGCTTCATTGATTTTGAAAGAAGTAGAATATGCTTTGTACAACAGCACTGGCAGGCCATTTTCGGCAGAAATGCGTTGGAATCAATTTTATTGCTCCAATTATAACTATTATGCTACCAATGAATATACATGGTCAGAAATGCCTAACCATTTTTACACATTGAAAAATGTTATTAAAATGGAAGAAGAAGCCATCAGGTCTGGAGAAGCCGCTAAAAATCCTTATTCCGCCCTTGGTAAATTCTTCAGAGCGTTTTATTATGACCAAATGAGCAAAAGAGTGGGGGATTTACCTTTAACTGAAGCTCTTGCAGGTACAGAAAACTTTGCACCGAAATACGATGATCAAAAAGCAGTTTACAAGCAAATCCTGACCTGGTTGGATGAGTCAAATACAGAAATGGCAGAATTGATTGCAAGTGGAAAATCAAATGTAACCGGTGATATTTATTTTGGTGGCGATCTGAAAAAATGGCAAAAAGCGGTAAATGCATTTCAATTAAGAATACTTACTACGCTTAGTTCAAAAGAGTCTGATTCGGATTTAAACATAAAAGGAAGGTTTAGCAGCATAATCAATAATCCTTCGAAATACCCATTATTAGCCTCAAATGATGAGAGTTTATTATTTAACAGTAACCAAAATAATAAATATCCATCAAACCCTGATAACTTCGGTTTTGATGCTACACGTCAAAATATGTCACAAGCTTATGTGGAAAGATTGACAGAACGTAATGACCCTCGGGTATTTTTAACTTGCGAGCCGGCAGGTTCTGAACTTAAATCAGGAAAAAAACCAAGTGATTTTAGTGCCTATAAAGGTGCCAGTTCTGCCGAAGACCTTGCTGATATGTCATTTAAAGCGGGTACCAGCAATGGTGCTGACTTTGCACCTGGTCAATATTCTTTTCAAAATCGTAACAGATATTACACCAACTACGTAGGTGAAGCTACATTTATCGTGGGTTACCCTGAAATGTGTTTCAATATTGCTGAAGGATTGCACCGTAGTTGGGCTACAGGAGCAGCTGCTGATTGGTATGAAAAAGGAGTAAAAGCATCTTTAGGATTTTATGGTATCAAAGAAGGCAACAACACCTTTACATATTCAAAAACAGGTGGTAAAAATGCAACTGATTTTGCCACATTCAGCTATAATTTCAATACGGCTGATTATTTATCGCAGCCCAATGTGAAATATTCTGCTGAAAAAGGTTTGGAGAATATCCTGACTCAAAAATATCTGGCATTTTTCATGAACTCAGGAATGGAAGCCTATTTCAACTGGAGACGCACCGGATTCCCTACTTTGTATCAGGGTGTGGGTAACGGTAACTCCAACCGCATCGCAGTGAGATGGCAATATCCTTTGAGCGAAAGAACTACAAATACCACTAATTACAAAGCTGCCATTGATCGCCAGTTTGGGGGCAAAGATGACATCAATGACAAAATGTGGTTGTTAAAATAAAGATCATAGTTAAAGTTTAGGTTAAAAAAAACCAGTTTCAAAAGCGGGATATTTTATCCCGCTTTTCTTCATTCTAAATAAAATGGAAAAGACAATTCGGGAGATAAAAAAAATCTTTACCCTAAAAGGAGGGGAAGCCTACTATGGTGAGAAAATCTCACAATATGAGCATGGAGCCCAATGCCTCTTGTTGGCACTGAGTGAAGATCAGGCCATTGATATGCAGGTGGCAGCATTTCTGCACGATATCGGGCATATGATCGAAGATCCATTAATGCAAGGTCAGGATATGGATGGTTTTGGAAATAAAGATCATGAGTTAATTGCCAAAAACTGGTTAAAAGAACGAGGTTTTTCTGAAAAAATACAGACGGTTGTATATAACCATGTAGAAGCCAAAAGATATCTGTGCTTTGCAGATAAAGAATATTATGACAGCCTTTCAGATGCCAGTAAAAAAACGCTGGAATTTCAGGGAGGTATTATGACAGAAAATGAAGCAATTTCATTTAAAGAAGCACCCTATTTTGAAGAAAGTATTTTGCTTAGGAAATGGGATGATCTCGGAAAAATCCCCAATACTCCCCTACCCGACCTCGAAGATATACTTGAAATAATCAGGAGATACCTAAGGACAATCTGAAAATAATCCTTTTGGCTTTTCTTAAAGTTCGTGAGGTTTTTTAATATTCCTTGCGAACTTAATTATTTCATAAAAATCAGGTTACTTTCCGGTAATATTAGATTTCCAATTTGCACAAAAAAAAGCCAATTGGAATCATTACAAAACCAACTGAAAAACAGCTCTTTGAAACTTCACATTTGGGCATTTATTGCTGCATTTGGAGCTTATTTTTGCACCTATGCATTTAGAAAACCTTTTTCCACAGGGGTATTTGAAGGCATCGAAATTTACAGTATTAACGCAAAAACCGTTTTTATTTTATCTCAGGTAATTGGCTATATGCTGTCCAAATTTATCGGTATAAAAGTAATCTCAGAGTTGACCTCAGGAACACGAATTAAACTTATAATCGCCTTAATAGTAATCTCAGAAGTTGCCTTATTTCTTTTTGGAATTTTGCCCTTAAAATACAAATTCATCGGGATGTTTATCAATGGCCTACCGCTAGGAATGGTTTATGGGGTAATTTTTAGTTTTTTGGAAGGACGCAGATTTACAGAATTCCTGGGTTTGGGTTTGAGTATAAATATGATTATGACTTCCGGAATCTTCAAAAGCCTGTACTTGTGGATACAAAGCTTCACCAATATGTCTGAATTTGGTATGCCAGCATTTATCGGTTTGATTTTCCTACCGCTTTTATTGTTTTTCCTATGGATGCTGGGCAACATTCCCCGTCCCTCCCAAACAGAGCAAAATCTGAAGAAAAAGAGAGAAGCCATGAACCGCAGAGATAAAAATGAGATTTTGAAAAATTATGGCTTAGGGGTGACTTTGATTGTAATATTCTATGCTTTTTTGACTACCATCCGCGATTTTCGAGATAATTTCAGCATTGAAATATGGCACTCCGTTCAGGCAAACCACGAGATTTCAGTTTTTGCAAAAACTGAAATTTGGATCTCGGTTTGGGTATTTTTATCAATTTTATTTCTCAATATTTTTAAGAATAACAAAAAAGCACTTATTGCTATCAATCTGATTTTTATCCTATGCCTGATATTGATTTCTTTTGCCAACAATCAAATGGCATTAGACAAAATTACCGGCAGTACATGGATGATCCTGCAAGGTTTTGCCTTTTATTTGCCTTATCTGATTATCCAGATTGCATTTTTTGACCGCTTGATTCCGCTACTCAACATTCGTGGAAACGCAGGATTCTTCATTTATATCTGCGATAGTTTCGGATATTTAGGCTCTGTAGTATTAATGATTTTAAAAGAATTTTGGGATCCCATGAAAGACCCCAAAATAATACTCATTGAGCTCAGCAACGGGGTTGCCATTATTGGAATATTGGTAGTGGTGGGTCAATTTCTGTTTTTTGAAGTAAAGAGAAAAAGACAAAATATTTCTGAAAACATCAATCTGGAAATAGTTCATTGATTTTTTCTTCAGTATATCCTGCACAACTCGTCATTCCCTTGCCACCGATTCCGGTCCTGATGGAAACATGTTCTGAAACCTGGAATTCAAATATTCCATCGGGGTGCTGCACATAATAACCCGCCCAGGATTGAGCATATTCTTCATCTTTAACATTAATAATTTTACGGGCTTCCTCTTTCATAAGTTTGTTTACCCTTTCATTTACACCCAAACCCAGGCTTTCAGTATCGGTGACAGGAGCATAATGGTGTGAATCTCCAATAATGATACTTTTGTCGGGCAATTGCTTGAAAAGAATATGGATTCCTTCGGCTTTTAAATCCTGATATTTTTGTGGGGTTGTAATCTGGTGAAATGAAGGGCAACTTTCAAATGCCTCATATCTTCTGATTGTAAGTCCGGTGAGAATATTAGATTTCAAATCAATATGATGAAGTGGTATAGTTTTTAGCATTTGAAGTTTTACCATTTCAAGGCCACTGTCTTCAAATATTTCAGGATACAAAATGGAAGTCTCGTAACCTCCGCAAACAATAACTTCCCTTCCACAAAATATTTTCCCTGCTGCAGTTTTGATATATACCTCACCCTGAGTTTCTTTTATATCTGTTACGGTACTATTGGGTCTGTAATCTACTTCATAATATTTTTGACAAAATGATAGCACTTTGTAAATAAATTTAGAAGAATCTACACTGAATTCGTCGGCAAAAAAAATAGACCCTCTGATGTATTCTTTATTTATATCCGGAAATTTCAGGGCCGTTTGGTTAGCATCAAGCAACTCGCTTTTATAAACCAAATTGTCATTAATTTGTTGCAGCTCTTTGATTAAAAGCAATTCATCTTCATCAGAAGCAATATAAACACTGCCATTTTTTACCAAAGTTAAGTCTTCAGTATTTTGCAGTTCGTTGTAGATTTCCAGGCTTCTACGACCGTATTTCTGCCAGAAAGGATCTAAACCGGAAGGAACCACCTGACCAAAATTTTGAATGGTTGACCCGACAGGCCTGGCATTTTTTTCAAGCAAAAGCACTTTTTTACCTTTTTTTGCGGCATGAAAAGCGTGGAATGTCCCCATCACTCCGGCACCAACTATTATTAAATCGTATTTCATAATATTAAATGTACATTTTAAGTTCTCCAATATTTTTCAAAAGAGCATCGGCACCCAGGCCTGTCAATTGTGATTCGGAATGAGTACCATTGGTAACTGCAAAGGCATATTTCACACTGGCATTTTTTCCAAAAAGTATATCAACAGGCGTATCTCCGATATTAATTACCTCAAAAGGATCTTTTATGCCAAAAACCTGCATTGCTCTGATTAACATTGCGGGATTAGGCCTTCCGGCAATTACTTCATCGGGTGTGACTGAAATATCAATAATAGCATTTTTGTTTTGTGCAATATATTGATTATCCAAATCCTGTAGCCAGCCCAGTTTTTCAAGTATTATGTTGGCCACTTTTCGGTAGAATCCGGTGGTTAAAGCGATTTTTATATCTTTTGATTTTAAATATTCAAAAACCTCAAGCGTATAGTCAGTTGGAACTATTTCAGAATGATAATAATGATCTTCCAGGATTTCACAAAAAGTCAGATAGGATTCATCTACAATATGTTTCAGATTTGGGTCGCTACGACCAATTTGCTCAGACCACAGTAAATTAAAAACCTCTCTTTTGGCGTAACCCTGAAGAGACAAAATTCTTTCAACAGAAGTCTTTAAACCCATTTTCACACATGCCATTGCAAAACAGGTTTCCACTTCTTTTTGATCTCTTACAGTAGTTCCGGCCATGTCAAAGGCCACCATCTTTATATTTGACATATATTTTTTTTACCAAAAATACCCCTCATTTTATCACAACTCAATTCTCAGATATTAACAAAACATTAAATTTCAATCATTTAAACAATCACAATAATTTCATAACATTACCATAATCTTTGGTTGATATTGAATTACCAATTTTGTAAAAAAAACTAATGCAGAGACGTAGTCTAATCAAAAATCTGGCATTAATTACCGGTGGCCTGAGTGTGCCGTCTGCTTTAAAAGCCCAATTATCAAACCGCCCGATCAGGATTGCCCATATTACTGACACGCATATTCAACCTCATATCGGTGCAGCAAAAGGATTTGAAAAATGCCTACATCATATTCAATCTCTCGACCACGTACCCGATATGCTCATCAATGGTGGGGATGCTATCATGGGTTTACATGGTGCCAGCGAAAACAGTATTGATCGACAGTGGGATTTGTTTGGGAAAGTATTGAAAAGTGAAAATGGCTTGCCTATTCATCATTGCGTTGGGAATCATGATATTTTCAGGAAAGACAACAATAAAGATAATTTTGAATCTGGGAAGCTGGAAGCAATGAACCAGCTTGAAATTGATAAATCATATTACGAAATCAACAAAGAAAACTGGAAAATATTGGTTTTAGACAGTATTCAAAGCAAAACAGAAGGAAAAGGATATCAGGGAAAAATAGACGAAAAACAGTTTAACTGGCTCAAATCCAGACTTGAGCAAAGCCAGGTTGAACAAAAATTTGTGATGATAGTGTCGCATATACCGATTTTGTCTGCTTGTGTTTTTTTAGATGGCAAAAATTTTAAAAACGGAGAATGGAGAGTTCCGGAAACCTGGATGCATGGTGATGCTGAAGAATTGATTGAACTATTTGACAACTACCCCAACATCAAGTTGGCGATTAGCGGGCACATACATCTCAATGACCGCATAGACTATAATTCGGTGACCTACTTTTGCAATGGTGCCGTAAGTGGAAACTGGTGGATGGGGAATTACAAAAAGACTGCTCCGGGTTATGCTTTGATAGATCTGTTTCCTGATGGTACTTTTTCAAATCAATACTTAAAATATTCCTGAATTTTGAGTGAAATAACACTCCCTTATTTTTTTTAATCATTTAGCCTTTTTCATGAAAACTCTTTGCCGATTTATAATTTTTAGTTTTCTATTTTTATTAAAAAATATTTCAATAGCCCAAAACGCCGAAAATGTAATTCTATTTACAACAGACGGGCTGCGTTGGCAGGAAGTATTTGGCGGAATCGACACCCTTATTGCCTCAAACCAACAATTTTCTTCAGACAAAAGCGGTCTGATGAAGAAATACTACGATGCAGATATAAACCTTAGAAGACAAAAATTAATGCCCTTTTTCTGGTCCAAAATTGCAATAGATGGTACGGTACTTGGCAACCGCTGGAAAGGCAATTTTATGGATGTTGAAAACAATTATTGGTTTAGCTACCCGGGTTACAATGAAATGCTCACCGGTTATGCCGACAGCCTGGTGAATTCCAACGACAAAAAGCCAAACCAAAACATAACCGTTTTTGAGTTTCTAAATCAAAAAAAGGAATTTGAGGGAAAAATTGCTGCCTTTTCTACCTGGGACGTATTTCCTTATATCATAAATACTGAAAGAAATAAAATTCCGGTTAACGCCGGTCATGACCTTGTAACTCAAAATCCGGGTCCCACACAAAATCTTCTCAACGATATTCAAATGCTGGCACCCAAAGGACATGCAGAACGGCATGATTTTATTACTTATTTCCAGGCAAGAGAATATCTGAAAAGTAATCAACCTAAAGTGCTTTATATTTCACTTGATGATACTGATGGTTTGGCTCATGCAGGCAAATATGATGATTATCTGGAGGCTGCACATGCTTATGACAACTACCTGAAAGACCTTTGGGAGCTGTGCAAGTCAATGCCTCAATACAAAGACAAAACCACTTTTATACTTACTACTGACCATGGTCGGGGTGACAAAACCAAATCGGAATGGACGAGCCATGGCATAAGAATCAAAGGTGCATCGCAGATATGGGCAGCAGCAATAGGGCCAAATATTGCCAAAAAAGGTGAAGTACAAAAAGGTGGAAATACTTTTCAATCTCAAATAGCCGCAACAGTAGCCAAAACTCTGGGCATCGATTTTATAAAAACCAAAGATATACCCCAAAAATCTATTTCAGACAACCTGACAATATTCCACTAATTCATAGGGTAATTTTTATTTGTTAATGATGAGTAAAATAGGGTTAAATCACTTGATTTAACCCTTATTTCTAAACAATTTTAACAATAAAATCAGATAATTACCCAACTATTATCAAATCTCTGGAAATATCAATTTCAATACTTTTGCTCTGTTTACTATTAATTCTGAAAAATTATCTTTCAAAATTTTTAGGGTGTTTATAAATTTTTAACCCAAAAAATTAAACCTAGTTTGTTAGGATAAAAGACTCTTATCCTATTCTTATATCAGCTGATTCTGGATCTATTTTTGAATAGCCAGGTTTTCACCTTTAACCAAACTCTCAAGTTCATTCAAAAACATGTTTTCAGTTTGATCAAACCATTTACGGTGATTTTTACTTTGATATTTGTCAGATTTCAAATAGTTAAGAAACTTTCCAAAATCTATATTTTCAGAGAATATTCCGGCTCCAGACATTTCTCCATCGAAGGCATTGCATTTTTGCTCATAATGGTTCTTTACCGGCACCA
This sequence comes from Cytophagaceae bacterium, assembly GCA_016722655.1. Classification (NCBI taxonomy): domain Bacteria; kingdom Pseudomonadati; phylum Bacteroidota; class Cytophagia; order Cytophagales; family Cytophagaceae; species Cytophagaceae bacterium. The sequence continues at coordinate 510,142 of JADKIR010000005.1, forward strand.
TCATTACGGGCTTACTTAAATACATGGCCTCACAAACAGACTCAAAGCCTGCTGTACTGATCAGCCCCTTACAAGCAGCCATACGTTCCAAAAATAGAGAATTGGAGATAGGGTTTATTTTCAGATTGGCCGGTAGCATTATATCATCTTTCAAATCCACAAACATCTCAAAATTCTCTTCCGGGTAAAGTTTGCATTGAGTTATAACATCGGTAATCAATTCGGGTTGAGTAACATAAACCAGAATAAAGTTCTCATTGTAAACCTCTTGTAGTTTTAATTCAGACCTTAGCAGCGGCGGCACAGTATGAATATTTTTCTCTGACCAAAACTTCCTGAAAGACAAAGCCAGCATTTTATCAGCTTTCAAAGAGGTAATTTTTGTATTGAAGTTTACAAAGAAGCGATCTAATCTTTGATTTTGAGGATATTCAAACACACTGTTGAGCAATAGATATTGGTGACCTATACATACAACCGGCACATCAAAACGGTTTAAAAAACCAGAAAATATTCCTCCCAAAAAATCATAGAAATTTACGATTACATCTGGCTGATAGGTCTCCACCATATTTTTTATCACCTTCAGGCTTTTAAAATACTGAGGCAAACGAGGAAGTGAATCTGTAACGGTTTTCAGAATGCTAAGCTCTTTGGTTTTTTGATTATAAGCAAGTGAGGGACTCAAAAAGGGTAAAACCTCAAAATTGGGGCAATTTTTCAACAACACCGATTGCTTTTTAATATCTGCAGTCCCGGCCAGGGCAAAAACTACCTTGTGGCCATTTTTAACTAAAATTTCTGACAAAGCCACCGCCTGAGTTTGGTGCCCGCGGCCTTCTCCCTGAATTATAAATCCAATTTCCATATTATGATGCGATTACGGTTGAACCTAAGGGAAACTCTACCACTAGTTTTTCGGAAATGATTTCTAATTTTTCTACTTTATGAAAATACACTACGTCCCAGTTGCCATTATGATCCTCAACCAGGGCGGAAAGCGTTTCGACCCAATCACCGGAGTTAAAATACCAGATTCCATCAATCTCTTTCATCGCGGGCTTGTGTATGTGTCCGCATATTACTCCGTCACAGCCTTTAGAGCGTGCCAATTCTGTTAATTTAATTTCAAAATCAGAGATAAAATTTACGGCTGCCTTTACTTTTTGTTTGATTGCCTGCGAAAGAGAATAATAAGGCAGGCCTCTTAAAGTGCGGTATTTATTGTAAAACTTATTGAGCCAAAGCAAAAAAGTATAGCCATAGTCTCCAAGATGAGCCAGCCATTTCATATGCGAAGTCACCGAGTCAAAAATATCACCATGGGTAATCAAAAATTTCCGGTTTTTAGATTTCAGAATCATATCACGTCTGATCTGGAAGTTTTTTCCCACCACAAGAGGCAACACCTGGTCAAGAAAATCGTCGTGGTTACCCCTGATATAATAGACTTTGGTGTTCATTTTCTCCATCATCTTTAATACTACCCTGAAAAATCCTGTGTGGGTTTTCTTCCATGACCCGTATTTCTTTAGCTGCCAGGCATCAATGATATCGCCGTTGAGAATTAATCTTTCGCAGGTATTTAACTTCAAAAATTCAGTCGCTTCTACTGCTTTGGCACCACTTGAGCCCAAATGCAGGTCAGACATGACTACGGTTTTATGCTTAAAGTTCAAACGTAAGTTTTTTTTACAAAAATCACTTTATCATGTTAACTCAATATATCCTATTTATTATCAAATAGTTAAATTTTAATTTCTAATTTAAAATGGCATAGGTAAAAATTAACAATTGCTTAATATTCCAAATGCTATTTTTGCATTTAAGTAACATTTAAATATGGATTTTACCGGAATTACCATTAAAACTGGCCTGAAAATCGCCAATATCATCAAGTCGAAAAAAATCAGGACAATTCATAAACAACAGGAAATTGCATTACGGAAACTCCTGAAAAAAGCTCAGGATACCGAATTTGGCCGATATTATGATTTTAAGAAAATTCTGAAAAGAAAAAATAAGAATAAACTACTACTCAATTTTAATCAGACAATTCCTGTTCACACCTACGAAACCATGTACAATAACTGGTGGTTCAAAACACGAAATGGAAACTCTGACATCACCTGGCCCGGAAAAGTAAAATATTTTGCCTTGAGTTCAGGCACATCAGAAGCAGCCTCCAAAGCCATTCCGGTAACAAAAGAAATGATAAAGTCGATACATAAAACCAGTATCAACCAGGTCATTTCTCTGGCAAACTTCACATCCATTCCGGCTTCCAGTTTTACAAAGGGTTATTTGTTGTTTGGAGGCAGCACTCAGCTTAACCGTTGTGATGATCATTTTGAGGGGGACCTCAGCGGAATCACCTCTGGCAAGATTCCATTTTGGTTTGAGAATTTTTATAAACCCGGTAAAAAAATCAGCAGTGAGCGGGATTGGGAAAACAAACTCGATAAAATTGTGGAAATGGCACCACATTGGGACATTTCATTTGTAGCTGGAGTTCCCGCATGGATTTTACTTTTATTCGAAAGAATCATCTCACATTATAAAGTAAACAACATACAGGAAATTTGGCCCAATCTCATTTCCTTTGGTTGGGGTGGTGTTTCAATCGAACCATATCTTGACAGTTTCAAAAAATTACTAAATCCCGAAAAGCCATTTCATTTTATAGAGACTTATCTTGCTTCAGAGGGATTTATCGCTTATCAGAATAAACCCAAAGAAAGTTTAAAACTGGTCACCAATGGAGGCATCTATTTCGAGTTTGTAGAATTTAATGATGATAATTTTGATGAGGAAGGAAATATTCTTTTCGATGCCAAAGCACTTACATTAAAAGATGTTGAACCAAACAAAAACTATGCTTTACTCCTTACAACCTGCTCAGGTGCCTGGCGATATTTGATTGGCGACACTATCAAATTTATGGATACCCAAGAAGCTTTGATACAGATTACCGGTCGCACAAAACATTTTTTGAGCGTTTGTGGTGAACACCTATCTGTCGAAAACCTCAACAAAGCCATCAAACTTTTATCAGTTGAAAGTAATATAGAAATCAAGGAATTTGGGGTAATGTCATTTAAAACCCAAAAAAGCTTTGGTCATCATTGGTTTATTGGATCTGATTCAACGGTGATTGAACCAGAAACCGTGGGGACACAAATTGATAATTTTCTTAAAATTCTGAATGATGATTATGCAGTTGAGCGGAATCATGCATTGGACGAAATTAAAGTCTCTATTTTACCTAATAATCACTTTATTGATTGGATGAAAGCCAACAACAAAATGGGAGGCCAAAATAAATTCCCGAGAGTATTAAAAGGCAAAACCAAAGATAACTGGCTGGAGTTTTTGGAATCACAAAAGCAACTTCAAGCCTAAACCAATAAATATCAAAGCATTAAGAATAGACAGCTGTTTTTTGTATTTCAATAACCAGTTGGCTTTTTTGATATTTAGTACAATCAGTCCATCAATAATCATCATTCCCAATAGAGCAAAAAAGAAAAAGAGAAGTTTGTCTTCAAAACCTGCTTTCAGTTTATTTAAGAAAACAAGAAATCCCATCCAGGTCAGGTAATTATACGGATTTAAGGTATTGATTAAAAATCCAATAATAAATGGATTTAAGTTTCTAAAATTCTTAAATCTGGTATCGTCCTCCGCATTTGTCCAAAATAATGTTTTTATAAAAAGGAAAAGCCCAAGGATTATAAAAACTACCCCTGTCCCGGAAAAAATAATCTGTTGCCAATTCTCTCTGATTTTAAAAAGTCTGTCGCTGATATTTACGAGTGTAATTAGCACCATATCAGACAAAGCCACTCCTGCCAAAAGTACCATTCCCGATTTTATCCCTGATTCGAGTGTATTTTTAATCAAAGTAATTTTCACATTACCTACTCCAGCACCCAAAACAAGCCCTGAACTCAATCCTGAATAAATGTAAAACATAAATTTTTAATAATTGAAGCGAATATATAGGATAAATTTTTAGGGTAGGTATAAAAAAAAAGGACTGGAACAAAACGTTCCAGCCTTTCCCGCTACTAAATCCACACAACTTTTATCTTTAATTTCTTATTTCTCTTGTCGTTTTGTCATATTGACACTGCAAATGTAATACATAATTTTGAATTGAAAAATTTTTGGCCAAAAAAAATCAATATTTTTTTATTTTTTTTCACTTCAATTACTAATTCGTAAAATATTTAGAATTAAAATAAGAAAAATATATTCGAAATTACTCAAAATTAACATAATATATATATTTAAGCATTTATTATATAAATAAAAAGCGAAACTTTGTTAAATATTACTTGATATATATCAATCAAAAATGATACTTTTAGATTAAAAAAATATTAACAATTGTATATTTTTAAAAAAACTTAACATTGTGGACATAACCTATTTTTTATAAATTTTAATCCGAAAATTTTAAAATCCCAGAAATCTTATTGAAATGAAACACAAATAAATTCTTAAAAAAATGGAGCATTTAACACTGACAACACAAACATAACATTGGCTTAACATTCACTTAACATTGGCCCTGTAGTTTTGCATCAGAATCAAAACTACCAATATTAATGAACAAGTTCAGACTATTATTATTATTTACACTATCATTCTCCTTTTCTTTTTCATTCGCCCAATCAGGAAGTATCAAAGGTAAAATTATTGAAAAAGCTATCAATGAAGCCGCAATAGGTGCCACAGTAAAAATTGATGGTACACCATTAGCAGCAGTAACAGGCGTAGATGGCGATTTTTCATTTTCCAAGGTAAATCCGGGTATCTATAAAATACTTATTTCCAGTATCGGTTTTACACCCATCACAATTGAAAATGTGAGAGTCGAGGCCGATAAATCAACCATCATCAATGCAGAATTAGTAGAAGATTCGAAAGTATTGGATGCATTGGTCGTTAAAGGTCAAAGAATGACAGGCACCGAAGTGGCTGTAATCTCAGAACTGAAACAAATGCAAACCATTGCTGTGGGTGTTTCTTCACAGCAAATCACCAAAACTCAGGATCGTGATGCATCTCAGGTGGTAAGAAGAGTACCAGGTGTTTCGATTTTTGATGAAAGATTCATCGTGATTCGTGGTTTAAATGAAAGATATAACACAGTATTATTAAATGATATTGTAACCCCATCTACCGAAGTAGATATAAAATCTTTCTCTTTTGACCTGATTCCAAGTACTGCCATTGACAGAATGTTGGTGTTTAAATCACCTTCCGCTGAGTTACCAGGAGATATCGCTGGTGGTGCTATAAAAATATTCACAAAAACTGTTCCTGATGGCAACAATCTATCAGTAGGTTTTGGTTTGGGATACAGAACTAATACCACAGGTATGAAAGTGCAGGATCATAGTGGCTCAGGGCTTGACGGAATAGGATTTGGCAGTGCTTTCAGAAGTCTTCCTGATGGCTTCCCTTCCACCAAAAAAGTTATCAATTATGCCTCTACTTCAGACATCATCAATGAATTTAAAGGTCTGAATAATTATTATGATTTGCAGACCAAGAATGTAAATCCTGATATAAGAGCCAATATCAATTACTCAAGAAGATTTTTCTTTGGAAGAAAAGAGTTGACCAATTTTAGCTATATCAATTATTCTAATACACACACCAATTTCGATATCAAACAAAACAGATTTTTCTACGATGGAAACGTTCAGAACGACTTCTCTGACAATAGTTATTCCAACAATATCAGATTAGGTGCAATGAGCAACTGGGCCTTGATCTTAAATCCAAAAAATAAAATTGAATTCAGAAACCTGTTTAACCAGCTGGCTTCAAAAGAGACCGTAACCAGGAATGGTAATTTGTATGAAAACAACCTGGAAATTTTTAACCAGTCATTCAGATACGAACAGAAGAGCATTATCTCCAGTCAGTTAAACGGAACTCATGAATTAAGTGAAATTTCGAAATTAAAATGGATTGGCGGTTTTGGTTATACGGTAAGAAATGAGCCTGATTTTAGAAGGTTTACTTCTTCAAGAGTTATGGGCAGCAATGATGACTATAAAATGGACCTTCAACAGTTTGAGTCGCCAACCCTTACTCAAGCGGCAAGATTTTATTCAAGCATGGATGAATTCGTAGTTACCGGAACTGTAAACTATGACAGAATAATCAAAAAGAATCAGGACGAACAACTCAATAAAGTATTGAAAGTAGGTGTTTATTCCGAATATAAGGATCGTCTGTTTGCTGCACGTTGGTTTGGAATTGTAAACCCTAACCGTATCACTTCAGAATTGCTTTCTTTAAGTCCTGAAAAGTTTTTTAATTCAGAAAACTTAAGCCCCACCAGAGTATTTTATTCTGAAGGAACAAACAATGATGATAAATATACAGCCCAGAATCTTTTGACAGCTGGATACATAAATTTTGCTCTTCCAATTTCTGAGAAATTTAACCTAAATCTTGGATTACGCGAAGAGTTTAACCAACAAACCCTTCAGAGTAGAGAAAGAGGTGGTGGTGCAAAAATCGATGTAAACAACCCTATTTTCAGCACTTTACCGTCATTGAATACTTTCTATAAATTCAATGCAAAAAATATCCTGAGATTTGGATTTGGAAGTACGGTAAACCGTCCTGAATTCAGAGAGTTAGCCCCATTTACTTATTATGACTTTGCATTTGATGTATCAAGAAGAGGAAATAAAAACCTCAAAACTGCATCGGTTCAAAATTTAGATTTAAGATATGACTTCTATCCTTCTGAAACTGAATTGATCACATTTGGAGTATTCTACAAAGATTTCAAAAACCCAATTGAGGCCTCAATATTCTATAACGGTAGTGCTCTTGCTTTTACAGTTTCCAATGCCAAATCGGCCTACTCTACAGGAGTTGAAATGGAAATCAGAAAGGAAATCAACAAAAACCTGATGGCAGTATTAAACGGTTCACTCATTCAATCAAGTGTGACAGTGAGTGGTGTTTCTGATCAAAGCCGCTATTTGCAGGGACAATCGCCTTATCTCGTAAATGCCGGATTGTTTTATACTTTGCCAAAATATGGTTTACAAGCCAATGCCCTTTACAATACAGTTGGAAAAAGAATTTATGTAATTGGCGACAATGTTTTGAGTTCAAATGTATTTGAAATGCCTAGACATACCATTGATTTGAACCTAACCAAAACTTTGGGTAAAGTAGAATTTAAAGCGGGTGTTCAGGATTTACTCAACCAAACTTTCAGATTGATTCAGGATACTAATCGTGACAACAACATAACTGATACCGATGGCATATTTCAGGAATATAAAAGAGGATCAAATTATACCATTTCAGTAAATTACAAATTTTAATATAAACTCCTTTTTACTAATTAATTACGAAAATTATGAAAAACAATTTCAGAGTTCTGTTTTTACTACTTTTAAGCATTGGCCTTACTTTTACTGCCTGTGATAGAACAGATGACGAAGATGAGGACACTACGCCTGTGGGTGAAAACCTTACCATAAAAGGTTCTATCACCACCAATACAACCTGGAAAGCCGCTAACAAATACCTTTTGGAAGGCTTTGTATATGTAGAATCAGGTGCAACTTTGACCATAGAGCCAGGTACAATTATCAAAGGAGACAAATCCACTAAAGCCACACTTATTATTAAGCCAGGTGCTAAAATTATGGCTGAAGGAACAGTGGCTAAGCCAATTGTATTTACTTCAAACCAAGCTAAAGGTTCAAGAAACCTTGGTGACTGGGGTGGAATCATCATCCTAGGAAATGCTCCGGTTAACAAAACTCCGGCAACAATTGAAGGAGAAAATATCTCGACTTTTGGTGGTAGCAATGCCGCAGATAACTCAGGTATTTTAAAGTATGTTAGAATTGAATTTGGAGGAATTGCTTTCGAAACCGACAAAGAGATCAACGGTCTAACTATGGGTGGTGTAGGTAGTGGAACTACTATTGACTATGTTCAGGTTTCAAGTAACGGTGATGACGGATTTGAATTCTTTGGTGGAACAGTTAATCCAAAACACCTAATTTCATTCAAAAATCTTGATGATGACTTCGATACAGACTGGGGCTTTAGCGGAAACGTTCAATATGGGTATATTTTCAGAGATCCAAAAGTAGCTGACCAATGTTCATGTTCTGATTCCAATGGTTTTGAATCTGACAACGATGCTTCCGGATCAGATGCAGCACCACAAACCAGTGCAAAATTTGCCAATGTTTCCATCTTTATTGCGGAAGGAACTCCTGATGCTAAATTCCGTTCAGGTTACAGAATCAGACGTAACTCAGCTATATCTATCTATAACTCTTTGGTAGTGGGTGCATTCCCAAAAGGTGGATTTGAATTGGGTGATGCTGCTACACAAAAGAACTTCGTGGATGGCAAAAACGACTTTAAAGGTTTGATATTCGCAGGAATGAGCAAGCCTATTGTGTCTGGTGCTGATGAAGCTAAACTAAAAGATGCTTCAAGAAAAAATCAATTCGGTCTTGAAATTTCAACTTTAGGACTTCCATCAGGTTACAATGCAGCCACTGGAAAACCTTCTTTCTTACCATCAGCCGGATCATTACTATTGACTGCTGGAGCTACGCTTCCTTCAGGATTTGAATCAAATACTATCGTTGGTGCATTTGGCGGTACAGACTGGACTGCCGGCTGGGCAAATTTTGACCCACAAAACGCCGACTATTAATAAAAATATATAGTCAAGTTTAAGACTTGATTCATATTGGTAATGCTACATAAAAACCGGGACTATGTTCCGGTTTTTTGTTTTCACTTACCCTTATCTTCTCAAAAGAAAGGTGTTTAAAAAAAAATTTTAACTTAAACATCAAAAACCTCTAATCTATTCTAAAACCAATTATTAATTACCACATTATTAATTACCCCATTATTAATTAGTAATTACCACATTATTAATTACCAAAATATCCCCTACCCTGATTTCACCCGTCTTATGCACAACCACATTTTGACCAAAAAGAATTTTATTTCCGACTTTTCGATAAGTTGAAAGTGTTGCCAGTGGTTCTTTACCTTTTTCCAAAGTAACAGGATTTATAGTAGTTATCACACATCTGGCACAAGGCTTCACGCCGTACAATTTTACACTACCGATTTGAAAAGATTTGAAATTATCCTCAATATGGGCTTCTCCTCCTTCAAATAAAATGTTAGGTCTGAATCTCTCTAAATCTATTTTTTCAGGACATTTTGAATTGAGAAATTCGAGTGATTTTTCTCCAATAATCAGAATCGGGTAACCATCTGACATGCTTGTTTCTTCTTCGCCGGTCACTGCATATTTTCCATCGATTGCACGAATAGAATCTTCCGGCTGAAATACAAGTCTGACTTCCATTCCTAGTATTTCCTTAAACCAATCATTAATATCACTTCCATAAACCAAAGCCTCCAGTTTATCATCCCAAACAGTAACTGTTATTTTTTCAACAGGAAATTCTCCGATTTTTATTTTTATACTCTTATTTTTCTTTTCAACACTAATTTTTAAATAGTTATCCGAAATTTCAGTTTTGAGTTTTGCCAAAACTGGGAATTCCCTTTGCGACAAAAAACGATTATTTTGATCAACCAACATCCATCTCCGATCCCATTTCAAACCTTTAAATCCTACTTCTGAAACCTCCAGACTAATGCCTTTTAATGATTTCACGGGATAAATAAACAAACCACTTACTCTCAATTTTAATATTTTAATGTTCGAAAATAGCCTTAAATTGTCATAATGAGGTGATTTTGGTTAATTTCTTTGAATATTTTTCCGGAACAATAAGATAGTATTTTAGTTTTTGACATTGTAGTCGTATTTTTGCAAACCAAATGAGCCAATATCAGCTCTAAAATTACTTTTTTAAGCCAAAATGAGAGAAATACAATTCAGAGATGCGATAAAAGAGGCGATGTCAGAAGAAATGCGTCGCGATGAAACTATATTTTTAATGGGTGAGGAAGTTGCCGAATATAACGGTGCTTACAAGGCCAGTCAAGGGATGTTAGATGAGTTTGGTCCCAAAAGAGTAATTGATACCCCAATCGCCGAATTAGGCTTTGCAGGTATTGGTGTAGGAGCAGCTATCAATGGTACCCGACCTATTATTGAGTTCATGACCTTTAACTTTTCTTTGGTAGCCATCGACCAGATTATCAACAGTGCTGCCAAAATCATGGCCATGTCTGCAGGTCAATACTCTTGCCCGATAGTATTTCGTGGACCAACCGGAAATGCTGGACAGTTGGGTGCTCAACACTCACAAAACTTTGAAAACTGGTTTGCCAATACTCCTGGTCTTAAAGTTGTGGTTCCTTCCAATCCTTACGATGCCAAAGGGCTTTTAAAAGCTTCAATCAGAGACAATGATCCTGTAATTTTCATGGAGTCAGAACAGATGTATGGCGATAAAGGCATGATTCCAGATGGCGAGTATATTCTTCCTATTGGGAAAGCCAACATTGTGCAGGAAGGTACCGATGTTACCATTGTTTCATTTGGAAAAATGATTCCTCGTGTAGTATTACCGGCAATTGAAGGCCTGAAAAAAGAAGGTATCAGTGTTGAGTTAATTGATTTACGTACCGTACGTCCTATTGATTACGAAACAGTGGTTAACTCAGTAAAAAAGACAAACCGTTGTGTGGTTGTAGAAGAAGCATGGCCTTTGGCAGCTATTTCTTCTGAAATCACTTATCATCTTCAAAGATATGCATTTGACTATCTTGATGCTCCGGTTATCAGAGTCAACAACATGGATATCCCTTTACATTATGCACCATCTTTGATTGAGGCTACTTTACCTAACGTTGCTCGTACAGTTGATGCTGTAAAAAAAGTAATGAACAGAAAATAATATTTTGAAAAAGGATATTTATAAAAAAAAGCGATGACAACCTCATCGCTTTTTTTATTATGTATTAAATTAAAAGCTTTTATTTCAAAGGATTAAAAATCAAATCCCTGTAATCTTCCATCGAATGTTTAATAACATCAGAAGCTCCGGCTTTGCCATACTCATAAGCGATTTCACAATGTTGTGGTTCGCCCGGAAGATTTTTATAAGTTAGAAAGTAATGTTTTAAACGCTCAACTATTCCTTCCGGCAATTCGGTAATGTCGTTATATTTTCCATAAATCTGATCTCCTAAAAGAACGGCAATTATTTTATCGTCGGCTTCGCCTTTGTCAATAAAACAAAAACCACCTATAGGCCTCGCCTGAAGTAAAATATCACCATGGGAAATATGATGACTGGAAAGTACACAGATATCAAGCGGGTCACCATCACCAAATTCCACTTTTTCGGCTCCATTTTTACGGGCATACTCTGACACCTTTTCTCCACAATAGGTTTGAGGAAGAAAACCATAAAGGGAGGGTACGATATTACTGTATTTTTGAGGCCTGTCTATTTTCAAAAAACCTGAATTCTTGTCAATTTCATATTTGATGGTATCCGAAGGTACTATTTCGATAAAAGTAGTTACAATTTCAGGTGCTTCACTTCCAATCGGAATTCCATGCCAGGGATGTGCTTTATATACTGGTTTCATTTTTTTTCTCTATTTATTTACAAATATAACCACATACTACTTTCTTTAATTTCTTTAAGTATATAAAAATAATTTTCATGAAAACTAAAACAACATTTCTTCTGTTCTTTTCGTAATTCAATATATTTTTATATTTGTTTTAAAAATTAATTTTTTTTGCACGATTATTGGAATAAACACTTTAATCAATAAGTCTTTCTTTAATATTTATTGAAATGAACATTACTAAACCTAAAGTAATCAAGGATTACGACAAGCTAACCGAAGAGATGCAGGAAAGCATCCGAGAGTTTTATCCCGGCGGATACGCTGATCATTTGATACGTTTTACTGACCGGGAAGGTAAGTACGTATCTGCATTGCCGTTTGAGACTGAGGATAAATATTATTTAATTAGAATGACCAATTCTGAAGCCATCAAACTGGCAAAAGACGAGGCGGTAAATGATGAGGAAGAAGACTCAACCAAAGATGATGAAAAAGACGGATACGACGATACCTACACCGATCTGGACAGCATGCGGGTAGGAAGTGGCCGGAAATCTGATGAAGATGAAGATTACGATTAGTTAAAGGTTTGTTAAACAGGTCTTTTTTTGAAATTTAACAGAGCCATTTTTTGTAGTGGCTATATATTTTATTTTTAATTTGATTCATGAAAAAAATTATTTTATTCTTTTTAATTCTGGGTTCAATAAATGCGAATGCTCAAACAGAGGGGATTTCATTTGAAAAAGGAAATTGGTTCAACATTTTGAAAAAAGCCAAGGCCGAGAAAAAACTTATCTTCCTGGACGCTTATACCAGTTGGTGCGGTCCATGTAAAAAAATGCAGGCCAATGTATTTCCTGATAAAAAATTGGGGGAATATTTCAACGCAAATTTTGTGAATGCTAAAATCGACATGGAACAAGGGGAAGGTCCTGCCATTGGAATGAAATATCCTGTAAGAGGCTATCCGACCTTATTATTTATTGATCCTGTTTCGGGAAAAGTAGTAAAAGAAGTCCTGGGCTATAGAAGTGTGGAGCAATTGTATAAATTAGGGGAAGAGACAAAAAAAGAGAAAAAGAGTATCTAAATCAACCCCGATATTTTTCTAAGAAAACAGTGAAATTCAGAAAGATTCACTGTTTTTTTTTGTTTAAATATCTAAACAAAATTTTAAAAATCAGATATTGAAATAGCAAATTGTCTAAACAAACAAAATTTCATTAAGTCAACCTCCATTTTTTTCTTTTTCAAAATCGCATAAATGTTTAGCTTCTTAATTTAAGTACCTATTTTATAGGCATTTACAAACTATTAGCATTTCTGTAACCCTTTTCAAATTTTTCGATTCAAATAAAAAACAACTTAAAGTCAAGTCGAATAATTGTTTTTCGATTATAATCAATTTTCATATTTTATAATAACTTTACATCTATCAATTTTAAATAATAAATGAAAGAAGTTTATATAGTTGCGGCAAAAAGAACCCCTATTGGTAGCTTTGGAGGTATGTTTTCGGGCACTTCTGCGGTACAATTAGGAAGCAGCGTTACCAAATCAGTAGTCGAAGAGTCAAAAATAAATCCGGAGCATATTGACGAGTTTTTTTATGGTTCGGTAGTACAAGCTAATCTTGGTCAGGCACCAGCTACACAGGTAACTTTGGGTGCAGGTTTGTCAGAGAAAATCCCAACTACATTGATCAATAAAGTGTGTGCATCGGGCATGAAAGCCACTATGCTGGCCGCCCAAAGTATTCAGTTGGGACAAAATCAGGTCGTGATTTCCGGTGGAATGGAAAACATGTCGCAGATTCCGTTTTATCTTGAAAAAGCCAGGTACGGTTACGGATATGGAAACGGACAATTGATTGACGGTTTGGCAAAAGATGGCCTTACAGATGTTTACCAGCAAAAAGCCATGGGTTGTTTTGCTGATGCTACTGCCGAAAAATTTGAAATTAGCAGAGAAGAACAAGATGAATATGCGATAAACTGTTACAAAAAAATAGCGGAAAATACTCAAAATGGCAATTTTGCCAAAGAAATTGCATCAGTAGAAATCAAAGATCGTAAGGGAAATGTAAGTCTGATTTCGGAAGATGAAGAATACAAAAAAGTAAATTTTGATAAAATTCCCGGTTTAAAACCTGCATTTACCAAAGAAGGCACTGTTACAGCAGCCAATTCTTCGACGATAAACGATGGAGCCGCCAGTTTAATATTGGTATCAGGAGAATATTTGAAAGCGAATAATCTTACACCATTAGCAAAAATCATCTCCTATGCCGATGCTTCACAGGCACCCGAATGGTTTACCACTTCACCGGTAATAGCGGCTGAAAAAGCCTTAAAATCAGCCAATTTATCAATTTCAGATATTGATTACTTCGAAGTAAATGAGGCTTTTGCAGTAGTGGCAATGGCGTTTGCCAAACACTTCAATATTTCACATGAAAAACTCAATGCTTTTGGTGGAGCGGTGGCATTAGGACACCCACTGGGATGTTCAGGAGCAAGAATAATCGTTACTTTGATTAATGTACTGAAATCAAAATCCGGAAAATACGGAATGGCAGCCATCTGTAATGGCGGCGGGGGTGCAAGTGCAATAATTATTGAGAATCAGTAACCAACCTGATACTCACCGCATTTTTGTGAGCAATCAGGCTTTCGGCTTCGGCCATGGTTTCAACAACCGGGCCTAATTGCTCCAAACCCTTTCTCGAAATACGCTGGAAAGTTATTTTCTTCACAAAACTATCCACCGAAACTCCACTGTAAGCTTTTGCAAAGCCGTTGGTTGGCAAGGTATGATTGGTGCCGGAAGCATAATCACCGCAAGATTCGGGTGTATAATCACCGATAAAAACTGATCCTGCATTAATTATTTTATCCAGAATTTCCTCGGGTTTATCAATTGCAAGTATCAAATGCTCTGGTGCATATTGATTTAAAATTTCTATAGCATCATTTAAATCTTTTACCAAAATACCTTTTGAGTTTTCCAAAGATTTTGCCGCCAAATCCTTACGAGGCAGATTTTCTAATTGGCGATAAACAGCTTCTATTGATTTTTCAATAATATTCTTATCATCAGCGACCAAAATCACCTGACTATCGGCTCCATGCTCAGCTTGTGAAAGCAAATCGGAGGCAATAAATTCCGGATTTGCCCTAAAATCAGCCAAAACGGCAACCTCAGAAGGTCCAGCCGGCATATCAATCGCAATCCCATATTGATTTACCATTTGTTTGGCAGCCGTTACATATTGATTACCCGGACCAAAAATTTTATACACTTGTGGCACCTGTTCAGTACCAAAAGCCATTGCTGCAATGGCCTGAGCACCTCCAATTCTAAAAATATCAGTTACGCCTGAAATTTTTGCGGTATAATAAATTGCAGGATGGTTACTTGGAGAGCACAGGACTATCTGTTTACAACCTGCTATGGCCGCAGGAATTGCCAACATCAAAACCGTTGAAAATAATGGAGCTGTACCTCCTGGAATATAAATACCTACTTTTTCAATCCCTACGCTTTTTCTCCAGCACTCCACACCCGGAATGGTTTCAATGATTTCCGGAGCAGAGACCTGAGCTTCATGGAATTTATAAATATTTTGAAATGCCTGATCTATCGCTGATTTTAATTCGGGAGAAATCTGATTTTCAGCGTTTTTTATCTCAAAATCATCTACTTTGAAATTATCCAGTAAAATATTGTCAAATTCCAGAGCAAATCTCCTCAGTGCCTGATCTCCTTCATGTTTTACAGCATCCAAAACCGGCTTTACCCTAAGGCTGATTTCCTCAAAATCCTGAGTTGGTCTTTGAAGTATTTCTTTCAATAATTCCTTATCAGGAAATTCAAATATTTTCATTAAATCATTAATTTAAAACCAATTATTAGGTTTTACAATATCATTTTTTCAATCGGTATCACCAAAATCCCCTGTGCTCCGGCTTCTCTTAGAGCTTCAATTTTTTCCCAAAATTCACTTTCTTCCAAAACAGAATGAACTGAACTCCAGCCATCAATCGCCAGTGGCATCACTGTTGGACTTTTCATTCCTGAAATGATATTTATTATTTTGTCCAGTTTATCATTGGGAGCGTTGAGCAAAATATATTTATTGTCCTGGGCTTTCTGAACGGCATTGATTCTGAATAAAATCTTTTCAAGAATCCCGGTTAGCTCAGGATTCAGATTTTTATTTCCAATTAATACTGCTTCTGACTTAAATATCTTCTGAACTTCTTTCAAACCATTACTCAAAAGCGTACTACCAGAGCTCACTATATCACAAACGGCATCAGCCAGGCCGATAGAAGGGGCTATTTCAACCGAGCCGCTAATTTCATGAATTTCTGACTCAAGATTATTGTCTTTTAGATATGCTGAAAGCAATCTTGGATAGGAAGTAGCTATACTTTTGCCATTTAAAAACTCTGGTCCTGTGTATTCTATCTCTCTGGGAATGGCGATAGATAATCTGCATTTCGAAAAGCCTAACTTTTTGACAGTATCTACATCCTTTTCACTTTCTATGAGTACATTCTCCCCTACTATACCTAAATCAGCCACACCATCTTCCACATAACCGGGAATGTCATCATCACGCAAAAAAAGAAATTCGGCCGGAAAATTGGAAGATTCAGATTTCAAACGACCTTTTCCCATGTCGAGCTTTATACCACATTCTTTAAACAATGCTATCGAATCTTCACTTAATCTGCCTGATTTTTGTATGGCAATCTTTATTCTTTGGCTCATTCCTAAACGTTTTTTTTTGCAAAATTAAGCCCCATGACACCAAAATCAAAGGTTATTTTGTTTTAATATTTATTTTATTTTCAAAATATTTTGAAAATTCAAAAATATTGATTTAAATTTATGCCGTTATCATAAGAACCTATAAAAGCCTTTCCATGAAAGAATTGAACTATAAAAGTGCAAAAAACAATAACACTTTCCTAAGTTACAGATGGTTTAGAATCTTGAATCTCATTATCCTTTTGATTATTGGAATATTGGGATTAATAAGTTTTTAGACTTAGTATTAAAAATTGAATGAAAAAAAATCTTTAATTTTGGGAAAAGCCATTCCAAATTGAAGAAAATTTATATCATTTTTTTTAGCCTTTTCTGCTTTGCCGTTTCCGGTCAAAACAAATATTTTATTTATTTAAAAGACAAATCTGGTACGGCTTATACTACGAATAAACCCGAAGAATTTCTGTCTGCAAGAAGTATAGACAGACGAAAAACCCAGAATATACAGATTACACCTAGAGATATCCCTGTTAATCAATCTTATTTAACACAAATAAGTGCAAAAGGTGCAAAAATCATTGGAAAATCAAAATGGCTCAATGCGGTATTGATTTCT
Organism: Cytophagaceae bacterium; assembly: GCA_016722655.1. Classification (NCBI taxonomy): domain Bacteria; kingdom Pseudomonadati; phylum Bacteroidota; class Cytophagia; order Cytophagales; family Cytophagaceae; species Cytophagaceae bacterium. The sequence goes on from JADKIR010000005.1 coordinate 527,138, forward strand.
GCTTCAGAAACGCAACTCAATGAAATTAAAAAACTAAGTTTTGTGAGCTCCGTAGAAGGAAACGGAGATATCAGAGGTGCTAGAATTGGTCAAAAATCAGATTTTAATAACAAATTTGGAGTTCAGGAAGAATACAATTACGGCAACTCCCTCAATCAGATTCAGCAATTGGGAGCAGATAAAATGCACAAAGCCGGTTATACGGGGAAAGGAATCCTGATAGCAATTCTTGATTCCGGTTTTGAAAATGCCATCAATCTCGATGTGTTTAAGCATCTGGTTTCGGAGAAAAAAATATTGATGACATACGATTTTGTGGATCAGGAAACTGACGTTTATGATGATCACAATCATGGCACTTCGGTTTTGAGTTGTATTGCAGCCAAATCACCCGGAAAGCTTTATGGCACAGCCCCCGATGCCACAGTGGCACTATTCCGAACAGAAGATGTATCATCAGAAACCAAAATAGAAGAAGTCAACTGGTTGATTGCTGCCGAAAAGGCTGATAGTTTGGGAGCCGATGTAATCAATTCTTCTTTAGGATATTACGAATTTGACAATCCCAAACAGGATTATACATATGCCGACATGAACGGGAAAAATACCATTTGTGCCAAAGCCGCCGATTTCGCCGCCGGAGTCGGAATAATTGTGGTTGTTTCTGCAGGTAACGAAGGAAACACCGCCTGGAAATATATTTCAACTCCTGCTGATGCAGATTCGGTAATATCAGTTGGGGCGGTAGATGTCAACGGCAATCCTGCAGGTTTTTCCTCCTTTGGGCCCGGAGCAACTGGTCTTGTGAAGCCAGAAGTGGCAGCAAGAGGTTCGCAAACTGCTCTTGCCTATCCCAACAATACCATTGGAACTTCAAGCGGCACATCTTTCTCCTCTCCTATTATGGCGGGTTTTTGTGCTTCATTAAAGCAAGCATTCCCGACCATTACAGCCATGCAAATGAGGAAAGTCATCATCGAATCTGCTTCAAAATTTGAAACCCCGGATACCAGAATAGGTTACGGAATCCCGAATTATGAGAAAGCCGCAAAGCTTGCTGAGGAATTGATTGCCAGGCCATTGGCGATTGAAAATCAGGAATTTGATTTTAGCATAAGTCCAAATCCGTTTTTTAATAATTCTGAAATCAAACTTTCGGGAATAGAACCAAAACCAGACGCTGAATATTTTGTTATTGATTATTCCGGCAAAACAGTTTTCACAAAAAATGGTATTATAAAACTCAATGAGGCACTCCAAAAACTTCAGCCAGGCAATTATATTTTGAAATTAAAAAGTGGTGAAAGGGTGTATTCAGGAAAAGTGGTTAAGGGGGATTGAAATTCAAGAAAAACATTTAAAAAAAAATCCCGGCTCTCACCGGGATTTTTTTATTTTTCTTTTTGTGCTTCCTCTTTCAGATGTTCCGTCATTTTTTTCCCTGCTTCTTCCAAGATTTCAAGCATCTTTGGGTCTTGTGTTGAGTCTTTGAGCATCTGGGCTAAATTTCCCACTACATCTACTGCAAAATGATTCATTTCATCTACCGGCATATCTTTGGTCCAAAGATTTATACCCAAAAGTCCTTTATGATAATGATCCCACACACTTATAGAAATCGCTTTGCTTTCGTTGATACCTTCATTAGGATTTTCGGTAGCATCCCAAAAAATCTTTTCAGGAACACGGTCGGCATCCAGTTCAATTGTAAAATTTATTTCTGATTTGGCCATTAATTTTAGTTTTTTCTGCAAATATCATTTATAAATTATAGGCTACCAAATACTCTTTTCAGAAGTTCAGAAGTACGGGCCAACGGGTTTTCTCTGATTTTAGCTTCTTCCTGTGCCACTAATATAAACAATCCGTCAATTGCTTTCTGAGTTGCATAGCCTTTCAAATCAGGGTTAATTTGCTTTACAAAAGGAATTTTATTGTATTTACCTGCGATTTCTCCGTAATATTTAGTGGCATTGGTTTTATTGAGTGAATTGACCATTATTGGCTCAAATGCCTGGACGAGTTGCGGAGAAGTGGTTCTTCTCAAAAATTGAGTTGCAGCGTCTTTTTCACCTTTCAAAATATTAATAGCATCAGTGATAGTCAACTGCTTAATCGCCGAAATAAATATCGGCTTTGCCTCCTGAGCTGCTTGCTCTGCTCCGCGATTGAGCGAAAGCATAAATTTGTCAACTTCACCTCCCAAACCAATATTTCTTAGGGTCGATTCCACTTTTTGTACCTCCGGTGGCAGTAATATTTTAATGGCTGGATTAAGAAAAAAACCATCGGTTGCCGAAGCTTTGTCAGCACCCAGATTAATTCCTACACTCAAAGCCTCTTTCAAACCTGCAGATATCTCCTGCTCAGAGAGTGGTGCTCCTGATAGAACCGCATTTACAACATTTCCCAAATTGATTTTTTGACCGCATGAAACCAAGCCAATGGATAAAATAAAAGAGATAAAAAAGATTTTTTTCATTTTCATAAAATTAATTAAAATTGGAATTGTCCGAATATTTAGAGAACTTCGAACGTCGAATATTTAAACAACAAATACCTGTAATAAGTAACAAATATAACCGGATATTTTTTAATGAAATTGATTTTTGCTGAGGTAATTACGATTGGAGATGAAATACTTTACGGGCAAATTACCGACACAAACACCAAATGGATCAGTGAAAATCTGGATAAAATTGGGATAAAAACCATTCGAAAATCTTCGGTTGGTGATGTTAAAAAGGAAATCCTTAATATTCTAAATGAAAGCTTAAAAAGAGCTGATATTGTGCTGATTACAGGTGGATTAGGACCTACCAAAGATGACATCACAAAAAAAACACTTGCAGATTTTTTCGGCGACCACCTCGTAATCAACACACATGCTGAGGCTTTTGTAAAGAATTTTTTCGAAAAAAGAGGTCGTGAATTTACTGAAATCAACCGTCAACAAGCTGCACTTCCCTCAAAATGTATTTATCTGCACAATGCAACCGGCACTGCCCCCGGTATGTGGTTTGAAAAAGATGGGAAAATAATCGTTTCTATGCCAGGAGTAACTGTCGAGATGCACTATTTGATGGAATATGAAGTTTTGCCAAGACTCAAAAAAAGATTTGAATTACCTGAAATCATCCATCAGGTAATAAGGACCATTGGCTTGGGAGAGTCATTTTTGGCTGAAAAAATCTCAGATTGGGAAGATAATTTGCCAGAAAACCTGAAACTTGCCTATTTGCCCAGCTTTGGTGAAGTTAAACTAAGGATTACCAGGGGTTGATTTTGACAGAGAAAAACTCAAAAAACAAATTGATGCGGAAGTAAAAAAATTATCACCCATCATTAGCGAATATATCTACAGCCTTGAAAATGAAAACATTGAAGAGGCTATTGGTGAAGTATTGAAAAATAAAAATATGACAGTTGGAGTAGCTGAAAGTTGTACCGGAGGCTATTTATCGCATCTGTTCACATCTATTCCGGGTAGCTCAGCTTATTTTATGGGTGGAATAGTGAGCTATTCCAACGAAGCAAAAATGGCGGTTTTGAATGTAAAACAAGAAACATTAACTAAATTTGGGGCAGTAAGTGAAGAAACCGTTATTGAGATGGCAGAAGGTGCAAGGAATCTTTTAAAAACCAACTATGCCATATCAACCAGCGGAATCGCAGGCCCTGATGGAGGAACTCCTGACAAACCTGTGGGTACGGTTTGGCTGGCAATAACTAACGGAAAAGAAACACTTACAAAAAAACTTACACTTGGCAATCAACGACTGGTAAACATCCAATATAGTGGAAAAGCCGCCTTGAATTTGCTTAGAACATTGATAAATAAGGAAAGCAGGTAATTTTTATATGGCAAAAATTGAAATTCTGATGCCCAACATGGGCGAAAGTATATATGAATGTACAGTGCTCAAGTGGCTGGTAAACGAAGGCGACACAGTCGATGTCGATGATATGATACTGGAAGTTGCTACCGATAAAATCGACACGGAAATCGGAAGTTCTCATTATGGTAAAATCACCAAATTTCTGGTTCACGAAGGTGACATTGCACTTATAGGCAAGGCAATTTGTGAAATTGAGATCGAACAAGAGGCTGATAATGTGAACAGTCCGGCAGAGCCAGATGAAATCATAAATATTGCTGAAAGTCTTGAGGCTGAAGTTGAAAATCTCAAAACTCAAACCGCACCGCCAGTTTCAAGCCCAAGTAGATTTTATTCACCTTTAGTGTTGAATATTGCAAAAAAAGAGAATGTTACTCAGGAAGAATTAGATGCACTTATTGGTACAGGCCTTGAGAATCGTGTAACCAAAGATGATATAATCAGTTATTTATCAAGCCGTACCACCAAAAAATCAAAGGTTGACCTTACCCCGGATATACAAATTAACTCCGGTCAAGATCAGGTAGTTGAAATGGATCGTATGCGAAAAATGATTTCGCAACGTATGGTTGAGTCAAAACGAATTTCCCCACATGTTACGTCATTTATTGAAACAGACATGACGGTAGTTACCAATTGGAGAAACAGAGAAAAGACCAGGTTTTTCAATACTTATAAAGAAAATCTCACATTCACGCCCATTTTAATAGAAGCGGTGGTTCATGCGATTAAAAAGTACCCGGGAATAAATATTCAGGTGGATGGTGAGAAAATCATATATAAAAAAGATATTAATGTGGGAATGGCAGTTGCACTTCCCAATGGCAATCTAATTGTGCCGGTGATACATCAGGCGGACAAATACAATTTACCGCAATTGGCAGCAAAAGTTAATGATTTGGCACAAAGAGCCCGCAATAACCAATTAAAACCTGAAGAATTGGTGGGAGGTACCTATTCTGTATCTAACATTGGGTCTTTTGGAAATATAGCGGGTACTCCAATAATTTTACAACCACAAGTGGCAATCATGGCTTTTGGTGTGATCAGAAAAATGCCGGCTGTAATCGAAACCCCCGAGGGTGACTTGATTGGAATTCGTCAAAAAATGGTAATTTCGCATTCTTTTGACCATAGAGTAATTGATGGCTCTCTGGGCGGACTGTTCTTAAAAGAAGTTTCCGATTATTTAGAAAATTATAGTTCAAAAAGAGAAATAAGCTAAATTTATATGCTTTTTAATTCATTTGAGTTTCTTCTTTTCTTTCCGATAGTTACACTATTATATTTTTTGTTGCCGTATAAACACCGGTGGCTGTGGCTACTTTCGGCTAGTTGCTTTTTTTATGCCTTTTTCAAATGGTACTATATTTTTATACTCGTATTTACAATTGTCATTGATTATTACGCTGCTTTTTGGATTGCAAATTCGACAGGTGTAAAAAAGAAATGGGCATTGGGCTTAAGTTTGGCAGCAAACATAGGCGTACTTGGGATGTTTAAATATTATTATTTCATTGTTGACAATTTCAATGCAGTAATCTGGAAAGTTGGTATTCATCAGCATTATGATCCACTTTGGCATTTTTTGCTTCCAATAGGCCTTTCATTTCATACTTTTCAGGCAATGAGCTACACTATTGAAGTGTATAGAGGTCATCAACCTGTCGAAAAAAACTTTGGAATCTATGCTTTGTATGTAATGTTTTACCCGCAATTGGTGGCAGGTCCCATCGAAAGACCCCAGAATGTTATTCATCAATTTTACGAAAAGTTTGATTTTGACTACGATCGGGTAAAATCTGGTATGAGATTGATGCTGTGGGGATTCTTTAAAAAAGTGGTAATTGCCGACAACCTCAGTATTTTTGTTGACAAAATTTATGGCGATTTACCTCATTTTCAAGGCCTTCCAATATTGGTAGCCACGCTTTTTTATTCATTTCAGATTTTTTGTGATTTCTCAGGATACAGTGATATTGCATTGGGATCTGCCAGAGTGATGGGTTTTAAACTCATGAAAAACTTTGACCGGCCCTATTTTTCTACCAGTATTTCGGAGTTTTGGCGTAGATGGCACATCTCACTTTCTTCCTGGTTCAGGGACTATCTTTATATTCCACTTGGTGGAAATAGAGTAGGAAAATTCAGAAAATACTTCAATCTTTTCATTGTTTTTATGGTCAGCGGTTTATGGCATGGTGCCAGCTGGAATTTTGTGATTTGGGGTTCTTTACATGGCATTTATCTTATTTTTGGGCAGTTAACTGAGAGTTTTCAGAAAAAAATCTTTGGATTATTTGGTGGAAAGAGGCTATCGAATTTTATTGAAGGTAGTTTTACTATCTTTTTAGTAATATTTGCCTGGATTTTTTTCAGGGCAAAAAATTTCACCGATGCAAAATATGTTATTAAGAACGTTTTTGCAGGGAGTAGTCATAGCATTTCTCAAATAACTGAAATGATAGGCAGTAAAGAATTAATCGTATTGCTATCAGCGATTCTCATTATGGAAATTGTTCATAAAATGCAGAATACCAAAGCCATAGGTGCCTGGATAGAAACGCTCCCCAGATGGCAAAGGTGGTCTGTCTATTATTTCTTCCTTTTTTTTCTGCTTACATTCGGGTATTTTGGAAAAGTTCAATTCATATACTTTCAGTTTTAAATAATGAATCAAGATTTTAAAAAATATATAAAACTTCTCCTGATTTTCGGAATACCTTTCTGGCTTCTGGCGATCAGCTATTTCGTTTTTGACCCATTTCATGTACTTAGAAATTATCAGGAGTATGGAAGCAACTATTTGAAGACTTACAACAGGAACCGTATCAGCACTCAGACATTCCTAAATTATAATCCTAAGTATCATTTTGAATCTTTTATTTTTGGAAGCTCCAGATCAAGTGCTTTCCGAACTTCAGCATGGTCAAAATATATTGGGGACTCAAACCCTTATCATTTCGATGCATTCAATGACAATATCTCAGGAATAAGAGGAAAAATGCAATTCATTGAAAACCAAGGAAATAAGATTAAAAATGCCCTTATTGTAATTGATAACGACACATTTAGTGAACAATATGACGATGAAAGCGATATCGTTCATATGAAAGATTGCATGTGGTCGGGTAGAAATCCATTGATGTATCATTTAGAGTTTTTCAAAGCTTTTTTCAAAAAAAAGTATTTTATTTCATTTTTTGATCTAAAAATTAACAAAACTTACCGACCCTGGATGGAGGAGTTTTTCAAATTTAAATATTATTACGAAGCTCCAAGAAATGACTTCTATTTCCCTGAAAATGAAGAAGGTATCCAAAAGGATTCCGTAAAATACTATGCTAATCCAGACTTCAAAAAACGCTATTGGAAACCAGAACCTTATGATAAAACTATCAATGAGGAGCATTTGAAAGAACTGAAAATAATTAAGGAAATTTTAGATAGAAATAAATCCAAATACAAAATCGTAATTTCCCCTTTATTTAATCAAATTGACTACAGTCCCATTGATTTGGAAGTCTTGAATATATATTTTGGCAAAGAAAATGTATATAATTTCTCAGGAATTAATAAATATACAAACGACATTGCAAATTATTATGAAATGTCGCATTATAAGCCGCAATTGGGTAATATTCTGATGAAAGAAATGTATCAAAAAGAAGTAAAAGCAAACTGAATAATATTGGCACCCATTTTTAATGCCTCCTGCCTTACACTTTCAGGATCATTGTAAAGGGTTTGGTCTTCCCAACCATTTCCGAGATCACATTCATAAGAAAAAAAGCAAACCAAGCGGCCTTCATGAACAATCCCAAAACCTTGAGGTGGTTTGTTATCATGTTCATGTATTTTGGGTAAGCCATTTTTGAAAGTATATTTCTGTTGATAAATCTGGTGCGTAAAGGGAAGTTCAATAAATTCATGCTCAGGAAATACTTTTTTCATTTCTCTTCTGATAAAATTATTGAGCCCATAGTTGTCATCTACATGCAAAAAACCACCTGCAAGCAGGTAATTCCTTAGATTTTTTGCCTCCTGATCTGAAAAAACTACATTTCCGTGACCTGTCATGTGAACAAATGGATATTGAAAGATTTTTTTATCCCCTACTTCTATAATATCTTCTTCAGGGAAAATATTAGTTTTCAGATTTTTATTACAAAAACTAATCAGGTTGGGCAAAGATGTTTTGTTGGCGTACCAATCCCCTCCACCATTATATTTCAGTTTGGCAATTTTTAAGGAGTTACTCTGTCCGAAAGCTCCGTTAGTTAGAATAAACAACAAAAATGAAATTTTTAAAAATCTCATACTTTAAAATATATCAAATTTCAATTTTAAATAACAATATCTATTCCATTAAGTTTAACAAACTCAATGCAACTACCCCGGCGGTTTCAGTCCTGAGTCTGTTTGCTCCCAAAGTTACAGTTTTAAAGCCAACTTCATTGGCTTTGAGAATCTCTTCTTTCGTGTAATCTCCCTCGGGCCCTATAAATATCAAAATCTCAGGGCTTAAGTTTTGAGTAAAAATAGGTTCCGCCACTTCATCATAATGTGCGATAAATATCTGATTTTTACCAAAACCTATTTCCATAAATTGTTTAAAATCAATCAGTTCACTAATGTCCGGCAAATATGCCTTGAGTGATTGTTTCATTGCAGAAACAGCTATTTTTTTTATCCTTTCCTGATTGATTTTTTTAGGGTATGTATGTGCTGTTTTTACAAAAAAAATTTCATGGATACCTATCTCTACCGCCTTTTCAACAAAATATTCAATTCGATCAGCATTTTTGGTTGGGCAGATTGCTACCGATATTTTTCTTTTTGGTTGATTATAATTCTGGATTTCATCTAATACCAAAAATGCACAGGCTTTAGGATTTGGATCGGTGATACTACATGAATACCACCCACCCTTTCCATCAGTAACCTGTATGGCGTCACCTTTCTTTTTTCTCAAAACCTTTACACAATGCTGTGAATCAGTAGCATCGAGTATTTTTTTTTGATTGATATCAGGACAATAAAACAGGAAATCAATCTTCGAAGCCATTCTTAAAACTATACATGGTTTTGTCGAGTTTCAATTTACCTGAATTGAAATCCTCAATAAATTTCTCGATAGTCTCCAAATTAATCTCATCAATGTTTAGGGCGGCTTCTATCCCGATCCCATAATCAAACTCGGGATCAATATCCACAAATTCACTTACTTTGATGGTCTCCTCTTCTTCCATTTCTTCAATCAACTCCATCAGCATTTGTTCTGCATCTTCATTGACTTTGGTTTTTTCGTTACGGTCCTCAAAAGGCACATAATCATTGTACAATTTCATGACCTTATTTTCAGCTTCCTCATACACAAGGCTACTATGGTGCAATGACAAAGTACTGAGTACGGCATCATAAATCACTTCTTTACCTTCGTATTGACCAATAAACTGAAAATGATAGAATTCGCCTTCATCTTCAAATTCATCCTCGTCGTCAACAAGTACAAAATTTTGTCCTTCTTCCAAACACTCAGCTTTGAGTGTTTCTATTTCTTTTTTGTCAAATCCTGGGTTCATTATCTAATATATAAAAGTTCACGATATTTTGTTAAAGGCCAATCTTCATCGTCAATGATGAGTTCAAGCTTATCCACGTTTTTCCGAATCACATCAAAAAATGGTTTTACTTCCGTAGAATATATTCTGGCTTTTTCTATTGTATTATCCGAATTATTGGCTTTCTTGCGTGCATCAGTCATATCCAACACATTGGTTTTTATGACTTTAACCCTATTCGAAATATCCTTAATAATTTCGATGATTGGAGCTGCATCCTCAGAAAGCCCTAGTTCCTGAAGTGACTTTGCTGTTTGAACCAATCTCGCCTGATATTTCACTGCTGTAGAAACCACATGATTTTGTGCAAGATCACCAATTACACGTGATTCAATCTGAATCCGTTTGATATAGTTTTCTAACCTGATTTCGTATCTGGCATGTAACTCTCTGCGATTAAGCACTTTCATCTCCTCAAATAAACTAAAAGTTTTTTCAGAAATATAGGCTTTGAGAGCATCCGGAACATCCTTAATATTTGACAAACCTCTTTTTGCAGCTTCATCTTCCCATTCCTTAGAGTAACCGTTGCCTTCAAAAAGGATATTTTTTGATTCTTTGATATACTTTTTCAAAATCTTAAGAATAATCCCTTCTTTTTTGCTTGGGTCTTTTTCTCTTTCCTCGTCATACTCTTTTCTGAAATTCTCAAGTTGTTTTGCCACGATAGTATTCAGAACCATCATTGGAGTAGCTGAATTAGCTGAAGAGCCCACAGCTCTAAACTCAAACTTATTACCGGTAAATGCAAAAGGAGAAGTACGATTTCGGTCGGTATTATCAAGCAAAACAGATGGAATCCTGTTTAAACCTAATTTTATATAGGCGTTTTCCCCTTTTTCTATTTCAATAATCTCCTTATTTTCAAGATCTTCAAGAACCTTCGTCATAGCCGTTCCTAAAAACACTGAAATTATTGCCGGAGGAGCTTCATTGGCACCCAACCTATGTTCGTTACCGGCAGTAGCCACCGTTGCTCTTAACATATCAGCGTTGTCATGAACCGCTTTTACGATATTAATAAGGAACGTAACAAATCGAAGACTTTCTTTGGGTTTGGTACTTGGCGAAAGAAGATTTACACCTGTATCAGTTTTGATTGACCAGTTGTTGTGCTTTCCGCTACCATTGATTCCCGCAAAGGGCTTTTCATGAAAAATCACCTCAAAATTATGTTTCTGAGCTGTCTTTTTCATAATATCCATCAAAAGGATGTTATGGTCACATGCCAGATTGATTTCTTCAAAAGTAGGTGCAACCTCAAACTGACCCGGAGCCACTTCGTTATGACGAGTCCTGACAGGAATTCCGATTTTCAATGCTTCTAACTCAAAATCAACCATAAAGGCATTGATTCTTGGAGGAATCGACCCAAAATAATGATCTTCCAACTGCTGACCTTTTGCAGGTGAATGCCCAAAAACTGTTCGGCCACACATAACAAGGTCGGGACGAGAATTATAAAGTGATTTATCTACTAAAAAATACTCCTGTTCAATACCACAAGTTGCAGTTACTTTTTCTACATTTCTATCAAAAATATTAGCCACAGAAGTAGCTGCTTTATCCAGCACAATTGTAGAATTGATAAGGGGTGTTTTAGCATCCAGTAGTTCTCCTGTATATGAAAAATATATCGAAGGAATACAAAGTGTGCCTGTACCTGTACTATTGTAGATGATAAATGCAGGCGAATTTGGATCCCAAACTGTATAACCACGAGCCTCGAAAGTTTCTCTTATGCCACCATTGGGCAGCGACGACGCATCTGATTCCTGTTGAACCAGTGCCGAGCCTTTAAATTTCTCAATGGCATTGCCATCAAATGAAATATCGAAAAATGAATCGTGTTTTTCGGCTGTACCACCTGTCAAAGGTTGAAACCAGTGTGTATAATGTGTAGCACCTTTAGAAATCGCCCATGACTTCATCGCTGAGGCAACTTCATCTGCCACATTTCCTTCAATATTTTCTCCGCTTTTGATTGCATGAGAAACTTTTTTGTATGCATCAGGTGACAGTAAAGTTTTCATTGCCTCATCGGTAAAAGTATGAATTCCATAGTAATCAGTCACTTTACCTTCCGGCAAATTTATCTGAGGAATAACCCTATCCTGAGCTTTTTCTATTGCTTTCCATCTAAGTTCTGCCATAATTTTAAAAAAATGGTTTTGTCGTTTTATATTTGAGGCAAATTACGCATTTGTTTTATCATTCTTAAATAAAAAATTGAAATAATGAGGGAGAGAATCAGATTTATGTTAGTCTATTTTGCATTCTGGACCATATACTTTGTATGTGCAAGAATCATCTTTCTCGCTTATCATATTGATGATACCAAAGACCTTACCCTCGCCACAGTTTTCGGGATTCTTTATCATGGTTTCCGAATGGACCTATCCATGGCCGGTTACCTATGTATGTTCCCTTTTTTATGGGTTAGTTTTTCTAATTTCATCAAAAAAAGTATCTTTCAAAATACCATTTTCTCCTATACTTTTTTTCTGGTTGTAATCATTACTTTGATTATAGTTTCTGATATGGAGGTTTATAATATTTGGTCTTTTAGAATTGACGCCACACCACTCCGATACCTCACCAGTCCTAGGGAAGCCTGGGCATCTGTCAAAAATTCACCCATAATACCACTGATTATTAGCTTTTTACTGCTTATTTTTATTGCAAATTATATAGTTTACCGAATCATTGCGAATAAAATATACGATTGGAAAAACATCAAAAACTTTCCTTTTATTATTTATGGGTTCTTACTTTCAGCTATTTTGATTATCCCGATCAGAGGTGGGCTTGGAATAGCCCCTATGAACCATAGTTCGGTGTATTTTTCAAACATAAATTTTGCCAATATTGCTGCCATAAATGCACCCTGGAATTTTTTCAGCTCAATGGTCAATAAGACCTCGAATAAGGTAAATCCTTATACTTACTTACCTAAGGAACAATTGGACAAAACTGTAGCCGAATTGTATGCCACTACTGGTAATCCAAAACAAATGGTTCAGTTAAACAATGAAAAACCAAACGTTTTGATTATTGCCTGGGAAAGTTTTACAAAAAAAGTAATAGATCAATCAGTCGATGGAATTGAAATAACGCCTGAGTTTAACAAATTAAAAAATGAAGGCTTGTATTTTGAAAACTGCTATGCTATGGGCGACAGGACAGACAAAGCCATAACCTCCATATTATCAGGCTATCCTGCCCAACCCACAGAATCAATAATTAAGCATCCCAAGAAGACTGCCACCTTGTCATTTTTAAGCAAAGATTTTGAAAAAAATGGTTATTCTACGAAATTTTATTATGGTGGAGATACTGAATTTGCTAACATTAAATCTTATTTATTTAATGGCAATTTTGGAAAAATCGTAGATATGAACGATTTTCCTGAAGAATTAGCCACCTCAAAATGGGGTGTTCATGATGAATATTTATTTGGTAAATTTATTGATGAGCATAAATTCCAAACCAATAAGCCATTTTTCGCAACATTACTCACATTGACTAGCCATGAACCCTTTGAGACTCCTCGTGAAAAAGTAATCAAAGGCGAAACTACTGAATTACAGTATTTGAATTCTCTACATTATACAGATAAAACCCTCGCCAAGTTTATTGAAAATGCTAAAAAACAATATTGGTGGAAAAACACGCTAATTATTATTGTTGCTGACCATGGGCATCCACTTCCAGACACAAAAAATCGCGTTGATAACTTTAAAATTCCGATGCTGTGGACAGGTGGAGTGATATCAACACCTGTTAAAATCAATGAAATTGTTTCTCAAATCGATATAGCAACTACTTTAACCCAACAACTAAATCTGAAAGCCAGCAAATATGTATGGAGTAAAAATCTTTTTGCTCCCAGAAAAGAATCCTGGGCCTTTTTTGATTTTAATGATGGCTTTGGATTTATAAAACGCGGTAAAGAGTTGCTTTTTGATAATGTTGGCAGAATTCCGATAAATAATAATGAAGGTTTTACTCCAAAGGATTTAAAACAAGGAAAAGCATTTCAGCAAAAATCGTTTCAGGATTTTTTAGACAAATAAGAAAACGTTTCTTGATTTTCCCATTTAGTTTTCCAGTAAAAATGTATTTTAACTGGAAAACATTTTTTTTCAGTATTTCCAAAAAGAAATTTTGTTTACCGGAAAAGTACTAATTAACAAATTTCACATTTTTCCAAAAATAGGATTCATTTTTCATCATTTATTAAAAATATTTTAAATTTTTAGGATTGATAGACTTAATTTTTAATGTAAAATTTAAATATTTTTAATTTTTCCGCATTTTTTACTTCAATTCATACTTTAGGTTTTCTTAAAATCTTAATTTTCCGATAAATAATTGTATTTTTCAAACAAAATGAAATAAAAAGTATGAATTTTTTAAAATGAAGAAATTATATTTTGATTCCACTTATATATTTGTAACATAATTTTATAAACAAAACCGAATCAATATTAATTTATTACAAATATGGCAAAGTCGAAACTAGAGTACATTTGGCTTGACGGTTACAAACCAACTCAAAGCCTAAGAAGCAAAACCAAAATTGAAAATAATTTCTCAGGAAAGCTTGAAGACTGTGATGTATGGTCATTTGATGGCTCGTCAACAGAACAAGCTTCAGGTGGTTCATCTGATTTGCACCTTAAGCCTGTGTTTATTTGTGTTGACCCTCAACGTCGCAATGGTTACCTGGTTATGTGTGAAGTAATGAACGCTGATGGTACTCCTCATGTATCTAACGGCAGATCTACTATCGACGATGACGATAATGATTTCTGGTTCGGTTTTGAGCAGGAATATTTCCTTTGGAATGACGAAACCAACAAACCTCTTGGTTTCCCGGCCAATGGTTTCCCGGCTCCACAAGGACCTTACTATTGTTCGGTAGGTGCAAAAAATGCTTTCGGTCGTGATATCGTTGAAGAGCATTTAGATGCTTGTATCGATGCAGGTTTAAATATCGAAGGTATCAATGCTGAGGTAGCTGCTGGTCAATGGGAATTCCAGATTTTTGCTAAAGGTGCTGCTGAAGCCGGTGACCAGATTTGGGTTGCTAGATATCTTTTGGAGAGAATCGGTGAAAAATACGGCGTTTCTATCAATTGGCATTGTAAACCACTTGGCGAGCTAGACTGGAACGGTTCTGGTATGCATGCCAACTTCTCAAATACTACTTTGAGAACATGTGGAGACAAGAGCAAATATGATATCATTTGTGAATCATTCCGTCCGTTTGTAAAAGAGCACATTGCAGTATATGGTGCTGACAATCACCTTCGTTTGACAGGAAAACACGAAACCGCTTCTATTGATTCTTTCTCTTATGGAGTTTCTGACAGAGGTGCTTCGATTCGTATTCCAATCGCTGCCGTGGATAAAGGATGGAAAGGATGGTTGGAAGACAGACGTCCAAACTCTGCCGCTGACCCTTACAAAGTAGCTGCAAGAATTATCAAAACGGTAAAAACAGCCAAAGTATAATTCTTTAAAAAATAAACACTTAGAGCCCTCTGAACTTTGTTTAGAGGGCTTTTTGTTTGTACTTTTGCAGGCCATTTTGAGCAGATATGAAAAAAGTTGCATTTTATACATTAGGTTGTAAACTCAATTTCTCTGAAACTTCCACTATTTCAAGGAGTTTTGAAGAAAAGGGATTCCGCAAAGTAAATTTTACTGATACACCGGATATTTTTGTTATCAATACCTGCTCAGTAACTGAAAATGCTGATAAAAAGTGTAAAAAAATCGTCAAAGAAGCTCAAAAAATCAATCCAGACGGATTTGTAGCCATTGTAGGTTGTTATGCCCAATTAAAGCCCACAGAAATCGCTGAAATAGATGGAGTGGACGCTGTACTTGGAGCAGCTGAAAAATTCAGATTACATGAGCTTTTAGGTACTTTTGAAAAAGAAAAATCGAGCACTACATCAAAAGCTAAAGTTTTTGCATCAGAAATTGACCAAAAACTTGACTATCATACCTCCTACTCTCTTAATGACCGAACGAGAACATTCTTGAAAGTACAGGATGGCTGTGATTACCCATGTGCTTATTGTACCATACCGCTGGCAAGAGGAGCAAGCAGATCAGATACTGTTGAAAATATTGTAAAAGCAGCCCGTGAAATCGCCTCAAATGACATTAAAGAGATAGTTTTAACAGGTGTAAATATCGGTGATTTTGGACTGATAAACGGAGAGAGAAATGAGTCATTCCTGGATTTAATTAAGACTCTTGATGAAGTTGACGGTATAGAAAGATTCAGAATTTCGAGCATCGAACCCAACTTACTGACCAACGAAATCATTGAATTTGTAGCACAATCAAAAAGATTTGTTCCTCATTTTCATATCCCCTTACAATCAGGCTCAAATAAGGTTTTGGGACTGATGAAAAGACGTTATAAACGTGAATTGTATCAGGAAAGAGTAACAAAAATCAAAGAAATTATGCCGGATTGCTGCATCGGTGTTGATGTGATTGTTGGGCATCCCGGCGAAACTGATGAGTTATTTTTGGAAACCTACAACTTCCTAAATGACCTTGATGTCAGCTATTTGCATGTTTTCACCTATTCTGAAAGAGAAAACACTTCAGCATTAAGCATTCGTCCTGTTGTACCGCAAAATAAACGGGCTGAGCGATCTAAAATGCTTCATATACTCTCAGATAAGAAAAAGAGATTTTTTTATGAACAGCATTTAAAGACAGAAAGATTGGTATTGTTTGAAACGGAAGAATCTAATGATGGCAAAATGAGTGGCTTTACTGACAACTATATTAAAGTTACTGCAAAATTTGACCCATTATTGGTTAATGACCTCAAAAAAGTCAAGCTGGAGAGCATCAATGACAATTTAGAAGTTGATGTATCAGAGATATTCCTGGAATCATTGATTCACAATTAAAATTCTTATTCTAATATCAAAGAAAATACCCACCAGAAGGCGGGTATTTTACTTATTGGAGTACAACAAAACCACAATAAATTGTGATTTTGTTGCAAATATAGGTTTTAGGCCTCTAATAATTGTTCATCATGCTGACTAATATCCAAACCGATTGTTTCGTCTTCTTCAGAAACTCTTAGTGGCACAAGAATGTCAGTAATTTTAAGAATTACAAATGACATAATAAAGGCAAAAGCCGATACCAATGCCAATGCAACCAGGTGTTTGATAAACAGTGTAGTTTCACCAAAAAACAATCCCTGATCTGTTACAACACTGTTCACTGCTTTGGTAGCAAAAATCCCGGTAAATAGCATACCTACCATACCACCAACACCATGGCAAGGGAATACATCTAAAGTATCATCAAGTGCAGTTTTGGTTTTGAAGTGAGCCAGATAGTTTGAGATGATTGAAGCAACCACACCAATCACTAATGCATGAGGAATTGTTACAAAACCTGCAGCAGGAGTGATAGCCACCAAACCTACAACAACACCGATGCTAAAACCAAGAGCTGATACTTTTTTACCTCTTGCAGCATCAAACAATACCCAGGCAATACCAGCAGCAGCAGCAGAAGTATTTGTAGTTGCGAAAGCAAGAGCTGCCAAAGGACCTGCACTTAAAGCTGATCCCGCATTGAATCCAAACCATCCAAACCAAAGCAAACCAGTTCCTAACAATACATATGGTATATTAGCTGGAGGTAAGAAGCTACCTTCAACATGTGATCTACGTCTTTTCAGGTAAATAGCACCTGCCAAAGCAGCCCATCCAGCTGACATATGAACAACAGTACCACCTGCAAAATCCAAAACTCCCATTTCGAAAAGGAAACCACCGGGTGCCCAGGTCATATGTGCCAAAGGAGCATAAATAAACAAGCTAAATAGTACCATAAATACTACATAAGACTTGAAATTGATACGCTCAGCTAAAGAACCTGTTACAAGAGCTGGAGTGATAACGGCAAATTTTAATTGAAAAAATGCAAATACAATTGCAGGAATTGTACCCCATGGTTTTGCATCCAGAACACCTTTAAACATGAAATGAGTAAATGGGTTTCCAACAAATCCTCCTATACTTTCACCAAATGCAAGGCTGTAGCCCACAATTACCCATATGATGGAAATCACACCCATAGCGATAAAACTTTGCAACATGGTAGAGATAACATTCTTGGTGTTTACCATACCGCCATAAAAATAGGCTAATCCCGGCGTCATAATCAAAACTAAAGCAGAAGCAACAAGCATCCAGGCGGTATCGCCACTATTTACTCCTTCAGAGATAATAACACTCGGAATTGAAGGGAAAACCAGTGCCATTATTGTTACGGCAGCCAAAATAGCTAAGGGTACGTAAGAAGGTTTTACAGTTTTAACGGTCATAATGTTTAAAATTTAGATGTAAAAAATTATAGTTTATTTCAGAAATAGAAAATCAATGCAGCACCCAATGTTGATTGAGATTTTTTGGTCAATTTTCCATCTTTATCAAATAATTGAGAAGTTCCTTTCTCGTTTTTGTAAGAATCAAATCTATATTCAGGCTTAAACATCAGGTTATCAGAAACTTTATAACTACCTGTTAGTGTAATACCTGTAGTTGATACACCATCTCCGTTTTCATCAACCAAATAGATTCCTCCTTTGCTGTTATCAAAATATTCAATTCTGGTACCTAAAGAGAATTTCTCAGATACACTACCATTAAGATACAAAGCTGCACCAGCCCATGAACCGATTGAGTTTTTACCATAAGCCGCATTCAAGCCCACCAATAATTTATCTGTGGCTTGCATAGAGGTAGTCAAATCAAACCAAGAATACATGTCTTTCTTTTCGCCACCTTCATCTGAGCCAAAATAGTTAAGATAAACTGACCATTTATCGATTGGCTTAATTGAAATCTGAGCCTGAATTCCTTTAGATTTGTTATTGTCGTCCTTGCTGTCAAGTCCGTTTACCAAACCCACCATCAATCCAAGTTTGTCAGTAGCAGCAATATCCAATTTGATTCCTGTGTGATAAAATGGACCATTACCAAATAGATTAGATAATGAATAGTTGAAGTTTACAGGTGCATCAATCACTTCATAACCCACATTGGTACCGTATTGACCACCGGTAAGAGTTGCTTTAGATCCCATTTTCCATGAAATATAAGCTTGTTTGATGGCTAAACCAGTTGTTCCAATTCCTTCGCCAAGTGGACTCATGGTATTCCCGTAATTACCAAGGTCACCATGATTTCCAAAGGTTAAATCAATTACCCCAGTTACTTTATCAGTAGTGTAGGTAGTTTTAAATTGAGCTAAACCAACTTGAAAATTATTAGCCTTTTGATCAAAAATTCTTTCAAAACCTGATGCTCCAAGATTTGACTGAACGCCATTGAAGTTTGCAAAATAATAAGTATCAACATAACCACTAAAACTCAATGGATTTTTGGGTTCTTCTACTACAACTTTTACTTCTTCTGTCTTTTCAACTTTTTTCTCAGTTTTATTGGGTTTTGTCGGATCTTCAGTTGCAAGGGCCGCCAATGAGATACTTGCTCCTAAAAATGTAAAAAATACTCTTTTCATAATTTTCTTTGGTTTAAATTAAATAATTGGTATGTTATATTTTTGACAAACCTGTACGTTTTTTTTATCCAAATCAAATTTAGAGGTTAATATTTTACAATATTTTTTGAAAAAATATATACTTTCTTGAAATATTAATATATTTTTTACCTTATTCTTAATTTTTGGCATATTTTATTAACCTTACAATATATTTTGCATTTGTATAATTTATTAAAATTATATTCTGATTAATTTGATTTTACTTTAAAATTAAAATTTTGATAATAATAAAAAAATGTTCAATGCAGGCTTTAAATTTTACAATGGGGATATCATCAAATGAGGGTAAGATTTAAAACAATTTTTATATTTTTCCAGATATTAAAAACAAAAAAAGCAGCCCTAAAAGAGCTGCTTAATATTAATTAGAAAATATATTTCTTTATTCTGCGTGTAACCAGGCTTTTTTCGCCATTAGTGTGTCAGCATCTTCTACATTGTCAGGGTCAGGAACACAGCAATCTACCGGACAAACTGCGGCACATTGTGGTTCTTCATGAAAACCGGTACACTCAGTACATTTATCACTTACAATATAATAGAACTCATCACTTACGGGTTTCATTGGAGCATTGGCCTTAATGATATTACCGTCACCAAAGTCCACTTCGGTAAGTTTTGTTCCACCTGCGTAAGTCCATTCTATACCACCTTCATATATTGCTGTGTTGGGGCACTCAGGCTCGCAAGCTCCGCAGTTTATACATTCATCTGTTATTATTATCGCCATTTGACCTGTTTTTTATTTAAATAACAAATATAATTATTCAAAGTTTTAAAGCCTTAGTATTTTTGTAGCTAAATACGTTTATGGGTAATTATTTATAAAAAAAATGAAACTAGAAGAAAGAATAGTACTATTTTCTAAACTTGGCGAAATTTTGGAAAATAGTATAAAAAGAAGTGAGTTATCCGAAACTTTTTATTTGGCAAAATCAAAAAATCCGTGGTTTACGCTAGACAATATTGAGCAATCTCTGAAAAATATCATAAGCCAATTTTTAGATCATGACAAAATAAGTGCTTTCACAAACGGATACCCAAAAGATTATTTTTCACCGGTTTTTTCAAAAAAAATTGGTATTATCACTGCCGGAAATCTGCCATTGGTGGGCTTTCAGGATATTATTCAGGTAATATTGGCCGGACATATAGCCCTGGTTAAACCCAGCAGTCAGGATGAAGTACTGCTTAATTTTATTTATAATACTTTATTCAAAATTGACAGCCGGATATCAGAATATCTTGTTTTTCAGGACAAACTAAATGATGCCGATGCCTATATTGCCACTGGTAGCGGGAATACTTCAAGATATTTTGAATTTTATTTTTCTAAGAGACCAAACATAATTAGAAAAAACCGGAATTCTGTTGCGGTTCTTTCAGGAAATGAATCCAGAGTTCAACTGGCTGATTTAGCAGGTGACATCTTTTCATACTTTGGCCTGGGTTGCCGAAATGTTTCAAAATTATATGTTCCAAAAAACTATGACTTCAAGACATTTTTTGAATCTATAGAATATTGGAATGGTATTTTGTTACATTCAAAATACAATAATAATTACGACTACATGAAGTCAATTTATCTTGTAAACATGCAGGAGCATCTTGATAATGGATTTCTGTTGTTGAAAGAAGATGCATCATTTTCTTCCCCGATTTCAGTTTTGTATTTTGAATATTATGAGAATTTAGAAAATTTAAACTCAACACTAAGTTCAAACCTAAACGAAATCCAGGTAATTGTTACCGATTTGGAACTACCCATTGAAACTGTGAAACTTGGGCAATCGCAATGCCCAAAACTAGAAGAATACGCTGACAATGTGGATGTTATAGAATTTCTAAAATCTGTTTAAAAACCCTGTGACCATTCCAAAAACCGCGGAAATACTTTTTTCCAGGTATTGAAGTTATGCTCGCCACCTTCTACTTCCACATATTTTATGTCATTTTCTGAGTAACCTTTCAATTTTAACTCTTTGATAAGATCAAGGGTATCTTCTATGGCGTCAATGATTCCGTTGTTATTCCTATCGGCTTTTTCGTCATTTGTACCACATTCAAACCAAAACTTCAAACCGTTTTTATGTTCCGAATTCCTGATTTTATTATGCATGATACGGTCCTGATCATCTGTATAGCCTTCTTCATAACTTTTGTCACGCCACCAAAAGGAACCACTAAAAACGCCAATTTTAGAAAACACATGTGGATTTTCCCAGCAAATGTCCAGAGCTGACAAGCCTCCCAATGAAAACCCGCAATAGGTATTTTGTGTGGGCAAATCATAAGCTGGAAACTTTTTGACAATATGCGGCACCATTTCCGATATCATAAATTGCATATAATTTGTTGCGAGATCACCCCTACCCTTGTAATCCGGAATGTAAGAAGTACCATATTCTCTTAACCTAAATTCGTTGGTGTGAATACCTACATAAATAAGGTTTTTGTTAGTTTTCTTATAAAAATCAATGAGGATTTCTTCAATTCCCAATTGGTCATAATCCTGACCGTCGTTCATATATAATACCGGATATTTCTGATTTAAATCCAAAACAGCCGGGAGAATGAGGTCAAAAATCACATCTCTTTTTAAAAAAACAGAGTTGATTTTATTGTTTCGTAAAACCTTTACTGGAGAATTAGATACCATTTTTTACAAAAAATTAACAAAAATGCCTTAAAAGGTTTTTTGTTTAGAATAAAATTATTAGAATTAGGTTCGGATTAAATAATTTGCAAATTTAAGCACAAATGCAGGAAAGACACGTACAATTTTATTCTCATATTTTGGGACGGAACCTTGACCTGTTTGTTTCGGGGCATTGGGGCAAACCCATTTTGATGTTTCCCACTTCAATGGGAAATGCTTATCAAAATCGGGATATGGGTCTTTTGAACAGCATTCAAGGTTATATCGAAGGTGGAATAGTCAAAACTTATAATATTGGCTCACTTGACTCAGAAACTTTTTATGGGAAGCACCTTTCACCCCATGACAGGATTTATAATTATGAATTATATACCCGTTTCCTGACTGATGAGCTTATTCCGGAAATCCAAAAAGAAAATAATACGCACAGAATAGGTTTGGCCGGTTGCAGTTTCGGAGCTTTTCATGCTGTAAATCTGGCACTGAAAAAACCTGACCTATTCGATTTTGCAATTGGAATGAGCGGGTCCTACGATATTAGTACTTTTATGGAAGGGTACCATGACCAAAATGTTTATTTTAACAATCCGGTAGAATTTGTTTCAAACGCTGAAAGCTGGATTTTTAATCATATTAAATTAGTTTTAGGTACCTCGGACTGGGATATTTGCAGAAATGAAACCCTCAGATTATCTCAAATTATGGTAAAAAAAGGAATTAACCATTGGTATGATGAAAAAAAATGGGCCACACATGACTGGCCACTTTGGAATATGATGTTTCCTGAATATTTAAATAGTGTAATCAATTAAAAATCTAATAATTAATCTCATATAATGAAAAAGATAGGAATACTTTTTGGAATGGAAAACACTTTCCCCTGGGCATTTATCGATAGGGTAAATCAAAAAACAGGAAAAAAAAATATTATAGCAGAGCCCGTTTTAATTGATAAAGTGGAACAAGGTGTGGGCACAGACTATTCCGTAATCATAGACCGTATTTCACAGGATGTGCCTTTTTACAGAGCCTTTCTCAAAAATGCCGCAATGTGCGGTACTTCTGTTCTCAATAATCCTTTTTGGTGGAGTGCCGATGAGAAATTTTTCAACAATTGTCTGGCAGTAAACCTTGGTGTTCCGGTTCCAAAAACTGTTTTATTGCCTTCAAAAGAACGCCCCGAGGACACCTCAGATCAATCATTCAGAAATCTGGGAATGCCTCTGGACTGGCAATATATGTTTAGTCGAGTGGGTTTTCCTGCCTACATGAAGCCACATTCCGGTGGTGGATGGAAAAGTGTTTACAGGGTAGAAAACCCGGATGACCTTTGGGCAAAGCATAGCGAAACCGGTCAGTTGGTCATGATGCTTCAGGAAGAGATTACCTTTACAGACTATTACAGATGCTACTGTTTGGGTGGAAAATATGTTCATATTATGCCATATGAGCCCCGAAACCCGCACCATCTGAGATATGCAACCCAACCCAAAACCCAGGGTGAAGCTCATAAAAAGCTGATGGCTACCATCACTGATTATGTTTTGAAACTTAATCATGCCTTGGGATATGATTTCAACACAGTAGAATTTGCTGTGAGAGACGGTATTCCTTACGCCATAGATTTTTGCAATCCGGCACCAGATGCTGATGTAAATTCGGTAGGACATGAGAATTTTGAATGGGTGGTTGAACATGCGGCTTTGATGGCTATTGAAAAAGCTGAAAACTTAAGCCCTGAAGGAAATAATCTCACGTGGGGTACATTTGTAAAAAATGGAGCCAACCCAGTAAAACCAAAAACCAAAGCAACCAAAAAAGCTTAATTTATGGCTCTTTTTACACTTGGAATCGAAGAAGAATTTCAGACGATAGACCCTGAAACTCGTGAGCTGAAATCACATATGTCAAAAATCGTTGAGGGTGGCAAGGTGATATTGCAGGAGCGAATCAAGCAGGAAATGCACCAGGCGGTGGTCGAGGTGGGTACTAATATATGTGAAAATATTGTACAAGCCCGTGAAGAAGTAAGTTATCTCAGGAAAATGCTGCTGGATTTGGCTGAAAAACAAAACCTTCATGTTGCGGCCGGCGGTACACACCCTTTTTCAGATTGGCAAACTCAACTCATCACCGAGGACGACCGTTACAATAAACTCATCGATGAAATGCGTGATGTGGCCAGAGGCAACCTTATTTTTGGCCTTCATGTGCATGTAGGAATCGACGACCGTAATGCTGCCATTGAAATCATGAACGAGGCAAGGTATTTTTTACCACATATTTTTGCTCTTTCAGTAAATTCTCCTTTTTGGTGCGGTCGAAACACAGGTTTTCATAGTTATCGTGCCAAAATATTCGACAAGTTTCCGAGAACAGGTATTCCGGAACATTTCAACAGTGCCACTGAATACGACGATTACCTCAATTTGCTCATAAAAACGGGTTGTATTGACAACGGAAAGAAAATCTGGTGGGATTTGCGGCTACACCCATTTTTCCCCACTATTGAATTCAGGATTTGCGACGTCCCTTTGAGAGTAGATGAAACCATCTGTCTCACGGCCATCATGCAGGCTTTGGTGGCTAAATTATGGAAGCTTAGAGAACAAAACTTAAGTTTCAGAACCTACAGAAAACACCTGATCAACGAAAATAAGTGGCGGGCAGCAAGATACGGTATTCATGCCAAGCTTATAGATTTTGGAAAAGAAAAAGAAGTAAGCTACCGTGAATTGGTGGACGAACTCCTGGACTTTATCAAAGATACTGCTGAAGAATTGGGCTCAACACATGAAGTCAATTATGTATATGAAATGCTTGAAAATGGCACCGGTGCCGATCGGCAACTCAGAGTTTTTGAACAAACCCATGACCTGAAAGCTGTGGTAGATTACATGGTAACTGAAACCCGATTCGGTCTTTAAGATAATTTTTCCGAAATTTGCAGCTCATCAACAAATATGAAAGTGTTTAGAGTAGGCATATTGGATTTGTATAACGGAGCCCCAAACGAAGGTATGAGGTGTATCAGGGCATTGATTTCGGAATTTCAGCAAAAAAATAATTTACCATTATCATTTCAGGTGTTTGATGTTAGGGCAAATCACTCGCTACCACAACCAACTGATTTTGAGGTATATATCTCAACGGGAGGCCCTGGAAGTCCATTAATTGAGGGGGCCGATTGGGAACAAAAATATTTTGAATTCATTGATAATTTGCTAACACATAACCTGCAGAATCCCGAAAACAGCAGGCATTTGTTAGCTATTTGTCATTCTTTTCAATTATTATTTCAGCATTTTGATCTCGGAATAATCAACAAAAGAAAATCAACTTCTTTTGGAGTAATGCCTGTTCATAAAACTCCGGACGGAGAATTTGAAAATATTTTTGAAGGACTTGAAAACCCATTTCATGCGGTAGATTCGAGAGACTATCAGGCATTGCAACCCAACATGGAAAATTTTGAAAGATTGGGAGCTAAAATTTTATGCCTGGAAAAAGAAAGGCCTCATATTCCTTTGGAAAGAGCCATTATGGCAGTAAGATTTACACCTGAAATTATCGGTACGCAGTTTCATCCGGAAGCAGATGCAGAAGGAATGCACCGTTATTTTCAAACTGAAGAAAAAAAACAGGCGGTAATTGAATCATACGGTGAGAAAAAATACTACGAAATGATTGCTCATCTGGAGGATCCCGACAAAATTATGTTTACTGAATCGGTCGTAATTCCAAGGTTTTTGGAAACTGCATTTACAGAAATTTTCGAACCTGAACTAAAAAATTAAGTGAAAACAGAACCAAGGAAATATTTCAATGATTCCTTTTCAGAAGAAAAATATCAGAATCTTATTGAAGATATAAATAAAGAATTTCCGGGAGCTTTAGATTTCAGAATAGCAGAATCACCGGTTTTTATTGATAAAGAACTGAAAATCAAAATTCTGAATACATGCAGTGACATTATTGATGCTATAAAAAAGGATGATTTTATTGCTAAGACCAACAGGGCAATTCCTGCCGGAAGGAAAATCGACAATGAAAATACCAATCCCAATTGTCTGGCGATAGATTTCGCAATTACAAAAAACGATGAGGGTATTTTTGAGCCACAATTAATTGAATTACAAGGATTTCCTTCTCTTTTTGCCTATCAAAGTTATCTGGCTTCGAAATACAAAAAGCATTTTAATATTGAGAAAGGTTATTCAGAGTTTTTTAACAGACTCAACACGATGACTTACCAACAGGAAATGCAACAATTCTTATTGAATGGCACGCATCCTAAGAACGTTATTCTTTTGGAAGTTTATCCCGAAAAACAAAAAACAAGGCTTGATTTTGAGCTGACTAAAAGGTATTGGGGGATAGAGGCAGTTTGTATTTCTAAAATTAAAAAATCGGGAAAAGACCTGTATTACGAGAAAGATGGCAATAAAATAGCCATTGAGCGAATTTACAACAGGCTGATTTTTGATGATATCGAAAGAAATTATCCCGAACTTTTGTCTCAATTGGAATTATTAAATGATCACTCGGCTACCTGGATTTCTCATCCTAATTGGTTTTACAGAGTCTCAAAATTTAGTATGCCTTTGTTTCGTTCAAAATATATTCCTGAAAGCAAATACTTATCTGATTTTGAGCAATATCCGCAAGATTTGGAAAATTATGTTTTGAAGCCTTTGTTTTCCTTTGCAGGTGCCGGGGTAAAAATTGATGTTACCGCAGACGATTTAAGGATAATTAAAGATCCTGAAAACTATTTACTGCAAAGAAAAATATCCTATGAACCATGCATCGAGGATGTTAACCAACAAAAAATAAAATGTGAGGTCAGGATGTTATACATTTGGCCTGATGGGGCAAAAAACCCCAAATTGGTAACAAATTTAGCTCGTCTGAGCAGAGGGAAAATGATAGGAGTCGATTTTAACAAAAATTTTGATTGGGTTGGAGGCAGTGCGGCATTTTTTGAAACAAATTGATAATCAATGGACAACAGAACTCTTTTCCTGAATAACCTGGCTCAAACATCTGATTTCCCATTGGCCTTGGAGTTGGAATATGCCGAGGGCTCATTTTTGTTTGATAAAAAACGTAAGCCATATCTTGACCTGATTTCAGGCATTTCGGTCAGCAATGTAGGGCACCGGCATCCTAAAGTGGTTGCTGCCATCAGAGAACAGACTGATAAATATTTACATCAAATGGTGTTTGGGGAATATATTCAGTCTCCTCAAGTACAATTGGCACATGCCCTCACCGAAACTTTGCAAAATCTTTCCACCAAAGACGGACACAAAATTGACAATGTTTACTTCACCAATTCGGGTACAGAGGCGGTAGAAGGTGCTTTAAAACTGGCTAAAAGATACACCGGGAAACCGGAGATCATTTCCTGTCATAATTCTTATCATGGCTCTACTCACGGGGCTCTTTCGATTGGTGAGGAACATTTTAAGCGTGCATTCAGACCACTTTTGCCGGGGATTAGGAAAATTGAAAGAAATAACTTGACAGATATAGAAAAAATCAATAAAAACTCCGCCGCAGTAATAATTGAGTTGATTGGGGCTGAGTCAGGAATCAGGGAAAGTTCGAAAGAGTTTATAAAATTATTAGCCGAAAAGTGCAAATCCACTGGCACGCTTTTGATTTTTGATGAGATTCAGACAGGCTTTGGAAGAACCGGGAAATTTTGGGCAAGTGAACATTATGGCATAGCTCCTGATATCCTGCTTTCGGCCAAAGGAATGGGCGGAGGAATGCCTGTGGGGGCTTTTATGGCACCCAATGAAATAATGCAAGTATTAAAAGATAATCCAATCCTGGGTCATATTACTACTTTTGGAGGGCATCCGGTTAGCTGTGCTGCATCTTTGGCTACTTTAAAGGTTATTCAGAATGAGATAGATTATTTTGAAATGGACGAAAAAGCCGGAAAAATCAGAGAAATTTTCCAAAATATTTCAGGTGTATCAGAGGTGCGGGGAAAAGGAATGATGATGGCCGCCCAAATGGATGATTTCGAAATTCTGAAAAAAAATATTGACAGGCTGATTGATTTAGGAGTAATTACAGATTGGTTTTTGTATTGTGACAACGCCATGCGGATAGCCCCGCCATTAAATATAAGCTGGGAGGAAATTGAGTGGTTGAAAGAAAAAACCAAAATGCTCTAAAAGCAAAAAAGCCTTTCAGTGATTCTGAAAGGCTTTTTTTATTCAAAATTTTAAAGAGCAGCTTCAAGCTTTTGAGAAAGAATGTGTTTTGGCACAGCACCCACAATTTTATCTACCATCTCCCCATTTTTGAAAATCATAAGTGTAGGGATAGAACGGATTCCTAATTTTGAAGGAGCAACACCATGCATATCTACATCCATTTTGCCCACGATTGCCCTGTCTTTGTATTCTCCAGCCAACTCTTCCACAGCCGGTCCAATCATTTTACATGGACCACACCATTCTGCCCAAAAATCAATCAAAACGGGTTTTTCAGATTTAATAAGCTCATCAAAACTTGAATCTGTTACTTCTATTGTATTTGCCATTATTGTCGTATAAAAAATTAAAATTATAAATGCTAAACAATTGTTTTTCCGAAATAAGTTCCGTAAATTTTCTAATAATTTATCAAACAAAAATAGCCTTTATATCAGGATTTATCAAATTAATATCCAAATTTACAGTCAGTTATTATTAAAATTCTTTTTAATATGGATACGAAATTATTAGAAAAACTAGACAAAATGATTGAAAAAGGCCATATTATTGAGGCTTTTGAAACATTTTTTAGTGACGATGTCCTTACTCACGATGAAGCCGGAGGAAAAACACATTCAAAATCAGAAAAAAGAAAAATGCTGGATGACTTCTTCCTGGTATTTCCTCTCATAAATGACATTAAACTTCATGGAAATTTTGCTTTTGGTGACACTTCCATCTCTAAATTTTCATTTGTTTTTTCCAATTCGGAAGGCGTAACCCAACGCTGGCATGAGTTGATTACCAGGAAGTGGAAAGATGGCAAGGTGGTTGAAGAATTTTATTCCGGAGGAGATCTTGATGAAGAAAAAAAAGCACTTAAAAAAGAGAATTCAAAAAAGATTTCTAATAAAAAGGTAAAAGAAAAAAAGGTTAAAGCGGAAATTAAATCAGAAGAAAAAATACCGATTGAGTCCGAACCAGCCAAAGTTGAAAACAAAATACTTTCTTATGACAACCTGAGAATAATCGAAGGTATTGGGCCAAAAATAGTAGAAGTATTAAAAAAATCGGGGATTACTGACTTTAAATCTTTAGCTTCCTCATCGGTAGAAAAACTGGAGGATATTCTTAAAAACGAAGGCCCGAGATACGCACTTCAAAATCCTTCAACCTGGCCTATGCAAGCTGATCTTGCTGCAAAAGGTAGTTTTGAAGAACTTGAAAAATTAAAGTTAAAAATTGTCGACGGTGTTTTGACTGCATAAAAAAAAGCCCGGTTCGCCGGGCTTTTTTATTTATCCTTTATTCCAGATTATTTTACATTATCAGGATTTAACAAATCATAAAATTGATCCAGTTTAGGCATCAAAATGATTCGGGTTCTACGATTTATTGAGCGACCCTCAGCTGTATCATTCGATGTAAGGGCATTGTACTCTCCACGGCCGGCAGCAACCAGTTTATTAGGATCAACTCCAAATTTCTTTTGAAGAGTTCTTACCACAGCTGTTGCACGTTTTACACTAAGATCCCAGTTGTCATCCAAACACTCTGTATTAATTGCAACGTTATCAGTGTAACCTTCTACCATCATTTCAAGGTCAGGGCGTGCCTGAAGCATTTTTGCAACTTTTTCTAAAACACCGAAAGCTTTTGGAGAAATTTTGTAGCTACCACTGGTAAACAACATTTTATCAGAAAGGTTGACCATCACGACAGTTTTATCAACTTTAACTTCAACATCCTGATCATCAAGACCTTCAGCCAATGAAGATTTAAGATTTACCGCCAAGGCAAGGTTCATAGAATCGGCTTTTGATTTGGCTGCTTGCAAAAGAGTAATGTACTTGTCTTTCTTCTCTAACTGAGCCAAAGTACGATTTATGTTTTCGTTGGCTGATTGGTTCAATACTGTCAATCCACCTACTTGTTGCATTTGAGTGTCTCTAACTTTCTGCAAATCAGCAATTTGAGCTCTCAAGTCAGCCATTTGACTCTCTTTAGCTTCCTGAGATGCTTTTGAAGCAGCAGCCATTTTTTCTTTTTCTTGTTCGCAACTTACCAGTTTGTTTTTGAAATCATTAACCATTTCGCCACGTCTTTCGAGATCGGCTTTGGTAGCAGTGAGTTCAGACTGAAGCCCAACAAATTTTTTCTTGGAAACGCATGATGTAAAAACAACACCAGCTGAGAAAAGCAAGATTAGTTTTTTAGATAAATTCATAATGAAATATAGTTTGTTTTAAGGTTCACTAAAATGAAGGTGCAAAGTTAATAATGTAAAAAATAATAATGAAATATTTAGTCCACAAGATACCCGATATAATCGCCACTTTCTATAAATAATGCGTCATTGGGTAAATTATTGTACCAATATACCCAAGTCATTAATTCTTGCCCATTATTAATCAGGTTTACATTTATTTTTTCTCTTGTGTATTCCGATTTTGATAAATTTTCTGGAAAATAGTTTTCATATTCATCAAGGACCTGAAGAAACTTAGGATTTAAAATTTCATATATTTCACCAAAAACATAGAAATTCTCACCTTCAATATTTTTTACAATACCCGGATATTTACCCAAATCATAAAGTTTTGCTGAAATTTTACCGGCACCTAAATAACTGGCATTCTTATGAAAAGAATTTTTGAAAGGATTTTTTGGAAAAGAATTTAGGAGTGTTCCATAAACAAAAAGATATTCCTTTTCCACTTTAAAAAATTAGATATTCTGGAGTTCAGACTTTAGTTTTTTTGTCAAACTTTCAACTACCAGATTGTATGAATCTGTAACTAATTCTTTGACCAGGTTGCTTTTTACTGAAAAATCAATAAAAACCATGTTCCAGTGGGTTTTGTTCATGTGGAATGCCCCTTGAATAAAAGGATATTCCTGACGGAGTTCCGCATTTCGGTCTGGAGTATTTTTTAAACTTATGACTAATTCTTCACGGTCTAGAGGCAACAACGCAAACATTTTACCCATCACTTTAAACACAAGTGTGTCAGGTCCAAAGGGCAATTCTTCGGTTACACCTTTAAATGAAAGGCAAAAATCACGCAGTTCTTCGATATTCATCTCAAAAAGGCCCGGTATAACATCACCAAAACTGCAATCAAGAACATTACTATAGAAATCTTGTTGATGCCATGCATGATTCTGAGGTTGTCACTTGAGGGAAATTTTCCGGAGGTATCTTTTCTAAAAACCCTGCCAAAATAATTGAATACAGGTCCAACTTTTACCATTTCTTTCCAACTAGCCATAATTATAATGTTTTTAAAAGTTCATTTTCTGCCGAAGACTCAATCCAATTACCATCTTCTTTGATTAATTCTATCAGTTCTTCCACAGCATTCTGCGAATTTACTGATCTTTTTACCACTTCCTGCCCCCGATATAACGATATCTTATCTTTTCCTATTCCCACGTACCCATAATCAGCATCTGCCATCTCGCCCGGACCATTTACGATACAACCCATGATTCCAATTTTAATTCCTTTTAAGTGATCGGTGCGTTTCCTGATCATTGCCGTGGTTTCCTGTAGGTCAAATAGTGTTCTACCGCAAGAAGGGCAGCTAATGTACTCAGTTTTTGACATCCGGGTACGTGCTGCCTGCAGAATACCAAAGGCCAGACTGTTTGCAACGGTTTTGTTTTCTGCACTTATCATAATTCCATCTCCAAATCCATCAATAAAACATCCACCTAAATCTGTAGCGGCAAACAACTGCAAATCTTCATCCGAAAAATTTGTATATTTTTTTGAAAGAATGACCGGGGTTTTTAGCTCATATATCTTATTATAAACAACCCTAAAATCAGGATATGCATTGGGTCTTTCTGATTCAAGAACTAGAATTGCGTGTTTTGAAACTTCCAAAAAGTCTATCAGTTCATCACTTACCTCACTAGTTTTAGATTTTACAAAAAACTGCCCCAAATCGTATTCAGAGGCATTTTTGTAATTA
The DNA here is from genome assembly GCA_016722655.1 of Cytophagaceae bacterium. Classification (NCBI taxonomy): domain Bacteria; kingdom Pseudomonadati; phylum Bacteroidota; class Cytophagia; order Cytophagales; family Cytophagaceae; species Cytophagaceae bacterium. The sequence continues at coordinate 559,145 of JADKIR010000005.1, forward strand.
TCGATATCGAACAGTGAAATTTTATTTTTTTGATCAGGGTGATGTGACCAAATCTCAAAATCCAGAATTTCCTTCAATCCATTGGGAAGCATAAAGTCAATCTGATTTTTACCGGAATAAATAAAATCAGCACCGAGGTCATTCATAGCCCATTTATCAGGTAATGGCAAATAAAAATGACCGATAGACTTCAAATTCTCAATTTTAATATTCTGTTTATCAGAAAAATCAGCAATTACCCGAGGTACCAAATGGCCGCCAATTATGCCCGTTTCAGTAGTCTTTCTTCTCTTGTAAGAAAATGAATCATATTTTAAATTCTGAATTTCCTCCAAATCAAAATTCCCGGGATTTGGGGAATATCTGTCGATTAATTTTCTGGCAACCGGTGCTTCAAATTCAGGATCTTCGGTAAGGCTGACTCTTACTGTGTCACCCAGTCCGTCTTCCAATAATGTACCAATTCCCATGGAGGATTTTATCCGGCCATCTTCACCTTCCCCCGCCTCAGTTACACCCAAATGAAGTGGATAAGGTTTCATTTTTTCTTCCTCAAGTCGTTGACAAAGAAGTCGGTAAGCCTGAACCATCACCTGCGGGTTCGATGATTTCATAGAAATCACGATATTGAAATAGTTCTCATCCTCGCAAATTTTCAGGAATTCCAGGGCAGATTCAACCATACCTTTGGGAGTATCACCATATCTGCTCAAAATACGGTCAGAAAGTGAGCCGTGATTGGTACCAATTCTCATGGCAGTGCCGTATTCTTTACAGATTTTTACCAATGGCAAAAATCGGTCTCTAATCCTGTTCAGCTCATCCTGATACGAGGCATCAGTATAATCAATTACTTCAAATCTTTTCTTATCGGCGTAGTTTCCCGGATTCACCCTCACCTTTTCTACTATCCGGGCTGCCAGTTCTGCCGCATTTGGGGTAAAGTGTATGTCGGCCACCAATGGGGTACTAAAACCGGCAGCACGAAGCCCTTTCTTAATGTTCTCCAGATTTTGTGCTTCTTTCACACTCGGAGCTGTGATTCTCACCAATTCGCAACCACTCTCAATCATCCTGATACTCTGGGCAATAGAGCCTTCAGTATCCATGGTATCGATGGTAGTCATTGACTGCACTCTTATCGGGTAGTCTGAACCCATCCATAAATCACCGATTTTTACCTGATTGGTTTTTCTACGCGAGTATTGGCTAAAGGAATCACAATATGACATTAAAAAGTATTTTTTTGTGCAAAAATAAACAAGGGATAAGTTTAAAACAGAAAAATCAGGAGTTTGTTTTTAAGAGTATTGTAAAAAATTGTGTATAAGAACATTAATGGGTATAAACTTCTCTTCTGTGGGCTATTTTGATTATTTCAATAGTAATAATCTCATCATCAACTGTGTATATAATTCTATAATTCCTAAATCGAATTCGAAAACACTCTTTACCGGGAGTCCTCTGGCTTTTATACCCTTTGAGTTTTTTATATCCTGTAGGTTTTGGATTCTGAGCGAGACCTTTTACCAACTTTATTATTTCAAGTTGTAAGCTGGGTTGGAGTTTAGATAATTCTTTATCAGCAGCTTTGTGATATTTTATTATAAATTCCAAAATTATTTCTGAAGTGCCAGAACTCTTCTCTCTACATCAGAAGCATCAATAGTTTCGCCATTTTCCCTTTCCATAGCAACTAAAGTATCTTCATAATCTTCAATCATCTCTTCAATATAATCTTTAAATTTCTTATTTTTCAAATCCAATTGAAGTGCAACCGGCTTCCCATTCTCATCATACAGATAAGTCTTATATTTATTAATTGTAGATGCTGTCATTTTAATAGCCGCTTGATTTTTAAATATTTAAAACAAAATTATTTCCTTCACAAAAGAAATATATTTTTGACAAAAACAAATTATTTTTTTTGATTATTAAATGGAAAAATGATTACAAAACCTTCAAATCAGAAAGGAATATTTCAATTCTAAAATTAAAAACGAAAAAACACATAATTTTGCACCTAAATATGGAAATAATAGAAAAAAATATGCTTCCGGTGATGGAAGCTTTTTATACGCTTCAGGGCGAAGGGCATTATTCTGGACATGCGGCCTATTTTATCAGGTTGGGTGGTTGTGATGTGGGGTGTGTATGGTGTGATGTAAAAGAGTCATGGGATGCCGAGGTCCATCCGAAATATTCTGTTGAAAAAATTGTAAATCAAGCTTCAGAGTTCCCCAAAAGTATTGCTGTAATCACTGGAGGTGAACCACTTATGTACAATTTGGATGAACTCACTCAGGCCTTAAAAAGTGCAGGTTTCAGAACCAATATTGAGACTTCAGGTGCTCATCCATTTACCGGAAACTGGGATTGGGTATGCTTTTCTCCCAAAAAATTCAAAGAACCACTTCCGGAAATCTACACCAAAGCCAATGAACTAAAAATCATCATTTTCAATAAATCTGATTTTGAATTTGCAGAAAAATATGCAACCCTGGTAAACCCGGAATGTAACCTATTCCTGCAACCAGAGTGGGATAAAAGAGAAAAAATAACACCTTTGATAATTGATTATATTAAAGCAAATCCAAAATGGAGCATGAGTCTGCAAACACATAAATACCTTGATATCCCCTGATTTGGAAATCAAGCAGATGTCATTTTTTGCAATATTTTTAGCTAAAAACAAAAAAATATCTAACTTAGCTGCCCTTTTTCGACAAACTATATTAAATGAACAGAGTTATTTTAATCGTGCTTGACAGTGTGGGTATTGGAGAATTACCCGACGCCAACCTTTACAATGATCTGGGAGCAAATACTTTAGGTCATATTTTTGAAAAATATCCACAAATCAAAACACCTAATCTTATTGCTTTAGGACTTGGAAATATTGTTCCTGAAAACATTATCCCAAAAACCAACAATCCTTTAAGTGCTTTTGGAAAAGCCGCAGAGGTTTCCGCCGGTAAAGACACTACCACAGGACATTGGGAAATTGCAGGCGTTACACTAGAAAAACCTTTTCCGACTTTTACTGAAACAGGTTTCCCTGAGAATTTTATCAAAAAATTCGAAGAAAAAATTGGCACCAAAACCATCGGAAATATTTCAGCATCAGGCACAGAAATTATTGATAATCTGGGGGAAGAACACATAAAAACCGGCTTTCCGATTGTTTATACTTCCGCCGACAGTGTATTCCAGATTGCTATACATGAAGGGATTATTCCTATAGAAAGACAATATGAAATATGTAAAATAGCCCGGGAAATGCTGGTGGACGACCTGGAAGTGGGTCGGGTAATTGCCAGACCATTTGAAGGCACTCCGGGTAATTTCAAAAGAACATCACGAAGAAAAGACTGCGCCACTTTGCCGCCACATACTATACTAGATGGTTTGACAGAAAACGGTATTGAGGTGCATGCAGTAGGTAAAATTTGGGATATTTTTGCAGAAAAAGGGATTTCTTCCCATATTAAAACAGCCAATAACGCTGAAGGCATGCAACAAACCCTGGCGGCACTCGAACAAATGGAAAGTGGATTGATATTTACGAATCTGGTTGATTTTGATATGCATTTTGGCCACCGAAGAGACGTGGAAGGATATGCCAAAGCCATCGAAGAATTTGATATATTTCTGCCAAAACTCATGGCAGCTCTACAGCCCGACGATTTGTTGATTATCACGGCGGACCACGGAAATGACCCGACGCATCATGGCACAGACCACACTCGGGAGTATATTCCGATACTTAATGTAGGTGAAAAAGTAAAAAAAGGTGAAAATATTGGTACAAGGAGTACGTTTGCAGATATAGCCGCCACCATAGCCGATGCTTTTGGCATAGATTTTTCTACCAATGGAGTGAGCTATTTACCTCAAATATTAAATTAAGATTATGGCTGATTTATTAGCGTCTTCAGAACTAGTGCTTAATTCCGACAGCAGTGTTTATCATTGTAATCTTCATGCGGAAAACCTTGCAGATATTGTTTTTTTGGTAGGTGACCCTGACAGAGTGCCGGTGGTAAGTTCATATTTTGATAATATTGAATTTAAAACCCAAAAACGTGAAATCGTGACCCATACCGGCACGGTTAAAGGCCGGAGAGTTTCTGTGGTTTCAACCGGAATGGGAACAGATAACATCGATATTGTTCTCAGCGAACTTGATGCAGTAGCCAATATTGACCTAAAAAACAAAACTATTAAACCTGAGCATAAGCAAGTTACATTTATCAGAATGGGCACATCAGGAGCTTTGCAGAAAGAAATTCCGGTAGATAGTTTTGTGGCCGGAGAGTATGGTTTAGGTCTGGATGGCTTGATTTATTATTATGAAAATGGCAAAGAACTCAATGATGAAGGATTTGTCGGTGAATTTATTAAGCACACCGGGTGGTTACCCGAATTACCCAAACCCTATCTGGTAAAAGCCGATGAAAATATGGTATCGTTAGCCAAAGGATTGGGAATTTTCGCAGGAGTAACTACCACTGCCACAGGTTTCTTTGGCCCGCAAGGCCGTGTTTTAAGGCTTGGAATAAGTCAGAAACATCTTAATGAAAGGCTTTCCGATTTCAGATATAATGATTTAAAAATCACTAATTTTGAAATGGAAACTTCGGCCATTTACGGCTTATCACGATTGATGAATCACCGGGCATTGACCGTCAATGTAATCGTAGCCAATCGTTTTTCGGGAGAATTTAGTAAAGATTCTCATGCCAGTATAAATAAGCTAATAGAGAAAATGTTATTCGAATTTTTACCTAAAATTTGAAATTAAAAATATGACAGTTGCAAAACAAGCTATAGAAACCGATCATCTTAATCACGGAATACCGTATGATGCTTCGGTTTTTGATCATATAAATATCAACAAAAGTGCTGTTGAAAGAAGAGCCGCAACATTACCTGCTCGCCGTACAGTCAAAAAAAACTGGCAGGCAGCATGGTTACTCAAAGCGGTAACTTGCATTGATTTGACTACACTAGCGGGTGACGATACTAAAGGAAATGTAACGCGTCTCTGTGCCAAAGCAAAAAATCCTATCAGAAAGGACATTCTGGAAGCATTGGGAATGGAAAATGCCGGAATTACTGTCGGTGGAGTTTGTGTTTATCACAATTTGATTCCATTTGCAAAAGAAGCTCTGCAAGGATCAAATTTGCCAATCGTTGCGGTTTCGACTGGTTTTCCTGCCGGAAATAATTCATTTGAAGATAAAATAAGTGAAATAAAACACTCAGTGGCTGCAGGTGCAAAAGAAATTGACATCGTAATCAGCCGTGATTTGGTTTTGGAAAATAAATGGGAAGAATTATATCACGAAATTTCCGAATTTAAAAAAGCCTGTGGTGATGCTCACATGAAATCCATTTTGGCAACGGGAGAAATTCCAACTTACACCAAAGTGTATAAAGCCAGCATAGTGGCCATGATGGCTGGCAGCGATTTTATCAAAACCAGCACAGGGAAAGAAAGTGTAAATGCTACCCTTGCAGTGAGCCTGGTAATGTGCCGTGCAATCAGAGATTATTTCGAAATGACTGGCACAAAAGTAGGCTTTAAGCCTGCCGGTGGCATTCAGAAGGCCAAACAAGCCACTGATTGGTTGATTTTAATAAAAGAAGAATTGGGAGACGAATGGCTCAATGGCAATATGTTCAGAATTGGAGCCAGTAGCCTTTTAGGCGATATTGAGCGACAGCTCGAGCACCATGTAACCGGTGCTTATTCAGCTAGTTTCCGCCATCCAATGCAATAATTTAGAATAAAATATTTCCACCTTCAAATTTCCCCTCTCATTTGGGGAGGGGGCAGGGGGTGAGGTAAATTAAAATAATATGAAAATAAGTGAAATTTTCGAAAATATGACTTACGGACCGGCACCCGAAAACGCTTCTGAGGCTTTCAAGTTTTTGGATAAATTTGAAAAGAAGTTTCCGTTATTTATCAATGGCGAATGGCAAAAGTCCGATTCAGGGGTATTTATAAAAACGTTTAATCCTTCTGACAATTCAGAGTTGGCAGAAATATCATCGGGCAATCCAAAAGATGTGGATGATGCGGTAAAAGCTGCCAAAAATGCATTAAAACCATGGGTAGCATTAGGTGGCCATGGCAGAGCTAAATATCTTTATGCCATCGCCCGTCAGGTTCAGAAGCATTCCAGGCTTTTTGCGGTTTTGGAATCCCTTGACAACGGTAAACCTGTAAGGGAAACCCGCGACATTGATATTCCTTTGGTCGCACGACATTTTTACCATCATGCAGGCTGGGCTTCATTAATGGAAACAGAATTGCCTGATTATCAGGAGGTAGGAGTAATTGGGCAAATAATCCCGTGGAATTTTCCGATGCTGATGTTATCATGGAAAATCGCACCTGCTCTGGCCATGGGAAATACAGTCGTCTTAAAACCGGCTGAATTTACCTCTCTGACAGCCTTACTTTTTGCTGAAATATGTAAAAATGTTGGATTGCCAATAGGAGTGGTCAATATTTTAACCGGTGACGGAAAAACTGGTGCAGAAATAGTAAATCATCCCGGAGTTGATAAAATTGCGTTCACAGGCTCAACCGAAGTTGGAAAAATTATTAGAAAGGCTATTGCCGGTTCAGGCAAAAAACTTTCATTGGAATTAGGTGGAAAATCCCCTTTCATCGTCTTTGAAGATGCTGACCTCGACTCAGTTGTAGAAGGAATAGTGGATGCCATCTGGTTTAATCAGGGGCAGGTTTGTTGTGCGGGTTCCCGGCTTTTGGTACAGGAAAGTGTAGCAGAAAAATTATATTCAAAGATCAAAAAACGCATGGAAAAGCTCAGAATGGGCAATTCTCTTGATAAATGTATCGATATTGGGGCTGTGGTGGACCAAACCCAATGGAATACCATAGACGGTTATGTAAAAAAAGGTATTGAAGAAGGAAACCAAATTTGGCAGCCCACCTGGGAATGTCCAAAAGGAGGGCAATTCTACCTTCCCACCCTATTTACTGATGTACCAGCAGCTTCAATTATAGCTCAGGAAGAAATATTTGGACCAGTTTTAGTGGCCATGACTTTCCGTCACCATAAAGAGGCTGTAATTCTGGCCAACAATACCCGTTATGGATTGGCGGCAAGTATTTGGACGGAGAATATCAATCTTGCTCTGGATATTGCACCTCAAATCAAAGCCGGAACTATTTGGATTAACTCCTCCAATGTTTTTGATGCGGCATCAGGTTTTGGTGGTTATCGGGAATCAGGATTTGGCAGAGAAGGTGGCAAGGAAGGACTTTTTGAATATGTAAAACCGAAAGTTGAAAAGGAATTCCCGGAAAATGCACCCAAAGTAAAAATTTCAAAAACCAAAATAGACTTTAACCCATCAGGAATTGACAAAACCGCCAAACATTATATTGGGGGTAAACAAGTGAGACCCGATAGTGGATATTCTATAAACATCACCAATCCCTGGGGTGATTACATTGGTGAAATGCCCGAAGGAACCAGAAAAGATATCCGGAATGCAGTTGAAGCGGCTGCCGGAAGCACATCATGGGGAAGTATGACGGGTCACGCCCGTGCTCAGGTTTTATATTTTATTGCTGAAAACCTATCTTCCAGAGCCAAAGAATTTGCTGAAAAGATTTCACTTATGACGGGTCAAACTTTAAATGACGCTGAAAAGGAAGTTGAAGTCTCGATCCAAAGGATTTTTGCCTACGCAGCTTATGCCGACAAATACGATGGTCAGGTGCATAGCACCACCTCAAAAAACGTTACCCTGGCCATGCCGGAAGCATTGGGCGTTTTAGGCATTGTATGTTCAGATGAAAACCCACTTTTGGGCTTTTTATCATTATTGTTGCCTGCGTTGGCAATGGGAAACAATGTGGTAATTGTTCCATCCGAAAAACATCCTTTTTCTGCAACAGATTTTTACCAAATTCTCGAAACCTCAGATGTACCCGCCGGAACAGTAAATATTATCACGGGTAGAAAAGATGAACTCGCCTCTGAAATGGCCAAACATTTCAATATAGACGGACTTTGGTATTTTGGCACCAAAGAAGGCAGTGAAAAAGTGGAAGCATTGGCTACTGAAAGTATGAAACGCACCTGGGTCAACTACGGAAAACATCGTATCTGGTTGGATTCCCGACAAGGTTTTGGTGATCAATTTCTGAGAAACGCCACTCAAATCAAAAATATCTGGATACCATACGGTGCCTAAAATTTAAATATATCACTCTGGCATTGATTTAAGAGTGGACTTTTTTAAACAAGATACTATTTTAGAAATTATGACAAGTTTACATATTGGAGCCAAAAAAGGCGAAATAGCTGAATCGGTATTATTACCCGGCGATCCTCTCAGAGCCAAATTTGTGGCCGAAAACTTTTTAGAAAATGCCGTATGCTATTCTCAGACCCGTGGAATGTATGGCTACACCGGCACTTATAAAGGTAAAAGGGTCTCTATCCAGGGCTCCGGCATGGGAATGGGGAGTTGTGGTATTTACACCCACGAACTTATCAACCATTACGGCGTAAAAAACATCATTAGAGTAGGTACATGTGGTGCTATCCAACCATGTTTGGGTTTGGGAGATGTGATTGCTGCCATGAGTGCCTCCGGCGATAGCGATGCCAATTATCACATTTTCAAAGGAATGCACTATGCTGCCACTGCTGATTATGGTTTATTGAGTAAGGCGGTGGAATTTGCCCACCAAAACAATATTTCTATTAATCCCGGCCAGGTTTTTAGTACCAATACTTTTTATGATGAAGAACCCAACCGCTGGGAAGTATGGCAAAGACACGGAATATTGGGAATAGACATGGAATCTCAGATACTTTTCACCATTGCAAAACGATTTGGTGCAAAAGCCCTGGCACTTTTGACAGTTTCTGATAATATCATTACAGGCGAAACCGCCAGTCAGCTGGAAAGAGAACAAACTTATAACAACATGATGAAAATCGCTCTGGAGGTGGTTTAATCATTTTCAAAAAAAAATTGATGCAAAATAAAAAAATAGAAATAGGCTACAAGTATTTTGAGGATTTAAAAGAATTGGAAAATTCGGACCAAATCCTTATTCAGAAAGCCCTGGATGCCTGCAAAACTGCCTATGCTCCGTATTCCAATTTCCCGGTTGGGGCAGCGGTTCTGTTGGATAGCGGTGAAATTTTCATTGGTAACAATCAGGAAAATATCTCATTCCCGGCAGGAACTTGTGCAGAAAGAACCGTGCTTAACTTTATTCATGCCAATTTCCCTGATAAAAATATAGTTACAATGGCTATTACCGCTACAAATAGCCATTCTGTAGGCCCCGTAACGCCATGTGGGGTTTGCAGGCAGGTGATGGTAGAAATGGAACGCGAACAGCAAACCGACTATAGGGTTTTATTACACAAACCGGGTGGCAGCACCATTGAATTCTCAACCGCCAGCCAATTATTGCCCTTAGCTTTTGAAGATAAATTAAAGAAATGAACGCTGAGGAAGACAAACATTTTCTAAAAATTGCTGCAAATCTGGCCATCCAAAATGTAAAGGAAAATAAAGGGGGGCCATTTGGGGCAATCGTTGTAAAAAACGGAGAAATAATCTCTTCAGGATGTAATTGTGTAAGCTCATCCAATGACCCTACCGCACATGCCGAAATCACGGCCATTAGAAATGCATGTGAAAAACTGAAAAGTTTTCAGTTGACCGATTGCACCATTTATTCCACCTGTGAACCCTGCCCTATGTGTCTGGGAGCCATTTATTGGGCCCGACCCCAAAGATTGGTTTTTGCTTCAACCAAAAAAGATGCTGCCAAAATCGGTTTTGACGACGATTTTATTTATCAGGAAATAAACCTTCCCTTCGAAAACCGCAGAATTTCTACTTCTCAAATCGATATCACCGAAGCTCAGGAACTTTTCAAACTTTGGGAAAATAAAGGAGATAAGGTGGAGTATTGAATTCGAAAAAATTAGAAATATTTTGAAAAAAAATAACGAATACGTATATTTGAAAAAACAATACGTACAATGCTTACAAAGTTAACATTATCATTAGAAAAATCAATTATTGAGAAAGCTAAGTCTTACGCAAAAGACACTGGTAGAAGTTTGTCTGAAATAGTTGAAAATTATTTTGAAAATATTACAGCAGAAACAAAAGAAGAAAATTTGTCTCCAAAATTAAAAAGATTAGTTGGTTCGGTTAAAATTCCGAAAGATGCTAATTTAGACCAGGATTTGAGGGATTATTTTGAGAAAAAACATTTATGAAAAAAATCTATCTTGATACCAACATTATAATTGATTTATTAATTGAAAGAGTACCTTTTAGTAAATACGCTATTCAAATTTTCAAAAAAGCAGAAGAACAATCAATAGTTTTATACACTTCTTCCCATTCTATTGCAACAACACACTATATTCTGAAAAAATATATCGATGAAAAAAAATTACGTGAAATTCTCAATGACTTAATAGATTTAGTTAATATAGTACCAGTTGATTTAGAGATTTTAAGAAGTGGGCTAAATTCAAAGTACAAAGATTTTGAAGATTCAATTCAGATATATTGTGCAAATAATATTAAAGACATAAGTTTTATAGTTACCAGAAATATAAAAGATTTTAAAGATTCGGAAATAACAGCACTACCTCCGGAACAAGCAATTGAATTCATTTAAAAATATTAATATAACCTGTAGTGCATTTAGAGGAAAAATAAAAAAAGGCTATTCATTTTGACAAAAAAGTCGTATATTTAACTGACTACCAATCGATTAAATATAAATGAATAACCTTAAGCAAAGTTACGAAGTAATTTTAACAGTTTTAAGAAAATTTGAAGTTCAAGATAATTTTTTAAATCAAATTAGGAGGCCAAAACTATCTGATATTGAGCTTATTGCGTTGGTTTTAACAGCTGAATATTTGAGTATAGATTCTGAATATCAATTATTTAGAATGTTGCCAGATGATATTTTTATAAAAATTGAGAGGTCTGTTTTTACCAGAAGAAAAAGAAATTTGTTTGGAATAATTGATAGGATAAGAAATAGCATTGCCAATGAACTTGTTCCTTTTGAAAATTATATGATTGTAGATTCGATGCCATTGGAAGTTTGCAAACTGAGTAGGGCTACCAGATCTAAGATTTGTACGGAAAATTACGAATCGGCACCGGATAAAGGTTATTGTGCTTCTCAAAAAATGCATTTTTATGGATATAAATTACATGCCGTTTCTACACTTAAGGGAGTCTTGAAAAGCTTCGAAATTACTAAAGCCTCAGTGCATGATATACATTATATGAAAAACATAAAACAAGAGTTTGAAAATTGTACAATAATAGGTGATAAAGGATACTTAAGTGCTGATTATCAATTGGATTTGTTTGAAACAAGAAATATTACATTGGAGGTACCAATGAGGCAAAACCAAGAAAATTATAAGCCCCAAAGTTATATTTTAAAAAATCAAGAAAGAGAATTGAAACCCTTTTATCGCAACTTTGTGACCAGTTCATGATAAGAAGAAATTACGCAAAAACATTCCAAGGTTTCAAAACAAGACTGTTGACGAAATTAACATCTTTAACCGTTATTCAATTTATAAACCACTTAAATGGAAGAAATATTAATAAAATCAAAATCTCTATCTCCTAAATGCACTACGGGTTAATATAACCTTTTCAATATTCTACCTGACCAAAATCAGTTTTTCTTGTGATGAAGGTTTTGGCAACCTCCTCGAAACAGCCGTAATCTTGTGATATAATTTAATAATGAATATTCCTTTAGGGAGATTTAAACCAAAAGATTAAAAATCACAGTATTATGTCAGATTCAAAAAAGTATGTGTATTCCTTCGGTGGCGGAAAAGCCGACGGAAACGAATCAATGAAGAACCTGCTGGGAGGTAAAGGAGCTAACCTTGCCGAAATGGCGGGTCACCCTAACCTAAAATTGCCAGTGCCTCCGGGCTTCACAGTCACTACCGAAGTATGTACGTATTTTTATGCCAACGGAAAACAATATCCTACAACATTAAAATCTCAGGTTGCCGATGCAATTGCTCAAATGGAGCAAATCACCGGCAAAACATTCGGTGACGACAAAAACCCACTTCTGGTTTCGGTACGTTCGGGTGCTCGTAAAAGTATGCCAGGTATGATGGAGACCGTTTTGAACGTAGGTCTTACCGAAAAAACAATTAAAGGATTGATTGCCCAGAGTGGCGACGAACGTTTTGCTTATGATGCTTATCGCAGGCTTATCATGATGTACGCCGACGTAGTAATGGAAAAAGCTGGCGGTATTGAAGTGAAAAGTGGAAAAGGTATCAGAAAAGTATTGGATGAAAAACTGGAACATATCAAAGAAACTCAGGGATATACTTCGGATACCGAACTTACAGTAGATGAATTGAAAGGCCTGGTGGCTGATTACAAAAAAACAGTCAAAAAAATATTGGGTGTTGAATTTCCGGATAATGCCGAAGAACAACTTTGGGGTGGTGTTGGTGCCGTATTCAGTAGCTGGATGGGTAAAAGAGCCATCGAATACCGTAAAATTGAAAGAATACCTGAAGAATGGGGTACTGCTGTAAACGTGCAGGCCATGGTTTTTGGTAACCTTGGAAATGATTCTTGTACTGGTGTTGCCTTTACACGTAATCCGGGTTCTGGTGAAAACAAATTCTACGGTGAGTTCCTGGTGAATGCTCAGGGTGAAGACGTAGTAGCAGGTATCCGTACTCCGGCTCCGGTGAACGAATACTCAAAAAACAGCCAAAGTGAGCAATTCGAATCTTTGGAAAAACTTATGCCTGTTCAATATGCTGAGCTTTACGAAATCCAAAGTCGTCTTGAAGGCCACTACCACGATATGCAGGACATCGAGTTTACCATCGAAAGAGGTAAATTGTATATGTTGCAATGTCGTGTGGGTAAAAGAAATGGTGTAGCTGCCGTAAGAATGGCAACTGAAATGTACAAATCAGGACAAATTGACGGAAAAACTGCAATTATGCGTGTTGGACCTAATCAATTGGTTGAATTGTTACTACCAATGCTTGATCCTAATATCGAAAAAGTAACTCCTACAATTGCCAAAGGTTTACCTGCAGGTCCTGGTGGTGCCAAAGGTAGAGTTGTATTTTCATCAGAAGATGCAGTTGCCTGGGCATCAAAAGGCGAACAGGTAATCCTGGTAAGAGAAGAAACTTCTCCGGAAGATGTGGACGGTATGCACAAAGCACAGGCCATCCTTACTACTAAAGGTGGTATGACTTCTCATGCTGCATTGGTAGCACGTGGTTGGGGTAAATGTTGTATTGTAGGTTGTGCTGATATAGAGATTCATAGCCATTCCAAATTTTTCAAATCAAAAAATGGTGAGACTATCAAAGAAGGTGATTGGATCAGTCTTAATGGTACTAAAGGAAATGTGTACGAAGGAAGCATGCCATTGGTAGATATTGATATTGACAAAAATGAGTCATATCGCGACTTAATGGAGCTGGTTGATAAATATAAAGTTATTGGTGTAAGAGCCAATGCTGAAACTCCAAATGATGCTACAGCAGGATTCAAATTTGGTGCAGAAGGTATAGGTTTATTCCGTACAGAGCACATGTTCTATGGTGAAGGAAGTGAGCAACCATTGTTCTTGCTTCGTAAAATGATCTTGAGTACAACTGAAGAGGAAAGAAGAGAAGCTTTGGATGAGTTGTTTATTTATGTTAAAAAAGACGTAAAAGCAACCCTTGATGTGATGAAAGGGTATCCGGTTACCTTCCGTTTGCTTGATCCACCACTTCATGAATTCGTTCCTCATGATAGAGAGAAACTACAGCAATTAGGAAAAGACCTGGGTATCAGAATTAGTGTTTTGAACCGCAGAGTTTTGGCTCTTCATGAAAACAACCCAATGTTGGGTCACCGTGGAGTTCGTTTGGGTGTTAGTTATCCCGAAATCACCGAAATGCAAATAAAAGCCATTTTGGAATCAGCAGCCGAGCTTACCAACGAAGGTAAAAAAGTAATGCCGGAAATTATGATTCCGGTAACTTGTACCGTAAATGAGCTTACCCATCAAAAAGCTATCGTTGAGAAAGTTTATGATGAAGTTTGTACCCGTTTGTCAATGAGAGAAATACCTTACCTGTACGGAACCATGATCGAAATACCAAGAGCAGCACTTTTGGCTGAGAAAATGGCTACAGAGGCTGACTTCTTTAGCTTTGGTACCAATGACTTGACTCAAATGGGCTTCGGTTTTAGCCGTGATGATATCGGTGGTTTCTTGCCTAAATATCTTGATCTCAAACTGTTGAACGATGATCCATTCGTAACTATCGATCAGGAAGGTATTGGTGAGTTGATCAAATTCGGTACTGAAAGAGGCCGGAAAACCAAACCAAATCTGAAAGTGGGTATTTGTGGTGAGCATGGTGGAGATCCTGAAAGTGTGAAATTCTGCCATCAGGTTGGAATGAACTACGTAAGTTGCTCTCCATTCCGCGTGCCTATTGCAAGATTGGCCGCAGCTCAGGCAGCTTTGGAATTCCCAAGAGGAAATTAAAAAACCCCGAAAATAACCTATCTTTGCCCCGGAAATTAATTTTTTCGGGGTATTTTTTTATGATTGAATTTGAAATTATCGAAAAAGCTAGTCTGGGACGAATCAGAGAAATAGCTTATCAAACCTGGCCTGAAGCTTATAAAAATGTGATTACTCCTGAGCAAATTTCCTATATGCTCAAAATGATGTACGACAGCCAACCTTTAGAGGTGCAATTCCTGGCCGGTCATATTTTTATTGTCCTGAAAGAAGATGGAAAGGATATGGGATTTGTAGCTTTTGAAAAAAACTATGATGGCTCTGATTCTACAAAAATCCATAAGCTATATGTTTTGCCGGAATGCCAGGGAAAAGGATTTGGTAAAAAATTGATTGATAAAGCTATATCAGAAATAAATACCGAAAATCAGAAATCATTGATTCTGAATGTAAACAAGAAAAATCCTTCTTTGAATTTTTATGAAAAAATTGGTTTCATAAAAGCCAGGGAGAAGGTAATTGATATTGGAAATGGCTTTTTAATGGATGATTATATAATGGAAAAAAAAATATAATATTCTATCCAACATTTAATTTAATGCCAGAAAGTTCGATTTGAAATTTTACTTTAGCTTTTAATGCCGTAAAAACCCGAATTAAAGTATCTATAGTAACGTTGTTAGGATTATTTTCCAGTCTTGAAATCTGAGCCTTTTGAACTCCAATTAGTTTCCCTAGTTCCTCCTGAGTAAGATTTCTTTCTAATCTTGAATTTTTAATAGCCTGACCTATAATTTCCATTTGAAGTTCATATTCAAATAAATCTCTCGATGGTGTCCCAGCGTGCCCAACCAGTTCATCCTGCACTTCTTCCAGTGTAAATACTTTCATCTTAAGTTTTTATTTTCTAAATATTTTTTTCTGATTTTTTCAGCCTTTAAAATCTCATTTTCAGGAACTTTACTTCTTTTTTTTACAAAACCGTGAGTGCAAATAACCAAAGTTTCCAATCCATTTTTCTTTTCCCAAAATGCCAAAATTCTGTGTTGAATTCCCTGAAATAATGTTCTAAATTCCCAAATATCATTACTTAATTTCTTAAACAGCTCTGAATCAATGCCTTCCTGAGCTTTACGTAAATTAAAAAGTATTTTTTCATAATGTTTCCTTTCAATACTTTTTAAATAATCATAAGCCTCTTCAAGAAAGACAATTTCAAATTGTTTTGGCATTTATTGCGAGATTTTTTCAAAACTAATTAAAAGTTTCATCATAACGAAACTTTTTTTAGTTTTTTTTTAATAATTAATTACAATCAAAAGGACAAATTAAATCAAATGTGACCTTATAACAGCCTGCACTGTTTGAACACAATCAAAATTCTCAAAAGGAGAAAGTTAAATTTAATAAATAAATTATATTGAGAATTTTGAGTGTGTGAGTTTCAGGGTGCAGTTTTTGCTTCGTTTTTTTTCGAAAAAAAATGAAGGCCCAGGCGGCAGCCGACACAAAGAATGGTATTGGGTGTTATTCTATTTTAAAACAAAATACCATTTAATAGTAGAATATAAGCCAGTTTTTGGTTTAAAAATATTTAACCGTTTGACAGTAATAATTTATCTACCCAATATTCAAAAACCTGGCAATTTTATCTTTCAAGACCTGATTGATGCGTTTATAAGATTCAAAAGTCCAGCCAGCGATATGTGGGGTGATAATCACACCTTTATGATTAATCAGATATTCAAAATCCTGCCTCTGAGCCTCGGAAAGCTTACTCAATTTTTCGTTTTCCAACACATCCAGACAAGCACCTTTTACTTTTCCTGATTTCAAAGCATCCACAAGGTCTTTTAATACAACTATTTCGCCTCTGGCAATATTGCAGAAATAAATCGGTTTGGAAAACTTCTCAAAAAACGCTGCATCAACCCAGGACTGGGTCTCGATGGTCAGGGGAATATGAAGACTTAAAATATCAGCTTCTCTAAATATCTGGCCCAAAGTTGACTCTACAACATATTGATTTCCAAAACCATACCGATATTTATCATAAGCAAGTACCTTACAACCAAAAGCCGTCAGCCTGGTAGCTGTGGCTTCTCCATTGTTACCATAGCCAATCAAACCTACAGTTTTGCCAAACAATTCTTCGCCACGGTTTTCCTCTCTCAACCATTGGCCAATTTTTACTTCTTCGTATGATTTTCCGATTTTATTAAATAAACTCAAAATCATTCCAATCAAATGCTCGGCAACAGCCACCCTGTTTCCTTCATTGGCAGCAAAAATCTCGATATTTCTACGTTTACATGCTTCCACGTCTATCAGATCAAGGCCTGCACCTGCTCTGCCAATAAATCGCAAATTAGGGGCATTTTCGAGAAAACTTTCATCAATAAAAAACTTACTTCTTATGATTAATCCCTCATAATCAGCCACCCTGCTTTTTACTTCTTCTATCGAAATGTTTGGAAAATAATCAACCTCCAGGCCCAACTCTGAGGGCATCTGAACAATCGACTCATGCATTTCGTCAACAATCAGTACTTTCATCTCCCGAAAATATTATGAATTTTTTCTTTCAAAAAGTGCCATATAAAAACCATCAAAACCGTATTCTGAAGGCCAGATGTGCTGATCTTTCAATAATTCGAAATCTTTGTTTTCGGCCAGAAATTTTTCTACTTGCTTTTCATTTTCTGAGGGTAGAATCGAGCAGGTGGCATAAACCATTTTGCCTCCAATTTTCAGCATTTTGGAATATTCCTGCAATATCTTTTGCTGCGTAAGCTTCACTTCTTCCATAAACTCCGGCTTTAACTTCCACTTTGCATCAGGATTCCGGCGAATCACTCCTAAACCGGTACATGGCACATCAAGCAGCAACTTATCTGCCGATTCTTTTTGTCTTTTGATGGTTTTGCCTTCAATCAACCGGGTTTCAATGTTCGAAATCCCATTCCTTTTGGCTCTTTTCTTTAGCTCAAGCAGCTTGTGTTCTTCAACATCCAGGGCGATGAGCCTGCCTGAATTCTTCATATTAGCCGCCAAAGAAAGCGATTTACCGCCGGCACCGGCACAGGCATCTATCACCCTTTCTCCGGGTTTTACATCCAAAAACTCAGCTATCATCTGGCTCCCTGCATCCTGAACTTCAAAAAATCCTTTTTTGTATTCTTCCCAACCAAACACATTCTGTCTTTTGAGCAATCTCAAAGCATTTTCTACCTCTTTAACTTCCTCTACTTAGATATTTTTTGATTTAAAAATTTCCAAAAGTTCATTTTTTGAAATCTTTAGGGTATTTACTCTCAAAAACACTTCTGCCTGATGACTCATGGTTTCAAGCTCTGCAAAACGTCTTTCTCCAATTTCATTTTCCAAACTTTTATCCAGCCAATCAGGAATCGAATATTTTATTCTGAAATCTTTCTCGGCCTCTTTTAGTTTAAGCGACACCAACCCGAGGTCTATCTTTTCAAAATATCCCGGATTAGACTCCTGATAACCATTGAGAATCAAACCGATAAGTGTTAAATTTTCAATAGCATTATAATTGACTTTTTCGTAGTCTTCGTCGGCAATAAAATTTATCAACCGCCAATTCCTTACGATTTCATAAGTATTTTCTGCAATAAATGCCCTGTCGCGGGAACCCCATTTCGGATTTGATTTCAGAATACCATTGATGGCTTTATCAGCTTTACGGTTTTCGATAAATATCTCATTTAGAGCTTGTTTAACAGCATTGATGAGTGGAGGAAAGATTTTTACAGTTTTGACATTCAGAATATTTTTGTGCAAATTTAGAGATAATAAAACGCATCATTTGACAATTGTCAAAAAATTGATTTAGAAAATTGAAAAATTGAAGGTAATTTTGAATACATTAACCTCATTAACGATCCAAAAATGATTTCCAAAAAAGCAAAATACGCTCTGAAGGCTCTGACCCGGCTGGCGATCCAGGAAGATCCCAAAAAACCGCTACTAATCAGTGAAATATCAGAAAAAGAAAATATCCCGAAAAAATTTTTGGAGGCCATATTATTGGAATTACGGAACAACGGAATCCTGAGCAGTGTAAAAGGAAAAGGTGGCGGATATTTGTTGAGAACCCCGCCTTCTGAAATCAACCTTGCAAAAGTGATAAGGGTAATTGATGGCCCCATAGCCCCTGTATTATGTGTTTCACTGAATTTTTATGGTAAATGTGACGACTGCAGCTCGGAAGAAAAGTGTAAGATCAGGCCAATCATGGAAAAAATCAGAGATGCTAACCTGGCCGTATATGAGAATACTTCGATTCAAGACATGATCAATGATGATTTGTAATTACAATCCGTTTTCTGGGGAGATTACCTCAGAATTTGCATTTGAAACCAAAACTGATTTAGAAATTAAAATCAGAAAAAGTGAAAAGGCATTTGGGAAATGGAAAAATATGCCACTGAACTCCAGAATTGATTTTTTTAGAAATTTTGCTGAACTTTTAAGAAAAAATTCTCCGGAACTTTCCCTTGAAATAACCACCCAAATGGGTAAAATCCTCGCAGAAAGCAAAGCCGAAATAGAAAAATGTGCCACCACAACTGAATATTATTGCAATCACATTGAAGAAATTCTGAAACCAAAGGCTGTCTCAGAGGGAAAAACCAGGAGTTTCTACAGTTTTGAGCCAACTGGTGCTATTTTCGCCATTATGCCCTGGAATTTCCCTTTTTGGCAAGTTTTAAGATTTGCAATTCCTATGCTTTTGGGTGGCAATGTTGTATTACTCAAACACGCTCCAAACACCTGGAATTCAGCACAATTACTAGACAGTCTGTTTTTGGATGCCGGTTTTCCTGATGGCGTTTTTCAAAGTTTATATATCGACATTGACCTTGTGGAAACTGTTGTGGCACACCCTTTTGTGAAAGGTGTTACACTTACCGGCAGTAATCTTGCGGGCTCGTCGGTGGCGGCATTGGCTGGCAAATATTTGAAAAAGTCAGTATTGGAATTGGGTGGCTCTGATCCATTTATTGTGTTAAAAGATGCAAACCTTGAAAAAGCAGCTCATTGGGCAGTCAAGTCGAGATTTCAGAATGCCGGACAAACCTGCATTGCAGCCAAAAGATGGATTGTGGTAAAGGAAATTGCCGATGAATTTATTTACCAAACAAAAAATCTTATCCAGCAAATAAAAATAGGCGACCCACTTTTACCCGAAACCAACATGGGGCCAATGGCAAGAACCGACCTTGCTGAGAAGATTATAAATCAGACAGGTACTTTGATAGAAATGGGTGCCGAAGTAATTATCCCAATCAAAAGAGAAGGTAATCTGATAAACCCGTCATTTTTGAAAATCAGCAGGGAAATATCTGCAAAGTTTACTGAAGAACTTTTCGGTCCGGTCGCTTGTGTGATTGTGGCCAACGATGAAAATGAGGCCATAGAAATCGCAAACGAAACCAGTTTTGGTCTGGGAGCCAGCCTTTGGTCTTCGGATCTGGAAAAAGTATTGAAATTATCGAAAAACATAGTTTCAGGCTCAGTTTTTATCAATTCTATGGTCAAATCAGACCCTTCATTGCCTTTTGGTGGCACCAATCAGTCGGGTTATGGACGGGAATTGGGTGTTTACGGCGTAACCGAATTTCTGAATAACAAATCTTATTTCATTGAAGGATAAGATTTTGCTAAAGATTCATTCAGAATTAAATCCGGGTATTTTTTCAATTATTTTCTAAAAAAAACTAATTAAGAGATTCCTAATATTTTATAATCTAAGACTAAAGAACAATCCTTGATTTAATTTAAATCAAATTCAATTGGTTTAAAAACCATAATTCTTTCCAAGTCTTTTTCACTAATCAAAAAAAAACCTAATTTAGCAAAATATATTAAACCTACATTTTATGCAAAGCGTAAGACCAACATTTTTGACCGTATTATGTATTCTGACCTTCATTGGTAGTGCTTACAGCATCTTTAAGGCATTTTCAAACTACACCTCAGCTGCAGTTGTTGCAGAAACGGTTCCTACTGTCATCGACGAAATGAAAGATCAGATTGATGCTCAGGCAAAAACCGAAAAGGAATCAGAAATGATTGATAAAATATTGAGTGGTGTAGAGGCTAATTTCACCGAAGAAAAAGTAAAAAATATCGGTATGGTGTCCGGAATTTCCAGTATTTTGACCCTGGTAGGTGCCATTTTGATGTGGGGACTTCAAAAAAAGGGATATTGGATATATCTGATTGGCCTTGGTGCAGACGTGATAGGAGGTGCAATGGTCTTTGTAGGAATATGGAGCGGCATTTATGTGACAGGTTCCGCCATTATAGCTGCTATTTTTGGTGTACTTTATGGCCTCAATCTGAAACATTTACATTAAAAACATTTTATACTTTTTTACAAAAATGGCCTATTATTTAGGCTATTTTTGTTTATGCCAATGACTGCCCAAATAGAAAATATTGCTCAGGCACTTACCAAAAACTTCAAATTTACACCCACAAGTGGACAAAATAGGCTTTTCACCTTACTGGAAGAATTTTTGGAAGATGAAGATGACCGCTCCATATTTGTACTAAAAGGCTTTGCCGGTACCGGAAAGACCACCGTGTTGAGCACGCTCATGAAAGTGCTGCCCAAGTTTGGCTGGAAAAGCGTTTTGCTCGCTCCTACCGGCCGGGCTGCAAAAATCATGAGCAATTATTCGGGCAAAAAATCGCAGACCATTCACCGCAAAATATACAAGCAGGTAGAAGATGCTCATTCGGGCAACCTGGTATTCAAGCTTCAACCCAACACCTCTGAAGGGACACTTTTTATTGTTGATGAGGCTTCGATGATATCTGATACCCGGGAATTTGGCCAGAACGGACTGCTACACGACCTCATCAATTTCGTATTTGAAGGTCAGGAAAATAAGCTCCTGCTCATTGGCGATGAGGCACAGTTGCCACCCGTTGGAATGGCTCTGAGCCCTGCACTGGATATCAATCACTTGCAGGATTTTTATCATTCAAAGGTTTTTACCCAAACCCTCACCGAAGTGATGCGGCAACAACAAGCCTCGGGCATATTGCTCAACGCCACCGCACTGAGAGAACAACTGACAGAAAAAACACCCGATATATTGCTGAATACCAAAGGTTTCAAAGACTTTTTCAATATGCCGGGTGACAGAATTGAGGACGGCCTGCAATATGCCTACCAAAAATATGGACAGGAAAACACCATATTGATCACCCGCTCCAACCGCAATGCTGTACAGTACAACCGGCTCATCAGAAACCGAATCAATGGCTCCGAGGCCGAGCTCGACAAAGGTGATATTCTGATGATTGTCAAAAACAACTATTCGGTGCTGGGTGAAGACTCTGAGGCAGGGTTTATCGCCAACGGGGAGTTCGCACAAGTACGCAGACTCGGGCGGGAAGAAGAAATGCACGGCTTCAGGTTTCAGAATGTCACCCTCACACTGGTTGACTATCCCGAGGAACCGGAATTTGACACCATGATTATTCTTGATACCTTGTATTCCAACAGCCCCAGCCTTACCATAGAGGAAAACAAGCGGCTCTATGAAAGTGTGATTCAGGATTATTTTTGGGTAAAAACCAAAAAAGAAAGAAAAAAGAGAATCAGAGAAGACAAATATCTCAATGCCCTTCAGGTGAAGTTTGCCTATGCCCTCACCTGCCACAAATCGCAGGGTGGACAGTGGGAAGCGGTATTTATTGATCAGTTATATTTGCAAAACAACGAAATAGATCACGAAACCCTCCGCTGGCTATATACTGCTATCACGAGAGGAATAAGTGAAGTTTTTTTGGTAAATTTCAACCCGAAATTTTTTGGTATAAAAACCGAAGACTAAAATGGCAAAATCAAAACACAGATCCAAAATCTCGAAACACTCGGTTTTTAGCTCGGCCGGTACCCCAAAGTACATCGGTAAACCCATAGAAGGTGAGGCGGAGCTCAGGTTGATCCAATATAACAATGCCGGGGTTTTGATTACCGAAAACCCTAATATCGAGCAGATTGCCAGAAAACGTGAGCCCGGATTTAACCATTGGATTGATCTGGAGGGTATCCATTTTACCAAACTGGTTGAGCGAACTGCGGCGGCTTTTGACCTGCATCCTTTGTTGGTGGAAGACATCCTCAATACTACCCAAAAAGCCAAACTCGAATATTTCGAAAAAAACGATTTATTATTTGCCTGTCTCAAAGTTCCGCGTAGAAACCCACAGAGCCAAACGATTGAAACAGAGCAAGTTTCGCTGATTTTGATGCGTGATATGGCCATAAGTTTTCAGGAACTCGACAATACTGACGTGTTTTCGCCCATATTGGAGAGGATGAACCGCGAAAACAGTAAAACCAAACGCTCCAGAATTGACTATTTATTTTACTCGTTTTTTGATACCATTACCGACTATTATTATCTCAGCCTCAGCGAGATAGAAGAAGCCCTCGAAAACCTGGAAGAGGAAATTTTGGCCGAAGCCAGACCTTTGCACCAGCAGCGGTTATTTTATCTGAAAAGAGAAATCATATATCTCAAAAAGAGTCTGTCTCCACTCAAGGAGATCATTGGGCAGCTGATCAGAGACGACCACCATTTTTTTACCGACGAGTCGAAGAATTATCTGAAAGATGTGCTCGACCACGTGACCGAAAACCTCGATTCGATTGACACTTTCAGAGACGATATTGAGAGCCTGACCTCCAATTACCATTCACAGCTGAGCAACAAGATGAACTCCGTGATGAAAACCCTCACTGTATTGACGGCCATATTTATGCCGCTGACCTTCATTGTGGGCATTTACGGTATGAATTTCGACAATATGCCCGAGCTACGGCAACAAAACGGCTATTTTTATACCTTGGCAGCCATGGCCCTGGTAGCGGCGAGTTTTTGGATATATTTTAAATGGAAGAAGTATATTTGAGAGAAAGCAAAGTTTAATCTTCTTTCCTTTTTTACCGAAAAAGAAAAATCATTGCCATTCATTGTTCATTCAAAATCAATATTTTATATTCGTAGAGAATTTGGATATTTTTTAAGAATAAAAGTATGTTTTACATAAGGAATAATAAAAAATAACAATCTGGAATTGAATAAATTACAAAAAATTTCAATAAATTCTTCTTCATACTTGATATTTGAGTAAACTAAAATTTTGAAAATATAATATTTCTATCATGATTTCTGTTTTAAAAAATATACGATGAAGCTAGATAAGTATGATTTAAAATCCGGAGAAAAGCTTGAGGTATTTGAGTTTGTCAGTATTGGTCCTAATGGAAAGATTCCTAAGATTGTTCAATATACTCCTACCAATTACAAAGACTTATTTAATCTGGGTTTTGGAGATAAAAACATTGAAACTGGAGAAATAGATGATCTTGTAATTTCCAACAATGGGGATAGTGAAAAAGTATTAGCGACAGTGGTTGCTACATTGTATGCTTTTATGGATATACATAAAGATGCAATGGTTTACGCAACAGGTAGCACAAAATCAAGAACGCGATTATATAGAATGGGGATTTCAAAGTACCTAAATGAGATAAATGCAGATTTTGAAATATATGGTCAGCTAGAATATGGTTGGGAGGAATTTCAAATTGGTAAAGATTACGAAGGATTTCTTGTTAAATTAAAAAAAGATTAAGCATGAAAATTACAGACATTAATACAAAAAAGAAACCTATTGTACTGATTGACAAATCATTAGATTTTTTCAATGATAAAATTTTATTTCCAAAAAAATTGGAAAAGGCGAATGAAATGTTAAAAAAAATCGGACTTCCAAAGCCTGATAAGAAAGTTTTATAATGTGATATATTGTTAGTTATCACCTTTAATTGTTTTGAACAATTCATTTGATTTATTGTTTAACAGATTTTGAAATAATTTACCCGGCCATTCATTTGTCATTCAAAATCAATACTTTATATTCGTAAAGAATTTAGACCACACGGTCTGCCAGTATTAAATCTTTTAACCGACAACAAATGTTTATACTCGGATATATATTTGAAAATAAATCACTTAAACCTAAAATACCAATTGCATCTAAATGAGATATTTACGCAATTGCGTATATGTCGATTGTGAGAGAATTGCAAAAAACAACCCATTCTATCAAATTGACTAGCAAGTAATATGATTGCAACAGAGAAAAAATTCTATAATCTATTTTGGACAAACCCAACTTGTCAGACAATTTTTTCTGTACATAAAGCAGAACTTTTAGAAGATGAAGTAGAACTAATCCTTTCAAAGGAAAAGTTTTATGCACAAAGAATTGTATTGACAAATTCCCAAAAAAGAAAAACAGGAGTTCAAGTAGCAAAAAGAACTGAAAATGAGAGTATTGAATTAATTCACAATTTACAAAGTGCAGCAAAAAAATATTTAGACGGAGATAAAATTGAAAAGTACATCAAGGGGCGATTTGGGCGAACAATCAAAAAAATTGAAGCTGACTTATCAAAAACAGGCGGTTGGTTAAAAATAATAACAAAACTTTTAAGTTCAATTGATGATGAGAAAGGTTTTTTTAAGTTTCTTTCAGATTATTACTTAATTCCCAAAGAAATTGAAACAAAAGAACAATTTGGCTTGTATGTTGAAACAGAATTAAAAACCCAGACAAAAGCGTTTTTAAAGCAGCAAAATTTATCTGATTTAGCAATTTCTATCGATTTAGTAAGCACATATTATAACCATGAAATAAAAAATAATCTTATTTCTGCAACTAAACATTTCACAGATATACTTTTTGATATTGAAAATTTCCAAGATAGACTGTTATTTTTTGACGAATTGTATTAAATTGGAGTAATAAATGGAGGCAAGTTGAAAAGCTATTATGAATGTGTAAACTGCCCCCCCAATACTTTAAATGGCGTCTTGACAACTAACATTAAGCCAAGTAAACTGAAGCTAAAATGCCCAAATTGCAACAGTGAACTACTTTATATAGTGCCTTACGAACTTGACAAAGAAATTTATGATAAAATAGTTCATAAAGACGGCTTACTTTTCTTTGCAATTCAGTATGTTCTTGATGACAATAATTATAGTTATAGTGCAAATCAAACTTATTTAAAAGACATAGAACTTGACTTTTGTTTACAATCCGACAATGGAAATATTATTGAAATTGTGGAGGTAAAAATGTTCAAAACAGATAGACCTGCCGATACACAGATTGGAAATATTAGAGATGCAGTAGTTCAAATCAAAAAATCCGTTGATAAATTAGTTGAAATAGATTTAGGATTTAAGACTATTCAACATAGTTTGGTAACCAATATTTCAAGCGAAAGTGTCTATAAGCAAGCTAAAATAGAACTTGATAAGGACATGAAAGATTATAACATTAAACTTTACACAATGAACGATTATTACATAAAACTAAAAGGGTAAAAAGCATAGCACTCCAGCTATTCGAAAGTTATAGAACAGCCAAATTTCGGTCTTTGACGGGTAAAAAAAGTATATAAATGGCACTTCAAAATATTCTAATAAAACTTTCCGCATTATGATAATTAAAACAGGAAAACCTTTTTTTACCCTTTCAAAATCACCAAAAAAAAACCTGATTCTCAAACATATCTAAAACCAATAAAAGATAATCCATATTCTATTCAGGTGTAGAAAAGATATGTGAAGTATTTTTTAGAGAAAACAAATTATGTTAGAATATTAAGCAATAAAAAATTTGAAAAAATATATAAATCAGGATTTTTTTGATTGAAGAAAATTATTTACCAATAAGTTTTTATCAATTTTGGCACAAAAAACCATAAATTTAAGCACATAAATCATAATCTTTGGGTATCCAAAAAACACGTTTAAAATTTAGACTCTGAAAAGAATGCTTTCCGAAAAATCAAATGGTGAAATATTGCTGTATCAATCCGACGACGGGCAATTAAAAATTCAGGTTCGTTTAGAAAATGATACCGTTTGGCTTTCCCAAGCGGATATGGTAGAACTGTTTCAGTCATCAAAATCTAATATCAGTGAACATATAAAGCATATTTTTGAAGAAAAAGAGTTGGAAGAAAATTCAGTTGTCCGGAAATTCCGAACAACTGCCGCTGATGGGAAAAATTATCAAGTAATTCACTATAACCTGGATGTAATCATTTCGGTAGGTTACAGAGTAAAATCGCTGCGTGGTACCCAGTTCCGTTTTTGGGCAACAGGGCGACTTAAAGAATATCTGATTAAGGGCTTCACAATGAACGATGATTTGCTTAAGCAAACAGGAGGTTATTTTGAAGAATTGCTTGACCGTATTCGGGATATTCGTTCGTCAGAAAAGGTATTCTATCGAAAAGTACTTGAGATATACGCCACAAGTTTAGACTATGATCCCCGGGTGAACATGACCCAGCAGTTTTTTCAAACAGTTCAAAACAAGTTACATTGGGCTGCACACGGCCATACAGCAGCCGAAATCATTTTTGAAAGAGCCAATGCCGAGTTACCTTTCATGGGATTGACCTCATTTAAAGGAAAAAAACCTACCAAACAGGAAATTGGGGTGGCTAAAAACTACCTTTCTGAGGAAGAATTGGCAGTGTTAAACCGCCTGGTTTCTGCTTATTTAGACATTGCTGAAGTAAACGCCATGCAACGCAAACCCATGTATATGAAAGATTGGATTGAAGTGCTTGATGGATTCATAAGTATGAGCCGGCAAGATGTACTAACCCACGCAGGAAATATCTCGGCAGAAATAGCTCAACATAGAGCATTGACTGAATACGAAGTCTATCAAAGCAAGGCAGAAGATGAACTATCGGAAGTGGAGAAACAGTTTATTGCGAGCATTGAGCAAGCCAACAAGAAACTCAAAGCATTGAAACCATTAGGTAAAAAGAAATAATGAAATTTAAAGTGTAGAAATCTTTTGTCATTAAACTTGTGCAAAAAGGACTTTGACCGAAAAATGACTAGATAATTTATTTTATTAGATGATTAAGAGAAAAAACACATAAAATGAATAAAAGATTAAAAATTACCGGCTCAGTCGCACTTACAATTTTAGGATGGTTGATGGGAGGAATTGCTTACACAGTAAGACTTCCTTTTGGTTTAAATACTTTGTTTTTTATTTTAGGAGTAATTTTAATGCCTGCCGGTTTTATTTTATTAATAATAATTTTAAAGAAATAAGAAATTACAAATTTAAATCCTCTTCTTCAGTTTTTGCTTTCTAATCATTCCGAGACTAGAAAAAGGATTTAAAGTCCTGTTCCTTTAGAAAAATCTTATAAATAAATTAAATAATTAAAAACCCGAAATACCTTGAAAAAACGGACAATTAGAGCCAAAAAAAATTTAAGAAGCTTAAATAAATACAAAAGCGATAAAGATTCACATTTTGATATAGACAGACTTTTGTTAAATAAGTGCTTATACTTCCAAATGGAAGATTATTATGGATTCAGTCAGGACAAACTTGCCTCTGGTGAGCTCAAACAAAAGACAACCGAGGTTCTTTTTAAAGTTTTTCAAGATTGGCAAAGTGAATTAGTCAATTTAAATATTGACTTTTATTTAGCGATCTGGCTCTGTTCACCCAGAATAGGCCGAAGTGAAGTTGTTTGTGGGATAAAAGAAGAAATTGATTATTTCGAAAACGAGGCTTTTTTACCGGGAGACTCAAAAACTATATTCAATCCTTCTCAATTTGGTAAAATTTCTAAAAAATTAATGGATTTAAAGTGGGACCTAAAAATTGATTTAGATAATATAAGTGATTGGGAAATTAATTTTCCAAAAGAGAATTATGATAGTTTAAAGGAATATAACACTGACCAAAAACGATTTAAAAAAAATATTGAAAATTCAATTAAAAAAATAGAAAAGGCAAACGGAATCATGTATTTATTTCCTGTTGGAGACGTCTGGGTTGGACAATCAAAAATGTAAGGTGATAAAATTTCGAGTTTTAATAAAGAACGTCAGAAGACAACGACCCAGGTTTCCTCGAAATAGAGGGCAAGCTGTCTGACCCAACGTAATGTGATACTGCAGCTTTTTAAATGAAGTCATTTACTAATCAAAATCTCCCCAAAGACTCTGATTCTCAAATATTTCTGAAGTAAAAAAGTGAAAATGTTGGGTATTTTTTTGAATATTGTCATTCGTAATATAATCAAAGGGCAAAATTCGGAGGCTATGCCTGCTCAAATCAATATCACAGTTATTAATTTTTAACATTAAACCTTAATTGACATGAAAACAATTATTCATTTACTTGGCATTTGGATTTTAATTACAAGTTGTACCCGGTACAATTCTGCGACGGTGGCACTTGATTTTGAAAAGGAGAAAGCTGCGATTCAGGCAGTAATCGCTAAAGAAACGGAATCATATTATAAACAAGATTTCGAAGCCTGGAAAAGTACCTATCTGCAATCGTCGGCTTTCAGGAAATTTGGCTATTGGGAAGGATACGATGAAAAAGTCGTTTCTTACATCGGCTTTGAACCTTTAGCAGCAGAAAAGAAAAAACAATTTGATGCCAATGAAACCCTTTGGAAGGGTTCAACTGAGGAACGTATCAATGAGAACTTTCGCATTTCAAACGACATGGCCTGGTACACTTTTGAGCAAAATTCCTATGAAAAAGATACCCGTAAGTTACTCGGAAAATCATTGGAAACCAGAATTCTCGAAAAAGAGAACGGAGAATGGAAGATTGCTTATTTAGCGTTTCATTATTACCCAATGCCTGCCGAGAAATAGTCAGAGAATTATAACAAAAGTATTTTGTATAAGTTGAGCCAGTTTTCTTTAGAATTCTGAATCGCACAAATTTTATTATTAAATGAGTTGAAATGTCATGGATTTTTTTTTTATAATTGTATTTCTAAAATGCAACTAAAAATAACCGAAGATTACTGATCACAAATTAAATTTTTTGTAATTAAAATAATCTAACCTAAACAACTGTTAATCAAAATGAATAAATCAATATTTACATTAATTCTTTCAACCATATTTCTTTCTGATGCATTTGGTCAAGTTAAAAACTTCATAGACCAACCATATATTGAAGTTGCTGGGGAAGCTGACACACTAGTAACCCCCAACCGTATTTATCTAAAAATAATAATATCTGAAAAGGATAGTCGTGACAAAATTTCAATAGAAGAGCTAGAAGAAAAGATGTTAACTTCACTCAAAACTTTAAATATCAATATTGAAGAGGATTTAACCACTCGCGATGAGTTGAGTAATTACAAATCTTATTTTCTAAAAAATAAAGACATACTTAAATCTAAGGAATACATTTTGATCGTGAAAGAAGCTGCCACAGCAAGTGGTGTTTTACTTGAATTAGAAAATATTGGCATTTCAAATATCTCTATTGAAAAAACCGAACACTCTGACTTTGAAAAATTTATGAATTATTGTAGAACTAAAGCCATCAAAAACGCATATGATAAAGCTACTGCGATGACAAGGCCAATTTCCCAAAGCATTGGAAATGCGATTCATATTTTTGATAATGAAGCAAAATTTGATAATGGTTTTGAAGGAGCTTTGCATGGTGTTGTAGTTTCAGGTTATTCTAATAAAAACAAAAAGAAATATGAACAACCTAAAATTGAATTTGAAAAAATAAAGATTTCTGCCTTTGTAAGTGTTAAGTTTGTTTTGAAATAAATAAGAATTATTAATGCGTTTTTGCACGAAGCGGAAATATTTAAACTGAGGAACGGATCAATGAGAACTTTCGCATTACAAACTACATGGCCTGGTACACTTTTGAGCAAAACTCCTATGAAAAAGATACCCGTAAGTTTCTCGGAAAATCATTGGAAACCAGAATTCTCGAAAAAGAAAACGGAGAATGGAAGATTGCTTATTTAGCGTTTCATTATTACCCAATGCCTGCCGAGAAATAGTCAGAGAATTATAACAAAAGTATTTTGTATAAGTTGAGCCAGTTTTCACTGTTCATATCCCTGTCTTTAACTGGAATTTCCTCAAAAACCCTATCTTTGAGCAGTTTAGGAACATCCAAAAATGAATGACAAAATACGAAGACAGCTCACCTTATTTTTAGAGCCCAATGACGCTGAAAAAATTGAAAAGATAAGGAAAACCTATAACCCGGCACAATTTCGGCTAATCAAAGCCCATGTAACTCTTTGCCGCGAAGATGAAATTGAAAATCTGGAAAAAGTAAAATCAAACTTAATTGCCATTGATTATCAGGCGTTTGAGATAGAATTTGAAAAAATCAAACGGTTTGAAAATGGCAAAGGGCTTTTTCTGCCTGCAAAAGCTGAGCATCCGTTATTTGATAATTTACGAAAACAAATCTTGAACGAAATCATCGCCGAGCCAAGAGCACAAGAACCTCATATTACCTTAATGCATCCCAGAAACTCAACCTGCACCGATGCCATATTTGATGAAGTGGTTAAAATGGATTTGCCTTCAAAGTTTACTTTTAATAAAATTAGTCTTATCGAACAAGAAAATGGTGGTCCATGGCGGATTTTGGATGAATATGATTTGAGAAAATGGCAATAGAAGGTTGATATTTTGAATTACAAATATTCTTTCAATACATCAACTTGCTTTAAATCATTTATAAAATCATTATTCAAACTTGAATCTTCTTTCTTCAAAACATAATTAAGCAGCTTTTCACCCTGAAAAGTAAAACTAAAGGAAAATGGAAAATTTTGGCATTTTGTGGGTTTAATAATTTTAATGTCCGATTTTACTAATTCAATAATCCTTCTGTTTCCTTTTTGATTTTTTAAACCCTTTTCAATATCCTCAGGATACTCAAACATCCTGGTAAACTCGCATTTAATTTCGGAATTTATTATTTCATAAGTCCCTAATTCATAAGAAGTAACATCAGACCCAAAACAATCAAAAGTATAAATGACTTTCTTGTTTTCTGAAAAATACAAATAACCTCCGGCACAGTCAGAACCAATAATAGAATCAGGATTGCATAATTTAGGATCAGAAGTTTGGGCAAATGTGTAAAGTCCATTTATTGAAATTTCACCAACCTTTTCCTCTTTTTTCTCAATACTATTACACGCCAAAGCACTAATAATAATTGGAAGTATTGGTAAGTATTTTAATTTTAGCATAGGTGATATTTTTGGGGTCAATCAATCTCTTTTTCTTCATTACTATATTTCAACTGAATCAATCTTCTTTGAGCCAAATTACCGCTAACATAAAATCACTGATACAAAAAATCAAACCTTAAGAACATTCTATTGGAATTTTAGAATAAACAATTTAATTAGAATTTATGCAGATGTCTTTAATCCTGGCTTCAAAAAGATTTGAATTAGAATTAAATCCAGGCAACAATTCAATTATATGGTTGGATATAAATGTAGTTGGAGTAGTCAGATTTGATGGAGAAACAATTCTATATTTTGCATTAACTGCTGTGTCAATTATCGAATTGGTAAGAAAAATTTCATTTTCAAACAGATTAATTTGAGCATTTAATTGAATTGGACCACAGTTGGCATTAATAATTGCAGGTATTGCTGGTTTAAATAAAACAATTGAGCTATTTCCCAAATTTTCCCAACTAACTTGCTGATTACAATTTTTTATACTTAAATAAATACTATCATTTTTACAGAAGAAATCCGAATCTATAGGATCATATTCCGTCCATATCTGCATTAATCCCATTTCACAGTAATCTCCGAATGCAAAAATTTTATTTTCATGATTAAAAAGAATCCTTTTGGTGTTATTCCAACAATTTGATCTAAAATAGCCATCTAGTCTTTTATCAAATAAAATATTACCTTTTGAATCAAATTTTGCGACCAAAACATCATTTGTGGATGTTATTCTACCCGATGATAAATTTCCAGATCTTCCAGATCTTGTAAATCCAGTAATATAAACTTCTTCTAAAGGGTTTATTGTCATGTCTGATATAAACTCCTCAGATGTACCTCCACATGTCCTATCCCAAATTTGATTACCTTGATTATCAATTTTTATTAACCAAAAATCAACATCTCCATATCTGGGTGAAGTTTTACTTCCGTTAATATTTGTACTAGAAACACCCCCGATATAATAACAATTATTAGCTTTTAATATCCTACGTCCCGTTTCAAAAGAATTTCCCCCAAAATTCTTTTGCCAAATAATATTAAAGTTGTAATCAATACTTAGCATCCAAATATCTCCTGCACCGTAGGTATCAGTTGTCTTAATTCCGCTTTGTCCAGAATAACTTATACCTACCATTAAAATATTATTTTCATTTCCAAAAATTGCATTATTCAAATAATCATCATTATCCCCTCCGAAACGAAAATCAGTTAGATATTGACCAAAATTATTAGTTTTAACCAGCCAAAAATCACTACCTCCGTAGCCAATCGAATTCCTCTCATAACCATTTTGGGTTAGATTAGTAGTTCCAAAAAAGATTAAATTTTGGTCAGGCAATTCTAGGCAATCTGAGACATTGTCCACACCGAGGGAGCCAATTGTTTTATCCCATAATTGATTTCCATTTTGATCAATTTTAACAACCCAAAAGTCAGAGGACCATCTCTGGTTTTCTGATTTAGACCCTGATGAATTTGAATAACTATCGCCAATTAACAAAATATTTCCATCTAACAATTTTTTAAGTTTCACCAATACATCGGAATAATTTCCACCAAATGTTTTCTCCCAAATAATATTACCACTAAAATCAATCCTAATTACCCAATAATCGTAATCGCCAAAAATTGGATTTATTTTTAAAATATTATCAATAGTAGAACTTTTTAAACCTAATATATATCCATTATCCAGTTCAATAAAATCAACAACTTCATCATAGTAAGCCCCCTGTAAATTTCTTCCCCATTGATTTTGATAAAAGAATTTTTCAAATACCAAGTTCATGGGGATTTTTTTTGATTTTACGATTTCAGGAACCTGAGCAGCCAAACGGGAAGGGGATAACACTAAAGCAAAAAATAGAATTATCAATGTGTGAAAATATCTAATTTTAAAAAATTGATGGCTCATAAAAATTTGTAGAATTTTATATA
This sequence comes from Cytophagaceae bacterium, assembly GCA_016722655.1. Classification (NCBI taxonomy): domain Bacteria; kingdom Pseudomonadati; phylum Bacteroidota; class Cytophagia; order Cytophagales; family Cytophagaceae; species Cytophagaceae bacterium. The sequence continues at coordinate 592,852 of JADKIR010000005.1, forward strand.
AAAAAACATTGTTTAACCCTTAAAAGAGGGCCCTAAATTTAAGATTAAGCAAATTCAGATTTCATTCTTCTTTAAGGAATAAATAATAATTAAAATTACAAAAAAAATAATATTTAAATTTATCTATCTAATAAAAAACTGAATTTGATAAATCTCTCACCCCACTTCCTCCGCTGAAAAACCGATTCTTTTGAGTTTGTTGGTGACGTCCTGAGCGGCAACTTCAAGGTTTTTGATATCAAGGATTTTTTCAGGATTGTTGATATCAACCTGCCAGTTTCCTGCACCTACGAGTCCGTCAAGCGTGGTTTGTACTTTGGCTACACAGTTATTGCAATTGATATTGGTTTTGAATTTCATGTTTGAAAAAGTATTTTAAAGTTTTTTAAATTTTAATCTGAGGCTGTTGCTCACAACCGACACCGAGCTCATGGCCATGGCTGCACTCGCCAGCATGGGCGACATCAGAAATCCGTTGTAAAAATACAAAATTCCGGCTGCAACAGGTATCGCAAGGGTATTGTAAATAAACGCCCAGAAAAGATTTTGATAAATGGTGCTGGTCGTAAATTTCGACAACCTGATGGCTTTCTTTATGGTTGAAATATCCGTGCCGAGCAGCGTGATGTCTGCCACTTCTTTGGCTGCGTCAGAGCCCTCCCCTATCGCAATCGAAACATCGGCTTCGGCAAGTGCGACTGCATCATTGATACCATCACCCACCATCGCAACCATATCGGCGTTTTCTTTCAGTTTTTGTACATATTCTCCTTTCTGGTCGGGCAAAACTTCGCCTTCAGCCTGATCTATGCCCAGAGTTTTCGCTAAGTCTTTTACCACCAAATGTTTATCACCCGACAACAGATGAAGTTTGATTCCCATTCTTTGCAAGGCGGTGATGTCGGCTTTTACATTGGTTTTGAGCGTGTCGCCCACTTCAAATTCCGCAATGAGCGTATTATTTTTTGCAAAATATATTATTGAGGCATTAGATTTTTCAGTGATTTCTACACCATTTTCCAGCATAAACTGCTCATTTCCTGCCCAATAACTATTTCCTTCAAAAGTAGCTTTTATCCCTTTTCCACTTATGTTTTCTACTTGTTCAATATTGATTTCTTTTTCTTCAGGAAAATGCCCGGCTATGGCTTTGGCCATGGGATGGGTAGAGTTTCTTTCTATGTTAACCAGGATTTTTCGGTATATATCTGCCGAATCATACCATTTTTCAGTAATAATATCGGGTTTCCCCTTAGTGAGTGTTCCGGTTTTATCCAACACCAAATCGGTGATTTTCCCGGCTTTTTCCAATGACTCGGCGTTTTTGATTAAAATTCCATTAGCAGCACCTTTGCCAATTCCCACCATCAAAGCCGTAGGAGTAGCGAGGCCCATGGCACAAGGACAAGCGACCACAAGCACCGTGATAAACGAAAGCAGGGCCAGATCAAAATTATGAAAGACAAAATTCCAGACCAGAAAACTAAGAATAGAAATGCTGATTACCACTGGCACAAATATCCTGGAGACCTGATCTACCTTTTTCTGAACGGGTGCTTTTGAGGAAAGTGCTTCTTCAACTTTCTTGATTATTTGTGATAAATAGGTTTCAGTGAATATTTTCTCCACGCTAAACTCCAAAACTCCCTCCTGATTGAGTGTACCTGCAAATAACTTGTCACCCTTTTGCTTGAGATTGGGCAGTGGCTCACCGTTGATCATGCTTTCTGACACATGTGAATACCCGGAAATTACCACCCCATCCAGTGGAATCTTTTCACCTGCCAATACCCTCAAAATCTGTCCCTTAGCTATATCCTCTACATTTCCAGTGGATTCTTTTCCATCCTGAATTATCCTCACAGACCTGGAGTTGAGTTCCATCAGTTTTTTGATGGCGTCTGAGGCTCGGTTTTTGGCTGAATCTTCCAGATATTTTCCCAAAAGAACAAAAAACACGACGATTCCTGCAGATTCAAAATATACCTGTGAATGCCCATGGTGCCCAAAAGAATGAGGAAATAACATGGTGAAAACACTAAACAGATATGCCACACCGGTGCTGAGAGCCACCAGGGTGTCCATATTGGTATCTTTTACCAAAAGTTTTTCCAGGCATTGATAAAAAAATGACGGCCAAAATAAAACACTAACGGCGTAGCTAAAATCAAGGAAACCAGTGGCATGTATTGCCAATCCATAAAAAACATACCCAATACAAACAGCGGAACAGCAAAAAATGCTGAGAGATAAAGTTCTTTTTTCTGGTTTTCAAACTTCTGATTTTGAGCCTTTTCGAAATCAAAACTTTTCTCGAGAATCAAATCAAAACCTATTTCCTGTAATCTTTCCTTAAATATCTGTGGAGAAGTTAGTTGGGGCAAATAGGTCACGGAAGCAGAATGATTGGCATAGTTGGCCGAAGAATTCACCACGCCATCGACATATTTCAGGACAGTCTCGGCACTGTTGGCACAAGCAGCACAGCTGTAGTTGAGTACTTTGAAAGTCTGAGAAACCAAATTGAGCTTTACTTTTTGGGCCAATAAGTTTTGAACTATTTCCGGCAGGATTTCAGAAAGGTCATCAGATTTTACGGTCAAGCCGGCCTTGTGCCATTCGATTTGATCTTTGGTATTGTATTGGGTGCTTTTGAGTATAGAAAGTTTTGAATCGGCAAGCGGCTCTTCAAAATCTATTTGGTATGTTTCCATTTATTTCAGAAAAAACAGGAAAATAAGGTCCAACTTATTCACAGTTTATGAGCCCATTTGCCAGCAAAAGTGGCAGGAAAACATACAATGTGAGGCCTTTTATCAAGAAAAAGAAAAAACCTGCCCAACCGAGCTTTTTTATATAGGATAATATTTTCTCTTTTCTATTTTCCATTATAAAACTAAAACCAAAAAACAGGCTGTTTCAGTTCGATTTTACTTTCTTTTTCCTGATATTATTGGTAACCCATTTATTTAATACCCGACTGACCACTGCCGACCCCGCACCCAATACTGCCCCGGCGAGCACATCGGAGGGATAATGAACTCCCAAATGTAGCCTCGAATACCCAACAGTACCTGCATAAAGATAAGATGGAACAATTACGTACCATTTGGGATAGCTCAATGACAGGCTGGTTGCTGTGGCAAATGAAACCGAGGTAGCACCGCTCGGAAATGAGGCGTCATTTTCGACTGCAAAATTCTGAATGTCCTTGTAATCTTCATAGGGTCGGGCACGGTTGATGCTCTTTTTTAAAACATAACCGACCCCATATGCACCCAATACCGAAAGAGCAGCATTGAAGCCTTCTTTTTCAAAGCTGCATCATTTTTTATAAAACCGGCAGACAACATCACGACCGGCACTCCTACCGCTACATAATCAGCTGATTGGTTTATAAATTGCAGCTCATTATCAAATTGTTTGTATCGATTGAGGTTAATTTTCCTGAGCAATTCAATATCCAAATCCTGAGCTGAAAGCTGGTTCACAAGTCCAAAACCGGACAGGAGTAATATTTTCAGGAATTTTTCCAAATTATAAAAATCCTTCTTTTTTCATGGAATCAATCAATTGCTGGCGTAATCCATCGGTGGCTTTTACCAAAGGTAATCGTACCCTTCCGTCACAAATTCCTCGGATTTCACACACCATTTTGATACCCACAGGATTAGATTCAACATAAAGCAACGTATCGAAATCATGGAAACGGTTCTGAATCTTAGTGGCTGTTTTGAAGTCACCATTAAGTGCCGCGTGAGTCATTTCAGCAAATTCTTTCGGAAAACCATTGGCTATAACCGAAATAACTCCCTGAAAACCAAGACTAATCTGAGGAGAAACGAGGTTGTCGTCACCGGAAAGCAGAATAAAATTCTCAGGCATTTTTTTGGTAAGCTCCAGAGCCATCTCCATGCTGCATGAGGCATCTTTCAGACCGATGATATTGGGATGTTTGGCCAACTCAACAGCAGTAGGAACTTGAATAGTTGCCACTGTACGACCCGGCACATTGTATAAAATCACAGGAAGCGGAGAGGCATCAGCAATGGCCTGAAAATGAGCCGTGATACCCGCCTGTGAAGGTTTATTGTAATAAGGACACACCGACAAAACAGCCTCCACACCACTCAAATCGGTGGTTTTTAGCTTATGAATAACATCGGCGGTATTGTTGGACCCCACGCCATATACGATCGGGAGATTCCAGCGATTGTTCTTTTTGACAAAGTCTAAAAGTGCAAGTTTTTCTTCGTTGGTAGTGGTAGCTGACTCGCCGGTGGTACCATTCACTACAAAGTAATCGGTGCCATTTTCAGCATTGAATTCCATCAGTTTTAACAGGCCGGCAAAATCAATGTTATTGTTTTCATCAAAAGGAGTAATCAGAGCTACCCCAACTCCCCTAAGGCGGTGTTCCATTGTTATATTTTTTTTACAAAATTAACGATTTTTTTAAAACCAATAGGAAGTTTGAGCAATATGGTACTTATTAAATTCCTATTTATTGAAACATTTAAATATATTTGTCCGAAAGCAATTATTTTGCATCCAAACCCAAAACCTAAAAATGCCAGATCCTCTGAAAATCCTGATTGTGGAAGACCATAAAATTTTGTGCGAAAGCCTGGCATTATTGGTAGGCACAATTAATGGTGTAGAGGTAATAGGAAAAACTGCCAACGGAAGAGATGCTTTGCTATTTTTGGAAAAACAGATTCCTGATATCATCATGACTGACATTGGTATGCCAATCATGAACGGAATTGAGTTGACTATCAAAGTAAAGACGCAATATCCATCCATAAAAATTTTGGTTTTATCTGTATCAGAAGAAGGCGAAACCATCAAAGATGCCTTGCGGGCCGGAGCGATGGGCTATATTTTTAAAAGTGCCGAAAAAGAAGAATTAGAAGCAGCGATTTTTAATTTGGCTAAAGGAAAACGCTACTACAATGATCTGGCAATGGATAAATTGGCAGAAATTCAGAACGAAGAAATGGCTGAAGAACTGCCTAAAGTAGAGCTTTCGCAAAGAGAAATAGAGGTTTTGAAACTTATTGTGGCTGAAATGTCAGGAACTGAAATTGCAGAAAAACTTTTCATTAGCCCGAGTACCGTAGAAACTCACCGGAAACATTTGTTCCAAAAAATCGGCGTAAATTCATCAGTTGGGCTCGTGAAATTTGCCATAAAGTTTGGAATTATATAAAAATCCTCAAATTTGGGGATTGATTTAAGAATTAAAACGATTGAATTTTACATCAAAAAAAAAATATCACCATGAGTAAAGAAACTGTTTTTTTAAGATTCAAAGGAGAGATTTACCATAGCCCAAATGATAATTTTATTACCATTTTTTTGGCAAATCCCAAACCGCTTTTAAAACCAAAGGAGTATAAAATTCCAAAAAGTGCTGTTTTGTTTTATGTACCAGGCAAAAAATCAACTGAAGATGAAATACTCATTTCCTTATCAGATGAGGATTATAAAGCATTAAAAATGCCTAAATTTAAAAATTTCAGAGTTGGTTCGAAAGGAACTGAAGGCCTTCCTCCAAAAGTCATAGGGGTACCTCCAAAACTTGAATACTTTGTCGAGGGATTTGAGGTACGTTCAAATCACTAAGGATAATCTAAAAAGAATTATTTTTTTTAGCATTTTATATTGGGACTGAAACAAAAACTTCAGTCCCTTTTTGATATTCGCTATTGAAATTAACATTACCATTCAATGCTTTAACGCGATTCTGAATATTGGTTAATCCTTGACTATTTTTTTCAGTTTTTCTAAATCCAACCCCATCATCTTTGATGTTTAAAACTGCAGCTATCTGTGTGTATTTCAGCTCAATTGTAACATTTTTTGCCTCCGAATGTTTGATTACATTATTGATCAATTCAAAAAAAATACTATATAAATTAAACTCTATTTTTGAGTCAATTCTTTCAGAAGTTTGATTTAAGAATTCGAAATTGATAATTCCATTTAGATTAAGTTTCTTAACCAAATTTTCAATCGTTACCGCCAGTCCCATTTTCTCGAGTTCACCAGGCAAAATATTATGTGAAATATTTCTAACTTCGGTATAAGCATCAGCTAGCATTGACTTCAATCCTCCGTAAATTTTCTTTTCAGCATCACTATAATTCCGAGTATCTAAGGCTCCTAAATTCATCTTCAATGCTGACAGTAAGCTACTTAAATTATCATGCAGCTCGCTAGCAACGCGTTTCCTTTCTATATTTTGACCTTTAAAAAGTGCCTGACTTATTTCTTCATTTTTTCGAATCAAATCCGCATTTGCTTGCATAAGTTCCTGCGTTCGAACCTTCACTTTATCATCTAGTACGGAATTTAGTTTTTTAAGTTGCCAACGATTATAAAATAAAAACGCCGCTATTAAAAGAATAATAACTGTAATACCGATAATAAAACTTCTGTTTTTTTGGAGGATTAAATTTTCATTTGTCTTTTTCAAAATCTCAACATTTTGACTTGAAATTTTGGTTTCTTTTTTACTGATATCATATTCATATTGAAGAGATTGGATTCTTTTATCAAATTCATATTTATTCAAACTATCGTTTAAAGAAATGTATTTTTCGAAAGCGGCAAGTGCCTTTTCTTTCTGACCAAGTGCACTATAATTTTTGTATAACCAATAATTTCCATTTGATATTACTCTTTCTGAATTACTCAATTTGCCATTTTTTATTCCATCCGAGGCAAATTTATTAGACTTGTTAAAATCTCCGGTTGAATGGTACAATTCAGCCAAGTCAACATTTAAATTTCCTAATGAATAGTAAGAATTTTCTGATTTATGAAGGGCAAAACTCTTCTCGAATAACTGTAAAGCCTCTTTTGTTTTTTTCTGTAAGCTTAATGACAATGCTAAATTATGATACGCAACACCCAAAGTATGTTTATCATTCATTTTAATGGCAATCGGCAGGGCTTTCTTGTAATAAGCTTCCGCTTCAATGTATCTTTTTTGCTCTTTATATAGATTTCCAAGTTGATTCAAATTTGCCAATTGTTCATATTCATCACCATTTTTTATAGCATCGAGGTAAGAAGATTTCAATAAAGACTCCGCCATTGGGTATTGACCCAAACTCATGTAAGATTCACCTAAAAGCCTCTTTATTAAATATGCAAATGCTTGTTTCTTTTCTCGCTCAGCAAGCATAAGTGCCTTATAATTAATATCAATTGACTTAAAGTATAAACCTTTTTTAGTATAAGCAAATGCCAAATTATTCAAAGTACCAATCTCGCTTTCTATCCACTTATTTCTTTTGCTGATAAAAATAGATTTTTCAATAAAATAAATGCTTGAATCTATATTGTTTTTGAAATAATACGGAATAAAAAAAGTAGCATTAGTAGTAAAAAAAGTGGTGTCATTCTTTTCAATCTCTGGCAACTTTGCCCTCAGACTATCAATAGTTTTTTTTGACTGTGCTTGTATTTGGCCATTCAAAGTGGTAATTAATAAAAGCAAGAAAATTAATGTTTTCATTTATTCCAATTTAATAGTCAGGGTAAAACTCTATTTCAAAATATCCCCAAATCATAGGATACCAAATCCTCAATAAGAAGGATTTTCTACGATTTAAAGCTTCTGCAATTTTGTAATATTATTTCGATAACAAAACAAAATCTTTTTAAATCATGAAAACGTTAAGAATTTTAAGTATCATATTTCTCATTTCAGCTTCAACATTTGCACAAAATCCTGCTGTTTTTCAGTCTAATAAAAACATTTTAAAAGCAACTGGAACTGCCTCATCAAAACAAGAGAAAATCAATTTGGAAAACATAGACGAATGGCTTTGCCCAAGCAGATTGGAACGTGGCGACAGAGAATTTGGAGGCCATGGGCCAAAAGTAAAATCTGAAGTGAAACTAAGATTGGCCAACAATGGCACCGAAGTATGGGCAGATATCACTTTTTCGGCAATAGAGACGGTGCAAGATTTCAGTACTACTTCAGGGAAATGGTCAAAGAAAGTGTTTGATGTACCTTATGGCAAGAAAATCATGGCTATAAATTCTGACATGGCCTCAAGAACCCAATTCATTAGCCCAGCGGCTGGATTTCAGTTTTTATTGCCAGGCCAAGACGTTGCCAATGCATTCCATACTTTTCTGGACGGTGTAGATATCGAAAAAAAGATATTTGAGATGCATGGCATCAAAAGAGAAGACAGAGCTGCTCTAAAAAACCTGATCAATACCGCCATTAATAATGGAAATACTGTAATAAAAGTTCCGGCTACTGAAGGTACGCTTGTGAAATTCTTCCATATAGTAGGCGACACTGGCGGTGATGATATCAGCGATGACAACAACTGCAACGACGACACCCGAATTGTGAAAATTGAGTTTTTCCCTGTAACGGTAACTTACTCAAATCGATAAAATCTTCCTAAAACTCTGATTTTCAGTCAAAAATGACAGATATCTGTCATTTCAGGATTGAAAAGTAAATCTGAGTTTTGTTAAAAAATTAAACTTTATTAAACATGAAAAAGATCTTACTCACATTAACACTTTTCATTTTTGCTTTTTCAATTAAGGCCCAGCAGGCCGTTGAATTAGACTCCAAAAGTGTCAAAATACCTAGGTACGCCAATTTGGCATTAATTACCTCAACAATTACATCTCCAACACAAGGTATGATGGTATATAACATAGGAACATCATCCAACTGGATTTATAATGGAACCGCATGGGTAAATACCAATGGCTCGGCAAATGCATGGAATTTGACAGGAAATGCGGGAACAAATCCTACTAGTAATTTCTTAGGAACTACTGATTTACAGCCAATGAAGATAAAAGTAAATAATTTACCCTTTGGTGGAATATTTCCAAGTACTGGAGCAAATAAAGGTTCAGATATTCTTATTGGACAAAATGCTGGAAATACTTTGACGCAGTCCAAAGGAAGTCATATAGGAATTGGCTCAGGGGCATTGAAAAATGCAATTGATATTAATGGTGGTGCAATTGCAATTGGAGATTCCTCTTTAATGTCATTAGGAGCAGGAATATTTAATCCTGACCATGGAAAATTTAACGTTGCTGTTGGGCAAAATTCAATGCAGAATACGACTATTGGTTTAGCAAATGTTGGAATAGGATACCAAACCTTAAAACAAAATATTAATGGGTCTGATAATGTAGGAATAGGTTTTAGATCATTATATAGCAACACGTTTGGATGGCACAATACTGCAATGGGGGATTTAGCGATGTTCGGCAATCAATCTGGATATAATAATGTAGGAATTGGGGGACATGTTTTAGAATATAGTGCTGATGGACATGGAAATACTGGAATTGGAAGCCACAGTATGCAACAAAACCAAGGAAATGATAATACCGCGGTTGGACAATTTGCTTTGAATCTAAATCAATCAGGAAACAATAATGTAGCAGTAGGAAGCAAAGCACTTTACAGAAATAACGGTCGCAGCTTTTTAGTAGCAATTGGTGATTCCTCTCTAGCAAACAATACAGTTGGAGCAACATTACCCGAACATGGAAGAGGAAATACAGCCGTAGGTAGCAAATCTATGTACGCAAATACAATTGGATTAGATAACACGGCTGTTGGTTTTGAAGCTATGAAATTAAATATAAATGGGAGTGATAATGCGGCTTTTGGCATGGGTGCCCTTTCTAATAATATTTCAGGTGGACATAATTCTGCTTTTGGAGATCAAGCAATGGGAGGCAGTCAGGGAAACAATAATACTGCTATTGGTGCACATGCTTTAAATTTTACTAGTGGAAATGACAATACAGCAATCGGACTTTGGGCACTTTACTACAATGGAGGTGGAAATAATAATGTTGCAATTGGTACTAAATCAATGACAAGGAACCAAAATGGACGCAGTTTTTTAGTTGCGATTGGAGACTCTACCTTAGCAAATAATGGGAAAAATGCAATTTCACCTGAACAAGGAACTGCAAATACGGCAGTCGGCAGCAAAGTTTTGTATGCCAATACATTAGGTTGGGGAAATACAGCTGTTGGCTTTGAATCATTAAAGTCTAATACAATCGGTATTGCGAATACTAGTGTAGGATCTAAGGCTTTAGCAAATCATATTTCTGGAAATGAAAATACAGCAGTTGGTTGGGAAGCTTTAACCTCTGACCAAACAGGAAATGGAAATACAGCTTTAGGTCATGGATCTCTAAATTCACTAAATGGAGGATATTTTAATACTGCATTAGGAAAGGCCTCTTTAAACAATAACATATTAGGCTTTAATAACGTTGCTGTTGGCTTCCAATCACTTGTCAATAATAAAGGAAATCAAAATGTAGGACTAGGGGTAAATGCTGGTCAATATAACATAAATGGAGCAGGGAATGTGTTTATTGGAGATAATTCAGGAGCTAACGAACTCGGATCTAATAAATTATATATTGAAAATACTACAGCAAACCAAAATAACGCTCTAATTTATGGAGATTTTGCAGCTGACAGCCTTAGAATAAATGGAAAAGCTAGCGTAAAAAACAATGCTATAATACTGGGATATACAAAACTGGGTGGCTACGAAGCAAGTGTTCCTTCTGTAAAAATGAAAAAACTGACAGGCACCTCAGCATCATCACAAGGTGGAAACGTTAGTATCCCGCATGGACTTACTCCCTCAAAAATTCTTTCTATTAATGTAATGGTAAGATACAATGGTGCCAATGCAGATGCTTGGATAGGTAATGGATATACTGGTTCGACTGGATATGAATTTTCATATCAATATGATGGTGGAAATGTTTTTATAGTAAATACAACGGGAAATAGTGCAAATATTTTAAGTAAAGACATTAAAATCCTTATTACCTACGAAGAATAAAAGCATGGAAACAATAAAATACATCGAAAACTGCCCGCAAGTACATGTGGGCAGTCGCAAATATCTCGCTCCAAATGAGATTTTGCATTTGGAATCGGATTTGAATTATACACAAATTATTTTGGCCAATGGCAAGAAAATATTGAGTTCTACTACGCTCAAAATCATTGAAAATAGGCTTTTGCCATTCAAAAATTTTGTTAGAATCAATCGCCAGAGTATTGTAAATATAGACTTGGTAGGAAGAATAGAAAATCAGACCCTATTTCTTCCTGGGGAAAGAAAAATTGTCTTTTCGAGAAGAAGAGAAAAAGCTTGGAAAAAAAGCTGGATTTAAAAAAAGCTTGCACATTAAAAAATAAAGTTCTTTGACATTTTGGGTATTTCAAATTTGATTTATTTATCAAATCAAATTGTTTCGCCAAACGTAATCTATGAGTTCAGCTGAAGTTTTGGTATTAGTTTTTTGCCTTAGATTTCTCTTGTGATTTTCTACAGTGTGATAAGATAAAAAAAGTTTTTCGGCTATTTCAGGAGAATTTAAGCCTTTAGCCATTAACTGAAGAATTTCTTGCTCTCTTTTGGTGATATTTGGCAAATTGACGCTAACAAGTGAAGTCAAATCTTCGGCGATATGAAAATATTGATTTTGGTTATTTATTTTATCGGTAAGGGTCATCAAAATTGGTCTATTGGAAAAAACCAAATGTGACAAATCAGTGATTAAAACAAAACCAACTGTTGTTCTGTCCTGGGCATTTACATAAAGCTTGGGCATTTGAATCAAAACCCAGCGGTAATCATTTACAGTATTCAACATTCTGGCGTAAATGTTTAGTCTTACTTGAGTTTACCTTTCTACGGGTAATTGTTCAATTTTTTCCACTGCCAATTTGAAAGCGGATAACACATAAAATCTATCATCAGGATGAATATTTTCAACAAAAAAGAGAGTATTGCCTTGAGTCCATTGTTCATGACTAAAAGGAGTGAGTTCTCCAATATTTTTGCTAGCCGCTGTAATCAATAAAGTGGAATTATCGCCTATAAACCAAAAATATGGACCTATGGCATAATTGGAAGCATCCTCTATTTGTTTGCAGAAATATTCCTCAAAATCGCCAATTTCAATTTTATTTTCATTTTTGGCGATTGCATAAAACTCGTCAACTGATAATGGGTCTAGTCTATTCATGAATTCTTAAATGAATTAGGAAATACTAAATTAAATTAAATTAAATTATTACGCCAAACAAAATCTATTAATTCAGCTGTTGTTTTAGTGTTTGTTTTTCTTCTTAAGTTTCGTTTATGGTTTTCAATAGTGTGATATGACAAAAACAAGTTTTCGGCAATTTGAGGAGAATTTAGTCCTCTTACCATAAGCTGGAGTATTTCTAATTCTCTTTTAGAGATTTGTGGAATGTCAAGTGAAATGAACTTTTTATTGTCAACTTGGGTAGCAAAAAAGATGCTTTTTTTATTTGAAGCATCAATCAAAGTAAGCATCCTTGAGAAATTCTTCGGAAAATGAGATAAATCGGTGACTAAAATAAGTGTACTAATTACTTTACCATTTTCATTAAACAGTCGCTTCGGAAACTGCATCAGCACCCACCTGAAGTTTTTGTCTTTATCCAACATTCTAAGGTAAATATTCATTTGAACCAACTCAGCTTTTTCTAAAGGCAAACTTTCTTGCAACTCAATCGAAAGTGCCAAAGAAGAAGCCACAAACTCTCTGTCCTCTGGATGCATAGTCTCAAACCAAAAAAATACATCTTTATTTATCCATTCTTCACATCTGTATGGAGTCAAATCTTGAGTGTTTGGACTTGCCGCCACTATAGTCATATTTGATTGGTCAGGAATTAGCCAATAATAAGGACCAATGGCAAAATTGCTGATGGTTTCAATTGTAGGTTTTAGTTCCTCTTCAAATTTTTTAACATCTAATTTTTCGTCTCTTAAAAACTTTTGGTTGATTTCGGGAATTGATATGGGGTTTAATTTCATGGATATTGGTTAATTATTCTTTTTAGTTTTTTGATGATTATTAGTAAAAATAAATAAAAAATGACAGATATCTGTCATTTCACAACAAAAACCAAAATCCGAACTTTGAAGATTGATTGAATGAAAACCGCTAACCATTAATATCCTCAATTTTAAGGATAAGAAATACCCAAATTGTAGGATTTCAAACCATTCAATAAAATAAAAACTTTGTATTTAATTTTTTATCTCCCAAAAAACTTATGAAAAATTTCGTCAAAATTTTAATTTTCAGCCTTTTGGCTATTAACACCTACGCCCAACAAGCTGCTACTGAGATTGATTCTAAGAGTGTGAAACTGCCGAGGTATGCAGATCAAGCGGCTATTGAGTTAGCCATTCCTATACCACAAAGGCAGCAGGGCATGATGGTGTATAATATCGGTACGGCTTCTAATTGGTATTATAATGGTACGGCTTGGACAAATAATAATTCAACACCATATCCTTTAATAGTTACCGGAACTACCATAGGGACCACTGGAAATACCTCAATAACTGGGGAAAGTATAGTCACATACCCTCCAATTTATAGCGGGCCTGATGTACCGGGTGGAACTGGAGTGCATGGGATTTCAGATGGAGGAATTTATGGAATAGGGGTACGAGGTCAGGGGAATGGCCCATTTCATGTTGGTGTTTTAGGTTTGTCAAATTATAGAGGAGTACAAGGTGGAAGCACTTCAGGAATTGGTGTATATGGCAATTCATCAAATGGAATATCAGGTAAATTTGAAATAGATAATTTCACGAACTCAAGTGATGCACTTCATGCCATTACTACTGGAACTGGCAAAGCCGGCCTTTTTGAAATAAATAATGCTTTAAATAGTAATCATGCATTAATAGTGAACAAAAATGGTTTAGGAAGAAGTGGATGGTTTCAGTCAACTAATTCATTAAATAATGCTGCTTCTTTGATAGGTGAAAATTATGGCTTAGGTCAAGGAGTATATGGAACTAATTTTGGCACAGGAAAAGCTGGAGTTTTTGAAATCAATAATACTTCAAATGCTAATTTTGCCTTAGAAGCTCGAACTAATGGTTTGGGTAGGGCAGGATATTTTGTAAGCAGTAATACCACAAATAACTCAGAGGCTTTGTTTACAACACAATTTGGTTTAGGAAAGGGAGGTTTTTTTGAAATTTATAATGGTTCAAATAATAACCCAGGGCTTCATTCACTTACAAATGGTACTGGCAAGGCTGGAGTTTTTGAAATAAACAATACTTCAAATAATAATATTGCCCTTCATGCTTTTACTAACGGCGGTGGTGATTCATTTTATAGCTATACTGGTGGTCTGGGCAGGGCAGGTATTTTTCAAATTGACAATGCTTCAAATAGTAATAATGCTTTATTGGGTGCAAGTAATGGTACAGGACAAGCAATATATGCAACTATGAGTGGAACCGGTAAAGCTGGGGTTTTTCAAATAAACAATACTTCAAATAATAGTATTGCCCTTCATGCTTTTACTAATGGTGGTGGAGATTCTTTTTATAGCTATACTGGTGGTTTGGGCAGGGCAGGTATTTTTCAAATTGACAATGCTTCAAATTCTGCGAATGCACTTTCTTCGACAACCAACGGCACAGGCAAAGCTGCCTACTTTCAAGGCACAAATGCACTCGAAACCGACGGAACAATTAAATTTGGAGGCTCTGGTGTAGGTTCGCCTACCGCAGGAAAAGTGCTGACTTCTACTGACGGACTAGGAAATGCCACTTGGCAGGCAATTCCAGCTGTCGCTGCACCTTTGAATTTAACTTCTACCACAACAACTTTTTCTTCAACCGCTACTGGTGCAAGTGGATATGCAGGTAGTTTTCAAAATACTCATTCCTCAAACCCTAATCCTGCTTTAGAAGGGGTAACCTTTGGACCAAGTAATGGAGTTCGCGGAATTTCTTATAATGGTGTTGCTGGTCTTTTTAGTAATTCTAATTACAATGTTATCGGAGGCAATTCAGCTTTAATTGGCCACAGCAATTCTAATGATTATAAGTCAATTTATGGAATTTCAGAAGGTAACAATGGACAAGCTGGTGTTTTTCAAATCCAAAATGGCACCAATACAAATGCCGCTTTAGAAAGTTCAACCAACGGACCAGGTAAAGCCGCCTATTTTCACGGTATCAATGCCCTAGAAACAGATGGTACTATTAAATTTGGTGGCTCTGGGGTAGGAACTCCAGCAGCAGGAAAGGTACTTACAGCTACTGATGGGCTTGGAAACGCAACATGGCAAGCAATTCCTGCAGTTACTGCACCTTTAAATTTAACTTCTACCGTTACAACTTTACAATCAATTGCTACTGGTGCAAGTGGATTTGCTGGCGATTTTCAAATCACTAATACCTCAAATGCTGCAAATGCCCTTTCTTCAACTACAACTGGCACAGGTAAAGCAGCCTACTTTCAAGGTACCAATGCCCTTGAAACTAATGGAACTATAAAATTTGGAGGAGCTGGCGTGGGTACAATTGCTGCTGGGAAAGTTTTAACTTCTGATGCAGTTGGGAATGCAACTTGGCAAGTTATTCCACCTGTTACTGCTCCACTAAATTTAACTTCTACAACTACCACTATGTCATCTTCAGCAACTGGAACAAGCGGAAATGCTAGTAATTTTAATATTACGAATGTCTCAAATGCCTCAAATGGTATTTCTGTTTCTACAGCAGGCACAGGTAAAGCAATAGATGCAACAAATAATTCAAGTACAAATCCCACAATCACCGCAGTTAATAATACCAATTTGGGTAATGCCCTTGATATTACGGGAGGAATAAAGGTTTCAGGCACAAATAAAGCCGCTTTTAAAATCACTTCTTTAACGGGAACTAATATTACAGGCAATTATTTGAAAATTCCAAATACTACATTTGCAAATAACGAAAATGACATTATAATAGTTACACACAATTATAGCCCTAACAATACATATTTAAATAAATCTTTTGGAGTGTATTGGGCATCAGTAGATGGTACTTGGAGAATCTATTTAGAAGATCTTTCCTCTATGCCAAACAATATCACTTTTAATGTATTAGTAATCAAGCAATAAAATCAAAATTTATACCCATGAAAACATCAAATTTATTTATCCTTTCGGCACTTTGTATTGCCATTTTTGCCTGCTCAAGTAAAGAAGAGGCTTCCGTTCAGCCTCAGACAGCACTTGAAAAAGCCACCTCAAATGAGCGGAATCTTCGTCCAGCTGGCGGTGAGAAACCTGATTTAAAAGTATTTCCTTTTTTTGTAAGTGGAACTGTTACGCTGGCTTCGGGTCTTTACAAAATTCCTATCTCGCTAAAAGAATTAAATATAGGCACTGCCAATGACACAGGAGCTTTTGCTGATTCTTTGAAAGTATATCAGAAAGTACCTTCTTCTCTCGTCGGTTTTTACACCTATAGATTGGTGCAAACTTATGTACGAACGGCCCACATACCGATGGGGACCTCTTGGTTTTTGAATGCCCAAGTGAATTTTCCTGCCAAATGGCGTCCTGCCAGTGGGAAAATCCACCTTGTTATCAGAGCTGATGCTGTTAATAATATTGCCGAACTCGACGAAACGAATAACTATTCTGACACCATTTGGAATATTTATTTGCCTTAATCTAATATTTAAACCAGTAAAAAGTGAATTAATTGATAAAATACCCAATCTTCTTAACCCTCATAAAGAATTAAAAGTCCTATAATTAATCGAATTTATTGAATAAATATAACACCATGAAAAAACTAACAGTACTCACGCTAATTTTAAGTCTGTCCGTATTCGGCATCCGATGCAAAAATCTGGTGGAGATGTTGTCCCAGAGGAAAAAAGTATCACCATTGGACAAAACCGCCTTTTTGAACCCGATCAAGGAACGGTCAGTAATGTCGTAAAACAAGCCAACACCGCTGAAGTGCCTTTGGAAACCATGACTAAAAGCTACGAAAGTTTTGACAAAGCCACGTGTCAAATGACCTTTAAAAGTGGAGCAAGCGAACTGAAGTCACTAAAAACAGGCTCCGTGGTTTTATTTACAGGTCATTCGCTTAAAAAATAAGTAGTGTCACAGAATCGGGTGGTAAAATAATTGTAAAAACTACCTCAGCCAAATTTGTAGATTACTATAAATCGGCCAAGATAGATTACAAAACTGCCTTTCAATGGAACAGTTCGGTGCTAAGCTCTTCTATAATAGACATCAACAATGAAAAAGGTGCCAGAGTAAAACACATTGAAGGCACACAAGAATGGACTTATAAAGGCGAAATAAGTGGTTGGGAAGTAGAATTAGCTCTAGCACCGGAATCTTCGGGGGATAACCGAAAACTTGGCCTGAATCTGAAAGCAAAAAAAGGGAATCTGGGTGCTATTGAATTCAAAGGTTTTATTTCAAACTTCAACATCGAAAGCCAAATAAATGTTGAAAATAGCCGCATGTCTTCTTACCGAGAAACACACAATGACATAAACGGAGAAATTGAAGCGAAATATGCTTTTTTGTCCATGTCAAATGCGGACGCTGCTTTCGAAATACCCATAAATTTTATGCGTGTGATGGTGGTTCACGGAGTTATTCCAGTGACTTACCGCATAAAATGTGTGCTCAAAGTCTATCCCGAAATTTCGGCCAACAGTACTTGTCAGGCAAACCTAAAACTTGCGTATTCGGGAACGAATGGTTTTTCCTATGAAAATAACAGCCTGACTCCAAGAGCCACTATGGCCAACTTTAATCCATCAATTGTTGGTGAAACAGGTTCAGCCTCAACAGGGATTGTTGGCGTTGGTGTAGGCCTAGAATTTCCAAGATTCGAAATCGGCATTTTTGACACAGTTGTTGTTCCATATTTCTTGACCAATACAAGTGTTGTAAGTTACTTCGAAAGCGGTTTGCCTTTTATGCCAGGCCCATGCAACAGCACCAGAATAACCCTCAAAGCCGAAACTGGCTACAATTTCAGTTTCTTGGGACTTACGACCTCAGGTTCATTGAAACTTTTTGAAAAAATGCAGGAATACAAAACTCCGGGTTCAAAATGCCCGACATCAAGTATTTCCTTTTTTGAAAATGCTTTTTTGTTACCAAAGAGTTTGTAATAAGATTTGTTAATTGTTGAATGAAATCAAAAACTTTTTTTAAAATTCTATTGAATACCGCTTATTAAAATATTAAAAAAAAGCATTGAAATAATAGAAATAATAATTTGATTTGAAGAAAAAACTATGAAAATAATTCGTAAATTAATCATTATAAATTGCTTATATTTAAGTGTTTCGGCACAAATTACCCTTGTAAAGGACATTAACCCAAATGCCTTTTCTTCCAATCTCAATGGACAATACAATCGTCTAGTAAAAATGGGCAACCACGTTTATTTTGGTGCATTAGAAAACAACAAAAGCGGACTTTTCAAAACCGATGGTACGACAGTCGGAACAATGCGAGTAACGGATCCCAATGAGAATATTTTTGTAAAAGAACCAACAAGTTCTGGTACATTAATTGGTTGGAGTGGTCCAAATCCCTTTGATGCAGGAGAGTATCCTTGGTCAAGTAATGGTATCACTTCTGGAACGGCTGGCACCAATACATTTGTTCAAACACTCTATCCTTTCAATGGGGAAATATTTTATTCGGGCTCTACATTTGATGAAGGATTTGAACTTTGGAAAATAAATACAGCCGGTACAGCCGAAATGGTTAAAAATATACCAGGAGTAGGAGTTAACAACACCATTTCACCTTCAAAATTTGTTGCTCACTCTGATGGATTCCTGTATTTTTTAGGTTGGGCAAACAACGCCCCTTGTGCTCTTTGGAAAACCGATGGAACCACCGCGGGCACTTCAAAAGTAAAAGACATGCCTTATTGTACGCAATTATTTTCAGCAGGTTCTAATCTTTTTATTGTCGGCCCAAACGACCCTCCCAATTATTATGGAAGCCATAAACTTTGGGTTTCAGATGGCACAAATGCAGGGACAGTTGTAATCAAGGACTTTAATCCTGCCGGCTTTCCTGTTTCAAGCAATTATTACACCTTTAATAATCACCTGTTTTTTAGTTTGGACGATGAAATAAACGGAACAGAACTTTGGGTGTCTAATGGGACCACACTTGGTACGCAAATGGTACAAAACTTAAATCCAGGTGCTGGCTCCAGCTTTGCAACGCCACTTGGTCATGCAGGCAATTTTATGTATTTGGCTGCAAATAATGGGCTAGATGGACCAGCCTTGTATAAAGTGGCCGCCGATCCAATAAATATCATTGGAGGTATTGGCCAATATGAAATAACTCTTGTTAAAGACATAAACACCATCAGTGACGCCACCAGTTATTTTGACAAAGGCATTGAATTTCAAGGCAAATTTTATTTTCCAGCAGGCGATGGAGTTACAGGAATGGAACTTTGGAGAACTGACGGAACGGCAGTAGGAACTGAACTTTTAGGAGATATAAACCCAACTGATGGCTCATATCCAAGTCGTTTTTGTGTTTTAAATAATAAGCTGCTTTTTGTTGCCTACACTTTTGATTTGGACCATGAGCTGTACAAATACGAAGACCCAACGTTTGTTCCCTGTGCGAACACGGACTCATTTCAAGGGATTGCATCTGATATATTATATGAAGCCAACAGTTCAATTCAATCCATTCATACTATCCCGGTTTTGGCTGGAATTACAATTTATAAAGCCCAGGCGATTACACTTAACCCAGGATTCAGAACCGAACCAGGTGCAAAATTCATGACAATTACAGAAGGTTGTAACTAAAAAACTATAGTTAATCAATGTCATTTTTTAAACACCGGTTTTAAGTCCCTCTCCCTCTGGAGAGGGATTTAGGGTGAGGTTTTAGGGTTAAATTTTTCTTAACCAAATGCCAATAAATCAACAGTCTTTATAAACCAAACAAACTGCATGAGCCTCTAAACCTTCTTTATGGCCCACAAAACCCATGGTTTCGGAGGTGGTGGCTTTAATCGAAACATCTTCCGGATCAATATTGCAGCATTGGGCTATTGCAATTTTCATTTCGGGAATGTATTTTCCAATTTTTGGTTCTTCCAAAATCAATGTGCTGTCAATATTTCCTACTTTGTAGCCCTTCTCTCCTATCATTTCAGTTACCTTTTTTAGAAAAACTTTGCTATCCATGCCTCTCCATTGCGGGTCAGTGTTTTTGAAATGCTTACCAATATCTCCTAATGACAATGCACCCAAAAGTGCATCACAGATGGCGTGAAGCAACACATCGGCATCAGAATGCCCCATTGAACCCACAGAATGAGGAATTTTAATTCCGCCCAAACTCAACTCATAGCCTTCTGCTAATTGGTGCACATCATAACCATGCCCGATACGTATATTCATATTAATACTTTTCTGGTCGTAAAATTAAGCATATTTTTGTGCTTATTATTTTAAAATTAATGATAGAATTCCAACATTTCGAACTAAAAAACGGACTAAAAGTATATGTACATCAGGACAAATCAAGTCCTATAGCTGCTTTTAATATTTGTTATAATGTTGGATCCAGAGACGAAAACCCCGAAAAAACCGGATTTGCCCATCTATTTGAGCATCTTATGTTTGGGGGTTCAAAAAATATCGATTCTTACGATGAGGCTTTGCAAAGAGTAGGTGGCGAAAACAATGCATTTACTTCTCCAGATATCACTAATTATTATATCACACTGCCTGTCAATAACTTAGAAACCGCTTTTTGGCTGGAATCTGACCGCATGTTAAGTTTATCTTTTGACCCGAAAGTTTTGGAAGTACAACGAAATGTGGTAATTGAAGAATTTAAACAGCGGTATCTCAATCAACCATATGGCGATATATGGCTCAAGCTCAGACCCTTGGCATATCAGATTCATCCATATCGTTGGGCTACCATTGGGAAGGAAATCAGTCATATCGAAAATGCGACCATGGAAGATGTGAAAGAATTTTTCTATTTTCACTATTTGCCCAATAACGCCACATTAGTGGTGGGTGGAAATGTTTCTGTTTCTGAAATCGAAAAATTGGCAAATAAATGGTTTGGGGATATTCCTTCTCGGAAAATTCCGAACCGGAATCTACCTGTAGAACCTATTCAGACAGTAGAAAGGAGGTTGGAAACCACCGAAAGAGTTCCTTTAGATGCCATTTACAAAACCTACCATATTCCTGGAAGACACGAAAACGGATATTTTGAAACTGACCTGTTGAGTGATGTTCTCGGCAGAGGTAAATCATCAAGATTAAACCAAATTTTGGTCAAAGAAAAAAAACTTTTCAATAGTATCTCAGCCTACTCAACCGGCTCATTGGATCCTGGATTATTGGTTATCAGCGGACATTTAAACAAGGGTGTTGATATTTCCACAGCAGAAGGTGAAATCGAAGCGATTTTGACTGAAATAAAATCAAATGAAATCTCACTTCTGGAGATGCAAAAAGTAAAAAATCAAGCAAAATCCACCATAGGTTTTGGAGAAGTTGAGCTCCTCAACCGGGTTATGAATATAGCGTTTGCGGCTAATGCCGGCGATGTCAATTATTGTAACCAAGAAATGGAAAAAATTGACAATGTGAGTCAGGAAGATATTTTGAATATGGCACAAAAAGTTTTAAAAACAGAAAACTGCAGTACACTTCTATACAAGGCAGGATAATTTCACTTTTTAAACCTCATTATTCCCTCAGTTAGTTCAATAACGTCTTTTTTATCCTGCCGTTTGTAACCATTTCCTTCGGGATCAATATTATTGTCAAATCCTGTGGCCTGAGTAATTACTTTGCTTTCAATCTTATCCTTGATTCGGCCCAGGCCACCAAAAGCAGTTGCTGTAGCTTTTTCCTTCCAGTAAGTACCTTCCAGCTGGCTGTAAAATTTAAATTCCAGAAAACCATCTTTCCCAATTTTCAAGGTCAATACTTCGTCATTGTTTTTAGAGTCGCCCACGTGATACTCCATCCGGGGTGTTCTTGTTTCCTCTACATACCTAATGGCAGCAATTCCCTTAAATTTTCCAAAATCCTGAGCTCTTTTTATATTCTCTTTGGTATCTGGATTATTGGCGTTTACAATCAAATAATCTCCCTCTTCGGTGTTATCAGTCCCGTAAAAATTACCCACCCAAATTCTCAGCATTCGGTCAGGTTTGGTGGCATTTCCGGTAAAATAAGCATAGGCCCCAAACCTTATTTGCCGTGGCTGGGTGTTGTACTCTGTGCCATCGATTTTGACACTCATTGTATTTTGATTGGTACTTTGACCGGACGCAAAATTAAAAAATGAAAGAAATGCAATTAATGATAGTATATTTTTCATATTCCGGAATATTTAAATTGTTTAATTTCAAATACTTGCAAAAAAATATTTGACGAAATAAATATAGTATTCCAGATGGATTATAAAAGAAAAAATAGCAATATTTTATTTTATGAAAAATAACTTTTTGCTTTTATCACCCGGCCGTTCCCTGGTGCAGTTGTTACAGAGAAAACAAAACCGGGATTCACCGCATAAGATCCATATTGTCCTTTTTTATTCAAAGCGATAAACCCGACCTGAAAATCTCTAGCTTTTTTAGGATTGATTTTCACTAGCCTTTCTATGGCAAGCCTGCAAGCCATTTCCGGGCTTTTTCCCTGCCGCATAAATTCAACCACCATAGCAGCTCCGGCAATCCTAATAACTTCTTCCCCTTGTCCGGAGCCAGTGCAGGCACCTACTTCATTGTCAACATACAGTCCGGCACCGATTATTGGAGAATCGCCCACTCTACCCCGCATTTTGAAGCCCATTCCGGATGTGGTACAAGCCCCTGAAATATTGCCGGAATGATCCAGTGCCAGCAATGCCATGGTGTCATGATTAAAGTCCCCGTTTTCTAAAAACTGTGGAGCCGATGGCCCCTTTCCTTTGTCAAATGCTTTCTTTTGCTCCAATTCAATATTTTTTATCGGCTTGTATTCCGACTTCTTTAGCCAGTTTTCATAGGATTTTCTGGCATCTTCTGATAATTCATCCGTTTCAACTTTAAAACCTTTTTCGATAGCAAATTGGCGGGCTCCTTCACCTACCAACAATACATGTGGGGTATCTTCCATCACTTTTCTGGCAACGGAAATGGGGTGTTTTATATTCTCCATAAAAGCCACCCCACCGCAGTTCATGTGTTCGTCCATGATACATGCGTCAAGCGTAACCTTTCCTTCTCTGTCAGGATTTCCACCCAAACCCACACAGCAATTTATAGTATTCTCAATCTGATTGGCACCTTTCTCAACGGCATCAAGGGCTCTACCTTTTGGTTCTTTTAAAATGCTCATAGCTGCCTCATTTACAGGAATTCCACTATCCCAGGTCGAAATCACAATTGGCTTTTTGATAGCCGTTTGGCCAAATACATTTATCGTATTTAAAAATGGGATTGTCAGTAAACTCTTTTCTAAAAATTTCCTTCGGTTTGTCATTTATTTGATTCTTTAGTTTTTCCTATTTCTCTATTGTTTTTACCCATCGTATTTTTCAAGTCATCACCAAGCTCCACTCTTGCCTGATCGGCGAGGCTGTTGAGTTTTTCAATTACCTCCGGAAAATAAGCACTTACATCGTATCTCTCTCCAGGGTCACGTCTCAAATCGTATAATCCTGATTTATGACTAAAATTTTCATTTACTTTACCTGGCTGGCCATCTTTTCCAGGCTCAAAACCTTCATAAGTACGACCCGGATGATCAAAAACTAATTTCCAGTTCTGAAACCTAATCGCTTCAAGGCTATTTTTTCTATAATAATATAAAAACATTTCTCTCGGACTTTCCGTTTTGCCTTTCAAATAGCTCAAAAGGCTGATTCCGTCGATTTGTCTTACAGGCAAATGAACACCTGTTGCTTCGCAAATTGTTGGCAGAATGTCTATTCCGGATGCTAAACCATTCAATATTTTCCCTTCGGGCAATGAACCTTTCCATGCCATCATTGCCGGCACTTTTTGTCCGCCATCAAAAGTGGTCCCTTTACCTTCTCTCAATCCGCCTGCACTACCTGCATGATTTCCATAATTAAACCAGGGGCCATTGTCAGAAGTCACTATCACTAAAGTATTTTCAGAAAGGTTATTTTTTTGAAGAAAATCTCTGATTTGTCCAATACTCCAGTCCAATTCCATAATTACATCTCCGTACAATCCATGTTTTGATTTTCCAATAAATGCTTCAGAAGCAGCTAATGGCACATGTGGCATGGGATGAGCCAGATAAAGAAAAAAAGGTTTTCGTTTATTGGCTTTAATAAAATCTAAAGCCTTTTGGGTAAATGTTTTAGTAAACTGACTGAAATCCGGATTCCTCTCAATGATTTTTTCATTTTCGTAAAGGGGAAGTTCAGGATAATAATTTTTAGAGCTTGGATGCCCGGGCCACATATCATGTGAATACGGAATACCAAAGAACTGATCAAAACCATGTCGGGTCGGAAGAAATTGGTCCAAATGTCCCAAATGCCATTTCCCGATGGCAGCAGTAGCATAACCTTTGGTTTTAAGGGCCTCGGCTATGGTGGTTTCTTCAGGATTCAATCCGATTTTTGCAGTATGATCCAGTGCTCCACTGAAACCAATCCTATTGGGATAACAACCCGTTAGCAAGCCAGCCCTTGAAGCCGAGCAAACCGCCTGTGGGCTATAAAACTGACTAAAGAAAACTCCTTCATGAGCCAATTTGTCAAAATTGGGCGTTTGGTAATCGATTGCTCCTGTTACCGATATATCACCATAACCCATATCATCAAAATAAATCAAAACTACATTAGGAGGTATTTCGGGCTTAAAAGAAATCGCCAGAAACAATAAGGGTATATAAAGTAAACCCAGTTTTGAAATATTAAAATGTTTTTTACTCCTGATAAAAATCACTTTTTTAATCTGTAATATTTTTAAAATAATAGTAATTCCCTCAAATATTATAAAAAAAAATTCCCAAAAAAAAGATTTTCTGATAATTGTCAGAAAACAACAAAAAATAGTGAAAACATAGTTTTTTAGCTAAATTTGCAGTGTTTTTTTAACTAAAATATCTACGAAATTGAACTCAAAAGTTATTCTGATTATACTTGATGGTTGGGGTCTCCCCAAACCCGGCGAAGAATGGAGATCGGCGATTGATGCCGCAAATGTTCCTTATTTCAGACAATTAATGGCTACTTATCCAAATAGTACACTGGAAGCCTGTGGCAGAGCGGTTGGATTACCTAATGGCCAGATGGGTAACTCAGAAGTAGGTCATATGAATCTTGGTGCCGGAAGGGTGGTTTATCAGGAACTGGAAAAAATCAATGTTGCGATTGAGGAAGGAAAAATGGCACAAGAAAAAGTCCTTTTGGATGCACTGGAATATGCCAAAACCAATGACAAAGCATTTCATTTGATTGGCCTATGTTCTGATGGTGGGGTGCATTCCCATATTGAACATTTAAAAGGTCTTTGCCAAATTGCAGCTCAAAATGGCGTTAAGAAAGTATTTGTACATGCTTTTATGGATGGCCGGGATTGTGATCCTAAATCAGGAAAAGCTTTTGTGCAGGACTTGAGTAATACACTGGAACAAACCGGAGGTAAGATTGCTTCTCTTACGGGTCGTTATTTTGCTATGGATCGTGATAAAAGATGGGATCGGGTGAAACTTGCCTATGATGCCATGGTGAATGGTGTGGGGGAAATTTCGGTAGAAAAAAATCAAATCGCTGACACTATTCAAAAAAGTTATGACAATGGTGTAACCGATGAGTTTTTAAAGCCAATTATTGTAACAGAAAATGGCCATCCAGTAGGAAATATTCAGGAAGGCGACGCCGTGATGTGTTTTAACTTCAGGACTGATCGTGGCAGAGAAATTACCGAAGTATTGACTCAAAAAGACTTTCCTGAGCAAAACATGAAAGCCTTGGATTTGTATTATCTTACAATGACCAATTACGATGAGACTTTCAAAAACGTAAAAGTGATTTATGAGAAAGACAATCTGAACAATACGCTTGGGGAAGTGCTTGAAGCTGCCGGTAAAAAACAAATCAGATCGGCTGAAACTGAAAAATATCCTCATGTAACCTTCTTTTTCTCAGGTGGAAGAGAAGAGCCATTTGTAGGTGAAACACGCCTGCTTTCTCCTTCTCCTAAAGATGTAGCTACTTACGACCTAAAACCTGAGATGTCGGCGAGAGATTTAGCCAAAAACCTGGTTCCCGAGCTTAATAAAGGAGAAGTTGACTTTGTATGTCTTAATTTTGCCAATCCTGACATGGTGGGCCATACCGGAGTGTTTTCGGCAGTTGTTAAGGCTGTGGAAACTGTGGATGGTTGTTTGAAAGATGTAGTTGAAGCAGGAAAAGCCAATGGTTACACTTCAATAGTAATTGCTGATCATGGAAACTCAGATTACATGATTAATGATGATAAAACTGTAAATACTGCTCACTCGCTTAATCTGGTTCCGTTTATTGTAGTGGATGACGCTTACAAAGGGCAGCCAAAATCAGGAAAATTGGGTGATGTTGCCCCTACAATCCTGAAGATTATGGGTATCGGGATTCCGGCAGAAATGACCGGCAATATATTGATTTAAAAAAAATAAAATATTTCCTAAACTCCCTCAGAGATTCTCCGGGGGAGTTTTTTTTGCGATTTCGTTTACAAAATTGACAACTTTTATCAATTCAGCAGGCTTTTTTAATGACAAGTGGTTTTCCGAAGCATACTTTTTGGCCTCTTTGCTAAAAGGTTCGAAAATTTTAAAATTATTAGAAACAAGCTGCATCTTTTCTCTCCAATTGACATAGTATTCAGTCTTTTTCAAAAACTCACCTTCATACCCATCTCCACTGGCTTCATAACCTGTTCTGTCACCCGAAACTTTCGGATAAAACATACACTTATTTTGCCTGAAAAGCTCAAAATGGCCTTCAGTCAACTTTTCATAGTAAAAATCACCTGCACCGGCGTACTGTTTGTTGTATTTTCTAAAAACATGCTTTTCTATTTCAAACTCATAAGGTGCAATTTCCATCACATCGCGGTTGGCACCCAGAGAAACATATAATTTATTCTGAGCCAGATTATAACCTAGTAACCCGGCTGAAGATTTCCCGTTGGGTTCTAATAATACCGAACCCTTAAACCACCCATTCATAAAAAATGGCGTGCCTTTATAAATCAACTCTTTCAGATTTATCGTATTTAGCCTTAGATTATTCTCTTTAAAATAACTGATTAAAATGGTGTCCCCCTCAGAATTGACATCTATTTTACTATCAGAAGAAGAAAATTTGAGGTTTTGTACAAAATATTCCTTGGGTGGTTCCTGAGCTTGACAATTTATCAAATATGCTAAGGATAAAAATAAAATAATACTTTTCATGAGCTTATAATATTAAAATAAATACCTGAAATTCAATCAATTAATATCAAATTTAACTATTAACCCTAAATTTGCAAGAAATTCATATAAAATTTTCAAAATGATAAAAAAAAACAGGAAATACCTGCTTAAGATACTTCCTGTTATTTTGACAAAAATAATTTTAGATTGAAAGCTAATTCACAAAAGCCTTATTTCCATTGAAATTAATTGGCATTCAACATCACTGGGGCATTTTTTCCCATAATTATTATTTTTGCATTTGGCGATGCCGCCAAATCTTTCTGGGCTTTTATTTGCTCATATTGCAATTGTTTGTCAGTAAGTGTGGAAGTTATAATACGCTGATAATCAGCAATACCTTGTGCTTCAACTCTTTTCCTTTCTGCTTCCTGTTTTTCTTTTTGCAATACAAACTGCATTTTTTGGGCATCCTGCTCGGCATTGATTTTTGATTCTATGGTCTTTTTAACCGATTCTGGCAGGGTAATATTTCTTACCAATAATTGCTCTAAAACAAGACCTCTGGTTTTAAAATCTTTTTCAATGGCCCCAAAAATCCTTGTCTGAAATTCATCCCTTTTCAAGGAATATAAACTTACCGCCTCATAATTGGCTGAAATATCCCGAATTCTGGTTCTTGAAAGTGGTCTGACAATCACATCTACATAATCAAGGCCAATTCCCCTTACAATATTTGGAGCTTTTTCAGGCAAAATCCGGAAAAGTACCGTAAGGTCAATGGTTACTTCCAACCCATCTGCAGACAATACTTTGATGGCATCGTCACCAGATTTCGAACCCTCATCATGAACACCAGACATGGTATAATTTTGGGTCTTAATGTCCATTTCTTTCACATCTACCAATGGATTTACAATGTTCAATCCACTCGGAAGAGTTTCTTGTTTTACTTTACCAAAAAGTGACTGAACCCCAACTTTCCCGGCGTCAATCTGAACAACCATGGTGGACAATAATCCCAATGCAGCCAAAACAAATCCACCGATTTTAATGCCACCTGAAAATCTTGAAAGTGGGTTATTAAGTTTAGATAAATTGAAGGCTGCAAGCAAGGCAAGCACACCAATAATAATTAGTAACATTTTTTGTTTATTTTTTCTGCTAATTTACTGTAAATCATTGGAGTTTGTTATGATTTTTTATAAAAGGTCAGAATTGATAATAATTAATATTTTTTTTTATTTTGATAAATATTTAGGTCCAAAATTGGCTTATAAAAAAAATAAAAAAACTATATTTAAGCCATATAATTATTCAAACTAAAATGAAAAAAATCGGTTTTATTTTTCTCCTTTTAATATACAGTTCAGTAGGTTTTTCACAATCTTTTTACCCGTATCAGGGCATTTCTTTTAACAAAGTAAAGCTAAACGACAATTTTTGGCTGCCAAAAATTGAAATCAACCGAACGGTAACTATACCCTGGTCATTTGAACAATGCAAAACCACCGGCAGAATCAAAAATTTTGAACAAGCTGCTGCCAGAACCGGTAAGTTTTGCGGAGTTTATGTTTTTGACGACACCGACGTTTACAAAACCATAGAAGGAGCAGCCTACTCTCTGCAGGTCAAATACGATTTTAAATTAGATTCCTATGTTGACTCGCTCATCAATTTAATCGCTGCTGCTCAGGAGCCCGATGGATACCTTTATACTGTAAGAACTATGGGAGATAAGCATAATTGGATCGGAAAAGAACGTTATGAAAAAGAGCATGAACATAGTCATGAGCTTTATAATGCCGGGCATTTTTATGAAGCCGCAACCGCACATTATTGGGCCACAGGTAAAAAAAATATGCTTAATCTTGCTGTAAAAAATGCAGATCACCTGCTTACTGTCTTTGGGCCTGACAAAAAATCAGTAGCACCGGGACATCAGGTGATTGAAATGGGTTTGGTAAAAATGTATCTGGCTACCGGGAAAAAAGAATATCTCGATTTGTCACAATTTTTTATTGAAGCCAGAGGTAAAAGAATCTATCCAAAATCTCCAGGTACCGCCGGAGCGACTGTCTGGGAAACAGGCGAATACTGGCAGGACCACAAACCGGCAACTGAGCAAACCGAAGCCATAGGCCACTCAGTAAGAGCCACTTATCTATATGCCGGCATGGCAGATGTTGCTGCGTTAACCCAAAATCAAAAATATATCGATGCCATAAATAAAATATGGGGAAATGCTGCGGGAAAGAAAACCTATATTACCGGTGGAATCGGTGCATCGGGAGGTTGGGAAGGTTTTGGTCAGGATTATGATCTACCCAACGAAGATGCATATTGTGAAACTTGTGCCGGCATAGGAAATGTCTATTGGAACCACAGGATGTTTATGCTTACCGGAGAAGCTAAATACATGGATATGGTCGAAAGAACGCTATTCAATGGTATTTTGGGAGGTATTGGTTTGGACGGAAAAAGTTTTTACTATGCCAATCCAATGGAATATAGATTTTCGCATGGCGAACTCGGGGGCGAAAACAAACGCTCACCCTGGTTTACCTGTTCATGTTGTCCGACCAATATTTGCCGGTTTATGCCATCAATTCCCGGATACATTTATGCAAAAAAAGACAATCAACTAATTGTAAATCTGTACATTGGAAGTGAAACTGAAATCGAAATTAATCCAAAAGAAAAACTAATGGTAAAACAAACCTCCAATATGCCCTGGGATGGAAAAATTAAGTTTGAAGTCAATTCGACCAATAAAAAAGGAACAACCTACACATTGAAATTCAGGATTCCGGGTTGGGCAAATGGCAATGTTTTCCCTACTGATTTATATGGTGCCAATGTGGTTGCAGAAATTGGAGAAATATTAAAAATCAATGGAGTGACAGTTTCAAGTCCAGATTTAAAAATAGTAAATGGTTACATTATTTTGGAAAAGGTTTGGAAAAAAGGTGACCTGGTAGAGATAAATTTCCCGATGGACACTTATCAGATATTTTCAAATCCTAAAATAGTTGCAAATAAAAATTTACTGTCAGTTCAAAGAGGTCCGGTATTGTATTGTGCCGAATTTGCCGACAATAATGGCAAAACATCAAATATTATGATTCCTGAATTCTCGAAATTTAATTATACCTATCAACCCGAGATATTACAAGGTGTTGGAACCTTGACTACCGAAGGGAAAATAGTGGATGTAAGTGAAACAGAAATAAAAACTGAAACTAAAAATATAAAACTCATACCATATTATGCTCGTTCAAACCGTGGGGTAGGTGAAATGAAACTTTGGTTCCCAACGAAATTTTCCAATATAAAAATAGAATCATACTAATTTAGTTCAAAACCTGACGAAATTCTTTCTAGAAACCTAAGTTAACTCATAAAATACAATTGGATATTTAAGCTATTTTTGAATCAAAATTAATTCGCAGCATATGTTTAGTTATTGGGAGAAAGATTTATTTAAGCCAAACTACGATTATATAGTAGTAGGTTCAGGGTTTGCCGGCTTGTGGTTGGCTTATTTTTTAAAGAAGAAAAGACCGGGTGCTCAGATAGCCATTCTGGAAAGAGGAACATTGCCGCAGGGAGCCAGCACAAAAAACGCAGGATTTTCGTGTTTTGGATCTCCATCTGAACTTTTGGCAAATGTGGATAATATAGGTTGGCAAACTACGCTCGAGTTGACAGAAAACCGTTTTCAAGGTATCCAGATAATCAAAACTTTCTTCGGTAATACTATAGATTATAATCCTTGCGGTGCAAGTGAATTGTTTTTGGATGAAGAAAAATTTGAGGCTGCACATTCCAAAATGGAAGAACTGAATCAAAATATTGCTGAAAATGTAAAATCATATTATCATTTTTATCTGGACAAAAATATTATTCAGAATAGTGGATTTGAAGGATTCAAATACGCAATTAGCAACAATCAGGAGGCTTCTATTCATCCCGGAAAATTATTTTACAGCCTGTATAAAACATTGATTTCAATGGATGTAAAAATATTTTTTGGCACTAAAGTTACTGGTTATAATGCTGACGATGTTCAGGTTAAAGTTCAAACCGAGAATTTAGGCGAATTTACCACTAACCATTTAAGTATCAATACAAATGCATTCACCGGTGATTTATTGCCGGAATATAAAATCAAACCAGGCAGGGGTCAGGTACTTATCACAAAACCGATAGAAGGTCTTAAATTTGACCGCACTTTCCATTTTGACAAAGGGTTTTATTATTTCAAAAACGTGGGAGACAGAGTGCTACTGGGAGGTGGAAGAAATATTGACCTCGAAGGTGAATCTACTCTGGATTTTGCAACTTCCGAAATCATAATTGATAATTTAAAAACTATCCTGAAAGAGAAAATTTTACCTGGTCAAAAATTTGAGATTGAAGACACATGGAGTGGAATAATGGCATTCAATGAGTCTAAAACGCCTATTTCTCAAATTCTGAAACCTAATCTTTCGGCCAACGTTTGTATGAATGGAATGGGTGTAGCTTTGGCTCCCACCCTATCAAAAAAATTAGCCGAAGAACTTACATCCAACGGCTAATTTCTGAAAAAGAACAAATTAAAAATCAAACTTTATACCTTGTGCTAATGGCAAACTATCACCATAATTGATGGTGTTGGTTTGCCTACGCATATAGGCCTTCCAGGCATCAGAGCCACTTTCACGACCACCACCGGTTTCTTTTTCTCCTCCAAATGCACCTCCGATTTCTGCTCCTGAAGTTCCGATGTTAACATTGGCGATACCACAATCTGAGCCTTCCACACTCAAAAATCTCTCCGCTTCTTTCATGGAATTGGTAAATATAGCTGAAGACAAACCCTGTGGAACCTCATTTTGAAGCCTAATAGCCTCTTCAAGTGTTTCATAACCAATAACATACAAAATGGGTGCAAATGTCTCAGTGCAAACCACCAAAATCTGTCTTTCCACCTCTATAATGGTTGGCTCTACATAGCATTCACTCAAGTCAGGTAAAAGATTTCCACCGTAAACCACATTTCCTCCATCCATTTTGGCAGTTTCTATCGCAGTTTTGTAAATTTCGACTGCATTTTTATCTATCAACGGCCCCACATGATTGGCTGAATCCAAAGGATCACCTATTTTCAACTGAGCATAGGCAGATTTCAAGGTACTAACTACTTTATCTTTGATACTCTTGTGAACTATTAACCTGCGAGTAGTGGTGCACCTTTGACCTGCGGTACCTACCGCTCCAAACACAACGCCTGGAATAACTAATTTCAAATCGGCTGATTCTGTTATGATTATGGCATTATTTCCACCCAGTTCCAACAGATATTTACCCATTCTTGCAGCCACATTTTGTCCTACCGATTTCCCCATTCGGGTACTTCCTGTGGCAGAAACTAATGCTATACGGTGATCTTTAGCCATTGCCTCTCCTATTGCAGCATCACCAATCACCAGTCCGGAAAGACCTTCCGGCAAATTATTCTCCTTCAAAACTGATAAAATAATATTCTGACAGGCCAAAGCCGAGAGTGGCGTTTTCTCAGAAGGTTTCCAAACACAGGTATTACCGCAAACCCAGGCAATCATTGTATTCCAACTCCAAACCGCTACAGGAAAATTAAAAGAACTGATGATTCCAACCACACCTAGTGGATGCCACTGTTCATACATGCGATGTGAGGGACGCTCTGAGTGCATCGTTAAGCCATACAATTGCCTTGAAAGCCCTACCGCAAAATCACAGATGTCAATGATTTCCTGTACTTCACCCAACCCTTCCTGCAGGCTTTTTCCCATTTCATAGCTCACCAGTCTTCCTAAATCTTGTTTATGTTTTCGGAAAGCTTCACCCATTTGTCTCACCATTTCACCTCTTTTGGGGGCTGGAATTATTCTCCAGGCTTGAAAAGCTTCCTGAGCTTTTGAAACTACCACATTATAGTCATCAAAAGTACCTGAACCAATACTCCCTATCAAAGAGCCATTTGTAGGTGAAAAAGACTCGATAATTGGCCCGGAACCCTGCCAATATTGTGAGCCTGTAGAAATTCCGGGATTAGATTCCTTTATTCCAAGATTGAAAAGTGTTTCTTTCATTTAAATAATTTTACCCGAAAGTGAGAATTAATAATCCATTTCAGGAATTTGGTTTATTGATGATATCATTTTTACAAATCTAAAACTTTTGCTTTCGATGCCCACATTTTTATTGTAAAAAATTTGACAAAAAGATTTCTGAAATTTACATTTACAGTAAACCAACTAATTTTTAAAATGAAATCCCGAGTTCCACTAATTCTTTTGATAATAATTTTATCGTCATTTACCCTCTCAATTAACAACTGGGGATTTTATACCCACCCGATTATCAACAGGTTAGCTGTTTATAGTCTGCCGCCGGAAATGTTTGGCTTCTTTAAAACTAATATCGATTACATTACTGAAAATGCCGTAAATCCTGACCAAAGGAGATATGCGGTTGTGGGTGAGGCAGAAAGGCATTTCATTGACCTCGATGATTATCCGGATTCAGTTCAATACAATTTACAAAAAATGACATGGAAAGCTGCTGTCGAAAGATATTCGGAAGATACACTGATGGCTCACGGTATAGTTCCCTGGCAGATACAGCGAATGAAATTTCAATTAACTGAAGCTTTTGCAAAAAAAGAAATTAAACAAATCTTAAGAATTTCCACAGATTTGGGTCATTATATTGCGGATTCTAATGTTCCGCTTCATACCACAGCAAATTACAATGGCCAACTTACCAATCAATATGGTATCCATGCTTTTTGGGAGTCACGCCTGCCCGAACTTTTTAGTCAAGAATATGATTTGTTTATAGGTAAAGCTGAGTATGAATCCAATATCATGAAAAGATCCTGGAAAGGCGTCTTGGAAGCTCATGCCGGATTGGATTCGGTGTTAAAATTTGAAAAAATGCTTACAAGCAAATTCCAGGAAGATAAAAAATTTACTATCGAAGAAAGAAATAACCTCACAATTAAAACCTATTCAAGAGAATTTTCTTCAGAATACCATAAAATGCTTGACAATCAGGTAGAAAGACGGCTAAAAGCTTCTGTGAAAATGATTGCAGATGTGTGGTACACCGCCTGGATTGATGCCGGACAACCTGAGATAAATTCGCTTGGGAAGTTTCAAGCCGACCCGCAAGAAGAAAAAGAAATAATGAAAGCGTGGTTGCAGCGTTTGTTAAATGTCAGAAAAGAAGCTGACGACAATTAAAGTATGAAGTTTTGGTTTTTTCTCTTTATTTCTCACTTTTCGGTGGCTCAAATTATATTCAGGGTTGACACAAAAAATCCGGAAATTAAATTTGAGAACTTTACCATTTCATCTATCGAAATGACAAAATCTGGACAAAATAAAAGCTTTGGGGAAATATTTAATACTGATGGGAGAAAAGTCCAGGTCGGATTTGAAAGGTCTGTTCCTGAAACGATCTTTAAATATTATTCGAAATACAACCTGGGATCACAACCTAAGGTGAAGATTTTATTCAAAATAAAAAATCTGGAATTGACCGAAAAGAAATCAGGAAATAATATCGAAGGAAGGATTAATTATGAAATCGAGGCTTACAGTGTGTTACAAAACGATACCACAAGGCTGTGCAGAGCAAACAATAAAGGCCAATATTCCAGATCTTTGAGTGGGAAAAATATTGAAAATGTGCAGAATCAGGTTAAAATTGCGATAGACGGAGGCTTATCTTATGTTGTAAATTATATCAAAAATTTTGGAAGCCAATTAGAAGCATTTGCAACGGACTCTGAAGTTAAGATTTTTCCTTTTTTTTCAAAAAGTTCTGCCGATACGGTATATTATCAACAAAGAAAAGTGGGTTGGAATGATTTCCTGGGGCCAATCAGAGATAAATCAGGTTACGGAGCAGCCATTTTTACCAGTTTTGGTTATGATTCTAAAATTTTCGTAGAAAACCACAAAATAATAGTTGAGATTAGACCCAGTGTTTTCACCGACAAAAATATGTCATGGGCTAAACCTGAAATTAAAAATGACAAAGGACTCAGACATGAGCAATTGCATTTTGACATCAGCTATCTCAATTCATTGCTTTTTTTGCAAAAAATAAAATCCTTTAAGGCTGAAACCAGAGATGATCTCATTTCAATGATAAAATATGAATATCTGGAGTTTTACAGAAGTACCCACAAAATGCAGGAAAAATATGACGAAGAATCTGACCACAGTTTGAATACTTTTCAACAAAAACAATGGGAATCAAAGGTTGCCTACCAAATTAAATCCATAGATTTGAAAACTATTTTCAATCATTAAAAGGTGGACATGTTATTACAATCTGCGGTAGCGGTTTTATATTTTTTAAACAAAGTTTTATTGAGTTTAGGCAAAAAATCTGGTTGGCAAATCGGCCTTTTAGCTTCAATTTTAGCGATTTTTTATTTTTACAGCCTCGGAAGTATGCTGCTTGTAGGATTGGAAATAAGCTTTCTTTCAATTCTATTGTTTGGATTGTTTACCCATCAAAAAGAATTAAAACATCAGGAGATTTTATATGGAATCATGATTTTTGTAATGATTCTTCTCTTTTTCATTTTCAAAGAATCCTCCTGGCTTGAGTTTACAATTTCATTATTATTTATTATGGCCATATTTGGTCTGGCCCACAGATGGCTTGTTAGTGGTTGGATATTAATGCTTTGCGGTCATTTACTGATGGGTTATTTTACCTTTAACAAGGGCGAAACCATATTTGCAAGTATGCAGTTTATATCTGGATTTGTAGCATTATTTGCGATTTTCAGAATCTATACCAGTGGCTCAAAACTGTAGCCTTTCTCCGAAAAATATTCCAGATATCGCGGCAAAACATAACTTAGATTTTTCCATGCCTTCTCTGAATCATGGAAAAGAACGATTGAACCATTTTCAGTTTTCTTAATGGCATTTTTCAAACACTTTTCAGCATCAAAGTCTGAATCATAATCTCTGGTTAGTACCGACCACATTATTATTTTATGTGTTTTCAAAATTTCTTCGGCCTGCTTTTTCTTTATCCTGCCGTATGGGGGCCGGAATAAACCACTTTTCGAAAATTTTTCAATCTCCAACTGGCATTCTAAAAAATTATCAATGTATTGCTTATTCTCCGTATTCCAGCCTTTCAAATGATTGAAGGTGTGGTTGCCTGCATAGTGGCCTTCATTAATAAGCTTTTGAAAAACTTCCGGGTGCTTTTTAATGTTTTCGCCCACACAAAAAAATGTAGCCGAGGCATTGTACTTCTTAAGCTGATCCAACACAAAATCAGTGTAATAAGGCACCGGGCCATCATCAAACGTCAGATAAATGACTTTTTCATCTCTATCAACTTTCCAAAGATATTTGGGGAATATTGTATTTAGTAATTTCGAAATTGCCATATTTAATTTATGAAAGTTCGCGACTTTTCCAGGAGTATTTTTTATTAGAAAAAAATGATTTTATCCCAAAAAACACAACGTAAAACGGATAAATGAATTGAACCAGCGGAATAATAATTATTGAACTAATCTTTTTGAATTTTGTCAAAATTATTACCAAAAATATGAATTCAAAAATGGCTCTTGCAATTAACCAAAACCAAAAACCACTCATTAACAAATATATACTACCAAGGTTAAGAACAAAAACATAAATCGCCAATATTTTGGGAACCAGTGATTTATAAAAACTCCATTTACTTGCCCAGCGGATTCTTTGGTTAAAAAATTGGGTTAAATTTTTGGAATCATTTGTTAACACCAAAGATTTAATTCCTCCCGAAAACCTAATACTACCCGGATATTTTTGGGCAATTTTATGCATCAAAAATTCGTCATCACCAGAGGCCAGATGCTCGTTTCCATCGTAACCTTTTACTTCAAAAAATACCACTTTTCGATAAGCAATATTTGCACCACTACACATATTTGGGCTTCCGACAAATATTGAACTTCCACCAACACCAACCAGAGATGCAAACTCAACTATTTGAA
Organism: Cytophagaceae bacterium; assembly: GCA_016722655.1. Classification (NCBI taxonomy): domain Bacteria; kingdom Pseudomonadati; phylum Bacteroidota; class Cytophagia; order Cytophagales; family Cytophagaceae; species Cytophagaceae bacterium. Next base: position 630,239 of record JADKIR010000005.1, read on the forward strand.
TTTTATTCCATAATTTCCTAAATAACCTCGATTTTACATCAAAAAAACTCACCGGCCCCGAAATAAACATAACTTCTTTATTATCAAATACTTTCTGATATTCTGAAAGTAGTTCATTGGGAAGTTCACAGTCACCATCGGTGCAAAAAACGAGCTCATTATGAGAGTAGTTAATGGCTTTGGTTATTGCATTTTTTTTGGGTGACTTTCCCCTTTCATCTGGGTTTAAATCTAAAATACGCCAGTTAAGTTTTGAATTTTCAAAAAATTGCAATGCTTTGCTTTTGGTATCATCATCTGACTGGTCGTCCACTAGAATCACCTCAAATTTCTCAGACCCTAAGCTTTGATTTTCCAGACTTTTTAATAACCTGGAAATGTTCTCTGATTCATTTCTAACCGGAATAATCACTGAAAACTTGCTTCCCTCCTGACTAGTTCCAACATCATTTGGCTTAACAAAAAACAGCCAAATAAATATTCCTATGAACAAGAAAATGAAATAAATTATAAATATTAGGGATATCATTGGGCTCATCTTTTGAAAAATCGGGGATTAATGATTACGAATAAAACAGGCAGAAAGATATTTAAAAACCATACTAAAAAAGTGGCCACCAAAATTGAGGTAGGATCATAATTATAATATCCAAAAAAGTTGATTCCCACCAATTCTCTAATGCTCAAATCGCCCAAAATATTTAGTCCGCCACCAACTGTTTTTAACAAAAAGATAAAATTGATGCCAATAAAAGCCAAATCGAAAGGTATTTGTAATCCAAAAGCTAAAAGAACCAGGTAGAATTGAAGAAAAAATACAAGATTTCTTAAAACTGAAAAAACTAAAATTTTAATCCTCAAAACATTTTCAATATCAAGTTCGGTTACGGTACGTAAAGTAAACTTTTTTAGAAAACTTATCTTTTTTACAAAATCCCAGGAGATATTAAGTTTTAGAATAAAAAACAAACCCAAAATTGTGGCAAGACTCATCACGATTAATATTACAAGTAGCCATTTTTTGTAGGGGACTTCATATCCAAAATACCAAATGCATAGAGCACAAGTACCTAAAAATATGGCTATTAAAGACTGAGCCATGGAATTAAAAAAATTGGAAGCGACGGCCAAAGAGCGGTTTCTCACCTTAAATCCAAGGCTTCTACCCAAAAAATCACCTATCATAAAAGGAGTGAATATTCCGGCCATCAATCCATGTAAAATATCACCCAGGGCTTGTTTAGTAGTTCTTTTTTCGAATGAAATTGTCAAAAGCTGCCATTTTTTCAATTCCAAACCATAGTTAACAACCAAAAGGATAATCGCAAAAAATAAAAGGTAGAAATTGTGGTAAATTGTTAGGAATAAACGAAACAGGATTTCTTTTGTTAAACTGATTTCTTTGATTTTTTGGAATAATAAATAAAGCAATCCGGCCAAAACGAAGAATTTTAGCAGATTAATCAGCTTTTTTGAGTTAATTTTCGGGAAATTTATCAGAAATCTTTCTTTTGGAAGCAAAAATAAGCGAAAAAATCATTTTAGGTGTCGATCCGGGTACGCGAGTGTTGGGTTATGGGCTAATTGGCGTCGATGGTTCGAAAATTAGAATTATTCAATATGGAGTAATTCGATTGGAAAAATACAATACCCATGAATTGAAATTGAAGAAAATTTTTGAGCGAATCACTCAGCTAATTATTGATTATCAACCCGGAGAAATGGCCATAGAAGCCCCTTTTTATGGTGAAAACGTGCAGTCGATGTTAAAATTGGGTAGAGCCCAGGGAGTAGCAATGGCCGCTGCCTTGGCGAGAGACCTCAATATAGTAGAATATTTGCCAAAAAAAGTAAAACAAAGTGTCACAGGAAATGGAAACGCGACCAAAGACCAGGTAGCTTATATGCTCGAAAAGCTATTTAACCAGACATTGGAAAAGAAATTTCTGGATGCAACTGATGGACTGGCCGTGGCTGTTTGTCATTTTATGCATGGAAAAACCAAAGCATTAAATGATAACACTTCTAAGAAATCGGGATGGTCGGCTTTTTTATCTGAAAACCCTGACAGGTTGAAATGATTTAGTTTCAAATCTGCGTTGAGGATAACCCATCTCAAAAACCTGTTTTTTTACTTTTATCAGAAAACCCTTAAAATATTGCTCAAAAGGGCATTTTTTAAAGCATTACAAATCAATATTTTATATTTTTAGGTAAAAAAAGTTTTGAAATAATTGCTTTTTTTTGACTCCAGATTTTGCTCAGAAAAATAAAAGGTCTATATTTGCAAACCTTTTCGAGAGGAAGGAGAGATGGGTGAGAGGCTGAAACCAACAGTTTGCTAAACTGTCGTACTGGAAACGGTACCGCGGGTTCGAATCCCGCTCTCTCCGCGAACTAGGTAAAAGTTAAAGTTTTAGTGAAAGTTAAAAGTTTAATTAGTTCTTTAAGTGTTTGATTTTGAAAAACTGAGTGTATTTGAAAAGATACGATTTATCAATAAAGAAATTTTCACAAAAATTCTTTCTAATAAATCAATTGACTTAGAAATAAGAGATCAAATCAAAAGAGCAAGTTTAAGTTCTTTGTTAAATTTAGCAGAAGGCTCAGGACGAGAGAGCAAAGCAGACAAGAAACATTTTTATGTTATGTCAAAGACTTCCCTTTTAGAAGTTTCAGCTTTACTTATTGTTATTGAAGATGTTTATTTTAATGATTTTAATTATCTAAAAGATTTAACATTGGAATGTATTAAAATGATGTCTGGATTAATAAAGTCTGTTAATTAATATTTTACTTAAAACTTAAAACTCACACATAAACTTAAACTAATTCGGGGTGTAGCGTAGCCCGGTCATCGCGTCTGCTTTGGGAGCAGAAGGTCGCAAGTTCGAATCTTGCCACCCCGACAAAAAAGCAGCTTCTGCTGCTTTTTTAAATTTAAGGAGGTCCCGTAGCTCAGTTGGATAGAGCAACAGATTTCTAATCTGTGGGTCATAGGTTCGAATCCTATCGGGATCACAAAGCTCGGCTAATGCCGGGCTTTTTTATTTTACATAATTAATGTATAAATCCACATACCAATCCAATGATTCAGGATTCTTCATGGCATCGCGGGTAGCGGCCTTTTCGGGGGAGGCTCCCATCAAAATTTTCTTAACAGCCATTTCCATTTTCTTTCCACTGATGGTGTAAGGAATATCTGGAGTTATAATTATCTCATCTGGGACATGTCTGGGGCTATATAATCCTCTGAGATTGGTATTAATGGCTTTTTTATCTACATCGCTAATTTCTTTGTCTGTTTTTACAAATAAAGGCATATAGAAATCTCCGTTTTCCTTCTCAATACAGACAATCAAACTATCTTTAATAAATTCTAAAGTCTCTACTGCACTGTAAATTTCTGCTGTTCCAATTCTTACCCCTCCCCTATTCAAGGTGGCGTCAGACCTTCCGAAAACAATAATCCCGCGATTTTCCGTAATTTTTATCCAATCACCATGGCACCAAACTCCCGGATATTTTTCAAAATAACTAGACTTATATTTTTCATTATTATTATCATTCCAAAAAAATACCGGCATAGAAGGCATTGGTTTTGCAATCACTAACTCTCCCAAATCTCCATTGACTGATTCGCCGTTTTCATCCCAGGCTTCGATGGCTGCTCCGAGCATTCTGCATTGTATTTCGCCAGAAATGACTGGTAGCATTGGATTCCCTCCAATAAATGCCGAACAAACGTCTGTCCCACCACTGAGTGATATTACCGGAACTCCTGTAATTTTATCAGAAAGCCAGTTAAATGCCTCTTCAGAAAGGGGTGAGCCAGTCGAGCCTATTGTTTTCAGAAGTTTGTCTTTCCCCGAAATATTAATATCGGACTTTAAGCATGTTTGAAAAAATGCTGCCCCAGCTCCTAAATGATTGATTTTTTGATCATCCACAAAATCCCAAATGACATTTAAGTCTGGATAAGCCACTGAGCCATCATATAAACACAAAGTAGCTCCAGTAAGTAAAGAAGAAAGAGCGTAATTCCACATCATCCAACCTGTGGTGGAATACCAGCAATATCGCTCGCCTTTTTTCACATTTTGATGCAGAGCCAGTGCTTTTAGATGCTCCAAAACCATCCCACCTGTTCGGTGAACAATGGCTTTTGGCTTTCCGGTCGTACCCGAACTGTACAAAACCCAAATCGGATCATTGAATTCTACCTCTGTAAACTCCAATAAGTGCTTGGCTTCTTGAGAAATAATATTACTCCATTGTTTACTTTCAAATAAAATTGTGTTGAGATCTGAGCCAATACCGTTTTGAATTTCTTCGACTTTTTGCAAAATATCAAAGGACTTCCCGTTGTATTGATAACTAGAATTGGCAAAAAATACTCTCGGTTTTATTTGTCCAAAACGCTCAATTACACTCTCGGAGCCGAAATCAGGAGAACAAGAGGACCATATTCCTCCCAAGCTGTTTACTGCAAGAAATGCGATGATAGTCTCCACGTTATTGGATGAATAAGCAACCGCAGTATCTCCTTTTTGAAAGCCGGTAGATTTTAACCAATAGGCAAGATTGGCCACTGAAGTTTCCAATTCGTGCCAGGCTATGCTTTTTACTTCCTGATTTTCACACTTATAAATAATGGCAGGTTGCTTAGCGTTGTTATTTCGAAAAATAAGTTTGGAATAACTCAAATAAGCACCTGAAAACCATTTTTTTTGATACATTTCAGATTCATCAGAAACTACTTTTTCATATTTTCCTGAGAATTTTATCTCAAAAAAATCAGCCAAAACCACCCAAAAATCATCAAGGCAAACTAAAGACCAATTATAAAGAGCATTGTAATCAGAAAAAGTCTTACCTGTCGCTTTTTCGGCAAATTTTAAAAAGTGATAAAGATTGCTATCCTGAATATGTTTTTCGGAGGGTGCCCAGATAATTTTTGACATAAATCAGATTTCCATTTCTAATAACTTATAACTCAGTGCCTTGCCGTGTGTATCCATTCGTAATGAGGTAGTTACACCAGTATCCAATGCCTCCTGACATACGAAAAGCAGGGAAGAGATATTGGGCATCTCATACCTTACTATTTCTCCTTTTATAATTTTTCCAAAATGTTTTTTTACCACATTTACTGTTACTTTAATTTTAAGCAACTCATAATCAGACTCTTCATAAGGAATCAAAGATAAAGTCGAAACATTGCCTTTATCTCCGGCACGGCTATGGGCTATTTCGTATAATTTCATATTCTAAAATATTTTCACCATTGGAAAAATAAAATTTCTCTTTACTAAAACCGACATGATACCGATAACTTCATTGGTGTATTTCCTCACACCACCTCCACCTGCCGGACCATTGGTATAAAGTGCCTCCACTTCCTCACCAATCAAAGAAGCAGTGTCAAAATCTTTGGCTTTACCGGCAATTCTTAATCTTACTTCATTTGGAATAACAGGATTATCTTTATCTCCGAAAACAGAATTGAAACCGACATAGTCTATTCTAAAATCATCAAATTGAGTGGCTATACGTTTCTCAATTGTTTCACTAGCCAGTTTTGCCCGTTCAAATGCCGAAGGACCGGCATAAGAAATTTCACCTTCTCCAAGAAAGAAAGCTTTGTAGCCCACACTTACCTTATAATTTTCCGGCTTCGTTTTTCCACCTCCCCCGGTAACTTTTACCTGATTTTCAGCTATTTCTTCCAGCTTAACAGTAGTAAAATCAGCCACTACATCGGGAGTATAATACTCATACGGATTAACCACTTCATACAGCAACTGCTCTTTTGCGGTCATTAGATTTATAATTCCACCTGTGCCTTCAACTTTCGAAATAATGCCCGAACCATCTGAGAAAACATCCGCAAAAGGATGTCCCAATTTGTCCATGTCCTGAACTGGTTTTTTAACAGGATCGGCAAAATATCCTCCGGTAATATGTCCGGCACATTCCATCAAATGGCCAATTACAGTTCCTTTTCCAAGTAATTCATAATCTTCTTTTGACCATCCAAATTCGTAAATCATCGGAGCCAAAAACAAAGAAGGATCAGCCACCCTTCCGGTTATAATTATCTGTGCATCAGACTCCAAGGCCTCAACAATTCCTTCTACCCCGATATATGCATTGGCTGAAATCAAAGTATCATTGTTTTTTTCTTTTATTAATTCAAAGGCTTGATTTTCTCCATTAAAAATCTCAAAGGCTTCAATAGGAAGATTTTGATAAGTCAAAACATCATCTCCGAAAACTGCAGCAACTTTAATATCAAATCCATTTTTTTCGGCCAAGGCCTTTACTTTCTTTGCAGCCATAACTGGATTTGCAGCCCCCATATTGGTGATTAATCTTACTTTATTTTTCACCAAATGCGGCAATAAAACCTCAATTCTTCTTTCCAAAAACGGATCATAACCTTTGTCCGGATTGGCCATTTTTCGCTTTTGTGCCAATGCGATGGTTCTTTCAGCCAAACATTCCAAAACTAAATAATCTAGTTCGCCCTTCTCAGCCAAAATCACTGCCGGCTCAATTCTATCACCGGAAAAACCTGCTCCACAGCCTATTCTGATTTTTTCTTTCATTATCAAATATGTATTGAACCCGAAATAATTGCCATAATTGTCATTACTATTGTGGTTCCCCAAGCCCACCAAAACGTATGCCTTTGATGCTCACCCAAATCTACTTCTGACAAGCCAATCAATAAAAACGTAGATGCTGTGAGCGGGCTGATTGGGAATCCTACAGTCATCTGGCCCAAAAGTGCAGCCCTACCTATTTCGAGCTGGTCAATTCCAAACTGACTAGCTGTTTGACCCAAAATGGGAACTACCCCAAAATAATAGGCATCAGGTGTAAAAAGTATGCTGGCAGGTAAACTCGTAATGGCAGTAAGTACTGGCAGCCAGTTGGCATGTTGTTGAGGAATCAAACTTACCAACGAACCAGCCATGGCTTCAATCATTTTTGAACCGGTTAAGATTCCGGAAAAAATACCGGCAGCGAAAATCATACTCGAAACCATGAAAATATTGGTTCCATGTCCTTTTAGTACTTTTGTTTGGTCAGAAAGTTTCGGATAATTGATTAACAAGGCCAACATACTGAAAACCACAAATATTACAGGTGCAGGAACCCACCCCATGGTGAGTGAAATTATCAAAAAAATGGTTAAAAGGGCATTGAATACAATCAATTTAGGTCTTTTCAATCCTTGCTGTTCCTGACTAAGGTTTTTGGAATGATTATAATCCAAATCAATCACGCCAAGTCTGTTTCTTTCTTTTTTTCCCAAATAATAAGCCACAAACAAAACCCAGGCAACACCTGCAATTATCGAAGGAATATTTGGATTGAAAATATGCATAGCATCTGATTTCATCACGGAAATGGCTCTTGCTGAGGTACCTGACCATGGCACCAGGTGCATAGGCCCTACACTTAAAGCGACAATACTTGAAAGTACAAGACGATTGATTTTCAGTCTTTTATATATAGGCAAAAATGCGGAAATGACAATCATAAAGGTGGCAGTACCGTCACCGTCAAGATGGACAACCATGGTTAATATGGCGGTTCCAATAACCACTTTCAATGGATCACCTTTTACAGACTTTATGATAAATGCAATGACAGGATCAAAAAGCCCGGCATCTAACATGGTAGCAAAATACAAAACAGCAAACATCAACAAAATGCCCGTGGGAGCTACCTGTTTGATTCCGGCTATGGCAAAATCGCCTAATTCTTTCGGTGAAAAACCAGCCAAAAACCCAAAAAGAATGGGCGTGAGAACTAATGCCGTCATGACAGACATTTTTTTGGTCATAATCAGCACCAAAAAGACCAGAATGGTGCCAAAGCCCAATAAAGCCAGCATATTGAAAATGTTAAGGTTGAATTCCGAAAAACTATAAATCTTTCGCTGCCCCTAAATTATTGAATAAGTTTGGGATTATTGTATCGGGAGGATAAAATAAGTGAAATTATAAATTTAAATAAATATTTGACAGAGGAATTTTTAAAAAAGCATCTTTTTAGAACTTTATTTTATCGGGATCCTTTCTATTGGCAAATACCCTTAGGATGAAGACTTTTTTGTCTTCCTCTGTGTAAAAAATTGAATTATGTTTTGAAATCACACATTTCCGAATCCCAAACTCACGATTTATAAGCGGAAAAGTTTTAGGATTTTTACTAATTTGAAATATTAAATGGTCTATTTTGTCTAGGAAATCACTAACAATCTGTTGATTCCATTGGTATTGTATAAATTCAATAATTTCGTTAAAATCCTTTTTTGAATCATCTGACCAATAAACTTCTTTAGTCATTTTTAATCTTTTGCCTGAATTGTTTCATTACTTCGGTATGAATAGTCCCATTATTTTTTTGAATGCTATATTTTGCCTGCAAAAGGCCTTCTTTTTGTATATCTGACATACTATTCCATTCTGCTTCTTCATCACTACTACTATGAACGTAGTTCTTTATCAGTCCAGAAATTTCATTTAACTGGTCTAATTTAAGATTTTCGATTATTCGATACAAGTCAACTTTTAACTCTGTAGCTGTCATTTTTAACAATATTTCGGAATGAAATTATAAAAAACTGTTAAAATATTTAATCCCAGGACACATTTTTTTGATTTTTAATCTAAAAAAAATCACAACTCACACCCCCACTCCCATTTTTTCCTTAATCTCTTTCATCTCATCACGGAAACGGGCGGCTTGCAGGAAGTCAAACTCTGAGGCGGCTTTTTCCATTTTCTTTTTGGTTTCTTCTAACAGAGCCTGAAGTTGCGGTTTGGTCATGTAACCAATGATTGGATCAGCAGCAATGCTTACCCGGTCAGGTTCAACATAATAACCTTTAGTACTTGGTTTGAAGTCGGCAATAGATGTCTGCTCCATGATCGCTTCCTTACTTTTCAAAATCGTAGTTGGAGTTATGCCATGTTTTTCATTGTATTCCATCTGTATCATCCGGCGACGGTTGGTTTCGTCAATGGCCTTGCTCATAGAACCTGTGATGCGGTCGGCATACATGATTACTTTACCGTTGGAGTTACGTGCTGCACGACCAATGGTCTGTATCAATGAACGAATATCTCTAAGAAAACCCTCTTTGTCGGCATCCATAATGGCTACAAGAGAAACTTCAGGCAAATCGAGGCCTTCCCGCAGTAAGTTCACACCAACCAAAACATCAATTACTCCCAATCTCAATTCTCTCAATATTTCCACCCTTTCCATGGTTTTCACCTCCGAGTGTATGTAGCGTCCTTTTATTCCTACCCTATCCAAATATTTGCTGAGTTCTTCAGCCATGCGTTTGGTTAAAGTGGTAACCAAAACCCTTTCATCTTTTTTTATTCGGTCGTTGATTTCTTCGAGTAAATCATCAATTTGGTTCAAACTTGGCCTCACATCAATTTCCGGGTCAAGTAATCCTGTTGGCCGGATAATCTGCTCTACTACAACACCGCCACTGAGATTGAGCTCATAATCGGCAGGTGTGGCACTTACGAAAATGGTCTGTGGAACAAGATTTTCGAATTCCTGAAACGTCAATGGGCGGTTGTCTAAAGCAGAAGGCAGTCGGAAACCATATTCAACAAGTGAGGTTTTACGAGAACGGTCACCTCCATACATGGCACGTATCTGAGGCATACTCACGTGACTTTCATCTACAATGAGCAGGAAATCATCCTGAAAATAATCTAACAGGCAAAATGGACGATCACCGGGTTTTCTTTTATCAAAATATCTGGAATAATTCTCAATTCCTGAACAATAACCCAGCTCCCGCATCATTTCGAGGTCAAATTCGGTGCGTTCCTGAATCCTTTGAGCCTCCATAACCCTACCATCACTCTCAAAATATTTGATTTGGGCCACCATGTCATCCTGAATGTCTTTGATAGCAGCTTGCATTACGTCTTTTCCTGTTACAAACAAATTGGCAGGAAAGACCACAATTTTATCCTCATTCTTAACTTTCTTTCCACTATGAGGCTCAATCATTTGAATTTCCTCAATATCATCTCCCCAAAAAATTACCCTATAAGCAAAGTCAGCATATCCGGGAAAAATATCGACCGTATCGCCTTTTACACGAAAAGTCCCTCTCGAAAACTCAATTTCGGTACGGGAATATAAAATCTGAACCAGAGAATAAAGGAATTTATTTCGGGTGATATTATCGCCTACATTTACTTTTACGATACTGTCTCTGAACTCATTGGGATTCCCCGCACCATAAATACATGATACAGAAGCCACTACAATAATATCTCTACGACCAGACATCAAAGAAGACACTGTACTTAACCTGAGTTTTTCAATTTCCTGATTGATCATCAGGTCTTTTTCTATATAAGTATTGGTTGACGCAATAAAGGCTTCGGGCTGATAATAATCGTAATAAGAGATAAAATATTCAACAGCATTATCAGGAAAAAACTGCTTAAATTCGCCATAAAGCTGTGCAGCCAAAGTTTTATTATGACTTAAAATAAGAACTGGCTTATCGACCTCAGCAATTACATTAGCGATGGTAAATGTCTTTCCACTACCTGTCACCCCCAGAAGTACTGAAGCTTTTTCACCTGAATTTATGGAATGAATCAACTGCTCGATAGCTTGAGGTTGGTCCCCGGTTGGTTGAAAAAGAGAAGTAAGCCTATATTCCATAATTCAAATTTTGCCCAAATATAAAGAAAAAACAGGTTTTTGGAGGTTTGAGTTCTGATTGCTAAATAGTTTGGCTAAAGCTATTTGTTTTTGTTCTTCGGTTTATTTGAAGTCATAAAAAACTGAATTTTGCCTCCGCCACTTATATCAGAATGTTTGATTCTCAAATTATTTACCGGCTGGCCATTAAAAAGTATTTTTTGAATATAAACATTTTTCTCACCTGGATTTACACTTTCTATCGAAAAAGTTTTTCCATTTTCAAGGTTGATTTTTGCCTCATGTACCAGCGGACTTCCAATCCAATACTCATCTGAACCCGGTGAAACAGGATAAAAACCCAAACTGCTAAACAAGTACCAGGCACTCATTTGACCACAATCATCATTGCCGCGAAGTCCGTCTGGGCCATTGGCATATTGATTACTTAGAATCATCCTGATGGTTTCCTGAGTTTTCCATGGTTTTGAGGTAATGTTGTACAAATAAGCCACATGATGTGCAGGCTCATTTCCATGCACATAGTTCCCGATTATCCCTTCCCTGGTAATATCTTCAGTATTTGCAAAAAACTCATCAGGTAAATGCATCGTAAAAAGTGAATCCAAATATCTCGAAAACCGGGCCTCTCCTCCCATTGTTTTCATTAATCCTTCCGGGTTATGAGGAACATACAAACTGTAATTCCATGCGTTTCCTTCAATAAAACCCTGACCATGAGTCTCCAACACATCAAATTTTTGTCTGAAATTTCCGTCAGCCAATTTTGGTCTCATAAAACCCAATCTGGAATCATACACATTTTTCCAGTTTTCTGAACGTTTCTGAAATTCCTCAAAAATCACATTATTTCCTAAATATTTCGCCAATTGAGCTATACACCAATCATCGTATGCATATTCAAGTGTATTAGAAACCGAAGTGCTATTTATATCGGAAGGAACATATCCCATATCCATGTAATCACCAATTCCTTCGTATTTTCTTTGCCGGGCGGTATTTACACAGGCAGCGAGTGCCTCGTTTGCATCTCCTTTATATACTCCTTTCAAAATGGCATCAGCCACCACAGAAACACTATGGTAGCCACTCATGCACCAGTTATCATTGGCATAATGTGACCAAATCGGAAGCATTTTCAGAGCACTTTGATAGTAGTGCTCCATCATACTTTTAACCATATCGGCATTTCGGGATGGATTTACAATGTTGAGATAGGGATGGAAAGCCCGAAAAGTATCCCAGAGCGAAAACGATGAATAATTGGTATATCCTGAAGCCTGATGAATTTCGTGGTCCAATCCTTTATATTTTCCATCTACATCCATATAAACTGTTGGCATCAATGCAGCGTGATACATGGCTGTATAAAAATTGATCAAATCTTTTTCAGAAGGCAATTTAACATCAATTTTACTCAATTCTTTTTCCCATAAATTCTGACCATCTGTCTTAGTTTTTTCAAAATTCCAATGTGGGATTTCTGCATTTAAATTTGCCGAAGCACCCGACATATTCACCGGCGATAAGGCCACTTTTGCCATTACTTTTTCACCGGCTTCCACATCAAAATCAAAATGCATTCTTAGTTGCCTTCCTGCCAGATCAGGGAAGTTTTCCTGTTGATTAAATTTCCTCCAAAAACCTCGGTAAACTTGCTGACTTTCGTAATTATTACTTCCGTAAGACTTAAAAGGCTTCGAAAAAGTCATAGTAAAATAAACTGTGCGGGTTCTTGCCCAGCCTGTAGTTTGGCGGTAACCTGTCAAAGTGCTGTCATTGATCACCCTTACGACCGTCCATACATTTTTATCTTCATAATTGTAAATTCCGGAAGTCAAATCCAGAATAATATGAGCTTCCTCCTTTTTGGGAAAAGTATAGTGATGAAAACCAACCCTTGTGCTGGTGGTCATTTCGGCTAAAATATTGTCATCTTCCAGCAGCACTTTATAATAATTGGGCTCTGCCACTTCATTTTTGTGACTAAATCTTGACCGAAAGCCATTTTCAGGCTTATCGGCTGTTCCGGGATTCATCAATAGTTTCCCGGTTATTGGCATCACCAAAATATCTCCTAAATCTGAATGTCCGGTACCACTGAAGTGCGAGTGACTAAAACCGACGATGGTGGGGTCCTGATACCGGTAACCGGCACAAAAAGTATAGACTTCGGGATTATATTTTCCATTTAACTCATAAGAAACGGTATCAGTATCGGGGCTCAATTGTACAGCTCCAAAAGGAACAGTTGCTCCCGGAAAAGTGTGCCCCATTTTAGCCGTTCCAATAAATGGGTCAACATAGTTGATTTTATTTTGAGGAAAAGCCAGGTAAGAGACTAATAATAAGCCGAATAATATTTTCTTCATTAAAAAGCAGTTTTTAAAAGATAAAAATAGCTCATAATTTTATATTCGAGACCGTTTTTCAATTGGAATAACAAATAAAATAATAAACCTTTTAGAATTATTTGCTTAATTTTGATTTGTTAAATAAAAGAAATTTTCAAAGGGTTAAATTGAAATTTTTCCTTTTGTTTTTCGTTAGTATTTTATCAAAAAAACAACAAATTATTATGAAAAAGACCACTACAATTCTCTCTCTGATTCTTTTTTTGAGCATAAATCTGATGGCTCAGGAACAAAAACGTACCAAAATCTTCAAATATCATCCTTTCAGTCTGATAACCGGATCATTTAATCTGAGTCAGGAGATTTTTAATAAGGAAAATACCAAAAGTACAGTTATTGGTCTGGGGATCAGGTATGTAAATAAAGAATCAGACAATAATTATTACGGAAGCAGCACTACCTATGAGCAATTTAATAAGTGGCAGGGGGCTTCGGTTTGGGTTGACAGAAGGTTTTATGTTCCTGCTTTTCAGTCCGGTGAAAAATATGGTTTTAATAATGAAAAAGTAAAATTTGGAGTGTATCTGGCACCTGGGTTAAAACTTGATTATAATTACAACAACTACGATAACGGTTATTATTCAATGAATTACAACCAGGCCGGCCAAGCCATTGATCCCGTTTTGTATATTAACAATGGCAAAACCAGCTATCTTTCGGCATTTCCAAATGTAAACATAGGCATGCAGTTTACACTGTTTCAAAATATGTATATCGACACTTTCATCGGCGGTGGTGTGAAGTTTATTTCAAAAAATATCATCGCAGACAATAGCCCTCAGGGTGGTAATTACGGTTATTCTTACGTGACCACCGATGCAATTGAAACTTTTGTAATCAGAGAAGGAGTAAGACCAAATTTTGGTTTTTCTTTAGGAATAAACCTTTAATCGAGGCAAATTTTTAATTTAATTTGGGGTATGAAATAATTCTGCTCCAAATTGATTTATTTAAAACGATTCTCGCATTTCTGGCTTAACCAAACCAGCCCAAGAAACCTTTTTTTAGCGTTTGCGGCTCAGTTGATAATTGGCATGTTTATTTTGCCAAAGTCATATTCTTTGCTTGATGCTTCCGGTACAATGCCGGCTTTAGAGTTTCGGTTTGGATTTAAGTCTGAACTTGTTACCCAATATTTAAATTTTCTGGGCACAAAAGGAAGAAATATTTATCTGATAATCAACCTCCTGATAGACAGTATTTATGCTATTATCTACAGTATTTCATTTAGTTTGATATTAAGCTATTTTCTGAAATTATCATTTTCACAAAATCACTATTTCAGATTATTCAATCTTTTCCCATTTGTGGTTGGACTCTTTGATTTATTTGAAAATTTGGGGATTTCCTGGATGATAATTTCTTTTCCAGACATTAATCAAGCACTGGTAAAAATTAGCTCTTATTGCAGTTTAACAAAGTGGGGAGCTACACTTTACAACATCATTTTATTATTTATCGCCCTTTTCGCCTGGGCTTTTAGTCGAATCAAGATTTTCAGAAGATAGATTTATTTTAAACCAAATTTTTTCCCCGGACTTTGTTTTACCAAATCCTGAAACTCAAGATTTAATAATATTGAGGCAAGTTTATTTAAAGAAATTCCGGTTTGCCAGCTTATTTCATCAATCAGCATATCGCCATTGTGCATGAGCTTACTTAAAACCGCACTTTCTTCCTGAGAAAAATGAGACAAGTCAATTTCAGTTTTTAGATTTTTACCAGAAAATGAGCTCAAATCTTCATCCCATTTCATCCAACTAACAAAGTCCTCCACATTTGTAAAAATCTGGGCTTTATTGTTGGAAACCAAATAGTTTGGACCTTCAGAATGTTTTTGAAAAATGCCCCCGGGAATAGCAAACACTTCCCTGTTGTAATTATTGGCGTATTCGGCAGTGACCATCGAGCCACCTTTCCTGCCAGATTCTACCACAATTACGGCATCAGCCAGCCCGGCAATGATCCGATTTCTGGCAACAAAAAACTGGGGCATGGTACGAGTATTGAGGGGTTGTTCAGAGATCAAAAGTCCTGACTCTTCCATTTCTTTCGCTACTTTCAGATGGCTTTTGGGATAAACATCATCCAGACTATTGGCCAAAACACCCACAGTGGAGAGTCCATTTTTCAATGCGGCTTTGTGAGCCGCTACGTCAATTCCATAAGCCAACCCACTAACAATCTGAACATTATACTCTTTGAGTTGACTTACAATTTCCTCTGTACTTTTTTTGCCGTATTCAGTTGAATCACGTGTACCTACTATCGCCAGACTACGTGCGTAATCCAGATTCCCCTTTCCTTTAAAATATAAAATAGCGGGAGCGTCAAAAAGATTTTTAAGTCTGGGAGGGTAATCAGGATTTTTGAAGGAAACTATTTTAACTCCAAGCTTCTCACATTGTTTTATTACCGATTCGGCTTCTATGAGGGCTTCATCGGCTTTTTTTAATCCTTCTACAATGCTTTTACCCACATTGGGGACTTTCATGACTTTTTGTGTACCAGCTTTCAAAACCTCTTCTGCTGAGCCAAAAGCATTTAATAAATGTTTAAAAACCACCCCTCCTACTCCTTCGATTTTACTGAGGGCAATTTCGTGTAGAATTTCGTGCTGCATAGAATTTATTCGATTGATTCACTGAGCCATTCAAGGCTTTTTTTTATTTCTTTTAATCTTACAATTACTTCTTTTTTATTGTCCTTTTCTATTTTTTTCTCTTTTAATTTCTCCCTTGCACCTTCCAATGTGTACCCTTCAACCTGAATCAAATTTACAATTTTTTGGAGTTTATCAAGGTCAGTATGCGAATAACGACGATTTTTCCCCACCTTTTGTATTTTCACATTAAAGGTTTTAATGTAAAATTCCAAAGTAGGTAATGGCAAATTAAGATGGCCGGCAACTTCTTCTGTGGTAAAAAAAAGCTTCATTTAACTTGGACAGATTTTTTTCTCAAATCTACAATAATTTGTTTGAGTTCCGACATCTCTCCTTCATTTGCCTCCCAATTATTGGTCAAAATATATAAAAGTTTTAAGGAATTTAACTCTTTCAAAACCCCAAAATTACCCGAAAGCTGATTATTGGAAACATCCAAATCGGTTAAAGAAACGCAATTTTTGAGACCCGCAGGCAGGGTTTTTACCATGTTAAATCCTAAATCCAAAAGCTCAAGATTTGGTGGGATTTCGGGAAGATTGCTCAGTTTGTTATGGTGGGCATAAAGCGTTTTAAGGTTTATTAAATTTGAAAAACCGGCCGGAAAATCCCAAAGTTTGTTATTGGAAACCGCCAATGTTTGAAGTGATTCTAATTTGGAAAAACTTACCGGCAAATCTCTGAGATTGTTGTGATAAAGATCCAAAATCTGAAGTTTATTTAGTTCACCAAAATTTTCAGGCAAGGTATTTACATAATTATTATAGAGATTCAGCACCTGAATTTTTTTGAAATACCTGATATTTTTTGAAGAAAAAGTCGAAATTGAATTATTGGCCAAAACCAAATCAGTCATATTTTTATTTTTCAGCCATTTTTTATTCAAATTATCTATGCCATTTTCGGTAAGATTCAGCACTTTAACAGAAGAATTCTTCCTGATCTTCAACGACTTGTCACTTAAATAATTATCACTTAAATCCAAAGTTTTTAAATGAGGGATTTTCCGGGTATTTATTTTCAGTTCCGAAATCTGATTTTTGCTTAAGTTGAGATTCTCAAGTTTTTTAAAATTATAAACCCCGCCTGGAAGTTTTTTCAAACCATATCCTGAAAGATTAATTTCTTTTACATCGGAATTCAAACCTGCCAGATATTCTTCTACTGTCTTTGCTCCGGGTTTATTATTAAAATTTAACATAATACTTCCGGAAACCACAATTGGCCTTAATAACTCTGTTTTATTTTTATATTCATTCAAACAATTTTTTACTGCTTTTTCCAAAATCACTTTTTGGATATCAGTAAAATCAGCCTTATTATTTGAAATCGAGCGGCTATTTCCGGAGGGGTTAATTTGCATAGAGCTTAAATGAAATTCAACCGAATCAACTTTTTGTAAATCATTGAAATACAACTCATAATTTAAATAATCAGAACTTGAGAATTGCTCATAAGTATCGGTTTTGACTAACTCTCTCCTCAGTAACTTTCCAAAATTCAGAGCTATTTTGATTTTCAAGGTTTTATCTTCTTCAAATTGGGCTTTGGATAAATGTTTATTCTCTACCGCTGAAGTATCCTTGAAAATTATTTTCTGCGAAAAGGCAAATTGAAGAATAGTTAGAAAAAAGAATAATGTGAGTTTTGTCCTCATTCCTCTGATAGTTTTTCCTTAAAAATATAACTATTATTTTAGTTATACAAAGAAAGATGAATCTTTTCTTCTAAAAAAGATTGAAAAAAGCTAATTTTGCGGCTCATTTTTAAGGAAATCAATTAATATAGTATGACCTCGCACCAGATTCGTAAGGCATTTTTAGATTTTTTCATCAGTAAAGGCCACCTGATTGTTCCTTCTGCTCCATTGGTTGCCAAAAACGACCCTACTCTGATGTTTAACAACTCAGGTATGGCTCAGTTTAAGGATTTCTTTTTGGGCAATGGCACCCCGCCAAGCACCAGAATAGCCGATACACAAAAATGCCTGAGGGTTAGTGGCAAGCACAATGACCTCGAAGAAGTTGGCTTTGATACCTATCACCACACTATGTTTGAAATGCTGGGAAACTGGTCATTTGGCGATTATTTCAAAAAAGAAGCCCTTCATTGGTCATGGGAATTGCTCACTGAGGTTTATAAACTTCCAAAGGAAAGGATTTATGTCTCGGTATTTCAGGGAGATGAAAAAGACGGCGTACCTTTTGACCAGGAGGCTTTTGATATCTGGAAAGAAATAATCGGAGATGAAAACCGCATTATTCTTGGAAATAAAAAAGACAATTTCTGGGAAATGGGTGAAATCGGACCGTGTGGCCCTTGTTCTGAGATTCATATTGACCTACGTGATCAGGAGGAAATTGATGAGATTTCAGGAAAAGAACTTGTAAATAAGGATCATCCGCAAGTTATAGAAATTTGGAACAACGTATTTATGCAGTTTGAGCGGAAAGCTGATGGCTCATTGTTGCCATTGCCTGCCAAACATGTGGACACCGGCATGGGCTTTGAAAGACTTTGCATGGCTATTCAGGGCAAAAAATCGAATTATGATACGGACATTTTCCAGAATACCATTCAGGTAATCGAGCAGATGTCAGGCAAAAAATACGGCGTAAATGGAACCCTTAGGTCTGATAACTATGTGGATGTAGCCATGCGTGTAATCGCCGACCACTTACGGGCGGTGAGTTTTGCCATCGCCGACGGCCAGCTGCCATCCAATGCCAAAGCCGGCTACGTAATTAGGAGAATTTTGAGAAGGGCCGTTCGGTACGGTTATTCTTATCTTGACTTCAGAGAGCCGTTTATGACAAAACTGGTACCGGTTTTAGCTGAGCAGTTTGCGGCTGTGTTTCCTGAACTTAAAGCTCAGGTAGATTTCGTAACCAGAGTAATTTCGGAAGAAGAAAAGACTTTTCTTCGTACCCTCGAATTGGGTTTGAAAAGGCTGGATCATATTTTTGGAGAAACCAAAGATTCAAAAATATTGGATGGAAACACTGTTTTTGAACTTTCCGACACTTTCGGTTTTCCGGTTGACCTGACTGCTTTGATTGCGAGAGAAAAAGGTTTTTCGATTGATGAAGAAGGATTCAAGAGTGCATTGGCCGAACAAAAAGCCCGCAGTCGCAAAGATGCAAGCAAAGAAGCTGCCGATTGGATAGAATTAGGAGAAGTTGATGGTGTAGAGTTTTTGGGTTATGATTTCACCGAATCCAATGCTCAGCTCATGAAATATCGGGTGGTAAAAACTAAAACCGGCGATGAACTTCATGTGGTTTTGGATCAGACGCCATTTTATGCTGAATTGGGTGGACAGGTAGGTGACACCGGTACAATTTCGTTTGAATTAGGTAGTCAAAAACATGTATTACAGGTAATTGATACCAAAAAAGAGAATGACCTTTTTGTGCATATTTCTAAAAATGCCAAATTGGCCGATGTGCTGGAACAAACTCAAAATCCAATAGAGGTTTTTGCCCAAATTAATAATAACAGAAGAGAAAATATCAAGAAAAACCATACCGCTACGCACCTGATGCTGGCTGCTATGCGTCAGGTTTTGGGCACACATATTACACAGAGAGGCTCATTCCAAAATGAGGAAGTGACCCGTTTTGACTTTTCGCATTTTTCGAAAGTAACCGACGAGGAATTGTTAAAAATCGAAGATATTGTAAATACCAAAATCAGAGAAAATATTGCTCTGGACGAGAAACGCAATGTGCCCATCAATGAGGCTTTGAAATTTGGTGCAACGGCGACTTTCGGTGAAAAATACGGTGACTTTGTGAGAGTAATCACTTATGGTTCAGACTTTTCGGTGGAATTATGCGGGGGTACTCATGTGCCTGCCACAGGTGAAATCGGACTTTTCAAATTTACTTCTGAAGGTTCGGTATCGGCAGGTGTAAGAAGAGTAGAAGCCGTAACCGGAGAGAAAGCCCTGGAATTGATGCGATCTCAAACCGAAACCCTTGATGCCATCAGAGGGCTACTCAAAGGAGCGTCTGACCTTCCAAAGGCCATTGAGGCATTGATTGAAGAAAAAAATCAGCTTCAAAAAAGAATAGAAAGCCTTGAAAATGAAAAACTAAGTGGTCTGAAGACGGAGCTTCTATCAAAAGCTAAAAATGTTGATGGAGTGAATGTAATGGCCGAAAAAGTAACCGTATCGAGTGCCGATGCCTTGCGTCAGTTGGCTTATGATTTGAAGAAAGATTTGGGTAAATGTTATATAGTTTTGGGTGCGGTTGTCAATCAAAAACCCAATCTTGCAGTATTAATTGACGAAAGTCTCCTGGCAGAAAAACAATTGCATGCCGGAAATATCGTAAGAGAGTCAGCCAAAGCCATGAAAGGTGGCGGGGGCGGTCAGCCTCATTTTGCCACTGCCGGTGGAAGTGATGCCGCAGGATTGGAGGCAGCAATAAAACAGGCATTGGCATATATTTCGTAGGCAAATTCCTGCGTTTTATCCTTTATAAGTCAATTTTAGAATATTAATTTTTTTTAATAAATTAGTTTTTAGTTTATTTGTAAAAGCTTCAGTAAGTAAGCATTTTTTTGGAATTACTTTTTAGACAACCTTAATTTTTATAACAATTGAATAGAAGAATTGCATTACAACGTGTGGCAATAATGATGGGAGGAGCCATTTCGGCACCTACTCTGGTTGCTATGCTCGAGGGCTGTAAGTCTCCCTCCTCGGCAGGGACTAATTTTAGTCTCATCAAGGATTATCAGGCATTGGTATCTGAAATAGCTGAGGTAATTATCCCCAAAACTGACACTCCCGGTGCAAAAGATGCGAATGTGGGCCCCTTTATTGAAAAAATGTTGAAAGATTGCTATTCCGATGTTCAGCAGAATCATTTCGTTAAAGGTCTGGATCAGCTTGAAGAAGAATCTAAAAAATTGGGTTCAGGGTTTGTTAAACTTTCAGCCGAAAACAAAACCAAAGTAATGAATACGATGGTGGATTTGGCTAAAAAAGAATCAGAAACCAATGAAGCTTCAAAAAAAGCCAAAGAAGTTGATTCTGAAAGTGGCCTTACCAAAGAGCAACAAAAGAAAAAAGATGAGGTTGAAATTCCGGTTCCATTCTTCACTTTAATGAAAGAATTGACCGTTTTCGGTTTCTTCACTTCCGAAATCGGAGCTACGAAAACCTTGGATTTTATTCCGATTCCGGGTCGCTTTGAAGGCTGTATTCCTCTTAAACCAGGACAAAAAGCCTACGCAATCTAATTATCAACCTTACTTATTAAAAAAACTTCAATGAATTTACAAGGAAAAGGTAATGATTCAGTTACCTATGATGCCATAGTGGTCGGCTCCGGCGTGTCTGGTGGTTGGGCTGCAAAAGAACTTACTGAAAAAGGTCTTAAAGTTCTCATGATCGATCGTGGTCGTGATGTAAAACACATCCATGATTATACTACTGCCCACAAAGAATCCTGGGAATTTGAGCATCGAGGTCGGGTTGACAATCAGGTTAGAAAAGATTATTGGGCGGGTGTAAGAACAGGTTATACTGCTAACGAGGAACACCGTCATTTTTTTGAAAAAGATATAGATAATCCATTCGAAGAGACCCGCCGTTTTGACTGGATTCGCGGATATCATACCGGAGGCCGTTCGCTGCTTTGGGGTCGTCAATCCTACCGTTGGAACGAGCGTGATTTCACCGCCAACCTTGAAGAAGGTGTAGGTACCGACTGGCCGATTAGATACAAAGACCTGGCACCATGGTATGAATATGTGGAGAAATTTGCCGGAATAAGTGGCTCAAAAGAAGGTCTGGATGTTTTACCTGATTCCTATTTTCAGCCTGCCATGGAGCTCAACTGTGTGGAAAGGGAGGTAAAAAAAGGAATTGAAAAGAATTTTCCCGGAAGGCATTTGATTGTGGGTCGTGTGGCTCACCTTACCAAGTCTACTCCTGAGCAGCACGCTTTGGGCAGAGGTCAATGCCAGTTTCGCAACAGGTGTATGCGTGGATGCCCCTATGGTGCGTATTTCAGTACGCAGTCGGCTACATTACCTGCAGCCATGAAAACCGGAAATCTTACGCTGATAAATGATAAAATCGTTTATTCCGTAATTTTTGATGATGAAAAAGGCAAAGCAACAGGCGTAAGAGCTATCGATCAAAACACCAAACAAGAGGTGGAGTATTTTGCAAAAATCATCTTTCTCAATGCCAGTGCCATCAATTCGGCCTGGATCATGATGCAGTCAAAATCAAAAACACACCCTAACGGCCTGGGAAATGCCTCTGACCAATTGGGTCGAAACATTATGGACCACCATTTGGGTGTAGGAGCCCAAGGTCAGTTTGAAGGATTTGACGATATGTATTATTATGGTCGCAGACCCAATGGGGTATATGTTCCGAGATTTACCAACTGGGGCAATGACAAAAGGGATTTCCTTCGGGGATTTGGCTACCAGGGAGGTGCCTCAAGAGGAAGAGGTGGTGCGGATGTTCCATTTGGAGCAGATTTAAAAGAATCACAAACCAAACCGGGACCCTGGACTATTAATTTGGGTGGCTTCGGCGAGACCCTCCCCGACCCTACCAACAGATTTACATTGACAGACAAAAAAGACAAATGGGGATTACCTATTATCAATTTTGATGCTGCCTGGGGAGAAAATGAGTGGAAAATGCGTGAAGCCATGGAGTCAGAAGCTAAAGCGATGCTTGAAGCAGCAGGAGCCAAAAACGTAATGAGCTATCATGACAAAGAGAAAGCTCCCGGTATCGGAATACATGAAATGGGAACTGCCAAAATGGGCCGTGATGCTAAAACTTCGGTATTAAATGGAAACAACCAGGTTTGGGGAGCTCCAAACGTATTTGTGACCGATGGAGCCGCAATGGCCTCTGCCTCATGTGTAAACCCATCGCTCACTTACATGGCTCTCACCGCCCGTGCAGCCAATTTCGCGGTAGAGGAGTTGAAGAAGATGAATTTGTAATTTTGCATTTCCTGAAATATTGAAAAGCCTCCGAAAGGGGGCTTTTTTTGGGATATCCCAAAAATCATAATGGATTTTGATTTCTAAGTTTAAATGCTTCAAAATGAATTCGCTTCATAAAAATTCAAGTCGGAAACTTCATCCAAATTTATATTCACTCCTAAAAAACTCCAAAGCATTACTTTCAAAATTCATCAATCATCTCTAACTTAGATTCAATAAATTCCAATATTTTTAAAACTTAAAAAATCCGATAGAATGGCTTTGAGAATACTAAAAAACAAACTTCTGCTCAGCGACACCACAGAGCCACTTTCGGAGACTCTGTTGATACGAATGTCCCTTTTAAAAAAAATATTAATTGTATTTATTTTCTACAACCTAATGGGGTGTAGAAAATCACATATAATTAAAAAAGAGAAAGAAAATATTAACATTATTTTAGAAAAACTAGTTACAATTGACCAGCAGTTAGTTAAGCCAAACCCAAATGGAACTTATATAGAAATCCCAAATGACAGATGGAATAGTTTTAAGGATAGTGTTTTTAGGCAGAATACTTCAATTTTGAAAAATTTATTTTATAAATACGGTTTTCTAGATTCTTCTAGTTTGGGAAAAAATGGAGCGTTCAATTTTTGGCTAATCGTACAGCATTCAGACTTTGACCTTCATTTTCAAAAGAAAGTTTTAAATTCAATGAAAAAATCTGTACAAAAAAAAGAACCGACCGCTCTAATTATGCTTATTTATTTGATAGAGTTCAGATTAATTCTAATCAAAAACAAAAATTTGGAACCCAATTAATCTACAATGAATATGGTCAAGCAGTATTGAAAAATTGCTCAACAGATACCTCTAAGCTAATAGAGCTAAGAAGAGAATATGGCTTAGAAGAATTATATGTATATTTGAATAAAGCCACATTATTACATTTTAACCTTAACAAAGATTATTACAAGAAAAAAGGAATTTTGGAACCTGTTCTTTATTAATTTGCGGGAATTAAAGCAATAAATTTTTCGTTCGTTCCGAGTCTCTGAACGCAAGGTAAATGGTTCTTTCAATGGTTTATTGATTTAAAATAAACCACTATGGACTAAAAGTCCATAGTTTTCTTACAGACTGAAAGTCTGCCTACTCAACTATGAAATTTGTATTGTCATTAGAATCAGGATTTCTATGATGTTCCAAATATTCATTTACCATCTCATCTGTAATATTACCTGTACTCCAACAACCAAATCCTATGGCCCAAAAGTGACGCCCCCAATATCTTTTCTTTAACTCCGGAAATTCCATTTGCAATTTCCTAGATGAACGCCCTTTAATAACTTTACAAGTGTACTCAAATCTTGCGATGGCCTATATTCTATATGCATATGAATATGATTCTTTGATACAACTCCTTCAAAATCTGTACTCCTTCTGCCTCACAGATTTGTATCAAAATTGTTCGACAACGTATCTTAATATCTCCTTCCAAAACTGAATATCTATACTTTGTTGACCATACAATATGTGCAGTCAATCGGGATACTGTATGTCCGCCTATTCTTTGAAATTCCATAACTTAAAGTTACAAAATTTTTAGAAACTAAAGTGAGATGCAATAAATTGCATAGTTTTAACTTTATTTGTGACCAATAAAATATCAAACCTATATTTACATATTTCAAAAATTCTATCTAACTTAGATTCAACAAATTCCAATATTTTTAAAACTTAAACAAATCCGGGAAATATGGCTTTTAGAATACTTAAAAATAAACTCCTGCACAGTGGCTTCCACAGAATCCATGGAGAAGACTCTATGGGGATGAAATTAAAAGTAACAATAATTATTTCAATTCTTCTGTCAATATCCCAAATAAAAACATTGGGCCAAAATCATATTGAAATAGTAATTCAAAATTGCCTAGTTCATAAGGAAAAATTCAATTTTTCCTTATGGGTGCCGTTTGATACTATTAAAGTAAATCCTGTTTACCAAAATAATCTGATTTTTTTGAGATTTAAAACAGATGAAGACATTGGCGTATTGAATATTTCTCGAATCAGGGAGGATACACTTTTTTCTTCTACTGAGTTTTTAGTTCCATTAACGGAGAAAAATAAATTTTTTATAAATTGTAAAAAAAATGAAGGTTTTTCTTCTAAACATTTAATTAATTATTCGAAATATTCTGACTCTCTTGAAAATTTTCTAAGCCCACAATATGAATCTGCTAATAAAATTTTTAATCAGTTTGAAAATTTTTATTCTACAGAGGACTCTTTACAAATTTTAAGAAGCAAATTCGCAAATCAACATGAGAAAATAAAATTAGCTCATCTGGATTTTTATAGAGAAAGACCTAACCAAATTTCAACTCTAATGTGTTTATTTTATAATAGTAGGCAGGCAAACTATTATAAAACTCAAGATTTTTTAGATTTTTTTTTGACTTTATCTCCTGAATTTCAAAAGAGTAAAATTGGACTTGAGTGCCGCAAAAATCTTTTACACAATATTGTCACCTTTAAAAACCAACCTAAGCTTGACTCATTAAATAAAATCAATTTTCAAAAAGTAGATATTTACAATAATAAATTCGATTTTACTCAACAAAAAGGCAAAATTACCTTAATTAATTTCTGGTTTATGGGTTGTGCACCTTGTGTTTATGAAATCCCGGAATTGGTATCACTAAAGTCTGAATATCCCAATTTGGATATTATTAGTTTTTCGACCGATAAAGAAATTGACAAACTTAAGGTCTTCGTGGCAGTAAAAAAAATGCTCTGGACCCATATTCAAGCTGATGAAGCAATCCGGGTAAAATTCAATATTAAGGGTTATCCCACCAATATTTTAATTGATGAAAATGGATATTTTAAATATATTAAAATGGGGGTAATCAACAGAAGTGAAATTGAGCGATTTTTAAAATAATTTCCCTTTTTTAATAAATATGTTATCTCAAAAAGACAATTTTCATCCGTTCTGAGTCTCCGTAAGGGACTCTGTACGCAAGGTAAATGGTTCTTTCAAGGGTTTATTGATTTAGAGTAAAATATCAAACCTTTATTTCCAGTTTCCAAAAAATCTATCAAACTTAGATTCAATAAATTCCAATATTTCAGTTAGAAACACTTCCAATTTTTACCAAAAAAATCATAAACAGATGCAACTTCGAAGTATTTGGTGGAGACTCTTTTATGATGATTCTTCCTACTCATGATACCAGGCAAAATTGCTTAACTTTTCTGCTCAATAGGTACGTATTGCTTCATAGACAAATATAGGCAAGTTAAATTTAATAAGAATAGCACAAACTGCAGAGAAAATGGCTTTAATAACCTTTTTTCAGAGAGCCAATACCATTTCAAACCGAAAAAACATTTAGGACTGTCGGGAAGCATCTAAAAATGTAAAGGAAAATATAAAATTTCAGAAATAACTTTCATACTTTTAATAAATCGAATAAAGATTTAATTTTTAGATAAACCAAGGTACCTCCCCCTGAAAACCTAAAACTATTTTCAAAATGAATATTCCTTTAAATTTCCTTTTAAAAACATCATTTTTTACAACATTTCTATTTTTAAGTTTTGTCGGAAAAAGCCAAAACAGAGATGACATAAATAATCGGGATATTTTGTATCTTACATCTGGCGGAAAGCTAAACCCGCTTCAGGCCATCATGGATATCAGGCATTATACCATTGAATTGGAAGTGGATATTGCCAGGCAATCTATTGCCGGTTTTACTGAGGTGAGTTTAAATCTTTCACAAAAAACCGACACATTAATGCTTGATTTGATTCATTTATATAAAGTTACCGCCATTAAAGTGAATGGCAAAATGGCCTCTTACATACAAAAAGACGATAAAATATTTATTACTTCTTCTTTTGGATTTGAAAAAGGAAATCAGAAAGTTAAAATCCAATACAATGGCATCCCCCCGGTAGCCATCAGACCACCTTGGGATGGGGGTTTTACATGGACAAAAGATGTGGCAGGAAACGATTGGGTAGCAATAAATATTCAAGGTGAAGGCGGAAAAATGTATTTCCCCTGCAAAGACCACCCTTCTGACGAACCCAATGAGGGCGTTGATATGAAAATCACCGTTCCTTCAAATTTAGTTGTAGCCGGTCCAGGTTTATTGATAAACGTAAACACCAAAAAAAACAAATCAACATATTATTGGAAGACGAACTACACCATAAGTAACTATTGTATTTTGTTTAATATCGGTAAATACAAAGTGGCCAGGGACACCTATACCACCATAGCGGGAAATATAGTGCCCATTGAGTATTATGTATTAGAGGCCGATACCGCTCAAGCCAAAAAGGTGATTGAATTGAAAAAGCGGGATAGCAAAATCATGGAAAAGTACTTTGGTGAGTATCCTTGGGTCAAGGAAAAAATCGGAATTGCTGAAGTGCCAAATCCAGGAATGGAGCACCAAACTATGATAACTTTCGACAACAAATTTAAATACAAAACCATCAACGGGCAGGAATATTCTGATAACCTTTTTCATGAGTACGCACATGAATGGTGGGCCAATAAGGTGACCAACAAAGATTGGGCACACATGTGGATACAGGAAGGAATTGCCACCTACGCGGAAGCATTGGCGATGTTAGAAATTGGTGGCGAAAAGGCCTATAATACCATGATAGACGGTCACAGAAGGGGCGTCAGAAATAGAAAAGCGATGGTTTTGGGGGAAGAAGTAACAGAAGAAGAAGTGTATTCCGGGGGAGATATTTATGTAAAAGGCTCTTTTTTTATGCATAGTTTAAGGTATTTAATAGGCGATGAGATTTTCTTTCCTACAATTAAGAAATTAGCCACCGACCCAAAATTCACTTATGACAATGTCGTAACTTCCGATGATGTTGAAAGGCTTTTTAGCTCTGCTGCCGGAAAAAACCTGAAACCGTTTTTTGATTTTTATTTGAGAACTACTGATGTTTTGGATATAGATGTGAAAGAAATTGGCTTTCAAAAATACCGGATCAAGCTTAATAATTTCTTTATGCCTTTGCCATTTGACATTATATCAAACGGCAAATCAGAGAAAGTGATAATCCCTGCTGAAGGAATTACAGTGACCAGCGATTTCGCCCCCCAAGTGGACCCCAAAGGCAATTATCTCAAAAAAATAACGATACATTGATGCCAAACTTAAAGAACATTTTAATAGCCATAAGTCTGCTTATATTGCCTAAAATCGTTTTAGCAGATGATTATCCTGTCAATAAAAACATTGACATCAAACATTATGAATTTCATCTTACATTGTCGGATGATACAGATGAAATCCTGGGAAATGCTAAAGTTAGCATTTTGTTTAAAAAGGCTGGAATACAGTCATTTAGGTTAGATTTTATAAATAAAACAGCAGAAAGACAAGGTAAAGGAATGCAGATTGACTCCATAAAAGCTGGGAACATTCCGGTTCTCTTTTCCCATCAAAACGATGAAATTATCATCAATTTGCCAAGCCCTTCTGTTGACAACAATGAATTGGTATTTAGCATAAAATATCACGGAATACCATTTGATGGACTAAAAATAGGCCCCACAAGAAATGGGGATAGAAGCTTTTTTTGTGAAAACTGGCCCAATAAAGCACGCCATTGGTTGCCAACCTATGACCACCCGTCAGACAAAGCTACCTCTGAGTTTATAGTGAAAGCACCTTCCCATTATAAAGTAATTTCGAATGGCTTGTTAATGGAAGAATCTGACTTGGGAAATAATACAAAATTGACCCATTGGAAACAATCAGTACCGGTTTCATGCTGGTTGACCGTACTTGGAGTTGCCGATTTTGCTGTAAAATATGTCGACAGATTTGAAGGAAAAACTATCGAAACCTGGGTGTATTCCAAAGATAGACAAGCCGGATTTTATGATTTTGACGAACCTACCAAAAAAGTATTAGAGCTTTTCAGCAGCTATGTGGGGCCATTTGCCTATGAAAAACTAGCTAATATTCAATCCGTTAACTCTGGCGGTGGCATGGAAACTTCATCTGCCATATTTTATTCGGATAAATTAATTAATGGCAAAAGAGACGTAAGATTAAGAAATGTGGTCATACACGAATTAGCCCATCAATGGTTTGGCAATTGTGTTACTGAAACTACATGGGACGACGCCTGGCTGAGTGAAGGCTTCGCTACTTTTTTTACGATGCTATTTATAGAAAAGGAATATGGAAAGGAAGAATTTGACAAGGAAGTCATGAAATCAAAAGAATCAGTTTTTAAAATGGCCAAAAAAATGCCGGATTTTAGTATTGTGAGTCCGCGTACTGCAGAAAAAGAAGACGTAACTTCTGGTTTAACCTATCAAAAAGGTGCCTGGATACTGCACATGCTCAGAGATATGATCGGCGAAAACAATTTCAAAAAAGGCATTCAATCTTATTATGCTAAGTTTTTCAATGGAAGTGCCACAACTGATGATTTCAGAATAGAGATGGAAAAAGCCTCTGGAAAAGATTTGAAATTGTTTTTTAAACAATGGTTGTATCAACCCATTAATCCCTCTTTAAATGGCACATGGGATTTTGACGAAAAGAGTAAAAAATTAACTATACAATTATTTCAAATTCAAGATTTTACATTTAATTTACCAATAGAAATAGCCTATTACACCAAGGGTAATCCCAAGCCCAATATTTTGAAAATGAATCTGACCAAAAAACAGCAAATACAAACTTTCAATTTGAATGCAATTCCGGAAATAGTGGAATTTGACCCGAGAAATGTTTTGTTGAGCGAAAATGTTTTTGTGAGGAAATAGGATTAAGAAACATTTTCGGCTGTTCTTAGTCTCAGTCTGGACTCTGAATGTATAGAAAATGCTTTTGTCCTCATGTTATTTGTTTAAAACTTTATAATGAAGAATCAAGGACTATTCCTTAATTTCATGATTTTCTCTGATTTAAATTCTATTATTTATAATATTAAAAAAAATAAAAACAAATCCTGAAAATATGGTAATTAGAATACCAAAAAATTCACCATCACAAAATCATACACCAAAATCTAATAAAAAGAAAGAATGATAGACAATTAACCAGGAGCCTTTTAAGAATTGAAAATCTTGACATTCATATCAGCGATGGTGCAACCAACCTAAAGCTGAGATAATTGGTTATTTTATTCCACAAAGTGTGAAAATTATAAATGATAAAGTTTATTGTGTAACAGTATCGGAATTAATTGTTTCACCTTTGCAGGGTATAAAAATACCAAAATAATGTTAAAAAAATCACTTTTTTCCCTGGCCCTGATTTCGATTTTTGGAAGTCAGATTTTCGCACAAACCTTATCTGTAGGCCCTACAGTGGGTTTAAATATAGCTACTATTAAAACATCCCCTATCACTGAGCCACTTTTGGGCTATAATGCAGGCGGATTTGCCAATTACAGTATCAATGAGCATTTCGGCTTATCGGCAAAACTGATTTACTCTCAGTTGGGAGCCAATTATACTGAAGTAGAAGATATAATTAGGTTGCACTATGTACAAGTTCCACTTTCTGCTGTATATTATTTCGGGGATAATGGGAGTAAAGTAAGGCCAAAAATATTCGCGGGGCCTTATGTAGGAGCATTATTAAAAGCAAAAAACAAGGTTGGCGATGAAATCCAGGGAACTGACAAGAAATCTGCCTACACGCCAATAGATTTTGGTGGTCAGGTTGGGCTCGGTATCAATTACCTTGTAAAATCCAGAACCTGGCTCAATGTAGATACTGCATTTGGAAGGAGTTTTAACGACATTTTCAAATCTTCAATCAATAATTATCACAATCTTAATTTAAGTGTAAATTTAGGTCTGAGCTTCCCGGTGGGTGATAACTAAAATTTCCTATTCCTTAAAAACCCTTAAATCTTTCAAAAGTTTTAAGGGTTTTTTTTCGCCAAAGCATTAATAATTTTAAAAAAAATAAAACATTAATCTCCCTTTCACACAATTTCCTAAAAAAACCATATTGATTCTTCTAATAATAGATTTCGAATCCAATTTAATAAGTGCATAATAATTTAGGACAAAAGAGGTTTTTGAATTTTCAATCTGCACTAAAACAACTCCAAACTCATTCTAATCAATGAGGAAGGTCAGTTTTTATCCATAAACACCAAATTATATTTGTTCCGAAATTTTTCTTATATCAAAATATGAAAATATGTTCATTTTAAAGATTAGATTTCAAAAGGAAGCCTAAAAGCTCGTTCTAAAAATTTAAAATAAACCTTATAAAAAATGAATCAAATCAATAATTTTTTGGCACATCTCTTTCATCACCAGATACTTGCCTGAAAATTATTTAAAAAAGACTCTTCAGTTAACTGAAAAGCTTATTTGATACTTTTTTTTGAAATCATTTCATAGATATTTTGAGAATTTCCCGGAAATAGAAGGATAAAATACATTATCATATTATGAGAATTGACAATACAACGTATAGTAAACTTCGGCTCATTGGCATAGCCGCTCTTGCAGTGCTAGGTTTGGTTTTGATTGGATTTACCATTAAAACTGGTCTTAATACCAACAAAGTGGTGATGCCGGAGCCAATCAATCCATTGGAAGGGCGTGTTTTGCCGCATCTGGATCACAGTGCTTATTTTAAAGATTCGATTACTTCTCCTACGGAGCTTACAAAAACCTGTTTGAAATGCCATCCAAACAGTGCCAAAGAGGTAATGAAAACGCCCCATTGGACCTGGCAAAGTGGTGATGTTATGAGAAACGGGAAGAATATTAAAACCGGAAAGAGAAATCAGGTCAATAATTTTTGTATCAGTGTGGTTGGCAACTGGAAATCCTGTGTTTCATGCCATGCAGGATATGGTTGGAAAGACCAGAACTATGATTTCACCAAAGAAGAAAATGTGGATTGCCTGGTATGTCATGATGGCTCCGGTACCTATTCAAAAGCCAATTACGGAATGCCTGACAAATCAGTAGATTTAAAAACCGTGGCTTCAAGCGTGCGTCGTCCTAATCGCGACAATTGCGGTATTTGCCACTTCAATGGTGGTGGTGGCATGGGTGTAAAACATGGTGACCTCGACGAATCCTTGCTTAATGCCAATGCAGAACTCGACATTCATATCGGTAAACTCAATTTTCAGTGTATAGATTGTCACGAAACCAAGCATCATGCGATTTCGGGTAAACTCAATACTACTTACACTGAAAAAACTAAAGTGGAACGTTTTGATTGTGCAAAATGCCACACCGAGAAACCACACAAAGAACACCGCCTCAACGAGCATACTGCACGCATCGCCTGTCAAACTTGTCATATTCCTGAGTTTGCAAGAAAACGTCCAACCAAAATGACCTGGGACTGGTCAAAAGCCGGTAGTACTACCAGAAAAGATGATGCCCACGAGTACCTGAAAATTAAAGGGGAGTTCCATTATGAAGAAGAAGTTATTCCTACTTATGCCTGGTACACCGGTAAAATGGAGCGTTATATTACGGGTGATAAACTAGATAATCTTGAAGAGCATAATATCAATAACCCTATTGGTTCTCGCAAAGATCCGAAAGCTAAAATCTGGCCTTTCAAAGTGCATCATGCCAATCAACCTTATGATCCGGTAAATAACATCCTGATTCCACCTCTTACAAGTGGTGATGGCGGTTACTGGACCAAATTTGACTGGAAATATGCCATTGCCAAAGGTGCAGAATTAAACAATCTGCCCTACAGTGGAAAATATGGATTCACAAAGACAAAAATGTATTGGCCAATTAACCATATGGTCTCTACGAAAAAAAATGCCTTGACTTGTGTTCAATGTCATTCGCCTGAAGGAAGAATAAACTGGCAACAGTTAGGTTATAAACACGATCCAGCTCAGGGAGCCGGAAAAACAATAAAAAAATAGATAATATGAAAAAAAGACCCAATCCCGTCACCAACCCTTATTTAGCAGGGTCTATTTTAGGGGTAGTTCTATATGCCGCTTTTGTGTTAACTCATAGTGGCCTTGGGGCTTCAGGTGCTATAAGTCGTATTCAGGTGGCCTTTGCCAAGCTCGTGTGGCAATCGCACGTTGATAAAGTAGGAACGTTTGCATCCATGGGAGCAGGCGATACCAACCCGCTCGATCATGCCAGTGTTTTGCTTCTTTTTGGTACATTTTTAGGTGGAATGATTTCAGCATGGTATAATGGTCGTATGAAAGTCGAAATTTTCAAAGGACCAAAAATCACTAACATTCAAAGATTGATTTTCGCACTTCTTGGTGGGGCTATCATGGGTTATGGTGCCAGATTTGCCCGGGGATGTACTTCAGGGCAGGCATTGTCTGGAGGAGCCCTCCTTTCTGTGGGAAGCTGGGCATTCATGCTAAGCATTTTTGCCGGAGGTTATGCTTTTGCTTATTTTGGAAGAAAGCTGTGGTCTAATTAAAATTTAAATTCAAAAAATATTATGTTACCTATAGATGTCATAGCATTATTTGGAAAAATCGGTGGTTATCTGATTTTTATCCTGATAGGTTTAGGTTTTGGAGTTTCCCTCGAACTGGCAGGTTTTGGCGACTCACGCAGGTTGGCAGCACAGTTTTATTTCAAAGATATGACGGTACTCAAAACCATGTTTACCGCTATTGTGGTTGCTTGTATCCTTATATTTTTATCATCAGGATTGGGATTTTTGGATTTTGCACAAATCTCAGTAAATGAAACATTCCTTTGGCCGGGAATTATTGGCGGACTCATCATGGGAGTCGGCTTTGTAATTGGGGGCTATTGTCCGGGGACCTCATTGGTATCAACAGCGAGTCTGAAATTAGACGGTTTGTTTTTCCTGGTAGGAGCAGTAGTTGGAGCGGGAGTATTCGGTGAAACCTTACCTACTTATGAAGATTTCTGGTATTCGTCTTTTCATGGTCGTTACCTGCTTTCTGATTGGCTGGGCTGGTCAGTGGGTGCTACTGTTTTTGCTGTAGTTCTTATGGCTGTAGCGATGTTTTATGCAGCTGAAAAAACAGAAGAATATTTCAGAAATGAAGGAACCAACAAGCCGTGGTCATGGAAAATATCGAGGAAAGCTTATTGGTTTGGTGCCGGAGTTTTGGTAGTAATGTCAGTAATTGTTTGGATGATTGGTCAACCGGATCCAGCCCGGAAATGGAAAATGCTCGAAAGTAAATATTCGGGAATGCTTACCTCTAAAAAAGTATTTATCCATCCATTAGAATATGTAAAAACTAGTAATGACGCCGGAGTTAAGCTTATTACTTTAGATTTAAGACCTGCAGCTCAATACAATGCATTTCACCTTTATGGTTCAGTAAATGCCAAAATGGATGACGTATTGGATACAAAATTTGTAACCCCATATACCCAATTACCGGTAAACGGAGTACTTATTTTAATTGCCGAAAATGATTCGATAGCAGTGCAGGCATGGAAATACCTAAAAGTTCAGGGCATTGAGAATCTGTATATTATGGAAAATGGCTTACAAAACTGGAACAGTCTCTTTGCCGATAAAAAAGTTCATGAAGAACACATAAACCTTTCTTCACCTCCGGTGGAAGTATTAAAACTGTTTAAAAAAGACGCATTTGTACCAAAACTGAAAATTGGCACCAAAAAACGTTCCGGAGGGCTTTGTGGCTAAAATATTAATAACCTTATGAAAGTATTAACTTCAACAATTAAGAATTTTATCAATGTGCTGGTCATTGTATCATTTACATCAGTGGCAATTGCACAAACAGCAAAAACTGTAGCTCCGTCAAACACGGAGTGCATTTCATGCCATAAGGATAATATTTCAACACATGCATACAATAGCTCGGTACACCAAACATTAAAGTGTACAGCCTGTCATGTAAAAGCCGATGCAGCTCACCAAATGCCCAAAGCTAAATCTGGCAAAAAGGCTTGTGTAGTGTCGTATAAGCCGATGAATTGCAGTAGTTGTCATGCCAACATCGCCAAGGAACATCAGAGTAGCATTCACAATTCAACCAGGTTAAAAGTAGGTTGTGCAAAATGTCACGATGATATTCATACAATCAAATCGATTAAAAACGATAAAATAGCTGCCGCAAAACTATGTAATCAATGCCATGAGAAGGAAAATGACTATTTCAGCTCTACTCACTTTAAAGCTCTGAAACGCGGAAGTAAAGATGCAGCTACCTGTACAGACTGTCACGGGCTCCATGCCATCAAAAAAATTGATAATGTAGCTCAAGGTCGTACTTTCCACACTCAGGCTTGTTTAAAATGCCATGGTGATGCCAAGATTATGTCAAAAAGCCATGTGACCTCTATTGCACCTGAAACTTATTTCCAAAGCTATCATGGTAAAAATATAAGATTGGGTTATCCGGAACGCGTTGCAGGTTGTGCCGACTGCCATGGCTCACATAAGATTCTACCTGAAAAAGACAAGAATTCGATGGTTAATCATGCCAATTTGACCCAAACGTGTAAAGCATGCCATACAAATGCAAGTGCAGGTTTTGCCAAATTTATACCTCATGCTGAGCCTACCAATAAAGAAAAATATCCGTCTTTATTTTGGGTAACTTTGTTTATGAATGGTCTGATGGGTGTAACCTTTATATTTTTCTGGGTACATTCTTTACTTTGGGCATTCAGGGGGTATGTTGAAAAGAAACAAAATCAAAATGAAGAATTCTTCGCTCCTGCCAAAGCTAAGGGTGAGAAAAAAGAGAAAATTAAAAATAAAGTATATCGAAGATTCAGACCGGTACATATTATTCTGCACCTGTTTGTAATATCTAGTTTTCTTGGATTGGCCATTACCGGACTTCCTCTGAAATTTAACGATACCTCATGGGGCAAAACATTTATGGATCTCATTGGTGGAGTGGTTACTGCGGGTATTATCCACCGGGTGAGTGCTATCATTACTTTTGGTTACTTTGTGGTCACATTGGCGATGAGTATTCGTTTTCTGTTTTCAAAAGATCATCCTGAAGAAACAATTTGGCAACGTTTGTTTGGTCCTGATTCCTTGTTCCCTAATATGAAGGATGCCAGAGATATGAAGGCAATGTTTAAATGGTTCTTCTTCCGTGGGCCTAAACCAACTTTTGACAGATGGACTTATTGGGAAAAATTTGACTTCCTTGCAGTATTCTGGGGAGTTGCGGTCATCGGTTCAAGTGGTTTGATTTTATGGTTCCCTGAGTTCTTTGGTACGTTTATGCCGGGATGGATGTTTAATATTGCCACCATCATACATTCCGATGAAGCCTTACTTGCCATAGGATTCATATTTACCATTCACTTTTTCAATACACACCTGAGAGTTGAAAAATTCCCAATGGATTTTGTCATCTTTAATGGTCAGATTACCGAAGAAGAAATGGTTCACGAGCGTAAGGAGCAATGGGAACGCTATAAAAAACAAGGTGTTACTAAAGAATACGAAGTAAATAAACCGGTATCGCTTTGGGTCGAAATAGCATTGAGATTGTTTGGTCTGGTGG
The DNA here is from genome assembly GCA_016722655.1 of Cytophagaceae bacterium. NCBI lineage: Bacteria > Pseudomonadati > Bacteroidota > Cytophagia > Cytophagales > Cytophagaceae > Cytophagaceae bacterium. The sequence continues at coordinate 666,557 of JADKIR010000005.1, forward strand.
CAGTAGTTACCGGCACCATACTCGCTATGTTAATTATTTATACTTTCTTCCAGGGAGGTGGACACTAATCTGAAATTTTAAGAAAGAACATATCTTAAAAACATAAATCTCAACAGAAGTTTTATTTCTGTTGAGATTTTTTTTTATCCGTAAATTCTCTGGATTTTCCGGGTATTAATTAGTCAAAATGAATTTAACTCAATTATCTCAATAGGCCATGGACTGCAATAATATTTGGCATTATATTCATCGCCACTCTCAATCAAAGTTTTCTCGATACCTATTCCTTAGGTTGTTATGACTATTTCACCAAACCATACGATAGACCGTTTATTTCGTCATCATTCCTATTCAGATATTTGGGTTAAAAGCATATAGTTATAATCTTATTAGGATAAACTCAAAAGGATAGAGATAGATTAAAAGAATTTGGTTCAGAAGAAATCTTTTGAAATAAAAGAACATCAAATTACTTAAACAATAGATATCTCTCACTCCAGAATGAAAAAGTAAGGGCACCGTTTAAAGTTTATAAAAAATACTTTGGCTTCAGTAATCTCTTTTTTTTCTAAAGATAAAATATTCAAAATTATTTAGCTGGCTTTAGGTACTTTTTATATTTTAAATATGCCAAAATACTCAATACCGTTAAAACCAAAACAGTGTAATAAACAGAAGGTGGCACCGGAACCGGATCACCTGCAGCATAGGAATGCAGACCAGAAAGGTAATAATTTACGCCAAGATAGGTCATGATAACAGTTCCAAAGCCAAATAAAGATGCAAAGTTAAATGCAAATGCTCCACGCACTTTAGGAATCAAACGCATGTGCAAAATGAACGCATAAACCAGAATAGTAACCAAAGCCCAGGTTTCTTTGGCATCCCAACCCCAATATCTTCCCCAGGATTCATTGGCCCATACACCTCCCAAATAGGTACCTACGCTAACCATCACCAAACCAGTGGTCAGGGTAATTTCACTTATGATGGTCAACTCTTTTATCGTTCTTTCTATATTGGCTTTGTTTTCTTCTTTCAGAAAAACCATCAAAACCAGATTGAGCATTCCTATAACTGCTCCCAACAATAAAAATCCATAGCTACCGGCTTCCAGCGAAACATGAATAGTGAGCCAATATGACTTCAGAACAGGCACCAGTGGGGTGATTTCGGGGTCAAGCCAACTCATGGAGGCCACAAACAATATAGTAGCAGCAAGCGTGGCTGTAGCAGCCAGCCCTCCCAATGATTTTCTGGAGATTAATAGTCCGCCCAAAACGGTCGTCCAACCGATATAAATCATTGACTCATAGCCGTTGCTCCATGGAGCCCGACCGGAAATATACCAGCGTAATCCTAAGCCCAAAGTGTGGAACAAAAAACCAATAAACATTGCCCAATAGGCCCAGCGGGTCCATTTTTCAGAGTTCTTTGATTTTTTTATAGTTCCATACAAAAACAAGCCTGTAAGAACCAGACTCAATATGCCATAAAAGCCTTTGAGCCGATTGAAAGCATCTATTTTGTTTAAAAATATCTCGGAATTGATTTTTGTTTCGGAAGGAATAATGGCTCCTCCACTAGTTTTTTGGAAATTGATAATTTGCTCCAATTGCTTATCTGCTTCAGAGTAATTCCCACTTGTGATTCCTGAATTTACACTGTTGACATAGGTCCAGAACACGTTACTTGATTTTGAAACTGCTTTTTTACTTTCATATTCTTCCATCAAATCTGCCGGAGTTAGCCAGGGGGAAGTGGGATTTTCAACCTGTGGAAACCATCTGAAAAGGCTACCCGAAAAGACCATATTCACAATGTTTACCTTTTCATCAATTTTGATTAGGGCTTTTTCAAATGTCCCCTGATCTTTAGGCATCATATTTTGTGCAGCTTTTACAGCATCACTCATCAGATAGCTGCCGTCTTCTCCAAAAAATGCATTATAGCTCAAAAGTCTTTTATCTGTTTTTAACAGTTCTTTTACCTGTGGATGATCCGGAATCTGAATAATTTCCACATTGGCAAAATTCTCAGGGTCCAGCATCATCGAGAGTATTACCTGCTCGGCCGATTGACCAGCCAGGCTTTCTTTTCTTGATAATTTCCTTAGAATTTCATTGCTGAGGCTATTCATGGGTTTTATTCTTCCATTCATATCCTGCACCATTAATTTTCCAAATGCTTTTGCGTGTTCGGGTGAAACTTGCTGAGCCGATGAAGAAAGAGCTAATAATGAAAGACTTATAGTAACAATTACTTTAGCAGAAGTAGTATTGAGCTTTCTCAACAGATCTGAAAAACGACTTTTCTTGTCAAAAAAATTGAGAATCATCCCTAAGGTGAGCAAAGCATATCCAAGGTAAGAAATCCAGGTACCCCAAAAATCGTGATTCACGCTGAGATAAGTGCCCAGTTCATCCTGGTCAAAGGAAGACTGGAAAAACCTGTAACCTTTGTATTGTAAAATATTGTTCATAAATATCCTTTGGTCACGGTTAATATTTTCTTTTTTGTCGGTTAAAGTAACCTCACTGGCATACGAAGATGGGTTTTCGGTTCCGGGATACTTTTCAAGAATAAAATCACGGCAGGTAAGATAAAAAGGAAGTGTGTCAATTCTGGAACCATACGAAACCTCCAATTTTAATCCATCAAACTCAAAAAATGTGGGTTGACCTTCTTCATTGGGTCTTCCGATGACCATTGCATTCTGTGCCTTTCCATTTTCTTTTACAGTAAGCGTAAGTCCCGCCAGACTTTCTGTATTTAGTTTTTTATTGCCTGATTCAATTTTCACTTCTCCTTTTTCGATGAATTCACCCACCACAAAACTAGATTCTCCCACCGTGTATAATGATCTCAGTAAAAGCGGATGTGGCTGATTTGGCTCCATAGCTTTCACCTCTTGTGTGGTCATAACCATTTGATTTACAACCTGATCAGAAGAAAAAACCAAAGAGTTATTTAGTAATTGAATATTGAAAGCATTGGGTATCGCCTCGTCAGAAAAGTTAAAATACAAGCCATTTATGATTTGTTGTTGTCCCTGAGAAAGGAAATATTCTTCTCTTCCTCCGGCACCTCCTATTACTACTTTTAACATTGGTTTTCCTTCTGTAGAAGCCACCACTTTTTCAACCGGATTTGGCAAAACCTCATCGAGATTAACTTCCAAAAGTTTGTTTCCGATCTGATAGCTTTTTTTCGAAATTATTATTTCCCAAAGATGATATTTCAATCGGTTCGTCAAATGAATAGCTTCTTCCATCATGGTCGATCCTGAATTTCAAATAACTTTCGGTCGTGAGATATTGGTTACTTGTGTTCCCTTCTCTGATATGCATCATGCCTTCAAAACCGGTGTATCGGGTTACTGCTGAGCCAATCAAAATTATAATAATTGAAAGGTGAAATAGAAGTGAAGCCCATTTTTTTTGTTTGATAAGATTATATCGGGAAATATTCGCTAAAATCGAAATGGAGAAAAGTAAAAGTAATAATTCAAACCATTTGCTTTTAAATATTAATTTTTGGGCCGATGAAGTACCAAAATCATTTTCGACAAAAGTCGCAACGCCAATAGCAATAGCAAATAATAAAATATAGATTCCGGCAGCCCGGGTAGATGTAAGTTTCAAAAAAGCCTTTTTAGCGATTTCCATTTTGAATGAGAATATTTATTAGTGTTCAAATTTACCACCATTTTTTCTTTAAAGAATTAAACTCAAATTATAATTTAACCTGTTTTAAATCAGAAAAATGGTCCAAAATAGTACTTTTTACATCAATTAGTGATGACATAAAAAAAAAGGTCATTTGAAAATAAGAAAGAATTGTGAGAAAATTTTGGGTTAATCGGTTTTAAGAAAATGTTTTTCCAAAAGGTTTAATTAAAAATAAAGGATAACCTCTCTCCGATTAATCAAAAATTCAGCAGGATTTTTTAATGTAAGTAAAAAAGCTATTTTTGTTAAAAATATCATCATCAATGACCCAAATACCTAATACAAAGATTCTATTCTTTCTATCATTTATTTTTTTGTTTTCATGCAAAAACAACGCACAATCTCCTTCCAAAACTCAGCAGGCGGAAATAAAAACCGGTGCCGAACAATTGGATAAATACTTGCCTTTGCTTCAGGGAAAAAGAATCGGAATTCTGGCCAACCCAACCACCATCATTGGAAACAAACATCTTGTTGACGGCCTGTTAGCTTTAAAAATCAACATCACCAAAGCATTTGGTCCTGAGCATGGTTTCAGGGGCAAAGCATCGGCAGGTGATAAAGTGGATGATGAAAGAGACCCAACTACCGGCTTGAAAATCATTAGTTTATATGGCAAAAAAAGAAAACCATCAGCAGAAGACCTGGCGGATATTGACCTCATGATTTTTGATATTCAGGATGTAGGCTGCCGTTTTTATACCTATATCAATGTGCTCAGAGATGTGATGGAAGCCTGTGCTGAAAACAACAAACCACTGCTGATTCTTGACCGGCCCAATCCCAACGGATATCTGATTGACGGGCCGATTCTGGATATGAAATATAAATCGGGCATTGGGCAGTTTCCGGTTCCGATTGCTCACGGATTGACCATTGGAGAGTTTGCGTTGATGATAAATGGTGAAAAATGGATTCCAAATAATTTAAAATGTGAGCTGAAAGTGATTCCTGTGGCCAATTATAATCACGATATGCCTTATACTTTGCCTGTTAAGCCCTCGCCAAACCTAAATACACAGCAAAGCATACTTTTGTATCCCGCCACTTGTATGTTTGAGGGAACCCGACTCAATCACGGTCGGGGAACTATGTACCCGTTCACGATTTTTGGCAGCCCACTCCTGAAAGGTAAATATGACTTTTCATATACCCCAAAGAGTATTAAAGGAATGAGCGAAACGCCATTATTTATGGACGAAGTATGTTATGGGCTTGATTTAAGAAATTTTGATACTGAAAAATTGAGACAAACCAAAAAAATCAATCTGAGCTGGATGATTGAATTATACAATGCATATCCCGAAAAAGATAAGTTCTTTGATCGTAGCCTAAGCAACCAAATCGGTAATATTGATTTCCTTGCGGGTGTGCCGGAGTTTAAAGAACAAATAAAAAATGGACTCTCAGAGGTAGAAATCAGAAAAACCTGGGAACCGGGATTGACCAAATACAAAGAAATGAGGAAGAAATATCTGTTGTATCCTTAAAAACATTTCTTTTTTTTTGGGTTAAAAAAAAGACAAACACTAAAAGAGACCGGTTATAAAAATATCGGTCTCTTTTTATTTTTCAGATTCTTTTCAAATAAATAACATGTGAACCCCACTACCCTCGGCACGCTTGTAAAAGTCCCCCACTGTCAAAACACCATCAAGCTGATCTATCAGGTCTTCTTTTTTATAATGGAAAATCTCCATGGCTAGTTTACAAGACCAAAGTTTACAACCGGAAGTCGAGAGTATTTCAAGAAATTCAGAAACTGGTGGCAAATCCAGCCGGTCAATTTCCTTTTTCATCATAGAAGAAGCAAAAGATTCCATGCCGGGAAGACCACCTAATAATGTGGGCACATGCATCCCTGGATTACCCACGGTGGCAATATGGAGGTCATTGAGTTTTTCTTTGTGGATGGCATCCAGGCCAAAAAAAGTAAAGAATAATTCAGCTTCAATGCCTTCCATTGTAGCACCATTGGCCAAAACAAAAGCTGCGTAAACATTGTCTAAAGTTGCCTTAGACAAAATAATCATTATCTTTTTCATTAGTTAAAATATTTTACCCTCGAAAGTTCAATTATTATTAGGAAAAATACTATGACAGACCTCAATCAAAAACATGTTCATATGTTGTTTTAGGCGGGGCTATTTTGATTTTAAAAATAAACAAAAATCAAAAATGTTTTGGAAATAAAATAAATGTTACTATTTTTGAACTATGATACTGTTTTAGTAACATTTTATACTTAACAATAACAATGAAAGTTTCTGCGACACAATTAAAAATCAGGAACGCTGCCAGAGACCTTTTCAAAAGATATGGGTTAAAAAAAGTAAGCATTGAAGACATCTGTAATTCTGCGGAAATTAGCAAAATGACCTTTTACCGCAACTTCTCCAACAAATCAGATATCGCCTATAAAGTAATTGAAAATGAACTGATTATTGGGCAAAATACTTATGATGAAATCATGAATAGCGACATGGATTTCAAGAAGAAAATTCATGAAATCATTCAGAAAAAAAATGAAAATAGTCAGAGTATAAGTATGGAGTTTCTGAGTGATATTTTCAACTCAGAAGAAGCCGATATTCAGAAATTAATTCAAAATCATACTGATTTATCTATCCAAAAAGTAAGGATCTTTTTTAATGAAGCTAAAGAAAAAAACTTCATCAGAAAAGAAATAAATATAGAATTGCTCATTTTGATGATAAATTCTTTCGCTCAAAAAATGAAAGACCCGGCCTTTCTGTCAATTTTTAAATCACCTGAAGAGGCCGTTCGGGAATTGAATAATTTTTTCTTTTATGGAATAATGCAAATACCTGATAATGAATAATTTTGGAAAAATATTATTCTTAATTTTCTTATTATTTTTTCAAAAAAATATAAGTAAAGCCCAAATCCAATCTGATTTCAAGGGCCAGCTTTCCTGGTTAAATGCCTATTCTAACGCCCAAAAGTTTAATTCAAACTTAAGGTATATTCCGGAATATTCGGCAAAATACGAATTTGACTCAACCCGAAAAATTGACTTCGAAAGTTCGTTTAATTTCACCACTTCCTACTTCACCGATTCCGGCAAATTAGCTTTCAATCCTTCAACGTACAGGCTATGGATTAGATATTCAACCAAACAAACAGAATTAAGAGTAGGCTTACAAAAAATTGATTTCGGCTCAGCTACTTTACTTCGACCCATTCAATGGTTCAACAGAATCGACCCACGCGATCCTTTAAAAATTACGAATGGTGTAAAAGCCGTTCTTGGGAGATATTATTTTGTAAATAATGCCAATCTTTGGGTTTGGGCTCTTTTAAATAACACTGAAGTGCGTGGAATGGACATTTTCAGTACCAAAAGAAAATACCCCGAAATAGGCGGAAGAGTTCAATTACCTCTAAAAAAAGGCGAAATGGCACTTACCTGGCATCGAAGGACAGGGATTTTGCCCGATAATTTCCCGCAGGTTGTCAGTAGCTCCTTTGCAGAAAACCGGGTAGGTTTTGATACCAAATTGGACCTGAAAGTCGGCCTGTGGTTTGAAGCCACTTCAATTTTCCGAAAATCAAATTTAGGATCCCTTCGAAATCAAACTGCCGCCACTTTGGGCACCGATTACACTTTCGGATTGGGCTCAGGTTTAAATGTAATCTTTGAAAAAATGTGGGTGGGTTTTGGTGAAAACTTTGGAAAGTATGAACAAAATATTCATCTGAACGCACTCGTAACCACCTATCCTATCGATATTAATAACAGAATAAGTATATATGGTATCTATTCCAAAAAAAGTGAAATCAATTCTCTAGTTGGAAATTTCGAACATCAATTTAATAAAATCACAGCTTATTTAATGGTCTTTCATAATCAATCGGGAACATTTTCATTGCTTCAGAACCAAATGGGACCACTTTTTAACGGAAATGGTTTTAATATTCTTTTGACATACAATCATTAATAATATGGAAAATATAGTCACTTTAAAAAATGTAAGTAAGAAATTCAAAGTTGGCGATGGGGATTTCTGGGCCTTAAAAAACATCAATCTTGCCTTATATAAGGGTGAGTTTGCGGGGCTGGTAGGTCCCAGTGGCTCTGGAAAAACAACGCTACTTAACATCATTGGCTCCCTGGATGTACAATCTGAAGGTGAAGCCATTGTTTTGGGAAAAGATGTTAAAAACCTGTCTCACAAAGAATCGGCAGAGTTAAGAAACCATCACCTGGGTTTTATTTTTCAGGTTTATAATCTGCTCCCGGTCTATACAGTGTTTGAAAATGTTGAGTTTGCTCTATTACTACAAAAAATACCGGAATACGAAAGAAAAACAAGGGTAATGGAAGCATTGGAATGGGTCGGCCTGGCACATTTGGCACAAACCAAACCCTCAAAACTATCCGGCGGAGAAGGTCAGCGGGTGGCGATTGCCCGAGCAATGGTGAAAAAACCTGATATTCTTCTGGCAGATGAACCCACAGCAAATCTTGACGCAGAAAATGCTCATCATATCCTGAAAATCATGGAAAAACTAAATCAGGAATTAAAAACTACCTTCCTCTTTTCGACCCATGACGAAAAAGTGATGCAATACCTGAAAAGGACGATACGTCTTAAAGATGGAAAAATTGAAAGTGACATTACTGAAAACAATCCAAACCCATGAAAATTGCATTTCAACTGGCCTGGAAAAACCTGATAGGTGCAGGCCTCAGAACATGGCTCAATGTTGGCGTTTTAACATTTTCGTTTATAGTAATTGTATTTTACAACGCCATGCTTGATGGCTGGAACCACCAGGCGAAGTTTGAAAGCGTAAAATGGGAGTATGCCCACGGACAATTAATCAACGAAAAATATGATCCTTATGACCCATTTACAGTGCAGGACGGTCATGGTGTTTATTTAGGAAAAACAGAAAATATTAGTCCAATTTTAATAAGACAAGGTACCCTTTATCCCAACAACCGAATGGTGACGGTAAGCCTGATGGGTATTGATACTCTTCAAAAAATTGTAGCCATTCCTGTCGAAAAACTCAAATCAGAATATGGAGAGTTTCCCGTTGTTTTAGGTAGAAATATGGCGAAAAGTTTAAATGTGAAAGTAGGTGACCAAATTTTGCTTCGATGGAGAGATAAAAACGGGACTTTTGATGCCACAGAAGTAACCGTATCAGGAATTTTCAAAACTGATGTTTCCTCAGTAGATAACGGAAAAATCTGGATGAGTATTCAGAAACTTTGGGAAATAACCGGTCTGAATAATCACGCTACTTATTTCGTAGCCAATGAAAAATTTGATAACCCAAATGTGCAGGAGTGGAAATTCAAAAATCAGGAAGTTCTTTTAAAAGATATTACAGATATGATAGCCATGAAAAAAATGAGTAGCTCCATCATGTATTTTCTTTTGCTCAGCATTGCACTTCTGGCAATTTTTGATACCCAGGTTTTGTCAGTTTTCAGACGACAAAAAGAAATTGGCACTTATATAGCCTTAGGAATGACACGAAGCCAGGTGGTTGGCATATTTACGGTAGAAGGTTCCATGTATAGCATTTTTGCCATCATTTTGTCAGGCATAATAGGAATTCCTTTATTTACTTTCGTAGCAAAAACTGGAATTTCATTACCCACCAGTTCCCAGGATGTTGGATTTGCGATGGCTGATGTTATTTATCCATTATTCGGCCTTAAATTGATTCTGAGTACTATTCTTCTGGTATTGATTTCGGCCACCATTGTCAGTTTTCTGCCTACCCGAAAAATCACTAAAATGAATCCCGTGGACGCTTTAAAAGGAAAACTACAATGATAAAATTTATATTAAAAGGAATTCTCAGAGACAGCAGCCGCAGTTTGCTACCCATTATAATCATCAGTATTGGAGTATTTCTCACGGTCTTCCTGACTGCCTATCTCAATGGGGTAATGAATGACCTCAAGGAGCAAACTGCAAAATTTGACACTGGCCATGTAAAAGTTATGACAAAGGCTTATTTGAAAGAAATTGACCAGAATCCCCTTGACCTTTCAATTCTGAATTCAGATCAATTAACACAATCTCTGACCAAAAGTTACCCTGAATATCAATGGGTAAATCGCATAAAATTCGGAGGTATTATTGATATTCCCGACCAATTGGGCAACTCTAAAGGTCAGGGACCGGCTGCAGGTTTTGCAATTTCACTCTTTGACAAATCTCAGGGAGAAATTGAACGTTTTAATTTAAAAAATGCACTTAAAACCGGCGTTATTCCTGAGAAGTCGGGTCAGGTATTAATCGGACATGATTTTGCAGAAAAATTAAAACTGAAACCGGGTAATGAAATCACACTGATGGGCTCAACCATGAATGGCAGCCTGATGCTTTTCCCATTGAAAATTTCCGGAACCATTAAATTTGGAATGAAACAACTCGATCAGGGGGCTATTATCGTTGATATTTCCGATGCCAGAAAAATGTTGGATATGGAAAATGCAAGTAGTGAAATTTTGGGCTTTTCAAAATCGGGAAAATATGACAATGAAAACGCCGAACTGGTTTCCAATAATTTCAATCTGCCATATAAAACATCAAAAGATGAATTCGCTCCAATTATGTTGCCTTTAAAACAACAAAAAAACCTGGCAGAGCTCATCGACTATACTGACAATATTTCGGGTATTTTTATTTTCATTTTTGTTTTGGCCATGTCAGTAGTTTTGTGGAATACGGGTCTTTTGGGTGGAATAAGAAGATACAAGGAAATTGGCATCAGACTTTCCATGGGTGAGTCAAAACCTGTTCTTTATAAAAATATGATCATCGAAGCTACAATTATTGGTATAATTGGATCAATAATCGGAACTTCTCTGGGTATTTTGGTGGCTTATTATCTTCAAACAGTTGGCATTGATATCAGTGAAATGATGAAAAATTCCACCATGTTTTTCCCCCCCAGGGTCAGGGCAGAGGTAGGCCCCTCCTTGTTTTATATTGGTTTCATACCCGGTGTACTGGCTATGGTAGCCGGAACGATGCTCTCGGGTATCGGGATATTCAAACGACAAACCTCTCAATTATTCAAAGAACTCGAAGTCTAAATTTTTGATTATTAATTTTTTATACGATAATGAAAAAAATTATTATTCTATCAGCAATATTACTTTTTGCAAAGCTTTCTTTCGGTCAAACCCTCTCAGCCGAAAACATCCTGAAAAAAGTGGATGCCAACATGGTTTCTAAAAACAGGATTATGGAAGCCAAAATGATTATCCATGGCCAAAGAAACGACCGTGAGATTTCCTCCAAATCTTATTCTGAAGGAATCGAAAAATCCTTTACCGAATACCTCTCACCTGAAAGAGAAAAAGGCACAAAAATGCTCAAAATGAAAAACATGCTCTGGATTTATACGCCGGCCACCGACCGTACCATTCAGCTTTCAGGGCATTTGTTGAGGCAATCGGTCATGGGCTCGGACCTTTCGTATGAAGACATGATGGAAACCCGTAAACTTTACGAAATCTATGATGCTAAGATTTTGAAGCAGGAAAAAATAGACGATAGAAATACCTGGCTGTTGGAATTGAATGCCAAAGTAGAAGATGTGGCCTATGTGAAGTCTCAAATATGGATTGACACAGAAAAATTTGTTCCTCTAAAACAAGATTTTTATGCAAAAAGTGGCCAGTTGCTTAAAAGAAGCACATTTTCTGACATCGATAAAATCAATGGCAGATGGTATCCAAAGAAAATCAATTACAAAGACATGCTCAAAAACGGCAAAGGTACCGACTTTATAATGCTCAAAGTAAGCTTTAACACCAACATTCCTGACTACATTTTCTCTAAAGCCTCACTGAAAAAATAAGCAGGAAGTTCAAAAATTTTAACCCAAAAAGCTCAATATACATTCTGGCGAAATAATCGGTCCGTCGTTCGGTTTTGCAAAATAGCTATGACGAGCATCGAAAGACCTATCGAGATAGGTTTACAGATGTTCGGAAATAGGTATGAAGTAACGGGGGTCGCCTTCGACTTTTATTGCAGCCGATTTTCTAATGAGTTTTTTGGGTTTATATGACAAAATCAGCCAAATAATTGATTTATCTGACAAGCATTTTTCAAAAACCTGAAATTATGTCAGTAAAATGTCAGTTTTTCTCTCTTGGCTTAGATATTGTTAAAATGACAGAAGTTAATTTTAATCAATCTTTAAAATATTTATAGTATTATGTCAGTAAACGTTAAACCTTTAGCAGACAGAGTAGTAGTAGAGGCAGCTCCGGCCGAAGAAAAAACCGCCTTTGGTATTATCATTCCTGACACAGCTAAGGAAAAACCTCAAAAAGGTACTGTTGTAGCTGTGGGACCCGGAAAAAAAGATGAGCCTATCACAGTAAAAGTTGGAGATTCAGTACTTTATGGCAAGTACTCAGGTACCGAGATTACTGTTGATGGTAAAGAGTATTTGATCATGAGAGAATCAGATATTTACGCTATCGTTTAATTTTTTTTATTCAGATTATTAATTCAAAAAACATTTTTTAAAATAATGGCAAAACAAATTCTTTTTGATACCGAAGCAAGAGACAAACTGAAAAGAGGCGTTGATACGCTTGCTAACGCTGTAAAAGTAACTTTAGGGCCAAAAGGTCGTAACGTAATCATTGATAAAAAATTTGGTTCACCTTCAATCACCAAAGATGGTGTATCGGTAGCCAAAGAAATCGAATTGGCTGACGCTATCGAAAACATGGGTGCTCAATTGGTGAAAGAGGTAGCTTCAAAAACTGCTGATCAGGCCGGTGACGGTACTACCACTGCCACAGTATTGGCTCAGGCTATTTACACCATCGGTGCTAAAAACGTAGCCGCAGGTGCCAATCCGATGGACCTCAAAAGAGGAATCGAAAAAGCAGTCAGTGCCATTGTTAAAAACCTCCACGAGCAATCAAAATCAATCACTACTTCTAAAGAAATCACTCAGGTGGCTTCTATTTCTGCTAACAATGACAATGAAATAGGTCAAATGATAGCCGATGCCATGGACAAAGTGGGCAAAGAAGGGGTAATCACAGTAGAAGAAGCCCGTGGTACTGAAACTGAAGTTAAGACTGTAGAAGGTATGCAGTTTGACAGAGGTTACCTTTCGGCTTACTTCGTAACCAATGTTGAGAAAATGGAAGTTGAAATGGACAGACCGTTCATTTTAATCTCTGAGAAAAAAGTATCTTCAATGAAAGAGCTTCTTCCGGTATTGGAAGGTGTGGCTCAGACGGGTCGTCCGCTTTTGATTATTGCTGAAGATGTAGATGGCGAAGCCCTTTCTACTTTGGTGGTAAACAAAATCCGTGGTGCTTTGAAAGTATGTGCTGTTAAAGCTCCGGGCTTTGGCGACAGAAGAAAAGCCATGTTGGAAGACCTTGCCATATTGACCGGTGGTACTGTAATCTCTGAAGAAAGAGGTTTCAAACTTGAAAATACAGACATCAGCATGCTGGGTCAGTGTGAGAAAGTATTGATCGATAAAGACAATTCAACTATCATCAATGGTGCGGGTGATCAGGAGCAAATCAAAGGTCGTGTAGGTCAGATCAAAGCTCAGATCGAAACCACAACCTCTGATTATGACAGAGAGAAACTTCAGGAGCGTCTGGCCAAATTGTCAGGTGGTGTAGCCATTATCTACATTGGAGCCGCTACAGAAGTAGAAATGAAAGAGAAAAAAGACCGTGTGGATGATGCTTTGCACGCAACACGTGCTGCTGTAGAAGAAGGTATCGTTGCCGGTGGTGGTGTAGCTTTCATCAGAGCTCAGGCGGCCCTTGAAGGTATCACTCCTGCAAATATGGACGAAAAAACAGGTATCGCCATCATCAGAAATGCTATCGAAGCACCTTTGAGAACCATCGTTTCTAATGCCGGTGGCGAAGGCTCAGTAGTAGTTCAGGAAGTTAAAAACGGAAAAGATGCTTACGGATACAATGCCCGTGACGACAGATATGAAGACATGATTGCGGCGGGTATCATCGACCCTACCAAAGTAACTCGTCTGGCACTGGAAAACGCAGCCTCTATTGCAGGCTTGTTGTTGACTACCGAAGCCGTAGTTTCTGACATCCCTGAAGACAAACCAGAGATGCCAATGCACGGTGGCGGCGGCGGAATGGGTGGAATGATGTAATATCGTTTAATTACCATTTAAAGAGAGAGAGGCTGAGTTTCAGCTTCTCTCTTTTTTTATCTTTTATTTTCAGGTCTTGACTGTATGTCTGAGTCTGCAAGACTCATTCTTTCTAATTTGCAAGGAGTGGAGTAATTATTCAAAACTATATGATAGATAGGAATTAAGAAAGTAATAATCGCTTTTAAAAGATGTCTTTTTATTGGTTATTTTCTTATACTAGAAAGTGCTTTCTGACTGCTAAAAGCAAAAAAATTAAGTCTTTAACTTTGCACTGATAGGAGTATTGCTTCACAGTTCCCCAAACTTTTACAAAATGCTGTTTAATAGCAAGAGAAAGAACACGGGGAAAGTAAATTATTTTAGACCGGCAGATTTATAACTACCCAAAAGCTTTGAATTGCATTGGATTCAAGATTATTGAAGAAAAGAAACGACAAATCTCCCTCATGCAACTGAAAAGAGTGGTAATGGATGCTTATTTTAAAGGCGGCATTACGTTTAAACTTATTTCATAAACATGACCATAGCAAGCTTATATACAGAGTGTTAAGGCCTGACCTTTAAGCTTAATATTTATACCAGAGGATGGTAAAAAACGGATTCTGACAGCATTGAACGACAATCCGGCATGATATTGCCCCAAATTCAACATCCTTCCTACCCTGAAATCAGCAAGAAAAGCCGGATTAAATCCTATAGCATAAACCCCGGAGGAGTTGGACAAGCTATTTAACTCAAAGGATTGAGCCTGAGCCTTAAGAACGACAAAAAATCAGGTATATAAATGTATAAATTCTATACATAAAAAAAGTAGTATCATGTTTTCGCTAGACACTACTTTATGGTTTTAATTGGATTACGGAATAATAGGGAGAGGAAACTAAGGTTTTTCTGCATTATACAATGACTGTACTTCTGAATCACTTAGAGCTCGGTTGTAGATTCTAAGGTCGTCTAATGAGCCATTTAAAGGAAAATAACCTTCCCCTGGTGGAACAACACCTAATCGAATAGAATTTGAATTCATTACATTATAATCTATTGGTGAATTTACAACTTTTGAATTTATTAATGCCCCATTTTTATATAGTTTTAATATCGACGATTGGATAACATAAGTTAAATGAATCCAATTATTAATAGTATTACTAACACCTTTTTCACGCTTTATAAGTTCAAAATTATTAACTCCAAAACTAATATCATTCTTAAATCCATAAAATACAGAATCCACACTACTTTTAGGTATAATATTTGCGATAAAACCAGTGTTAAACCCTCCTTTTGAAAACAATGTTTGAATTCCGTCTTGACTATTTATTAAATATCCATTATTATCTAGACTCATTCCAAAATAAGTCTTTACAGATACCCAAATACTTATACTAAAATCTGAAGTAAATAACAAGCTATTAGAATTTGGAATAATTGCATATCCGGTATATCCTTGTGAAATCTCAGTCCCACCAAAGTAAATTGATTTTTTATCGTTTCCAAACCTATCAATGGTGTATTTCCCACCATGAAATTCACCATTATTGCCATTACCGCTTTCATCATTCAAATTATTATTAAAGGGTAAATATACCACCATCCCGCTGGTTGGAATTGCTGGAAAGCAGTTTTGAATCTTTGCAATAAATGTCTCATTCCCTCCCGCTGAAAACCCTGGATTCATCGTTATTGAATTTCCTGCATAATAATTAGTATTGGTTGCTACATTTGCAGAACTATTAATTGTTTGAGCAGAAGAATAGGTTCCTGTCACAACATTTCCAATGTGTGTAATTGTATTGGGGCATGGGTTTAAGCTATTTACAGTAACCATTACACTACCATTTGTACTCGTACAGCCATTCACGATACATGTACCAGTATATGTTGTAGTAACAGAAGGCGATACGCTTTTACTCGTCCCTGTTCCTAAACTATTGCTCCAAGTTACGTTACCAGAACAATTTGATGCAGAAAGTGTACTACTTTGTCCCGATGTAATTGTTGCAGGACTTGCGGAAAGCGTAGGGGCAGCTGGAATAGCTTTAATGATTCCTGTGGCTACGGTTCTGGAACTGGTGCAACTTCCAACCGTACAAGACACATAATAGTTTGTAGTTAAGCTAATTGATTGCGTAGTATAATTGGCAGTACTTGCCAAACTTGTTCCATCCGAACTTACAGCATACCAATTATACGTCCCCGAACAACTTGATGCAGAAAGGGTTACAGTACCAGTTCCACAACGATTGGCAGAGGTTGTGGTTGGGGCTGATAAATTACAAGTACTCACTGTAACTGTTACACTCCCATTAGAACTCGTACAATCATTTACTGTACAAGTAGCCGTATAAGTTGTGGTTACTATGGGCGAAACTATCTTGCTTGACCCTGTACCTAAACCATTGCTCCATGTTAGAGTACCCGAACAATTTGAAGCAGAAAGTGTACTACTCTGCCCTGGGGAAATATTTGCAGGGTTGGCTAAAAGCGTAGGAGCAGGAGGAATTGCAATTATAGTGGCAGTAGCCATAGTTCTTGAACTGGTACAACCACCAACAGAACAGTTGACATAATAACTAGTTGTTGAGCTAATTGAAGGAGTAGTATAATTAGCTGTAGTTGCCAAACTTGCTCCACCTGAACTTGATAAATACCAATTATAAGTTCCAGAGCAACCTGATGATGTAAGCATTACTGTACCTGTGCCGCATCGGCTCAGGGAGCTCGTGATTGGGGGGCCAGGGGGTGTACAGTCAACAATATTAATTTTATAATCTTCTGTTTCTCCCCATGCATATCCACTACAAGAAGAACCATTATAATTGTAATAATCAGCACATATTATCCTCATATAAGTAGTTCCGTTTATTACTGTGTTTGGAATTACAAAATCACCTTGAAAAGTAGAGGAAGAACTGGAAATTACACTTGGTGTTACAACTTTTTCACCATCGTCATCATAAGATCCATTTCTATTAAAATCTATATAAACTTTCACAGTATGCCAATCAGAAGAACCATTGCAGGTAGTAGTATTAATACTATATGCTAAATTACTTCCTTTTGTAAAATTAGCAATTGGTAAATTTGTATAGTTGGAATATTTGTTTAATTTTGAACCTGAAGGTCCTGTGGTTGAACATGTTGAAGAATTAGTTAAATTTCCTATGCTTACGCTTGTAATATCAGTATAATCATTGTTGTTCCACAGTTCTGGCACACAATAGCAAGTTTCATCAAGTGATAGTTTAATAATTGCTTGGACTGCAGTTCTGGCACTTACACAATTGCCTTCTGTACAACTCACATAGTATGTATTCGTATTACTAATTGTCGGTGTATTGAAGGTAGAACCATTACCTAAGCTACTTCCACCACTAATTGATGAATACCAGTTGTAAGTCCCGGAACAACCTGAAGCTGTTAGTGAAACCGAACCTGGTAAACACCGTGTAATAGAATTAGCGATTGGTGGAAGAACCGTGCCTGTAAGAAATTTTGAATTAATCCATTTAGGACGAATGGTAACCAATCCATTTCGCATTCTTTCAACCTGCTTTGGGGTGAACCTATCAATACAACTCCAGCTATATGACATAAAATTTTTTAAAACATTACCAAAAGGTAATTCTGTGCATGTGTTTATTGCTGTTGGGGATTTATAAATGCAATAATCATTTTCCAAATGCGGATCTGTGTCTGAGATATAATCACCTTGATTATCGGGGTCACTATTAGGTGCACATTGACCATTATCGCTTTGGAAAGTATGTGCTAAAGAAAATGTATGACCAATTTCATGTATTAATAATTCACTTGCATTTCGGGCAACGTATTGATTCACAATCATTGTACCCCACCAGTTACCCCAACCACTATATTCAATAAAATTATCAACCACAAAAATCTTAATCACTTCATTATCAAGATAGTTAGGCACTAGAGCTTGGAGATCGTCCATCATGGTTTCGTCATAAATAGAAAAACCATTGGAATAGTTAGCAACTGAAGATGCATTTATTCTTACAATTCCAGAAAATGGGTTACAATTATTGTCAAATTGTGCTAGTTGAAGCTGAATTTTTGTATCTAAACCTAAATTGAGATATTCTCCTGTTGCTCTTAAACCTTTATTTATCTTTGCCACACTGCTAGCAACTTGTTGATCGGTAATGTTTGCACCAGAACCAACAGAATTTCCCAAATGGAATAATACAAAAACTACTGGAATTGTATAGACTGTATTGGGGTCAGCAACAGTTGTGGTATTTTTTATTTGATTTAATTTCTCTAAATATGACTTTTTTAGTTCTTTATTATTTAATACAGCTTGATCAAATCCACAAATTTTTTCTTGTTGTCCCAAACTAATATTTAAGGCAACAAATAATATTAATAAAATCTTTAAAATTGTTTTCATAAATTTGTATGTTTTTAATTGCATCCTCCAATCTTAGCTTCAAAAACTTCATTTGAGCCTGCTTGAAAGCCAGGGGAAAGAATGATTTTTTTTGCAGCCTGGAAAATTGTATTTGATGGAACATTTACCCTCGCTTCAATAGAATCTGACGATTTATATATACCAGAATCAATATTGCTTGTAAAATTTAAATGAGAATTACACACTGTTATTTTTGCTTCCAGTTTGTTGCTATTACAATTATTGGCTTCACAGGAAACATAATATGAAGTGTTTGAAAACAAGTTTGGTGTTTGAAAATTATTCCCTGAAAAAATTGGCAAAAAATCATTTTTGCTTTCGTACCATCTAATAATTCCTTCGCAACCTTGGACTTCAAGAATAGCCCTTTCACCTAAATTTAAAGTGTTAGAAGGAATTAAATTAAAAATTGGAGTTATATTATAATTAACAAACAACTGATTAGATTCTGCAACGCAACCAAATTCGTTCACTTCAGCTTTATAATTTCCGGTTTCCTTAACAAATAAATTTACCGAATGCGAACCGGAAATTATTTTGCCATCCTTATACCATTTAATTGTATTATTTATATTTGAATTTTGACCAGCCAATCTGATTTTAATAAAGTTGTCAGAACACCAAACACCAGAATTATCCTCAATTAGTTGTAAATTAGGTGAACTACCAATTGTAATTTCATCTGTTGTTTCTATACAACCACCAAAATTTAATTTACATTTATAGGTTCCGGGGGCATTGGCAGTGTAAGTAGACCAGTTAGCGTAGTCAATATCAACTCCCTCTTTTTGCCACTGGTAGGTCACATTACTATTGGAATTTGGGATGGATAAGAATACTTGATCATTCTGGCCGCAAATATTCGATTTATTATCTTGAATCGTAATTTTTATTCCGTTATTGACTAAGGATGAATATTGAATAGTATCATATTCTGAACATCCAAGATCATTAGTATTCTGAATTACATATTGAGCCGGATTGTTAACAACCAATGATATTCCACTTCCGATACTTATACCATCTTTAAACCATTTCCCAGACACATTTGATTTCAACTTGAATGAATTACACCCCAGATAATCATATGTAATATTTGGAACTATTAAATTCTTATTAGCAGTAAAATTTAAAATGTTACTTCTTAATGACCTTTTACCATCAGAACAAATTGCATAGTAGCTCCCTTCCGTGTCTGCCGATACTATATTGATTCTGGTTCCTTCAATTAATTTCCCAGATTTAATTAATTGATTATTTTTATACCAGTAAATGGTTAGGTTTGATGTCAAAAAATTAAAATCTTTAATATAAATAATCCCGCTTAACCCATTACATATTATTGTATTATTACTACCAATTTCAAATTTATTTTTGAAAGATAAATCCACAAATTTATTACGTGAAAGGGTAACAATATTGCAATTAGAATCTGTAACTTTAACCTTATAATTTCCGTCAGTCCTCACCGTAATAGACGGAGTATTCATGTTTATTATCTCAGTATCATTTCGATACCATTTATACGATGATGTTGGGGTATAATAAGAACTATTGATTCTAATAACTGAATCTCCAAACAAAGTCATTGTCTTACTATAATCATAATCCACCACGTAAGGGACAAAAATGAAGGAACTTTGATATATCGATACAGAACTTTGAATTTTACAGCCTGGATAACTAAATTCCGCTTTATAATTTCCAGGACTATTAACAATTAAGGAATCTTTTGTTTGATTAATGATTGGTTGATTGTCTTTATACCATTGAATAGTGTAGGGGAAAAAAAATTGATTATGGTCTCTCATTATAGAATGAATTTTTGACTTTAATGTTGTAGAAGAGCCCGTACATATTTCTTGATATCCCAATTCAACATTATTAATTAAGATAGATGTAAAAATCTTTTTTACTACGTTGATTTCCGCTTTTTGACTAGCCGTAACGCCATTTGAAACATAAACTTGGTATATCCCACTTTCTGGAAAATCATCATCTGTCAGATACACAAAATGATCAATTATTCCTGGAGATTGTTGATAGGGATATATTCGGCTTTGATAAATTAATGAATCGCTATGAAATATAAATATTGAATAGGGTGAATAATTTGAGGTGCTTCGACTTAAAATTGGCTTAAACATTACGGGCTGTAAATAACAGAAACCCACTAATTCATTATTTTTCAGGATTATTTGCTGTTCTTTTATGAAAACATGACCAATAATACGGTTTTTTTGCTTTGGCAAGTTAACGATATCGCAAGTAGCAAAGTAAGCGGTACTTTTTGTTAAATTTTGAGTAATATAAATCGAACCACTTCCTAAAATATTACCACCGATCTCATTATCATACCAATTTACAGTCCCTTTACAGCCTTTCATTTTCAGAATTGCAGAACTATTGAATTCAATAAACTGAGAGGTTATAGACAATTGTTTTAAATCCTCACTAATAATTACTTTAACCGAAGTATTTTTGCTTATACAATTATCTTTTTGGCAAGTGGCAAAATAGGTTTTATTAGATTGAAGCTTTGGAGTGATAAACCTATTGCCATCGGCTAAAAAATCAATTCTTAAACTATCTCTAAACCAATATACCGTACCATTTTCACAATTTTTTGATTCTAAAATTGCAAAATCATTATATTTTATTCTTTGACTTTGAATTTCAAATACAGTAGATTGATTAGAACAAGTAGGCTTATCGTTAATAAATGGTTCATTTATATTAAAACTTCCAGAATTAAAAGTATTTAACCTCATTCTAAGTATTTGTTCAGTTGAAAATAAATATTGTGTCGAACGGTTATTAAGAGGGTAATTCATAAAATTGTTATAAGTATTTTTACCAATTTCCTTCCCTGTACAACTGTTAATATCATTATATTCTTTTGCGAAAAACATTTTGTGTGGTTCGGTATCAGAAATTCGATCTCCATCTAAAAGAGGATTTAAATTGGAAGGGCAACTTCTGCCATCATTATCTCCCTCAAAGGTGTGCCAAAGGCTCAACGCATGACCCATTTCATGAATGTAAGTTGAATTCCAAGTATCAAAATCCATTTGGCTTGTTTTACCTAGCTGCATGTATAACTATCCTTGTCCCAATAATGCAAAGGCATCCACTTTATCAATAAAAAAGAAATGATATATATTAAAGTAATAATTTGAGTTCCATTGAGATAAATTATGAAATTGGTGTGTTTCATCTGGATGCACGCCATTTGAAATATATCCATTAATGGCTCTACCATCAATCCTTACTATACCATTGGTAGGATTTCCATTGGGATCTATCCCAGCCAAAACAAATTGAATTTTACTATCTTTTGTTTTCTCAAAATATTTATCCTTTGCTCTGAATCCATCATTAAGAGCCTTTACCATATTTTGAATATATTCTTCACTTACATTGGATCCGCTTCCAACAGGCTCACCTAAATGAAATACATGAAAAACTAAAGGGACAGTGTAAATTGTAGTGGAATCTCCTGTTGTACTTATTAGTTTTCTGGATAAGTAGGCTTTCTCTATTTGGTCAATTATTTTTTTTTGCTCTTTTGATAGACTTGAATAATTAGTCCCACAAGTAAAAACCGAATCTTTTTGGCCAAAACTGATAAATGAAATAAAAAGCAGACTTATTTTTAAAATTTTCTCCATAGTTATTAAAATTTAAATTATACAATCCACCATTTTTTGACAGAACCAGATTAAACAAACTAGAAAGAAAAACCTAGAAACTATGGTTAAACGGATTGTAGACACTAGTTTAGCTGATACTGTTAAAAGATTTAAATGGCACTATCATTTAGATTAAAATCAGGAGGTGTTGTAAGCACCTCCTGATTTAATCCTTAAGATTTAATTCTTTTTTAACTAACTCATAATTTGACCAATCCAGGCTTTTTACCCTTCCTGCGGCAGACAGAGGTATCACTACCAACCTCATTTTTGGTGCAACTTTTTTCGCAAGATCTCTGTAAAAACTAGCTGATTTATCCAATAGTTCAGGTGCTTTAGATGTATATATGTATTGATTATTTACGTAACTCTGCACATATGGAGTTTGAATATTAAAGTAAGGATTCCAATAATTCTCCGCTATTTCACTGTTTCCTAAATAACAATAGGTAAAATCTTCCGACTTACTGCTTGTTCTCCCTTCAATTTTAAAATAACTATTAATACTGTTAGTTGCTGCACCGCCCGTAATACGTTCCTGCAAACTATAATCAGAATCATTCTCATTAAAGACCAAAGCATTAAATTTAAAATAAGTCAAAATCAAACCTTTATCTAATACTTCTCTGGTAAAAAATGGCTGGGTTTTATCTTTCAAGTATAATGTGACATAGGTAACGTATTTGTCGATTCCATTGTAAGTAGAGGAGTTTAGGATTGATTTCCCTCCTTCAAAATCAAATGACAACCAGCCGGTAGATTTAGCTTCAATTTTTCCATCGACTCCATTGGTTCCATTTGTACCATTAGTGCCATTTTGCCCAGCAGGACCAGTTGCACCAGTCGCACCGGTTGCTCCTGCTGCTCCAGCCGGTCCAGAAGGGCCGATATCTCCTTTAGGCCCCACCGGACCTTCACAAGATACTATACTTACAAATAAAATTGAAAATGCGAAAATTGAAAATAGTTGTTTTTTCATTGTTATATATGTTAAAATTATAATTTCAAATCGTCCTTCGTCTGGCTACTGGTAATTTCTTCCCACAAGAAAGAAAAACTTCACTCTCATTGTATGAAGCAATAAACTGTCGATTGACCAGGTACCGCCGGTGGATGCGGGAAAAGGCATTAGTCGGCAAAAATTCGTTTTCGTACTTTTTGAGGGTGTAGGCATGAATCTCTTTCCGGCCGTCAATAAAATGAAAAATAGTGTAGTTGGTACTGGCTTCCAGATGAGTAATTGTAAAAGAGTCAGATAATTGTATTTTCATATTTTTTTGGGATGTCTTAACTTTCCAAAGTTCAATTATTTCCCCAGACCAATCAATCATTAAATAAAATTCGGTCGATTTTTAGAAAATTTGGTAATAAAGGAGTTCCCTTTAAAATCCGTTATGGGACAATGGCTTTCTGCCTATTAACAGAAAGCATATTGGCAAAAGCTAAATATGCTGAAAGTTAAATTTTTAACTTCAATAAGATGTCTTTGATAAATCCTAACTTGAGCTTTGATGGTGAATAACTCAGAAGATATTCTTTTAAAACTCTTGAACCATTTCTGGAAGCCTCAAGTATTAGCCCATTTTTCATAAGAACTTCCCTGGTAGATGGGGTAAAAGCCTTTAGAAAATTTAGATTTATTACTATTCCTTGATGGATTTGAATAAAATCATAGTCGCGGCAAAGATTGTCGGCGTAATAACCAATATTTTTAAACCCTTTGAGTTCAGTCCCATCCTCCAGTCTAAAAATTGTTATTATCCCGTCTGATTTGAGATAAATCACGTCTTTCAGAATCACCTGCTGTATCTGTCCTTTAGTAGTTTGAATTCCTATCCTTTGGTTAATATTGCCGGGGTTATCGAGAAGCTCAAGAAGTAAATCCAACTTTTGATTCTGATCTTGTTTTTGCCTGATACTCTCTATTATGGTATCCACTGATTCAATCAGCAAAGCTTCATCCAGTGGCTTTACCAAAAAATCATTTGCCGAATATTTTATCGCTTTTATCGTATTCTCGGTGTTGCTATGGGCAGTAAGAAAAATAAATTTAAAATTTACTTCTCCTTTTGCTTTCAGATTTGATAAAATATCGAAACTGGTTCCTTTGAAAATATCAATATCAAATATCACAAAATCAGGCTTTTGAGTACTTATCAATTCTTCTCCTGAAATCACACTATCCGCTTCACCTATAATCTCGATTTCACTAAAGTTGGTTTTGAGCAGAATTCCCAATGATTCCCGTATCTTGTAATTGTCTTCAATAATAATGGTTTTAATCTTCATATTTTTGTTGAATTTTTATTATCACAGTAGTGCCTTGTATTTTATCTATTGTCTCAATCTTGATATCATAATCTGACTCATTTAAGAGCTTGACCCGTTCCTGGACTAAACGGGTGCCAAATGATTTATAAGAGTGTTCTGATTGTTTTTTTAGATCGGCTGACGCCCTTCGTCCAATGCCATCGTCATCAATGGTGCAAATAAGCGTTTCATCAAAGTTTTCAAACTTGATGGTTAGGTTTCCTTTTCCGTTCTTATGTATAAGTCCATGTTTAACAGCGTTTTCTACAAACGGCTGTATTATTAATGGAGGAAGCTTTATACTGTCCAGCTGCAAGTCAGATGGATATTCTATTTTGTATGAAAACTTATCCTCATGCTGGATACTTTCCAATTCCAGATAAGAATTTAACAGTTCTATTTTGTCTTTTAAACTAATCTCATTTTTTCTAACACGGGGATTATTTGCCGCCACACTAGACTCCAGATACCTTCTCATAAGGCTTGCCAATTTGGTCAGGCTTTTATTGGCTAAGGCGGTTTCATTTTTTAAAATCAAATTTTGAAGTGAACTAAGTGCGTTAAAAAGAAAATGAGGATTAAGTTGTGCCTGCAAAGTTTGAATCTGTAGATAATTAATTGTACGCTCTTTTTCCAAAAGTTTACGTTTTTCGTATCTCGACTTGAAAAAAGAATACAAAAACCAACCAAATAAAATGGCACTTATAAAACCAAGATATTTTGCAAAATTAGGTGATTGATAAAATGGTGCAGTGACATTGACATTTAAAACTACAGGGATTAAGCGGTCCTCGGCTATACCTTCTGTTTTGGCTCTTATCTTTATTACGTGTTGACCATGAGAGAGTGGTTTAATAAAGATCAGGTCTGACGATATCCACTCTGACCAATCATTTCCATCAATTTTGTGACTGTACAGTGTTTTTTGGGGTCTGTTAAATCCAATTGACCCTATTTTCAGTGTGAAGGTGTTTTTTTCAATTGAAATATTTTTCGAAGAATTAAATTCTATTCTCCTATTATCTATTTTTTGAAAATACGGGCGTAAGGGTTCATTGCTCAAATTGAGTTTTTTAGCATCCAGAAAACTTAGAACAGTTCCGGAAGTAACCCACATTCTTCCTTTTGAATCGGTAAAAAGTCCATTTTGTCCAGGTTCCAGTCCATCATAGCCATTGTTATTATTGTAAAGCTTTACTACCGAAACTTTCTCTTTTGATTTATTGTCAATTTGTAAAATCAATAACCCTGCATCAATTCCAATAATCAGTTTGTCTTTGGAAATGTTTCCAATAAACATTACATACCTTTTTAACCTGTCCTGCAAAACTTTTATGAATTTATCTTCGGAATCTTCATAATAATATAATCCGTCGGTAGTTCCCACCCACAAAGTTTTATAGGAATCTTCATGCATAGTAATGAAACCTCTGAATGGGATATTTCCTTTACTTTTTTTATATTCCCTTGATTTTCTGGCTAATAAATCTTCAAAGTTTTCAAATCTGTTCATTCCTCCCCAGCCACCAATCCAATACCGCCCTTTCAAGTCCTTGTATATGTACATATAATTGGGATATTCAATCAAATCCTTTCCCCCTTCCAGGAATAATTTAGTTTTTGATGTAATAGCGTCTATTATATGAACTCCATAAGCCCCACCTGATACTATGATATCCTTATCCTTATCATAGTAACTGAAAAAAGACCCAAGATTAAAAGGTTTATCAATTTTCTTTCCGTTTGTTTTAAAAAGTGCTGAGCCATGGGGTAACCAGATATTTCCAAGTTTATCCTTCGTAGAGCCAAAGTAAAATAAATTAGATTCTTTAGTAGTTCTTAAGATTTTATCCTCAGAAAAAAAAGGAAAAAATTTCTTATGGTCAACTACTGGTTTAAAGCTTTTTCCATTCCAAACTTTAGATTCCGGACCATAAGATATCATCCAGATATTTTGATATTTGTCTTCCGAAACGCTCCAAACATTACCGGCATCTTTTTCAGAAATATTTTTTATCCCATTATTAAAAAATGACACAAGGCCTTTCTCTGTAGCAATCCAAATAATTTGATTAAGGGAGTCAATTATATAGTTTGATGCGTTACCAATGCGATCACTTATCAATTCTTTTTTTTGGGAACCTTTTTCAATATAAAAAATTGAGCCATCTTTTTCTTCTATTGCATCTTGATCAATTTCGTTAATGATTTTTTCACTCTTTGAATCTGATTCTTGCCAAAGTTTTAAATTTCCTTCTTGATAATAATATAAATAAGTTTTTAAATTTTTGTTTTTTACTCCAACGAAAAGTCTTCCATTGTTAGAAAATGTTAAATGATATTCTCCATCCACACTAGACTTGAGCATAAATTCATATTTCCCATTTTTATATTTATATAATCCTATTTTTAAATTATCTTTATATTTAAAACCTAAGAAAACTTTTTCGATATCATCATAGTAGGCTGGAATAAAAACCTCTCTTTCATTAAAATCAGGAAATGAAACTTTCTTATAAATTTTCGTGTGAAGATTAAATAAATATGGTACATATTTATGTTCGGCTTTCTTTGTATTAGAAAGAAAAAATAAAACTTCATTTTCTCCATAATTATAAAGAACCAGGTTATGTTGAAACCTATAAAACTCTGGAAGCTTAAACTTATAAAAAGTTTTATTGTCAAAAACGTGTAAATATTTGCCATTTAAGAAGCAAATACGACCATCAGACAATTCAATAAGATTTGAAAATCTGGTGTTATTTTCCAACCCATTTTCCGTATTAAAATTAGTAAAGTACTCGCCATCAAATCTTGAAAGCCCATTTGAGGTAATGGTCCAAATAAACCCTCTGGAATCCTTAAAAACATTGAAACATTGCATCCCGGCCAAACCATCATTTATGGTGTAGATTTTATGAGGCAGATTTTGAGAAAAAAGATTATTGCTAAAAAAGGCAAGTAGAAAAAACTGCAAAATCCATTTTTTACTTTTTGTGTCAGGATATTTCATTTTGAATTCAGTTTAATCTTCCAAATTATCATTAAATATCTAACCATTAAATAAAAAGTCAGAATATTTATTATTTGGTAAAAATTAACTTAAACGTCCCTTAAGTTTACCTGAATCAGATGATATAAATAAAATAGTTGGAATGGGCTAAATAAAATATCATGTTTGCTATTCCAGAATATTCAGAACCGTAAAAACTCATTATTTCTAAATGAAAAGAAATAATTCCAAATCCAAAAATATCTCCCACCCCTATCCCATTTTTAGCTTTTTCTTTTCTAACCTTATATTAACGCTCGATCAAATACTCAAATCCCAACGCCCAATTTCTCAATTAAGCTTTGTTTCCATGTGGCCTCATTTTTCTTGTTGTACAAAGGCAATCCATATAAAATAAAGTCATTGTTTTCTGCTTTCAGGTAAGGTTCCTGGCCATACTTTTGACTAATCTGTTGCATAAATATTTCCTTCCAGCCTTCTTTTGAGCCGAAGAAATTGCCCTGAGCATCTTTAAATTGGTCGCCCTTGGGTTCGATAAAAATCTGGTAATACAGGTCCTTTTCTTTCTGTTTTAGAAACAGCAGAAAATCCGGCATAAAACCTCGTCCTTGCTCAAAATCGTAGATTTTATAAACTTCTTCATTTCTCAATAAAGATACTTTCTCATATTGGCTTTCAAAGTTACCCATAATGCCGCTCAGAAACTCTATAAGTGATTGCTCCTCCGTGGTACCATGAAATCCATCCAAAATATACCAGTCTTTATCTTTGATTAATTCTTCGATTTTCGAGTTTTTATCATCTTCTATGACAGACTTGGTTTTGAAAGTTCCAAAAAGCTCTTTGACAGGCACATGACCAAGCTCCGAACCAACGTATGGATTAGAAACCAGTCCTAATTCTGTTGTGATTTTCTCAAAAAACCGCATCAATATTTTCAGTAATTCTTCTGAATCAATCATGAAAATATGCTTCTTTGTGCCCCCTATCTGATTATAAAGTCCTGTTGGAAGTTTGATTTGTATCGGAAATGCCCCCAGAAATTCATCTTTTAGTAATTCATCCATTGAGCTGATATTCAGCTCCTTCGTGAGACGCTGAAACCTGAACAAGGAATTTTCTTTAACCGAAATTTTATTGATTGCCTTTCTTATCAGATGCAAATCAAACTCTTTCAATTTCATATTCATTGTACCAAATTCGCTGGATCCTGTGGCGTATTTGGTTTTGTCCGTCTCCCCTTTTTCCAGATTTAATGCAGTTTCATTAAGGTTTAAGGCTCCTATGGTATATTCAAAATTGAATTCTTTACCTATTTCCTCTAGAGTACTTTTCCTTCTCTTGGGATTATCAAGTCGCTTATTGACAAAAATGTTGGGATAATTTGAATCAAATAAAGATTTCTCCTTTAACCCAAAAGTCTTCAGTTTCTTTTGGTCTGTGAGCCATTCTTTATCTTTGAGTTCTTTTTTGAGTTCGCTCAGATACCGCTCGTCATTGTCGCTGTGAAAATAAAATTCTTCCAATACCCGCAGCTCATGGTTCAGGTCATTATCAAATTTCCGGCGGTTCCGTTCTTTATTATCATATTCAAATGGGAAATACCTAACGCCCCGACCAATCAACTGTACTTCTGAAGTGGTGGCACCTCCACTTTTCCCTTTGTTTGAGCCTCCGGTATTTTGGCCTTCATAGAGCCTCACAATGTCGTAAAGATTCTGCACATCCCAACCCTCGGTAAGCCGCTGAACTGTAAAAATAGCCCTAATATGATTGTCTTTGTCTTCCAGACTATTGAGCAGCCGCTCAGTTTCGGCATCTGTCTTTTCCTTTTTAGTTTTGTTGGTACTGGAGTTGGTAATGACACAATTGTGGTCAGCAAATTGATATTGAATATATGCTATGATCTCTCTGATTTGCAGACTATTGTCTGAGATATATCTTTTTACATCAATGATTCGACTCTGACCTTTCTGGTAGGTTTCGGTGATGTCCATAAACTTATGCTCATCTATTTCTTTCAGAAAATCAAAATCAGAAGCACTCAAACTATCCACCAGATTTCTAAAGAAAAGATAGTCATCTTTGGAATTATTGCTGTCGGCTACATCGATTGTTTTACTTCTAAACAATATCACCGGCTTGAAATGGGGAATGTTGTATTTCAAGGCTATTTTGTGCCGGTACCAATTAAAAAGGAGTGCCTGCAATATCCTTTTCTTTTTATCAAAACTAGACGACACCAGATTGATTTCCTTGGTATAACCCGCTTTTAAAAAATCTTTAAGGTCAAATTTGACAATGGTTTTAGACAAATACTTTCTTCTTACCTCGCTGTGTTCGGGAACTGTGGCCGTAAATTCGAGCAGCACGTTTTTATTTATCCCTTTTTTCCCTTCTTTGTTTAATAGTAGATCAATAACTGTATGCTCCCAACTTTTTTCAATGTCATCTTGCGAGGCATTTTCTGAAAGTTCCTTTATGGCTAGTATTTCCGTTTGAATGTTTTTATTCTTTTTAGTGTCTGCATTCAGGTGGTGGGCTTCATCGCCAAGCATCACGATATTGCGATTCTGTAAATCTTCTAAAAAAACATTATCTTCTCTAATCTTATAAACATCATTGTGCAGTGAGTGAATCGAAGTGAATTTAATCTGGATGTCGTCACTGAAATCATCAAATGTATTGACCTGTTTGATATTGACCGTTTGGTCATCTATTACAATATTTTTCTGAAAAAGGTATTTGCTATGGGCTGCATTGCAAAGGTTTTCCTCGGTTTTACCTACAATGTTATTTTGATTGACGAAAAATATAAAATGCCGGTAGCCTTTTTTATAATAATACAAAATAGTAGCTGCCATTACGAGTGTTTTTCCCGACCCTGTCGCCATGTTAAACAGCAAATGAGTGGGCGAAGTATCCTCTTCGGCATCTTTAATGGCCTCAAAAGTCAGGAAATTGAGCAAAGCCTCTTCCTGCCATTTGAATAGTGGAAACCGCAGATTGTCAGTAATATAACTATAATCTGAAAGCTTGAGCTTAGGAATATCCAAATCATAAGCTTTGGGCTTTAGTTCATCAAATAGATATTTTTCGGGAAATAGATTCATAAAAAAGTGGGATTTTTACCGTAAAAATTATGGGTTGCAGTTATGTCATTTTCGCTGAGTTGAAAGCGACTATCTTCCATATCGGAGCGGTTGACATACAGCTGATTAAGATCCAACATTTTGCCGAATATCTGCTTTTGTCTTTCTAGTGGAAGATTTTTAAATGCCGGCTCCTGGGATACTTTTTCTTTAAATTCCCTGATTTTGACGTTATAATTCAGGAAATACCGCTCATACATTTCATCAAAAAACGTCATCAATTCTTCATAAGAACCTGCGGCTTCTATTCTTTCAAGGGCATTTTGATTGTTTTTGGCGAGTTCGAGATAGATGAAGGAACCTCCACCATGCCAATTTACAGTTTTTGAGATTCCACCCTCCTCTCCTTCAATTACCATTTTTAGTCTTTCAACGGTTACATTTTCAATGTAGTCCATTTGCTCAATCCCAATAAACTGACGATTCATTTTATGAGCCACTGCTGCGGTAGTTCCACTTCCTATATGGAAATCAAGAATTATGTCTTTTTCATTAGAGCCAATAGTTATTATTCTATATAAAAGTTTTTCAGGTTTTGGTGTTGTAAAAATATTTGTTTCAACCAATTCAAAAAGTTCACGTCTTGCATCTTGATTATGTCCCGCTTCTTGATGTTTCCAAATTGTCAAGGGAGTACTACCTTGTTGTACTTCCGACAGAAACCTTTTTAAACGTGGAACATTTTCCCCTTTTTCTCCAAACCAAATACGATTATCAGTCTTTAATTCTTCAAATTTTTCTTTTGAAACACGCCAGCAACTACCGTTAGGTGGGTTAATAATTCTTCCAACTGGATTTTTAATAGGATAATCATATGTAGCTGAATAAGTTTTTACAAGTAGATTATCAGATGTCCAAACGCCTCTTTTGTCATTATCTGGATTTCTGTATCTATTATCCATTTCTTCTGATCTTGGTAGAAGATTTACAGAAAAACTTGGACTATTTTTGGCGAAAATTAAAATATGGTCATGGTTGTCAGAAAAATATTTTGAATCATTTTGTGGAGCATATTTCTTCTCCCAAATTACGTTTGCTATAAAATTATGTCTCCCAAAAATACTGTCTCCTAATGCTTTTAAATAATGGCTTTCATCATCATCAATATTAATCCAAATACTGCCATCCTCTCTCAATAGTTCCTTTGCAATTTCAAGCCGGTTTTTCATAAAAACCAACCAGGAAGAATGGTTAAAATTATCGTTATAAGCAAAGCTATCATTTCCTGTGTTGTAAGGCGGATCAATATAGATTAGTTTCACTTTCCCTCTAAACTGCTCTTTCAGGCTATGCAAGGCCAATAAATTGTTTCCTTTGATGATAAGGTTATCTTTTATATCCCCATTTTTGTCTCTGGTAAATTCTTTTGCTTCGCTTTCAGTAATACTACCATTCTCATCTTTTTGGTATTTCCGCACATTGGCAAAAGCCTTGGGTTCAAAAAGACGGTCTATCTCATCTTTGGCCAGTATTTGATTAAAAAATATTTCTTTCCGTCTGGCCTTCTTTTCGTCATAGTTGCCTGATTCCTTGTTGTATTCAAAATAGGTATCTGTTCCCTCCTCAGTACTTTGTCCGCCCTCCAGCACGCAGTCTTTGTAGGGGAAATTGAGCACCACATCACGGTATTCTCTCAGCAGCCTACTTCCAACTTTAAGCCCTATTTTGTTTTCAAATTGGGTATAGCTATTGTCGAGCTTGTTTTCGTCAATAAAAAACTTGAAGTCATTGCCTTTAAAAACCATGGCTTTTCCGGCAGAAACAAAGAACTTTTGTCGAGTGATTTCGTGGTTTAAAAGCAGCCCTATGAGTTGGGGGTCATACTGGTCAATGAGTTCTCTGAGCAGATTTTCTTTGAGTTCAGCCTGTTCGTCAAACAGTCTTTGGTCTTCTTTGAGGATGTCGAGCAGAGTTTCTTTAAGCTTGGTCATACGGTCATTACAAATAAAAAAACGTGGAACGTCGCAATTATTCGCTATCAGAGGCCTAC
Source organism: Cytophagaceae bacterium (assembly GCA_016722655.1). Lineage (NCBI taxonomy): Bacteria > Pseudomonadati > Bacteroidota > Cytophagia > Cytophagales > Cytophagaceae > Cytophagaceae bacterium. The sequence continues at coordinate 699,062 of JADKIR010000005.1, forward strand.
CACAGCCCAAACAACAAAATAAAGCAACGCCCACGCATGACCGCAGGCGTTTTTTGCTTCATCCCCGTTGTTTTTCTGAAAGTGGTAGTTTCTGATAACAGGATTTTTAAGCTAAACGCTGAATATATTTCTTACACGCTTTGGTTTAATCGATAGTTTTTACAGTTTTTTTATGCAATACTACTCAAATAATCATTGTTTTTGAAAATAGTGCAGGAGTAATTTTCTTTAAAATATTAGTATATGCTAAGTTTTTGGAAGATTATGATTGAAATATCAGACTCTAAATGTCCTTCATGGCTAAATCTAAAACCATCCTTTGTGCATTTTGTGTCTTCTTTGTGGATTTTGTGTAATTTAAGGAGATAGGCAACAGGCAGTAGGCAACAGTTATTTAGAGGTGGTAAGTTGGAAAGAGTGAATTCTAAATGTCCTTAATCCCTTCATGCCATTAATGTTTAAAAAAAAACCTTTGTGCATTTTGTGCCTTCTTTGTGGCTTTTGCGAAATTTAGGTAGCAGTGAGTTGGCAGCAGGTATTCTGTTGGAAAGGTGGAAAGTTAGAAAGTTAGAATTTTTCAGGCCTTTAATTCCTTAAATATCTTCATGTTTAAAAAAATAGGACAAGTATACAAAACAAGTTTTGCTTTGCAAAAAACATTTTCTATAAGCCAACAAACATGCGTTACTAAAGAAAAGATGTTTGTTATAAACCAATGAACGTTTGTTACTAAGTAGCAAACGTTTTTTATAAGCCAATGAACATGCATTACTAAAGAATGGATGTTTGTTATAAAGGAATAGACATGTATTACTAAAGAAGAAACGTTTGTTGCAAAGCAAGAAACATCCATTACTAAAGAAGAAATGTTTTTTGCAAAGGAATGAACAAGTTTAAATTATATATAGGAATATGTTATCAAATCAAATTTCAAATGATTCGAGAGAATGAAAAACAATTTGGTTGAAGACTTTAAAGAAACTTGATTGAAGAACTTCAAGAATCAGTTAGAAGAAGATTAAGATAAGATAGATGTTGAATTAGAAGAATTAAAAGATGAAGTAAATAAAATAGAAGATAAACATTTAGATGAATTTATTATTCCAGAAAATGAAATTATTGATTATTGAAAAAACTTTTTAATTGTTAACAAAATTATTTTTTAAAAATACAATCAAAAGAACAATTCAAGTATTTAAAAAAATATAATATTTAAATACTTCATCATCAGGGACTTAACAAATACATTTCCTTAAAAACCTCCACTTTTCCTACCCTTAATTAACACCAAAAATACGTTTAATTTAAAAAATAAATGGTCCGATTTGCGAAAAAATTTGGTCGGTAATTTTAATTTTCCTTAGCTTTGTATAGAACTAATCGAAACACTTTCTCCTCAGCTGTTTAGAAAGAAAAGGGCTTGTCCCGTATTGTTGCCAGAACTCTTAACCATAATAAGGTTATTGAAGAGTGGATGAAAAATATCCAGGATTATAATGGATATAATTTTAGCAAACCCACCTTGTCAATGACCAAAAAAGCGGTTTGATTGCTAAAAAAAGCGATCAAACAAGGGAGAATTGTGTTTGTTTTGTTTGTAAAAATTGAACTGAATATCAGTTATATCCGGTCTCCGGGCCGACCATAAAAATCAAAAGGCCTCCCCAAAAAAGGAGAAGCCTGATGACGTAAATGTAATTTGACGATTCAATTTATGTCAACATTTGAGATTTATCAAGTTCCGGGGCCATTTTTTCTCATTTTAAACATTGATTTAAGATGAAAACAACACAGAGTAGTACTCTGACCTCTGCAGTTTCAAGGATCGCCGGAGTGCGATCGATTGCAGCCGATTTGGACCTCGGAAATGGTCTCACTGTTGACAATTACCAGACAGCCATCACTGATGTGGAAGCCCTGGTAAACCAGTACAATACCCAGGTTGCCAGTTTGGGTGAACTAAGAAACCGTATTACTGAAAAGGAGACGGTACTTAGGGATTTTTCAGAAAGGATGTTGATCGGAGTTGGAGCCAAATTTGGCAAAGATTCCAATCAATACCAGATGGCCGGAGGCACCAAAAAGTCTCTGAAGAAAAAACCAAAGAGGGTCGCAAAAACTGAATAGTTGTAGATCTTTTTTGTGGAAGTGGGTCAATGTAGATTGGCCCATTTCTTTTGCTAATTGTTTATATGTAAAATTTAACACTTTGGTTTTCAACCGCAAAAAAAACTAAAAACCTACCTGCAATTAATACATTCTTAAAATATAGAAAAATATTAGAATGTTTTTTTAGATTCTAAATCAAAGTTTGAAATAGGTGTAACTCAAATATAAAGATTGATTTCCCGGGCAAAAAATAATTTTAAACACCAAAAAATATAGAACCGAATTATCCAAAAAGCAGGAGTTTTCTTTGTTAAAGTAAATAAGTGGTTATAAATTCGTGGGTTTTATTAGTATATTTTTGAGAATTTAAAAAAAAAAAAAGGGAATCCTGATTTTTCAATTTCGAATAATTTTCTCAAAAAATATTTAAACGTTATAACTCTATAGAAAATTGAACTCTAACCGCCCTCATAAATAAATCATTGATGAAACAATTTGCGTTTGCAATAATTAGACATTTTTTAAAATTTATCACTAAAGGAGAGATTACAGGAAAAAAATACAGTGGAATTAATAAAACCCTGTATTATGAAAAAGCACAACATCTCAATTTTTTATTCCAAAAAACCATAAAATATGAGGAGAATATCCAGCAAAAATTACCAAAATATATCTATCCTGGAAATATTGTATTCGACATTGGGGGTAATATTGGACAATATGCGATTCCTTTCAGTGAATTAGTCGGACAAAATGGTCAAGTATTCTCATTTGAACCAGATTATAAAAATTTTTCTTTTTTACAGTTTAACATGAATATCAATCAGTGCATCAATGTAAGTTGCATTAATTGCGGGGTTGGAAATGAAGACTCTGAGTTGGATTTTTTCAGAGACACTGAAACAGGGGGAAGGATGGGCTCATTTAAAAAACAATTTGTAGGCAATAACTTTAAAGGTTTTTCTACAAAAGTAAGTTTAATGAAATTTGACACTTTAATTAAATCATTTGGAAATCCAAATTTTGTAAAAATTGATGTAGAAGGTTTTGAATATGAAGTGATTTCCGGATTGACAATCGATTTACCCGAAACAACATTTCTCATTGAAGTAAGGGAAGAAACCAAAGAAAGTGTTTTTGATTTTTTCAATAAAAAAGATTATAAATGTTTATGGGTTGATGGACCTGACAGGCTCATAACTCATTCCTCCGAAATTCCGGGTTTTGCAAATTTAATTTTCAATAAATAATTATTTAAAACTAAAAATACTCATCTTTCTCAGGCAGTTTTCATTTAAAAACCTGATAGAATCAAAAAAGAATTTGTTATTGTTTTAATATTTTAAAAATCTACTTCATCTCTCCCAACCACTCAATAGCAATCGCTCTGGCTGCCTCCATAGCAGGTTTTCCGGCTCGGAAGCATAGTTTCCAGAAACTGTCTTTGGATTCAAAGTCAGGGTTTACAAAAACCTTGTGGCCATATTGCTCTTTGAGTTTAGCTGAGAAATCAATATCAGCACTTCGGTCGAGAAATTCCTCCAGCTTTTCTTTGAGCAAAACATCGGGATTCTTTATTGCATTCCATCGCCCGAGGTCGGTTTGGTACTCAGCGGCTTTTATTTTGTATTCCTCTTCATAGGCTTGTTTTTGAAACGTCTCCATTTCCTTCATTTGTTTCTTAAACTCAGGATTGTTAAGCTGTTCCTTTAATTGCTTTTGAATTTTTAGGGTACTTTCCAAAATTTCCTGCAGCTGTTTTTTCATGGCAGCGTCTTTGGTTTCGGCAATTTGCTTTCTCAGAGCTTTTTCACCTTCCAGGGCGTTTCTCTCCCCTTCTTTCTCCTGATTTTCTCTTTCCAGTTTTTCTCTAGCCAAGCGTTGTTCAGGCGTTTCGGGTTTTTCAGGTTCCTGTTCTTTCCACCAGGTGTCGTAGCGGCCTTTAAAATCTTCAGTTTTGTAATATTTCCGGAAGTATTCTCCCAAAAATCTAATTACCCGCACTTTTTGATCATTGGGGATTTTGGCTGCTCCTCCCGGGAAGGATGTGCTTCCCAGCGTAACTGAATTAAAAAAATAAGACTGGCCTTCGGTGGCATTAATTCCTAATTCCTGAAATACATCACCTGCAAGCATCGGAATGGCCAACAGATAAAACATTGCCTTTTTCATTTTACAATATCATTGACTATCAGATTGTTGAATATAAAAACAATATAAAAATAACGATATTATTTCAATAATCTCCAAACAAAATTGTATTTAATTCTGAAAATGTTTTAAAACCTGATTTTACAGCAACCGACCATCAATATTCTCTAGGATGATATTTAAAAAAGGTATTAATTTGAATAAATATGAAATAGAAGAATAAATTTTAATAATCTGATTATCATATTTTTATAATGTTCTATTTAGTAAAAGAAAAATGAAAACCATCGTATTGTATTTTTCCCACAATGGCAGCAACAAATACCTTGCACAAAGAATCGCCAAAGATTTTGATTGCCCGATCGAAGAAATAATACCCAAAATCAACAGTCATTTATTGATGCTTATGGGTATAAATTTTGGAAATAAACCCATAAAATCTAAGCTCGAAGATTATGACAGGGTAATACTTTGCGGACCTATTTTTATGGGCAAATTTATTGTCCCTTTGAAGAATTTTGTAAAAAGTAATCTTGATAAAATCAAATCATTGGTGTTTGTGACTTGTTGTGGAAGTACATTTGAGAAAAAAGATGAGAAATTCGGGTACAACCTGGTGTTCAATGAAGTAAAAAATATTTCAGGCCAAAAATGCAGCCATTGCGAAGCCTTCCCTATCATTTTGGTTTTACCTGATGAGCTTAAAAATGATGGTAAAACTTTCATGAAAACTCGCCTGACTGATGATAATTTTAAAGGTGAAATTAAGGAGATTTATGATAGTTTTATAGAAAAAATGAAGGCGTAAATTGAAATCAATTTATTGTTAAATTCAAGTCCGCATTCCCTGATTTTTTTGGTAATTTTGTCCAAAATTCTCAAGAAATGAAATACGCCATCATTGACCTCGGCACCAATACTTTTCATCTGATGATTGTAGAAAACCACCAGGTGCTTTACAAAACTTCTAAAGCTGCCAAAATCGGCATGGGGGGCATCAATGCAGGTTTCATAACCGAAGATGGCATACAAAGGGCTCTGGGAGTCTTAGGAGAGTTTAAATCCAAAATAACCGAATTTGAAGTTGCTCCCGAAAACGTTCATTCTTTTGGAACCAGTGCCGTCAGAAATGCGGGCAATCAGACCGAATTTCTGGAACGAGTGAAGGCAGAAACAGGTATTAAGATTAATGTAATCGACGGAAAAGAAGAAGCTGAACTCATCTATCAGGGTGTAAAACAGGCCGTTACAATCGAATACCCTTCACTTATTGTGGATATTGGCGGTGGCAGTGTTGAGTTTATCATTTGTAATGCCGAAAAAGTGCTCTGGTTGCAATCTTTCGAAATCGGGGGCCAAAGGCTCTTGGAGCGTTTTATGAAAAAAGACCCGATTCCGGTCTCTGAAATCAACCGACTGGAAGAATACCTTCGGGAGACCTTATTGCCCCTGACCAATGCAGTGCATCAATATTCACCAAAAATTTTGATTGGTTCTTCCGGCTCATTTGATACCCTGAATGATATGTTTTTCTGGCGTAACCGGGGTGATTTTGCCCCACATGAAATCCATGGATTCGAGTACCCGATAGAAGAATTTGCTCATGCTTACGAACTTATAGTTTTTGCCAACCATGAAGAAAGATCTAAAATCGGTGGTATGATTCCGCTGAGGGTCGATATGATGGTGGTAGCCACGATTCTGATTAAATTCCTTTTGCAAACATACCATATTGCACAAATCAAAATCTCAAATTTTGCACTGAAAGAAGGCGTAATGGCAAAAATAGAAAATGCATAACAACTACTTCTTTCTTAAGCATTTAAGTTCAGAATTCAACACCAGTCTTACGGGTGCAATACTTGAGGTTTGTTTCAGCCAGGAAAAAGATGAGCTCGTTTTGGGCTTCACCAAAAATCAAAAAGAAACGTTCTTAAAAGCTACGATGCGTCCTGATTTTTCAAGTGTTACTATTTTGGAAAGTTTTGGCAGGGCTCGTCGGAATTCGGTGAATCTTTGGGAAGAAATCTATGGACTGGAGGTACTGAAAATTGAGGTCTTTGAACACGAAAGGGCATTTTATATCCAAATTCAAAATAATTACAAACTCGTTTTTAAGTTTTTCGGAAACAGGCCCAATCTGCTGATTTTCAAGGAAGAAATATTGATTTATCTATTTAACAATGCCCTTTTGACAGATAAAAATCTGCAATTAATTGATTTTGGCAAAAAGCCCGATTTCAGCCTGGATTCGTTTATTCAAAACAATGGAAATATCAGAAAAACCTGGTTTACATTAGGAAAAACTGCTTCTGAGATTATTGAAAATCAGGTAAATAATGAGGATTTATCTGAAAAATGGAAAATAGTAAATCAGTTTATTACCCAATTTGAAAGCCCTAAATTCCACATAGGTTTTCTCAACGAAAAGCCGGTTTTAAGTCTGCTTGATTTTCCGGGAAAATTAAAAACATTTGACACGGCTACTGCGGCTATCAATGATTTTTATATTTTTTACCAAAAAGAAATTACTTTTTTCTCAGAAAAAGAAAAATTAAAAAAGCAGCTTGAAAAGGAAATTCTGAAAACAAAAAACTATAAAGAAAACACTGAAAATAAACTCTTTGCATTGCTTGATGGCACATCAAAAGAAAAGATTGCCAATATCCTGATGGCCAACCTTCACCAGATTAATTCAGGACAAGAAAGTGTAGAGTTGGATGATTTCTACAATCAGCAAAAAATTACCATAAAACTAAAAAAGGACCTCTCTCCACAAAAAAATGCAGAGAATTTTTACCGAAAAAGTAAAAACGAAAAAATAGAAATTGAGGCCATTGATTCCAACATTAATGCAGCAGAAAAAAAGATAGATTTTCTTGAAAATAAACTACTTACAATCGAATCCATTGAGTCACTTAAAGAGCTAAAAAACTTTCAAAAAGTAGAAACCAGGACCGAAAATATCAAAAATCAGGAAAGTCCGTTCAGAGTATTTAATTTTGAAAACTGGGAGATTTGGGTTGGAAAAAATGCTAAAAACAATGACCTGCTCACCCAAAAACATGCACAAAAAGAAGATTATTGGCTTCATGCCCGTGATACCCCAGGCTCACATGTAGTGATAAAAAATCCCAACAAAAAAGCCATACCGGACTTCGTGGCGGAGCACGCGGCATCCATTGCGGCATTTTATTCAAAAAGAAGCAGTGAAACCGTAGTTCCGGTTATTTTTACCCAAAAAAAACACGTAAGAAAAGGCAAGGGAATGCCTGCTGGTCAGGTGATTGTGGATAAAGAAAAGGTATTGATAGTTGCTCCTTTTTCTGGTTGAAATTAAACAAAGTACGCCTAAAAAAAACAATAAAAATCCTTAGAGAAATCACAATTGATACTTTTAGTAGCTTTTTTTCAAAATTTTTCAAGGCTGTAAAGTCATTCTTTATTAACTTTGTACTTCGATAATCAAATCGAAACCTCTCCAAAAAAAAATGCCTAAAGATTCTAGCATTAAGTCAGTCCTGATCATCGGTTCAGGGCCCATTGTCATAGGACAAGCTTGTGAATTTGACTACTCCGGCTCCCAGGCCGCCCGATCAATTAAACAGGAAGGAATTGAAGTAGCACTGATAAACTCCAACCCGGCAACCATCATGACAGACCCCATGAATGCCGACTATGTATATCTAAAGCCACTCGAGAAAAAATCAATCATTGAAATCCTGAAAAAACATCAGGAAATTGGCAAACCTATCACGCATGTGCTCCCTACTATGGGAGGCCAAACAGCCTTAAATCTTGCCATTGACTGCGATAAAGCCGGTATTTGGAAAAAATACGATGTGGGCATCATAGGTGTAGATATCAAAGCCATTGAGACTACCGAAGACCGCGAACTGTTCAGAATGAAAATGCTTGAGCTGGGCGTGGGAGTTTGTAAAGGCCGCACAGCCAAGTCTTTTCTGGAAGGTAAAGAAATTGCACAGGAAATTGGATTCCCTTTGGTAATACGTCCTTCTTATACCCTTGGTGGTACCGGGGGCGGATTTGTAAATACACCTGAAGAATTTGATTCTGCACTAAATCACGGTTTACATGCCTCTCCTGTTCATGAGGTGTTGATAGAGCAATCAATAATGGGCTGGAAAGAATATGAATTGGAGCTTCTTCGGGATCATAATCAGAATATTGTAATCATTTGTACCATCGAGAACTTTGATCCGATGGGAGTACATACTGGTGACTCCATCACAGTAGCCCCTGCCATGACATTGCCTGACACTATCTATCAGAAAATGCGGGACATGGCTATCAAAATGATGAACGGAATCGGGCAGTTTGCCGGAGGGTGTAACGTCCAGTTTTCATTGCATCCAGATACCGACGAAATCATCGCCATCGAGATCAACCCCAGGGTGAGTCGTTCCTCAGCTTTGGCGTCGAAAGCAACCGGTTATCCAATTGCCAAGATTGCTGCAAAAATGGCCATCGGTTATAATCTTGACGAATTGATGAACCCGATCACAGGTTCTACTTCGGCGTTTTTTGAGCCGGCCATAGATTATGTGATTGTAAAGATTCCTCGATGGAACTTTGATAAATTCCCCGGAAGTGACCGCAAGCTGGGTCTTCAGATGAAGTCTGTGGGTGAAACCATGGGTATTGGCCGCAATTTCCAGGAAGCATTGCAAAAAGCAGCTCAATCTCTGGAAATAAAGAGAAATGGAATAGGTGCCGATGGTAAAGAAGAAAAAGACACTGAAAAGTTAAAATATAGTCTGGAGCATCCGAGCTGGAACCGATTGTTCCATATTCATGATGCTTTCAAGGCAGGAATTTCATTTAATACGATTCAAAAACTCACAAAAATCGATAAGTGGTTTTTGCGGCAGATTGAAGAAATGGTACAGCTGGAACATAAAATGGAAGAATTTTCCATTCAGGACGTTCCTTCTGAAATGATGGTTCAGGCCAAAAAGATGGGCTTTGCTGACCGGCAGATTGCCCACATGCTCAGATGTAAAGAGAGTGAAGTTAACCAAAACGCAATGATCTTGATATCAAGAGGGTGTTTAAATGTGTTGACACCTGCTCTGCTGAGTTTCCTGCCGAAACCCCATATTTTTATTCTACCTTCAATACTTCTTTCGAAAACCCTGACAATGAGTCTGTTGTAAGTGATAAAAAGAAAATTGTGGTGCTGGGATCCGGACCAAACCGTATCGGACAAGGTATTGAATTTGACTATTCTTGTGTGCATGGAGTGCTGGCCGCCAAAGAATGTGGTTATGAAACAATCATGATTAACTGTAACCCTGAAACGGTCTCAACCGACCCTGATATCGCCGATAAATTGTATTTTGAGCCTGTTTTCTGGGAAAATGTGTGGGATATCATTCAGCATGAAAAGCCTGAAGGCGTAATCGTACAGTTGGGTGGACAAACTGCCTTGAAAATGGCAGAAAAACTCACCAAATATGGCATCAAAATCATTGGCACCAGCTACGAGGCATTGGATCTTGCGGAAGACAGGGGCCGTTTCTCTGAAAAACTGGTCGAACTTGATATACCATATCCCAAATTTGATACCGTAAGGACAGCAGATCAGGCGGTTGAGGTATCCAAAAAACTTGGATTCCCCTTATTGGTTCGTCCTAGCTATGTTTTGGGTGGTCAAAGTATGAAAATTGTGATTAACGAAAACGAACTGGAGCAGCATGTTTTGAAAATCCTGAGCGATATTCCTGATAACAATATTCTTTTGGACCATTTCCTTGAAAATGCCATCGAAGCCGAAGCCGATGCCATTTGTGATGGAGAAAATGCTTACATCATTGGAATCATGGAGCATATTGAGCCCGCGGGAATTCACTCCGGCGATTCATACGCCCTTTTGCCGCCTTTTGATCTGAGTGAAAATGTTTTGAAACAAATCGAAGAATACACCAAACGTATTGCTATCGCATTGGATACCAAAGGATTAATCAATATACAGTTTGCTATCAAAAACGAAATTGTATATGTAATCGAAGCCAACCCAAGGGCATCAAGGACTGTTCCGTTCATTTGTAAAGCATATCAGGAACCTTATGTAAACTATGCCACCAAAGTAATGCTGGGAGTAAATAAGGTGACTGACTTTGAATTTAAACCGGTTCAAAAAGGATTTGCCATCAAAATTCCGGTATTCTCTTTCAATAAATTCCCTAATGTAAACAAAGAATTGGGACCTGAAATGAAGTCAACCGGTGAAGGCATTTTTTTTATTGATGATCTGACTGATGATTTCTTCCTGCAAGTGTATTCTGAAAGGAATATGTATATGAGTAGGTAAAATAAATATTATTTATAAGCCCTTCAGTAAATTGAAGGGTTTATTTTTTTTCTAAAAAATTTATCCCACTTTTTTTTAAAAAAATAAATTTTGGCATTTAAAATGCTGCTTTTTATTGATGGAAAATCTAATATAATCCCAATATGAAATCAACTGAAAATCCATTTTCTATATTTGAAAATTATAAAATTTTACTTTTTATATCTGCAATTCTTCTCCTTCAATCTTGTGTTGGCTCACACATAAAAGTACCGGAAGCAAAAAGGTCAAATCTAAAAGAATTGGCGGTTGATTGGAGCGTAACCAAGGATGTACCCATTCAATATGCAGAAAGAATTGATGAAATGATGGAGTATTCAATAAAAAAATTCAATAATAGCTTTTACCCCTATAAACTTCATAAAATAACACCAGGTGAACAAAATTTCATAAGCTTCAAATTTTGCGGTGGAAAAGTAACAGAGACACCTGAAAAAGTATTAGGAGTTGCCATATCTATCGTTGGATTGCTAGTGGTTCCAAATCTTTACAAAAAAATGTCGGGGTCTGACATCCCAATATTTTTTGCTTACTATCCAAAAGATGCACTTTGTTTTAATGTTTCATTGTCTCCCAATTTAAAAGGAAACAATAAATCGAGTAGAAATTTCAAGACCGAAAGATGGTCAATTTTGATAGATAAAGAGAAAAATATTGATAAAATCACTTATAAAACTATTGATAAAATAAATAAAATAATCAGTAGTTTATAATATACCAAAGCCTGACAACCAAATTCAATGCCCTCCACTTTCCGGTTTCAAAACTTCAAAATAGCGATTGTGTAAATAAATAAGTGAAATCCCAAATAAAACAGAGAAAACGCCCATTACACCATTATAATATACCGGTGCAAGTAATGACATCCTGATAAAAATGGTAATCAAAACGAAAGCCGAATACCTGAAGATATTGGCGTAATGAATTTCATATCGCAGTGAAATAAGCAAAAAAAGCATATCTGCGAAAATCAACATCAGATAAAACAACTGAAATGATTGCACAAAATGCCCCGAATGAAACAAGTGATTGAGGTCACGAAAACCAATAAAAATAAAACTAAGAAAAACGCCTGAAGCAACCACCTTTTTCAATCGAATAAATATCTCTTTATCACCGGGTTCCATCGTAATTTGGCGGTGTTTTTGGAATGCATAAAATATGAGCGTTAAACCAAAAATTATGAGTGCCCCAGCCCCATCAGAAAACATCTTCAGGATTTCAGGAAGATTTTGTTCAAATCCGGCATGAAAATCATAATGAGCAAACTCTTCAAAGGCCGACCTCAGTAAGATTAAACTCAGAATTTCATATTGTTTTCCAATACTATTGGCAATAGAATGCGGAATCACAAATATCAACCCCAATAACTCAAAATAGAGCAGAAAATTGAATGTGATGGTTATTCCCGAAAAATGGTTGACACTTTTCAGAAAAACGGGCACCATATCGGGCATTAAATCATTGGCCAATGCTATAAGCTGGCTAACTAAAAATACAAAAACCAATACCGTACTCAGTTGTTTGTCAAAAAACTTTCCTGAAAGCCCTGCTTCAAGTTTATTGAATATCCTTTCAAACCAAAGTGTGATTATGTTCATGTTGAAAATTTATTTAAAGAAAAAGACATTTTATAAATACTAAATTTAGTATTTATAATTTTTAATTTCAATGAGTTAGGTTACTTTTTTATGGTATGAATTTTCTAGAGAAGAAATACAATTTTTTATTTTAGACTATTTGAAAAAATAATTTTCGTATTAAAAAACTATCCCTTTTTGATTAACCTAACAATCCACAAGCAATGCAGCTTTTAATAATCTTAAAATTTTCTTATTTCCACCTCCACTTTCCATTTTTCCTAAAAGATATCCCTAATTTTGCAGAAAAAATTAAGCTTGATGCCAATAGATTTTTCGCAGATTCCCTCGCCTTGTTATGTTTTGGAGGAAAAACTCCTTAGAAAAAACCTTGAACTTTTGAAATGGGTGCAGGAAGAATCCGGTGCGGAAATCATCCTTGCCCTGAAAGGCTTTTCGATGTATAAAACCTTTCCGATGGTTAAAAAATATCTGGCTGGAGCCACAGCAAGTTCGCTCAACGAAGCCCGTTTGATTTTTGAGGAGATGCATTGCCATGCCCATACCTACGCCCCAGCTTATAAACCTGAGGAATTTGAAGAAATGATGAGCTATAGCAGCCATATTACTTTTAATTCGCTCAATCAGTACAATCAGTTTAAAGATCAGGTACAAGCCTCTGACAGAAAGATTTCGATGGGGCTAAGAATCAACCCGCAATATGCTGAGGTAGAAACCGATATGTATAATCCCTGCATAGTGGGTTCCCGATTGGGAATTACCCGGGATGCTTTGGGAGATACCTTACCAGAGGGAATTGAGGGCCTACATTCACATACCATGTGTGAAAACGACTCCTACACGCTCGAACGCACACTGGTACATATTGAGGAGAAATTTGGCGATTTGCTGCATCAGATTAAATGGCTTAATCTGGGTGGCGGGCATTTGATGACCCGTCAAGGCTATGACCATCAGCATTTGATTGGAATCATAAAAAGGTTAAAATCTACCTATAATCTGGAAATAATTCTGGAACCGGGATCAGCCATAGCCTGGCAAACCGGCTACCTGAGAAGCAAAGTGCTTGATATAGTGGACGCTCAGGGAGTAGATGTGGCGATATTGGATGTTTCATTTGCGGCACACATGCCCGATACACTTGAAATGCCCTACAAGCCGAAAGTATGGGGAGCAACTGAGCCTGAAAAAGGCAAACCTACCTACCGACTGGGAGGAATGACCTGCCTTGCGGGTGATTTTATGAGCGGCTATTCTTTCGAAAAACCGCTTCAGATCGGCGATACGGTGATTTTTGATGATATGATTCACTATACGATGGTCAAAACTACCACTTTTAATGGTGTTGGCTTGCCCTCCATTGGTATCTGGCATGAAAATGATACTTTTGAACTGCTCAAATCTTTTGGTTATGAAACATTTAAAGACAAGATTTAAGCTTTCATGAAAAAGAAGGAAAAAATTGATGGGTTGATTGCTTATTTTCAGGAAAATATGCCCAACCCTGAAACAGAACTGCAGTATAAAAACCCATACGAATTATTGGTTGCTGTTATCCTTTCGGCCCAATGTACCGACAAAAGAGTAAATATCGTTACACCGGAACTTTTCAAAAGATTTCCCAATGCACAGACTCTTGCCCGAACTGACACTGATGAGGTATTTGAATATATCAGGAGTATTTCGTACCCCAACAATAAAGCAAAACACCTGGTAGGCATGGCTAAAATACTTACGGAGGAATTTAAGAATGAAGTGCCTGATAAAGTAGAAGAGCTAACCAAAATGCCTGGTGTGGGCAGAAAAACCGCCAATGTGATTGCCTCAGTGATTCACAATCAACCCACTATGGCTGTTGACACTCATGTATTCAGGGTTTCGCACCGGCTGGGATTGGTAAAAAGGACAGCCAAAACTCCGCTGGCGGTAGAAAAAGAACTGATAAAATATTTTTCTGATGACATCATCCCCAAAGCACATCACTGGTTGATTTTACATGGCAGATATACTTGTATGGCTCGTAATCCTCAATGTGAAGCTTGTGGATTGAAAAATCTCTGCGATTCTTACCCCAGGATTTTAAAAGAAGGTGTCGCTGAAAATGATAAAAAACTACCTTCAATAAACTAACAAAGCCTCATCTTTTGTGGTCAAGAATTATGTAAACTTTCAAGCCTATCAAAAAACAAATTACTGGGGCAATGGTATAAAGAAAAGCCGTTAGGTAAAGATTATCATAGTAATAATCCCACGACAATTTATAGCAAAAAGCGAGAATTGCCGGATAACCAATAAAACCGAAAAGCAGGCAAAACAAAAATATCGGATTCGAGTTTTTATATTTATTTAAAAAATAAAAAAACTTTCCATTAGAAAAGAACCAAAGATATAGTGTGACTGAGCCTGCTAACTGAATAAACAAATTTACATAAAATAGCATAAATATATAATTCCTGAACTAAATTATGCTAATTCAGTGCCAAAATCCAATATTTTTATTTAGATTCGATAAGTGGCAATAAACTCAAAATATCTGGTTATGAAACTATGAGGCAAGCTCTGAGATAGCCAAATAGCTCATTAATCCGGGACCAAAGATTAAAGCTTGTTCGTCAATATCAAATGTAGGAGTATGAACACCCGAAACTATGCCTTTTGCCTCATTTCTGGTACCCAGGCGGTAGAAACAGGCATCAACTACCTGACTATAAAAAGCAAAATCTTCTCCACCCATCCACAGGTCCAAATCTACTATATTTTCGGTACCCACGTATTTTTCGGCAGCTGAGCGGGTTCTGCGGGTCAATTCCGGTTGATTTTTGAGATAAGGATATCCTTTTTCAATCCAAAATTCACAGCTTCCTCCCATTGATTCGGCCATTCCCTGTGCCATTTTTTTCATTCTTTCTATTCCTTCAGCCCGCCATTGTTCATCCATGCACCGAAAAGTTCCTTCAATATAAACTTCACCGGGAATAATATTGGTAGCACCATCGGCCTGCATTTTTCCAAATGTAAGCACCGAAGGTGAGGCCGGATTTCGGTTACGGCTGATTATTTGTTGCAAGGCCACTATGATGTGTGAGGCAATTACTATTGGGTCAACTGCCTGATGCGGTGCAGCACCATGTCCTCCTTTTCCTATTACACGCATGTATATCTCATCAGTACTGGCCATGTACATGCCTTCTCTGAATCCAATTTTCCCAACCGGAATATTGGGTGCAACATGTTGTCCAAGAATACTTTGCACTGCCGGACTCTCCAACACGCCTTCTTTAATCATGAGCGAGGCACCACCGGGAGCTTTTTCCTCGGCTGGCTGAAAAATTAGTTTTATAGTTCCTTCAAATTCTTCTTTCAGGGAATTCAAAATACGGGCAACAGTAAGCAAAGAAGCAGTATGTACATCATGACCGCAGGCGTGCATAATACCCTGATTCTGTGACTTATAGGGCACATCATTTTTTTCCTCTATGGGCAAGGCATCAATATCAGCCCGAAGTGCAACTGTCTTTTTATCGGGATTATTTCCTTTTATCAAAACCACCAATCCATTGCCGGCAATACCTTCACTTACCTCTAAACCTATTTCTTTCAGAGTTTTGGATATATAGGCAGCCGTATTTTTTTCCTGAAAAGATAATTCAGGATGCTGGTGAAGGTATCTTCTGTTTTTTACTGAAAAATCAAAAAAGTCCCTTGCCAGACCTTTTATCTTTTGTTCTAATTCCATAAACGCCAAATTTGCTTCAAAATTAGTGCTTTTGCAGGCATAAACATTGATTTGATATTTTTTTTGAAAAATTTTGCCAATATTTTCCAGAAAGTTACCTCATAAATTTCTCGTTATAAACATCTTATAATATTTTGAAATTTTTGGAATGCTATTTGCGTTTAATCTAAAAAATTGAAATTTTTAAAATGAAAAATATAGTATTTGTTGGACTTTTGTTGATGTCAAATATTGGTTTCGGGCAGACAAAAGTCAACTGGATAAGTATAGAAGAAGCCTACAGACGCAACCAGATTACGCCTAAGAAAACCATAGTTGATGTTTATACCGATTGGTGCGGGTGGTGTAAAGTGATGGACAAAAACACTTTTTCCAACTCAGAAGTAGCCAAATATATCAACGCCAATTATTACGCTGTAAAACTTGATGCTGAAGGAAAAAAAGATATTAAAATTGCAGGAAAGGTATATAAATATGATGAAAGCAACAGGGCCAATATGGCTGCCGTTGCATTACTCCAGGGTCAGATGAGCTATCCAAGCCTGGTTTATCTCGACGAAAAATTTAATATGATTCAGCCCATTCCTGGATATCAGGATGCCAAAGCTTTTCACCCAATCATAACTTACTTTGGGGGAAATTACCACAAAAAGGAAAATTTCGAAGCTTATAAAGCAGGTACTTATAAGAATCTATTCAAAAGTATTAAACTTTAGATCAAAATTCAGTTCTTACAAAATATATTGACTCAGGTCTTTATTTTTGATAAGGTTGGCAAGTCTTTCAGTCACCATTTCCCGACTAACGTTTACGACTGTTCCCGCAGGGATTAACTCCGGCACGTCAAATAGCACATCATTGAGCAATTGGCTCATAACCGTTTGAAGTCTTCTTGCACCAATATTTTCGACTTCTGAGTTGGCTTGAAAAGCGAGAGATGCCAATTCTCTGAGGGCTTCGTCTGTAAATTCCAGTTTGACCCCTTCTGCCTCAAGCATTGCTGTATATTGCTTTGTAAGTGCGTTTTTTGGGGTTTTTAATATCTGATAAAAATTGTCTTCTGTCAAAGCTTCCAGCTCGACTCTGATCGGAAATCTACCCTGAAGTTCAGGAATTAAATCTGATGGTTTTGAAACATGAAATGCTCCGGCAGCAATAAACAGAATGTGGTCTGTCTTAATACTTCCGTGTTTGGTGTTGACTGTAGAGCCTTCGACTATTGGGAGCAAATCTCGTTGAACCCCTTCCCTACTCACATCCGGGCCTGATTTTCCACCACTTGAGGCAATTTTGTCAATTTCATCAATAAAAATAATTCCCAGGTTTTCGGCTTTCCAGATGGCTTCTTCTTTTACCTCGTCCATGTCAATCAGTTTGGCGGATTCCTCCTCCATCATGATTTTACGGGCTTCGGCCACCGTGACTTTCCGTTTTTTATTTCCTTTTGGCAAAAAACCTCCGATCATTTCCTGAATATTCATCATTGAAACATCGTCGATGGGCCCACCCATCACCCCTATGGGAGCAATACCATGACCGGCTACATCAATTTCTATCTTACGGTTATCGAGTTCGCCTTTTTTGATTTTTTCTCTGAAAGCCTCCCTGGTTTGAATATTTAATTCATAATCAGACTTTTCTGATTCAATATGCTGTTCTTCAACCACTTTTTTGAGGCCTGCCGGTTTTTTTACAGGGGGAATAAGAATTGAAAGGATTTTTTCCTCAACGGCTTCCGTTGCCTTGATTTTAACCTCTTCTTTCTTTTTGGTTTTGACAATATTTATGGATTGCTCGGCCAGGTCTCTGACCATACTTTCCACATCACGGCCGACATAGCCCACTTCTGTAAATTTCGAAGCTTCAACTTTAGTAAACGGGGCATCGGCCAATTTTGCGAGTCTGCGTGCGATTTCGGTTTTACCAACACCGGTTGAGCCTATCATCAGAATATTATTGGGAATAATCTCGGCTCTCATATCTTCTGAGGCGTTCATTCGTCGCCACCTGTTTCTAAGAGCGATGGCTACGTTTTTTTTAGCGTCTTTTTGACCAATAATATATTTATCAAGCTCGGCCACAATTTGACCCGGAGTCAGATTTTGTATTTCTATATTCATTTAAAAAAAATTGTATGCAAAAAAAATGAATTATTGAGGCTTTACAATGAAAAACAAGGAAATGATTAAAAAAAACATTTTCAGAATAAAAAACCCCGGATATGACTTGGGAATTTTTATTGATGTGAAACTACAATTTTTTGGCTGATGGTTCTCACTCCATCAATTATCAAACTGTAGAAATATAGTCCATCAACCCATTTATAGGTTTCTACTTTTACTTCACTTTTTGTTTTTCGAGGGGAATATTTTTTATCAGGCGACCATTTACGTTGGTAAAATTCAGTTCAGCCCGATTTGTACTTGCTGGTACACGATATTCAACGGTAAGTATGTCACTTACTGGATTTGGGTATGCTTTGGCAGTAGTGATGTCACCCACATCGCCAAATGGTACCATCAATGGATTATCACAATCGCACACATCTTCACCACCGAATTTCCCGGGTTTTTCTAATTGTAATTCTTTGAGATAGGCTCTTGTAGTGGGTCCCAGTGCTTTTGTGTTTTTATCTCTGTAAGCTACATAATAAGTGCCGACTTTTTTGGCTCTATATTTTTTACCTACGTGTAATTCTTTTTGAGCCAACTCGTCTTCAAACCACACTATTTCAGTATCAACTTCTTTACTTATTACAACAAAGGCTGGAGCTGATTTATTCTCATTTTTATATTGAACAGTTTCGTCAAGTAAAGGCAACCCCAAAGGACGAGAAGTACAGTTAGGAGCATTTACTATTCTGATATTTCGGCATTTTCCTGACAAATCACTGGAAACCAGGGTAACATTTGGCATAAATGCAGGAATGTTTTCAATTTTAAATTTACTATTTCCAAGTGAAGTCACAAAACCCGAACTCGAAGTAAGTGGCAGTGCGTTGATTCGGGAAAGATAATTGGTCAATACGGGAAAATTGAGGTTTGACATTGCAAAAAACACCTTCTCAATAATACTGTATTTATCATTTTCAAGATGTGCCAAAATATTATAACTGTCAATGGAGGCGTTACAATAAACCGAGTCAATGACAATTGGCGGGCCTGAACAGGTTTCGACGATAATCGGACAACAACTGGAAATATTACAATCGCCAACTTTCTTTGAAAACGAAAACTCCCCACCCATTTTTACCGTAAGTGAACTATCCGGATTTATAACTGCAAGATTTGAATTTGTTTTGTCGTTGATTTCAGAAAAGTTTCCTGAAGCGTCTTTATAATACCACTTTACGCCTTTATATTGCTTCAGAACAATATTATAAACTTCATTATTGGAAATGCCAATCGGAACTGTGGTACAGCTTGTGCCAGCTCTTTTTTCACCCTCATTACCAATAGTTAAAGCTTCGTCATAACTATAATCAATTACTCCCTCCTGCGAGATGTATGAAGACAGATAATTGAGTCCCTGCGATTTTACTTTGGCTCTTATAACGAGTTTCAAAGATTTTCCACCGGCTAATACTCCAATTTTCCAGATATTCCCAACAGTGGTAAACTGCCCTTGTTCTGCAAAATAATGTACGGTTTCGAGATTTACACTTTGAATCAATCGCACCTCAAGAGGTAATGATTCTTTTGTTCCTTTGTTTTGGATAATAGTAGTAAAAGTTACTATTTCGTCGAGTTTGGGTGTTGAATTATCAACTCCTTGCACCAATTGTACCCTTACATAATCGCGGTTTGTCGCAAAATTAACATGACGGAAAATTATTGTTTGATCGGTAAAACAGGTCTCTTTTCCATTATAAAATCTTACCCGGTAAAACTTTGACCCGGTAGGATTCGAAATATTTTTAATTTCAAATTGAGTTTGACCTTTTTCAAGTGGCAATGCCTGCCCAAAATCAAAAGGAGTATTATTTCCTTCTATAATTTCATAATGTGTGGCTTCATAAATATTATATACCCTCAGATAGCCATCTGAAGCGGTTGGAGAAGTTACATCAGTACTTTGAGTTGAAAAAGATGGATATTTGCAAAAAGTATTCAGAGAATCGGTATGAGCTTTTACTGAAAAATTAGAAAATAGAATCAGGAAAAGTCCAATAAGAAATATGTGACTTTGAGGATTTTTTATGCGGTAATTCAAATTGAAATTTACCATCTTTTTTGGGTATTGTTGGTTTCCTTTTTTTATCAAAAATAGTAAATACCTGAATTGAATCAGGTACTTACTATTTTAGTTTTCAGGAATACTCTTTTAAAATTATCCTAGATTATTTTGTTTTTGTAACTGTAGCAGGCTCACAATATCCACCAGGACAAGTACAGTCTTTGGCAATTAAAGGTTCTGTTACGTCAATTATACAACCAAATTCATTGGTAACCCTTACTGTATAGTTATCCGATGGTCCCGATGGGTTTGGTAAATTAGATACCAAAATACCATGTGAAGGAATTGGGTTAACCAAATGATTTCCAGCTAAATCTGCTGGACCTGTACTGGCAGTTGGATTATAGGTATTTCCTAAGTTCCAGGCTGCTGTATCGTTGTCACGGAATCTGTTCAACACGAGCATACCGTTGTTTTGAGTCAAAGTTCCCAAACAAATTGCACTTACAGGAATCACAGTAGCCACCGGCAATGGATTAACAGTTACGAGGAATGGCTCACGCGGAGATTCGCATCGCAGGGTATCGTTGATAGGTGACAAATACATTTTGGTCTGAGTTACATATCCCCATGTCGCTCCTGCTACCGCAGTAGATGGTGTAGGAGGTGTAGCCGGACGAGCCAATGAGTCAGTTAACCAATACCATGTAAGGTAATCATTCGGAGCCTGTAGAATGGTATGATCAAAAGGTGTTGCTGTTTGATTCAAACAATATACGGGATCGGCAGCATTAGGCTGAACAGGAGTATCATGAATAATTACATCGAAATCAATAGTATCTGACTGACAATTATGTGTACTATCATATTGTGAAACCCAGTAGGTAAACGTTCCAACAACACCAGTGGGAGGAGCAGGATAAGTTACAGTTGAGTCACCAGGAAGGTCAGTTTTATCCAAACCATACCAAATCAAAGCATAGTTACCAGGAGAGTGTACAGCAGTAAGCGGTGCTGATGGATAATCTTGACACCATGCAACATCCTGTACCGTTGGCATATCTGGTTGATCCCAAATGTCTATTCGAACGGTATCGAGATGGGACTGACAATTATTGGCATCGACCTGTGCTACAAACCAGAGATCCTGGCCAACGATTGCTGTGTTGGCAAATGGTCCTACATTATGACCGATTAATGAAGTAGTATCAGGCAGGTCAACCGAAGTCGGAAGAACCGGGCCATGCCACCATCTTAGGCTATCTCCATTATGATCAATAACCGGTGAGCTTAAAAGAGCAGACAATCTTTTGGCAGCAATGAACTGACAATAAGCTGTATCTATAGCATTTGGTCTGTCTGGAAGCGGATTAATAGTTACAAAAACTGTATCTGTACTAGCACATTCCAAAGTATTAGCGGTATATGCTGCTCTAACAACATAGTTACCTTCCATAGCCTCTGTTGCCAATAATCTTCTGTCAACTGAGTCGGCAGATGTCCAACCGTCAGGCCCTAACCAGCTCCATGTCAATGGTAAAATTGGATTGATTGGATTGCTCGGTTCGGAGTTATATGCCTGAAGAAATATGGTATCTTCAGCACAAACTGGTGAGTTGGAAGAAGCAACCGGAATTGGAAGTTCGTTAATAGTAAATGTTACCTCAGTAGTATCTCTGCAAGAAATATGACCGTTTTGTTCAGAAACTAATCTGTAGTGGTATATACCAGGAGCAGTTGGTAAGGTATTTAATCTAAGTGTATCTTCCCCTGTCAATGAGTCAAGAGTAGGATTACTTGGGCCATTATTGTTCCACCACTGATATCTAAAACTTCCCTGATCAGAAAGGAATGGAGGAAGTTCATCCTGAATACCATAAGTATCGTTGGTAGTAGAAGTATAACCTGCCTGAGTATTTGCTGACTCAATAACTGGTGCAGGAGCTCCAAAACAAATCACCTGATTAGTAGGAGTTGTCAAAATTGGAGGAAGACCAGGAATTACTTTAATTGGACAACAACCTTCAAAACCGCAAGATAATGCTGAAGAATCCTTGTAATATTTGTAATCACCCATCTGCTTAATAACTAAACCCGATCCTGTCACATCAGCAAAAGTATTGGTTCCAGTGATTGTTGACCAAGTTGCTCCATTATCTGTACTTCTTTGCCAAACTACATCAGTGTAAATACCACTTGCCAAAGTAAAAGTATATTCATCACCTGGACACCAATCCCGGTGAGTAGTGATACATATTTGTCCTTCATCATCTTCAATGTTTGCATCTTGTATAGTTGGTTTAGGACCGGAATCCAAATCTAACTGGTCAAGCGTTAAAGTTTCCGCTGTAATTTCTTTAATACCTCTTGTGGTAACAATGTAACGCATTGTCAAACTCACTGTACCTCCAGGACCAGGAGCAATTGATCCAATATTCCATATCTTAGTTGCATCAGAATAAGTTCCAATACTTGGAACATTCGAGAAATAAGTCAATCCTGCAGCATAAGCAACCTCAAAAGTAACGCCAGTTGCAGTCAATGACCCTCTGTTAATAACCGCAACTGTGACTGTGACTGTATCTCCCATTGGCACATCGCCAGATGGGGAGCGTGTAATTGTTGTCTCAATATCAACAAATTGAGGCGTGTAGTTGTAGTTTACATAGGGCAGATAAAAGGTAGAGTCAGTAAAACAAGAGCCATCAAAGTTGTAAACTCTTAAGGTGTATTGCCTTCCGGGAGCAGTTGCAGGAGTTTGTAAAGTAGAATCTACAATTCCACCTACCAGCGAGGCATAGGTTGGTGAAGCTCCAAATGCCGGGCCCGAGTAGGAGTTTCCTACACTTAAACCGATTCTGCTTGCACTGTTTTGGATACCACTGACCTTGATTTTGGCATTGGCAGTGACAGAGTCGGATGCATCAAATGTCGTAATCGTCATTGCCAGAGCAGGATTACATACCTGGGCGTACGTTGACAAATGTGCAAACAACATCAAAAACGCCAGTGTGAGTGAGGCCACCCAAACTGAAGTTTTTTCTCCAAAAACAGACGCAAGTCTGATTTTCAAATAATTGTTTTCCATGATAAATTAGTATAAATTAAAATTGTTTTTTCTATTTTGTTTTTTCCACATTTGCCGGAGGACAGTACGGAATCTCACATTCTAAACACACATTTGTTACGTTTACTGTTTGATCAATCGGACAACCTTCTGCACTAATAATTCTTATTGTATATGACTGCGGACTTAGTTTGGTTGGCCCTGCGATTGTTGCTGAAACTATCCCGTTAACAGGGATGACAGCTGGCGTATTGGCAGTTCCTGAATTGTATGTTGCCCCTTGATTAAATGAATACATTTCATTTTCTCTAAATCTTGTCAATATTAGCATTCCGTTATCCAGAACTTGTTTTCCAACACATGTCGGATTAATTGCTAATACTTGTGTGACAGGATAAGTATTTATTCTAGCTTCAACAGTACTTCTAAAGGTGCTAGAACAATTTTTAGGCGAAATACACGATGCGAAATAATTTCTCGATTCACTTAATATTGGAGTAGCAAAATTCGTACCAGTTGCTATACCACTTCCTGAAAATTGCTGATCAAACCATGTAATTGTTCCAGTACAATTTGACCCTCCCAGGTTTACGCTTCCCGGACCGCAAATCTGACTTCCTGATAATGAAGGAGGTAGAGGTAAAGGAAGGATTGAAACTGTAGCTGAATCATTATTAATACAACCGTTAGAATCTGTAACCATCAAATAATATGTACCATTATGAGTTGTACTATCTGCATTACTAATTAATGGATTTTGTAGATTTGAATTAAATCCTGACGGGCCTGTCCAACTGTAAATATTTCCCCCTGATGAAGCCAATTGGATATCAGAATCTGTGCAAAACTCTCCTGCGGTAATTGATATTGTTGGGTTTGCATAAATGGTAACCAATGCCGGATCCGAATTTGTGGTTCCGCAACCAGCTCCGGAGGCGGTGGCAACTAGTCTGTATCCTCTTAAACCGGGAGTTCCGGTATTTACAATTAAACTATCTGTATTTTCTCCCGGAATATTGTTATAAACAACTCCGACCAGCTGCTGCCATTGAAAAGTAATTGTACCTGTGCCATTAGATGGGTTTCCTTTTAAAACTAAAGGTGAATTTTGGCAAATAGACATATTTGCTACATTTACACTGATTGTTAAATTTGGAACAATGATTACTCTGCTTGTTGAGGAAGTATCCATTCCACAACCTACCCCGCTTGCAGTAGCTATAATTCTGTAAAACAAAGTATCAGAGGTCGCAGTATTTACCAGAACTGTATTACTATTCGCACCAGAAATATTTACAAAATTTATGCTATCCGCCGAGACCTGCCATTGATATGAAATAGTGCCGGTTGCATTA